>CASELE010000001.1 GCA_949288735.1 uncultured Alistipes sp.
CGCTCCGACGAGCGCGGCGACCGGAAGGAATTGTCTCCGTTCTGCCCTACATGCGCTCTGGTACATCGATACCCAGCAGGGCCATGGCCCTGCTGATGATGCGGGCCACCTGTGCTGCCAGCTGCAGGCGCATGCGGCGTACTTCGGCATCGGATTCGCGGAGTATCTGATGGTCGTGATAGTAGCCGTTGAACTGCTTGGACAGGTCGTAGGCGTAGGCCGCCACGAGCGAGGGGGCGAAGTTCTCGCCTGCAGCCGCGACCGTTGCGGGATACTCCGAGAGGAGCTTGACGAGTTCGATCTCTTCGGGGCAGTAGGACGCCGTCGCGGGCCCGTCGATGGCGATGCCCGCCTCGGAGGCCTTGCGCAGCATGGAGCGGATACGTGCGTGCGTATACTGGATAAAGGGACCCGTATTGCCGTTGAAGTCAATCGATTCACGCGGGTCGAAGAGCATGGTCTTCTTGGGGTCTACCTTGAGGATGAAGTATTTGAGAGCACCGAGTCCTACCATGCGCGACACGGCATCCGCCTCGTCGGCCGTGCATCCGTCGAGCTTGCCCAGTTCGTCGGACATCTCGCGGGCGGTGCGCACCATGTCGGCTATCAGGTCGTCGGCATCGACCACGGTTCCCTCGCGCGACTTCATCTTGCCTTCGGGCAGTTCGACCATGCCGTACGAGAGGTGGAAGATATGGTCGCTCCAGTCGTAGCCCAGTTTCTTGAGGATGAGCTTGAGCACCTGGAAGTGGTAGTTCTGTTCGTTGCCCACGACGTAGATCATCTCGTCGAGCCGGTTATCCTCGAAGCGGCGGAAGGCGGTGCCCAGATCCTGCGTCATGTAGACCGAGGTGCCGTCGCCGCGCAGCAGCAGCTTCTCGTCGAGCCCGTCGGCCGTGAGATCGATCCATACCGAATTGTCGGGCCGGCGGTAGAATACCCCCTTCTGCAGTCCCTCCTCGACGATGTTCTTGCCGAGCAGATAGGTCTGCGATTCGTAGTATACCTTGTCGAAGTCGACGCCGAGCGCCTTGTACGTAACGTTGAAACCTTCGTAGACCCATCCGTTCATGGTCTCCCACAGTGCGTAGACCTCCGGATCGCGGGCTTCCCAGCGGCGCAGCATCTCCTGGGCTTCGCGCATGATGGGGGCCTCCTTCTTGGCCTCCTCCTCGCTGCGGCCCGACGCCACGAGCTCCTTCACCTGTTCCTTGTAGTGTTTGTCGAATTCGACGTAGTACTTGCCGACCAGATGATCGCCTTTCATGCCCGACGAGGCGGGTGTCTCTCCGCCACCGTAGAGCTTCCATGCCAGCATCGACTTGCAGATGTGTATGCCCCGGTCATTGACCAGGTTGGCCTTGATGACCGTATGGCCGTTGGCCTCCAGGATCCGTGCCACCGAGTAGCCCAGCAGGTTGTTGCGCACGTGTCCCAGGTGGAGCGGCTTGTTCGTGTTGGGCGACGAATATTCGATCATCACCGTGCGGCCCGTGGAGGCGGCGCGGCCGAATGCCTCGTCGGCTGCGATCTCGGCGAATCGGGCCTGCCAGAAGGAGCCGTCGAGCGAGAGGTTCAGGAAGCCCTTGATGACGTTGTAGGAGCGTATCTCGGGCGTGTGGGCCACGACGTGCTCGCCGATCTCCGCGGCGGTTGCTTCGGGCGATTTGCGGCTTCGGCGCAGTAACGGGAAGACCACGAGCGTATAGTCTCCGTCGAATTCCCTGCGGGTCTTCTGAATCTGCAACTGCCCTGCGTCGAGTTTTCCGTAGAGCTCCTCCACGGAGCGGAGCACGGCGTCCGCCACGAAGTTTTCTGTCCTTGTCATCGTTTCATCGAAAAATTTGCCGCAAATTTAGCGTTTTTCGGGCAAAAACCAATCTTCCGATGCGGTTCCGCCGTGAAAGAAACCCGTGGCGGTGCTATGATATTTCCGAACAATATGTATCTTTGTCCCGCTCTACGAACCGATACTTATGGAAATCCTCGTCATACTGCTGCTTATTCTGCTCAACGGTCTCTTCGCCATGTCGGAGGTGGCGCTCATCTCCGCCCGCAAGTCGAGCCTGAACACGGAGGCGAAACAGGGCAGCAAACGGGCGCAAAGCGCGCTCCGGCTGGCCGAAGACCCCGACAAGTTCCTCTCGACGGTGCAGATCGGCATTACGCTCATCGGTATTCTTACGGGTATCTATTCGGGCGACGCGCTCGCCGACCGTTTCGGCGAAGTGCTCGCCTCCACGGGGCTTCCGCTGGCTACGGCCACGACGCTGGCCCAGGCGGTCATCGTTGTCATCGTCACCTATGTGACCATAGTCTTCGGCGAGCTGGTGCCCAAGCGTATCGGCATGAATGCCGCAGAGGGTGTGGCCAAGGCCGTTGCGCGGCCCATGCATCTGCTTTCGGTGGTGGCTTCGCCCTTTGTATGGCTTCTGTCGCGGAGCATCGAGGGTGTCACCCGTCTCATGGGACTTAAGGAGGCCGAGAGCAAGGTGACCGAGGCGGAAATCAAGTCGATCATCCAGGAGGGGGCCGAGGACGGCGAGGTGCAGGAGGTTGAGCAGCAGATCGTGGGCCGTGTCTTCTCGCTCGGCGACCGCAAGGTGGAGTCGATCATGACCCACCGAAGCGAGACGGTCTGGATCGACCTTTCGATGACGGCCGACAGCATCCGCAAGCTGGTCGAGGAGAGTCCCCACAACCGTTATCCGGTAGCCAGCGGGAGCCTCGATCGTGTGGAGGGCGTGGTCTATCTGAAGGACCTCTTCGCCCACATCGGAGACGCCGACTTCTCGGTGGCCAAAATCATGCAGCCGGCCAAGTACTTCCACGAGGAGACCGAGGTATACAACGCCCTCGAACAGCTCCGCAACGAGCATCTCGGCTACGGAATCGTCTGTGACGAGTTCGGTGTCACGCAGGGCATCGTCACGCTGCGCGACGTGCTCGAGGCGCTTATCGGCACCATGCCCGAGGAGCGTGAGGAGCCCGATATCGTGCCGCGCAGCGACGGCAGCGCGCTGGTCGACGGACAGTGTCCCTTCTACGACTTCCTCTGTTATTTCGGAGTCGAGGATGTCTTTCCGCACAGCGAATACAATACCATCAGCGGACTGATTCTCGATGAACTGGAGCATATTCCGCAGACGGGCGAGCAGCTCGTATGGAACACGTTCCATTTCGAGATCGTGGATATGGACGGCGCCCGTATCGACAAGATTCTCGTGAGCAGGACCGGGGAGGAAGAGGAGAAGAAGGCATGAGGATAGCCGGTATCGAGTTGGGCGAGCGCCCGCTCTTCCTCGCTCCGATGGAGGATGTGACGGATCCTTCGTTCCGTTACATGTGCAAGCGTTTCGGGGCCGATATGGTCTATACCGAGTTCATCTCGGCCGACGGTCTGATACGCGATGCGGCCAAGTCGCTTGCCAAGCTGCGTATCGACGACACGGAGCGTCCCGTGGGTATCCAGATTTATGGAAACCGCATCGAGCCGATGGTCGAAGCGGCCCGTATGGCGGAGGCGGCGGGTCCGGATCTGATCGACATCAACTTCGGCTGTCCGGTGAAGAAGATTGCCGGCCGGGGGGCCGGTTCGGGCATGATGCGCGACGTACCGCTCATGGTCGAGATGACGCGCCGCATCGTGGAGGCCGTGCGGCTGCCCGTGACGGTGAAGACCCGCCTGGGATGGGACGAGGAGTCGAAGAACATCGTGGAGGTGGCGCTTAGACTGCAGGATACGGGTATTGCCGCCCTGACGATTCACGGAAGGACGCGTGCGCAGATGTACCGAGGCGAGGCGGACTGGAGACTCATCGGCGAGGTGAAGCGCCATCCGCAGATCAGGATTCCGATTATCGGCAACGGAGATGTCGATTCGGGTCCGCGCGCCCGCGAGATGTTCGACCGCTACGGCGTGGACGGCGTGATGATAGGTCGGGCAACCTATGGCCGTCCGTGGATTTTCCGCGAGATCAGACACTACCTTGCCACGGGTGAGGAGCTGCCTCAGCCCTCCGTACGCGAACGGGTGGCCATCGCTCGCGAGCATCTGGCCAAATCGATCGAGATAAAGGGCGGGTATGTCGGTGTAATCGAGATGCGCCGCCATCTCTCGAACTATTTCAAGGGACTGCCCGACTTCAAGGGCACGCGGTTGAAGCTCGTTACTCTTACGGATATTCCAGAACTTTTTGCCACGCTCGATTCGATTGCCGATCGCTGGGGCGACTTCGACGCTTCGCATACGGTCCCCGCGCCGTTGTCGCACGACCTCTGAGCCCCTACCCTTCCGGTACGTTTCCGCCGGTCGGCGCTGGGTCATGCGGAGTTGCCGGCCGGGCATCGGGAATTTCCCCGTCCGGTTTTGCTTTTTGAAATAAAGCGCTATCTTTGCGTTCGGAAATTCCGGGTTGTCGGACGACCGTCCGACAAGACAATCTTTTAGGATATACTTTTTTATGCAGGATTTGAAGGCGCTCGAGGGCAAGACCCTCGTCGAATTGCGCGAAATAGGCCGGTCCGTCGGGCTTACCAACGTGATGGTCAAGAAACGCGAACTGATAGAACGGATTGTCGCCGCCTCGACCGGCGACGGCGCGGCGGCGCTTCCCGAACCGGCGGCTGTGCCGCAGCCGGCCCGGCGCGGACGCCGTCCCCGTATCGCCGTGACGGAGACGACGGCCGAAGCTCCGGTGTCCGGACCGGTCGGAACGGCTTCCGAGACGCTTCCCGAAGCTGCCTCCGATGCCGTCGGAGCCGAAGGTCCGCATCCCGCCGGACCCGAAGAGCGGCCGTCCGAGCCCAAGCGTCGCGGACGCAAACCCAAAGTGCGGCCCGAGGAGACGGCGGCTGCCGCGCATCCCGAGAGCGGACACGAAGCGGAACCCGCACATCCCCAGAACCGTCCGTCGCTCGATGACGAGGTGATTACCAAGGATGACTTTGCCGGCGAAATCGAGGGCGAGGGGGTGCTGGAGATCATGCCCGACGGTTACGGGTTCCTCCGCTCGGCCGATTACAACTACCTCAATTCGCCTGACGACATCTATGTTTCGCCGTCGCAGATCAAGCTCTTCGGTCTGAAGGCGGGCGATACGGTGCTGGGCACCATCCGTCCGCCGCGCGAAGGAGAGAAGTACTTCCCGCTCGTGCGTGTAACCGAGATCAACGGTCTGAAGCCCGAGTACATACGCGACCGCGTGCAGTTCGAGTACATGACGCCGCTGTTCCCGAGCGAGAAATTCTGTCTGACGGGCAAGGGCCACAACAATCTCTCGACACGTATCGTCGATCTCTTCTCCCCCATCGGCAAGGGTCAGCGCGGTCTGATCGTGGCGCAGCCCAAGACGGGCAAGACGATGCTCATGACGTCGATTATCAACGCCATCGCCGACAACCATCCCGAGGTCTACATCATCGTGCTGCTGATCGACGAGCGTCCCGAGGAGGTGACCGAAATGGCTCGCAACACGAAGGCCGAGGTGGTGGCGTCGACCTTCGACGAGCAGGCGTCGCGCCATGTGAAGGTGGCCGAGATGGTGCTTGAAAAGGCGAAGCGTATGGTCGAGTGCGGCCACGACGTGGTGATCTTCCTCGATTCCATCACGCGTCTCGCCCGTGCCTACAACTCTGTACAGCCCGCTTCGGGCAAGGTCCTTTCGGGCGGTGTCGATGCCAATGCGCTTCACAAGCCCAAGCGTTTCTTCGGTGCGGCCCGCAATACGGAGGAGAAGGGTTCGCTGACGATTATCGCCACTGCTCTGATCGATACCGGTTCGAAGATGGACGAGGTGATTTTCGAGGAGTTCAAGGGTACGGGCAACATGGAACTGCAGCTCGACCGCAGACTGGCCAACAAGCGGGTCTATCCGGCTGTCGACGTCATCGCATCGGGTACGCGGCGCGAGGATCTGCTGTTGCCGCGCGAGGTGATGAACCGCACGTGGGTGCTGCGCAAGTACCTGTCGGACATGACACCCGTGGAAGCCATGGAGTTTCTGCAGAAGCAGATGAATCTGACCGATACCAACGAGGAGTTCCTCGCCACGATGAACCACTGATGCGGATGAGACGGATATTCGCCCTGGCCTGTGCGTTGCTCGTGACCGTGCAGGGGCTGATGGCCTGGGGACAGAAGGGACACGATGTTGTGGCACGGATTGCCGAACGCCACCTGTCGCCCGCCGTGGCGGCACGGGTCGCTGCCGTACTTGACGGTAAGTCGCCGGTCTACTGGGCCAACTGGATGGATCAGGCCAGCCATACGCCCGAGTATGCGGGGACACTGACGTGGCACTATGTCAACATCCCCGAGGGGGGCGGGACGGCCGATGCAGTACGTCCTCCCGAGGGCGATCTGCTGACGGCCGTCGGCAGAATCGTGGCCGGATTGAAAGGCGGACGCCTGTCGCCGGACGAGGAGGCCGTCGCACTTCGCATGCTCGTCCATCTGCTCGGCGACATGCACTGTCCGATGCACACCGGAAGACCCGGCGATCGAGGCGGCAACGATATTGCGGTCTCCTTCTTCGGCGAACCCACCAATCTTCATGCTGTGTGGGATACGGAGCTTGTCGAGGCGGCGCACCGCTGGAGCTACACGGAGTGGGCCGAGCAGATCGACCGCGTGACGCCCGCCGAACAGCGCGGCATGGCGGCCGGCACGCCGGAGCAATGGGTGGAGGAGTGCCATCGGCTGTGCGAGGAGATCTACCGCACGACACCCGCCGGGGATGATCTTTCGTACGACTATGTGGCTGCAGCGGCGCCCCTCATCGAACGGCAGTTGCTGCGCGGCGGGGTGCGGCTGGCACGCCTGCTCGACGAGATCTACGGCCGGGAGCGGTGAGAAGGACCTGAGACCTTTGCCGGTACCTGATTGTAGGGATATGCCAACCATCGAAATACACACTACAGGCGATTGTACGGTTCGGCCGAATCCACGACCTTTGCATCGTAGACAATGATTCAGAAATAGCCGTTTCGCATTGTTTGTATTGTTAATGTTTGTGTGTGAGAAAGCCCTCTCTTCGGAGAGGGCTTTTTTGTACGTGCTCCGTCGGACCCGGCCCCGTCGCCCGCGCGTCGGCAGCATGCGCATGCCTCATTCCGTTTCGGGCCGGAACGAGGAGGTCTCTTTGCCCGAAACGTGAAAACCGCCGGTTCACGGTATCCCCATTTTTACTGATCCGGAGCATGGCCGAGGGGCTTTTTTACTGATTATTCGGGATTGACCGGACCTTTGACGTACTCTACTTTTGCAGTGTAAATCAAAGGAAAAGCATCCATGAAATTACAACTCTTACTACTCTCTGCCCTGGCCGTTCCGTTCGTCGTCGCGGCCCAGGAGCAATTGTCGCCCGGAGAGCTCGAATCGTTGAAGGCTGAAATCAAGGAGGAGCTGCGGAGTGAACTGCGTTCCGAAATGGAGGAGCAGATACGCGACGGGGTTTCGGCCGAGAACCGCAGAAGAGCCGACCGGCCGTCACGCCTGACAATAGGCGGATACGGCGAAGCGGTCATGTCGCGCAACTTCTACAGCGACAACTATCTGCGCTATCTCTATCCCGAGAATTACAAGGACGACCGGAGCCACGGCCGGTTCGATCTGCCGCATGTGGTAATCTATCTGGGCTACGACTTCGGTCGCGGCTGGTCGATGGGGACCGAAATAGAGTTCGAGCACGGCGGCACGGAGAGTGCCTACGAAATAGAGTTCGAGGAGGGAGGCGAGTACGAATCGGAGGTCGAACGTGGCGGCGAAGTGGCACTCGAGCAGTTCTGGATTCAGAAGAGTTTCATGCCCCAGCTCAATCTGCGTCTGGGCCACATGGTCGTTCCCGTTGGGGCGACCAATGCGCACCATGCGCCCACCGAGTTTTTCGGAACATATCGTCCCGAGGGGGAGAATACGGTGCTTCCCTGTACGTGGCACGAGACCGGTATCGCTCTGTGGGGCGAGACGGGCGACTGGCGCTACGAGGTGATGTTTCTGCCGGGTCTGGATTCCGACCGTTTCGGCGACAACGTGTGGATTGCCGGCGGAGCGGGCAGCCCCTACGAGTTCAAGATAGGCAACGCCTATGCGGGTGCCTTCCGCGTGGACAACCGTTCCGTCGCCGGCCTGCGCCTGAGTCTGAGCGGTTATGCGGGCAACAGTTTCAGCAATACGCTGAGCCGGGTGCGTACCGATGCCTACGAGAAGGTGAGCGGCACGGTGCTGCTCGGTTCGTTCGACTTCTGCTACGACGATCATGACTGGATTGTCCGCGGAAACTTCGACTACGGACATTTGAGCGATGCGGGCGAAATTTCGCGTTTCAACCGACGTCTGCCCAATGCCTCGACCTCGCCTCAGCAGTATGTGGGTTCGGATGCCGTCGCCACGGGTCTCGAGGCCGGATACGACATCTTCTCCCGGATCGATGCCCTGCATAAGCGGAACCAGCGTTTCTATGTTTTCGGCCGTTACGAATTCTACGATTCGATGTTCAAGACCGATGCCTCGGTCGTTCCACAGGAGTGGTGCGGCCGGCAGCGTGTGGCCGTGGGTGTGAACTACTACCCCATCCGCAACGTAGTGATAAAGGCCGAGTATGCCGTCGGACTGCTCAGGGCGCCGTTCAATAACGAACCCTCCTTCTCGCTCGGTGTCGCCTATTCGGGCATTTTCCGCAGATAAGGACGAATGATTACCATTAACCAAATAAACAGACGTATGAAAGAGAATCTACTCAGAAAAAGCCTTTTTGCCTTTGCCGCCTGCGCGCTGGCGGCCGGTACCGTTGCCTGTGACGACGGTGGCAATGAATCCCGTCCCGACGATCCGGCGGGACAAAGCGAGTCGGAGCGCCTGCTCTCGGCCGGAGTGACGGCCTTCGTGGACCGGACGGTGATTCCCACCTACAAGTCGCTGGCCGACGCCTCCATCGAACTGCTCGCCACCTGCGAGACGATGCTCGACCGCTTCAATGCGGGACAGCTGACCACGGCCGATGTAGAGGCGGCGGACGAGGCGTGGATCGAGGCCCGTCTCTACTGGGAACTGAGCGAGGCGTTCCTCTATGGTGCGGCGGGTGACTACAATATCGACCCGCATATCGACTCGTGGCCGCTCGACCGGACGGCGCTCCAGGGTATCCTGGACAATGAGAACATGATGGCCGCCATCGAAGCCGATCCCGACTATGCCGGAGCCAACTTCGGTTACGGACTGCTCGGTTTCCATGCTCTGGAGTACATGATCTTCGAGGAGGGCGGTCCCCGTGCACTGGACAAGTACACGCACGCACAGCTCGTCTTCCTCGTGTCGGTCGCCACGGACCTGCGCGACCAGTGCATCCGGCTGGAAGCCGCGTGGGCCGGTATGGAGAACGTGACGGACGAAAAGCAGCAGATCCTGACCGACGCCGAGCTGGAGCCCTCCTTCGATTACGGCGAGAGCATGCGTCAGGCCGGTACGGGCGGCAGCCTCTATGTAAGCTACGCCGCTGCGGCCGAGGAGATTATCCAGGGATGCATCGATATCGCCACCGAAGTGGGAGGACAGAAAATCGGCCGGCCCGCCAAGGAGGGCGAGGAGAGCTACGTCGAGTCTCCCTACAGCCGCAATTCGCAGACCGACTTTGCGGACAATATCCGCAGCATCCGCAATGCCTATCAGGGCCAGGACGGCATAGCCTCGATCAGCGATTATGTGAAGAGCGTCGATGCCGGACTCGACACCGAGGTACGGGCGACGATCGAGGAGGCCATCCGTCTGATCGAGGCGGCTCCCGGTCCCTTTGTACTCCGCTACGAGGATGCCGCATGGGACGAGGCGGCCGACTATTGCAACGACGTGCTCGTCACGACACTCGAGCGGGTGCAGGAGACCCTCTGATTATTTGCGGAACACACGAACCTGACAGAATGGATTCCCATGAAAAAGACAACAGCTATCATTTTCGGTCTGTCGGCGCTTCTCTGGAGCGCCGCATGCACCGATGATCCGGAGGGGCCGACCGGCGACGATTCGGTTTCCGGCACGGAACCTGTGCTCGCGGAGGAGTACTATGCGGGCGGTGAGCTGGGTACGGCGTTCAATACCACGTCGGTGGCCTATGAACAGCCTACGCCCGTGGTCGATGCCGACGCGATGATGACCGAGCGCTTTCTCGACGGCGAAGCGCTCTTCGAACATCCGTATCATACGGGAACGACCGGTGTCCGTCGCGGGCTCGGGCCGCTCTACATCCGCACCTCGTGCCTGCACTGCCATCCGGGCTACGGCCACGGACAGCGCATCTCCGGTACGTTCGACACCAACCAGGTGGGCAACGGCTATCTGCTGGTGATCAGTGACGAGGACGACAACTATCTGACGTCGCTCACCGGCATGCCCCAGACGCAGGCCGTGGAGCCCTTCAAGGCTCCGATCGATGAAAGTCGGATCCGCATCGACTGGCCCGAATATACCGACGAATGGGGCAACCGTTTTCCCGACGGCGAGAGCTACAGCCTCATTTATCCCGTGGTGACCATCCCCGAGGAGGCCTATTATGTCCCGTTGATCGGGGTAAAGGGCGAGGTGCCCTACGCGAACGTCCGCGTGCGGCTTGAGTCGACCATCGGCATCTACGGTACGGGACTGCTCGATGCCATCGACGACGACGATCTGAAAGCCGAGTATGCCCGGCAGGAGGAGGCGGGCGTGGAGCTGAATCCCGCCATCTTCCGGGGCGGCGACTGGGTGAAGACCTACAACAATACGGGACACCCGCTTCGGTTCACCTATGCGCTGAGCCGCGGCCCGTTGCAGGATGCCGCCGGAGCCAATGCCATGTGGAACATCACGAACGTGACCCGCTCGGACCGCCGTTATCACTACATGACGACGACCTATGCCGAAGTGGCGTCGAAGGATCCGGATGTGCAGGCAGACTTCTACCGTCTCTTTCCCGAGTGGAACCGTACGGGCGATGTCGAGCGGGACATCTACGACTATCTGATGAACCAGGAGCTGCCCGTCGAGATGAGTGACGACGACTACGTCGATTTCATGGTCTGGCACCGTGGCCTGGCCGTTCCTGCGGCCCGTAATCTGGACGATCCGGAGGTGCAGCGCGGCAAGGAGCTCTTCACCCAGATGGGATGCGTCTCATGCCACCGTCCCACGTGGACCACGGGTGACGACGTATGCACCGATCCGAACGGCTTCTTCACCGACGGTGACAACCGGCTGCCGCGCTATCCGCACCAGAAGATATGGCCCTACAGCGATCTGGTACAGCACCGGCTGCACATGGTCAACGACATCCGTACGGGGTGGTGCCGCACGACACCGCTCTGGGGCCGCGGCCTGAGCCGCAAGTGTACGGGGGCCGACGACCGGCTGCATGACTGCCGGGCCCGTACGGTTATAGAGGCGATCATGTGGCACGGCGCACCGGAGAGCGATGCCCGGTGGACGGTGGAGCGGTTCCGCGAACTGAGCAAGCAGGATCGAGACGCGGTGGTTAAGTTCATCGAGTCGATCTGACGCTCGCCTTGTCCGGACAGAGGCGGGAAGCGGACGTTTCCGTCCGCTTCCCGTTGTCGTCCGGATGATGCGCGAAATTGCGGAATATGGAAAAGATATTGAAATACTGTTCGTTCGGCACGCTCGCCCTTATTGTCGTCGTGCTTGCCGCAGCCACCGTATTGGAAAAATTCTACGGAACGGCGTGGAGCTCGGCGCATCTCTACGGAACGGCGTGGTTCGCCCTGCTGTGGACCCTGGCGGCTGTCTCCGGAGCCGCATACATCGGACGGCGCGGACTTGCGAAGCAGCCGGCCGCCTTTCTGCTGCATCTGGCCCTGCTGGTCGTGGTCGCCGGTGCCGGTATTACGCGGGTGTCCGGTCTGCAGGGGACGGTGCATCTGCGCACGGATAAGGGTGCGGTCTTCGCGTTCACCGACCGCGACGGACGGGAACACCCCTTTCCGTTCGGAGTGGAACTGCTCGATTTCCGTGTCGAACGCTACCCGGGTACCGATGTGCCGATGGATTTCGAGAGCCGCATCCGCATTACGGAGGGAACGGAGCATCTCGAAGGCGTGGTTTCGATGAACCGCATCTTCGTGCGGTCGGGTTACCGGCTCTACCAGTCGGGTTACGATCCCGACAGATGCGGGACGATACTTGCCGTGTCGCATGACCCGTGGGGCATAGGCGTGACGTATGCGGGTTACGCGCTGCTCGGTATCGCCATGATGCTCTTTGCCGTCGACCGGCGGAGCGGATTCCGTCGGTTGCTGCGTTCTCCGCTCCTGAAGCGTGCGTCCTTCGTCCTGCTGTTCGCGACTGCCGTCGGTTCGGCTTCGGCCGCTGACGGCGCCGTTCCGCCAGCCTTGCCGCGTGAGACGGCTCGGGAGCTGGGCGGACTCTATGTCTACTATAACGGCCGTATCTGTCCGTTGGAGACGCTTGCACATGAATTTACCGCCAAGCTTTGCGGACGGAGCCGTTACGGCGGACTGACCGCCGAGCAGGTGCTCTCGGGATGGCTCTTCTACTACGATGACTGGAAACACGAGCCGATGATTCGGATCCGTAGCGCCGGGGTGCGCCGTCGTCTGGGTGCGGAGGGTCGCAGGGTCTGCCTCTCCGATTTCCATAATGTGGCGATGGAGAGCCTCCGTACCGGGAAGATGGACCGTGCGACGGCCGAAGCCGATGAGAAGTTCCGCATCGTGGGCATGCTCTGTTCGGGCGGTATGCTGCGTATTTTCCCCTACACCGATCCGACGGACGGGTCGTTGCGCTGGGCTTCGCTCGTCGACGATCTGCCGCGTGAACTGCCGCACGAACAGCGGGTTTTCATCCGGAGCGCGATGAACTACGTGAACGAACTGGTTGTCCGCCGCGACTTCGACCGCGTGGCGGAGGTGCTGCACGGGATACGAGCCTATCAGGAACGCGAGGCCGGGGAGGTGCTTCCCGCGCCGGTGCGCTTCCGTGCCGAGCGGCTCTATCATGCCTCGGATTTTTCGAGGGCCGTGGCGATGGCGCTTGTCGCGGCGGGTTTTGCCGTCTGTGCGCTTCAGCTGCGCCGGACGGTCCGCCGTTCCGCCGTACGGAGCCGTACGGCGCACCGTTTGTGCATGGGGGTCATCGTTCTCGGATTTGCTTTCCTGACGCTGAGACTCGCCTTGCGCGGATGTGCAAGCGGCCACTGGCCCCTGTCGAACGGCTACGAGACGATGCAGTTCCTGGCCTGGTGCGTATTGTCGCTGACGCTCTGTTTCGGCCGCCGCTTCAGACCGTTGTGGTCTTTCGGAGCCCTTGCGGCGGGATTGGCGCTGCTGGTCTCGACGATGGGCGAATCGAATCCGCAGATTACCCCGTTGATTCCCGTGCTCGATTCGCCGCTGCTCAGCATCCATGTGGCGTTGGTGATGTTCGCCTACGCCCTGCTTCTGATGCTTCTTTTCAATGCCGCGACGGGACTCCTGCTGTGCCGGCTGCGGCCGGCCGAAGCGGTGCGGATGCAGCTTGTCGGCCGTCTGCTGCTCTACCCGGCCCTCTTCGCTCTGACGGCGGGTATCTTTGTCGGAGCGGTCTGGGCCAATATCTCGTGGGGGCGTTACTGGGGCTGGGATCCCAAGGAGGTGTGGGCGCTCGTCACGCTTCTCGTCTATGCGGCTCCGCTGCACGCCGGGTCGTTGCCGTGGTTCCGCCGCGCGGACCACTTCCATGCCTATTGCGTGGCCGCGTTTTTATCGGTCCTCGTCACCTATTTCGGAGTCAATCTCCTGCTCGGCGGGTTGCACAGCTATGCCGGGTGATGGCCGTGCGGCGCTTTTGCCGGGAGGCCCTCCGGGACCTCCCTTTTTTGCCGTCGTGCCGGCCGGGTGTGTAAAAAATCCACGGGGTTGTAGCGGAAATCTACGGAAAAATCGTTTTCTTTGCGAAATTTCGGAGTGAAACGGTGCTGAAGACAAGCTGTTTGCCTGCCGAAGCATCCCGTGGCCCGAGCTTTGAAGTATCACCGAAGACCCAAATCGAGTGTATATGAAACTGGACCGAATGAAGACCCGCTGGAATAGACTCAAACCGGAGAAGAGCCTGGAACGGTTCGGACAGCTGGCGGCCCGATGTCCGCGCATCACCGTCCGCCTGAACCGGAGACAATGGTTCTTCGCCGCCCTGCTTGCCGCTGCCGCCGTCGTTGCGGCCTGCCTGCTGCTCCGCCCCCGTCCGGTGGAGATCGAACTGCCGGTGGTCGAGGTACAGCCCGTCATGACCGAGGACGTGAGCATCTACGGCGAATATGTGGGCCGTATCCGGGCCCAGCAGTTCGTCGAGATACGAGCCCGCGTGGAGGGCTACCTCGAACGGATGCTCTTTGCCGAAGGAACCTACGTGAAGAAGGGGCAGACTCTCTTCATTATCGACCCGAGGCTCTACCGTGCCCGCGCGAACAAGGCCAGCGCTCAGCTCAACAAGGCCCGCGCCTTGGAAATAAAGACCAAACGGGACCTGGAGCGCATACGTCCGCTCTATGAACAGAACGCCGCGAGTCAGCTCGATCTGGACAATGCCGTCGCGGCCTACGAGAGCGCGGCGGCCGACGTGGCCGTCTGCGAGGCCGACCTCACGCAGGCCGAGATGATTCTGAGCTATACGAGTGTAGAATCACCCATATCGGGCTATATTTCCGAGCGTAATGCCGATATCGGAACGCTCGTCGGTCCGGGCGGGCAGTCGCTTCTGGCAACGGTGGTCAAGAGCGATACCGTGCGCGTGGACTTTAGCATGACGGCGCTCGACTATCTGCGCAGCCGTGCGCGCAACGTCAATCTGGGACATAAGGATTCCACGCGCAAATGGGATCCCTACATCACCGTGACGCTCGCCGACGATTCGCAGTACCCCTACCGCGGACTGGTGGATTTCGCCGATCCGCAGGTCGACCCCAAGACCGGTACCTTCTCCGTGCGTGCCGAGATGCCCAATCCCGACCATATACTGCTGCCCGGACAGTTCACGCGTGTGCGGCTGCTGCTCGACGTGCGCGAGAACGCCATCGTGGTGCCGGCCAAGGCGGTTGAAATCGAGAAGGGAGGCGCCTATGTCTATGTGGTGCGGCCGGACAGCGTGGTGGAGCGCCGCTTCGTGGAGATGGGGCCCGAGACGGGCAACAACATCATCGTCGAGCGCGGTCTGGCCCGTTCGGAGTACATCGTTGTCGAGGGATACCACAAGCTCACGCACGGCATGCGGGTCGAGCCGCTCGTAGCCAGCAGCAACGAAGTGATAACGAAGGAGGAGTAGAGCCATGAAAAGCGACTTCTTCATCGACCGGCCCGTCTTCTCGACGGTGCTCTCCGTCGTCATCGTCATCGTCGGGGCCATAGGTCTGGCGTTGCTTCCCGTCGACCAGTATCCGCAGATCGTCCCGCCCGTGGTGCGTATCACGGCCTCCTATCCGGGAGCCGACGCGCAGACCGTGTCGCAGGCCGTGGCCACCCCTATCGAGCAGGAACTCAACGGGTCACCCGGCATGCTCTACATGCAGTCGTCGAGTTCCAATTCGGGCGGTTTCTCGGCGACGGTGACCTTCGACATCTCGATTGATCCCGACCTGGCGGCCGTGGATATACAGAACCGCATCAAGCAGGCCGAAGCACGTCTGCCGGCCGAGGTGGTGCAGAACGGCATCTCCGTAGAGAAAGAGGCTTCGAACCGGCTGATGACCATCACGCTGCTCTCGTCGGATCCGAAGTTCGACGAGATTTACCTCTCGAACTACGCGACGCTCAACGTGCTCGACATGTTGCGCCGCGTTCCGGGCGTGGGCCGCGTCTCCAACATCGGCAGCCGTTACTACGCCATGCAGATCAGGGTCCAGCCCGACAAACTCGCCGACCTTGGCCTCACGGTGAAGGATCTGCAGACGGCGCTCCGCGACCAGAACCGCGAGTCTGCGGCAGGCGTGCTGGGACAGGCTCCCATGGAGGGACTCGACGTGACCATCCCCATCACGGCCCAGGGCCGTCTTTCGTCGGCCAGCGAGTTCGGTGACATCGTGGTCCGGGCCAATCCCGACGGATCGATCATCCGCATGAAGGACGTGGCCCGCATCACGCTCGAGGCCCAGTCCTACAATACGGAGAGCGGTATCAACGGAGGCAATGCCGCAGTGCTGAACATCAACATGCTGCCCGGTGCCAACGCCATGGAGGTGGCCGAGTCGGTGAAGCGGACCATGGAGGAGATCAGCCTCAGCTTTCCCGAAGGAATCACCTATCAGATTCCGTTCGACATGACCACCTACATCTCCGAGTCGATACACCATGTCTACCGGTCGCTCTTCGAGGCGCTGCTGCTCGTTATACTGGTGGTGTACCTTTCGCTGCAGAGCTGGCGAGCCACGATTATCCCGCTCGTGGCGGTTCCCATCTCGCTGATCGGCACATTCGGCGTGATGCTCGTCTTCGGTTTCTCGCTCAACATGCTGACGTTGCTGGGTCTGATTCTGGCCATCGGTATCGTGGTGGACGACGCCATCGTGGTGGTCGAGAACGTGGACCGCATCATGAACGAGGAGCATCTCCCGCCCCGCGAGGCGACGAAGAAGGCGATGAGCGGTCTGGGCGGCGCGCTGATCGCCATGTCGCTCGTGCTGTGTGCCGTCTTCGTACCGGTGAGCTTCCTGCCCGGTATCACGGGACAGCTGTACAGACAGTTTACCATTACGATTGCCGTGTCGGTGATCATCTCCACGGTGGTTGCGCTGACGCTCAGCCCGGTGATGTGCGCCCTCTTTCTGCGGCCCGATGACGGCTCGAAGAAAAACCGTCTCTTCCGCCGTATCAACATCGCGCTGGCCAAGGGCAACAATCTGTACGGCCGGATGATCCGCGGAGCGCTCGGCCATTCGCGGCGCATCTTCGCCGCCTTCGGCGTCATTCTGGTCGGCATATGGCTGATGAACCGCCTCGTTCCGCAGAGCTTCATGCCGCAGGAGGATCAGGGCTATTTCACCGTGGAGCTGGAACTGCCCGAAGGGGCCACCATCGAACGTACGCGCGAGGTGACCGACCGTGCCATGAAGTTCCTGATGCATGACCCCGATATCGAGTATGTGCTCAACGTGACGGGTTCGAGCCCCCGTCTGGGAACGAACCAGGCACGCAGTCAGCTGACGGTAATTCTCAAACCCTGGGAGGAGCGCGCATCGGAGGATATCAACGAAGTGATGCGTCGGGTGAAGCAGGAGCTGAGCCGCTATCCCGAGAGCAAGGTCTACCTTTCGACTCCGGCCGTCATTCCGGGTCTCGGCACCTCGGGCGGCTTTGAGATGGTGCTCGAGGCGCGCGGAGACATGGGCTATGCCGAACTGCAGCGGGCCGTGGATACGCTGATGTACTATGCGGCGCAGCGGCCCGAACTGACGGGACTCGCCTCTTCGATGCAGGGCGAGATACCGCAGCTTTATTTCGATGTGGACCGTGACAAGGCGCAGCTGGTGGGAGTATCCATGTCGGACATCTTCTCCACGATGCAGGCCTTCACGGGGTCGATCTACGTCAACGACTTCAACATGTTCAACCGCATCTACCGTGTCTATATCCATACCGAAGCCCCCTATCGCGCCCATCGCGAGAATCTCAACCTCTTCTTCGTGCGCGGATCCGACGGGGCCATGATTCCGATCACGGCGCTCGGTACGACACACTACACCACGGGCGCCGGGTCGATCAAGCGGTTCAACATGTTCACCTCGGCGACCATTACGGGCGAGGCCTCCCACGGTTACAGTTCGGGTCAGGCGATGGGTGTGCTCGAGGAGATCGTCCGCGACCATCTGCCCCGGACCGTGGGCGTGGAGTGGAGCGGTTTGTCGTACCAGGAGAAACACGAGAGCGGACAGACCGGTCTGGTGCTGGCCCTCGCCTTCCTCTTCGTCTTCCTCTTCCTCGCTGCACAGTACGAGAGCTGGTCGGTCCCCGTAGCGGTGCTCCTCTCGCTGCCTGTTGCGGGACTCGGGGCCTATCTGGGCATCTGGGTATGCGGGCTGGAGAACAACATCTATTTCCAGATCGGACTGGTGATGCTTGTGGGTCTGGTAGCAAAGAATGCCATTCTTATCGTCGAGTTCGCCAAGGAGGAGCTCGAGAAGGGCCGCGATATGGTCACGGCGGCGCTGACGGCAGCGCGGCTGCGTTTCCGTCCCATCGTGATGACCTCGCTGGCCTTCATCCTGGGACTTCTGCCTCTGGTCTTCGCCTCGGGACCGAGCTCGGCGAGCCGTCAGGGCATCAGTACGGGCGTCTTCTTCGGCATGCTCGTGGCCATTACCGTAGGTATCGTCTTCGTGCCCTTCTTCTTTGTGTGGATTTACCGTCTCAAGGAGCGGATGCAACAAATCAGACTGAAACGATGAAACGACTCATATTCCTGCCGCTGCTTCTGCTCGGATTCTGTTCCTGTTCGGCCGTCCGCCACTGTGCGGAGCCCGAACTCGACCTGCCCGACCGGATTGCCGGCGAAGAGCGCGATTCGCTGACGATCGCCGACATGGAGTGGTGGCGCTTCTATGGCGATACGGTGCTCTGCACCATCATCGACCGTACGCTCGCCAACAACAAGGACATGCTGGCCTCCGCCGCGCGCGTGGAGCGCATGAGACAGCTGTACCGGGCCGACAAGGCCGAACGACTGCCCGAATTTTCGGCTGGCCTGGCCGGTGAGAACGAGACAAACGACTACTACGACGAGACGCCGCTGCGCGATCCGGAGCATGGTCTGAAGGCAACGCTCAGCTGGGAGGCCGATCTGTGGGGGCGTCTGCGGTGGGCCAAGCGTCGGGGCGGAGCAGACTACCTCGCTTCTGTCGAGGAGTGGCGTGCGATGCGCATGACGCTCGTGGCCGAGGCCGCGTCGGCCTACTACCGTCTGATGGCGCTCGACAACGAGCTGGCCATCGTACGGCGTACGCTCACCACGCGTCGCGAGGACGTGCGGCAGGCGCAGCTCCGTTTCGAAGGGGGGCTGACCTCCGAGACTGTCTATCAGCAGGCGAAGGTGGAATATGCGAATACGGCTTCGCTCATCCCCGAGCTCGAGCAGCGTATCGAGACCACGGAGAACGCCCTGTCGCTGCTTATGGGCGAATATCCCGACTGGAAGGTCGTGCGCCGGCGGATGAATGTCGAACAGTCGCCGGTCGATACCCTCTTGCTTTCGGTCGGCATTCCGTCGGAGCTGTTGCAGCGGCGTCCCGACGTGCGGGCGGCCGAGCAGAGGCTTCGATCGGCGATGGCTTCGGTAGGCGTGGCTTACGCCGACCGCTTCCCCCGCCTGACGTTCCAGTTAACGGGCGGATGGGAGAACAACGAGATTACGGGCTTCTTCCGGTCGCCCTTCTCCTACATATTGGGTGATCTGACGGCTCCGCTCTTCGGATTCGGTCGTCGGAAGGCCCGTTACAAGGCCGAACTCGCGGCCTACGACGAGGCCCGTTATGCCTACGAAAAGAAAGTGCTCGAGGTGATGAACGAAGCCAACGACGCCGTCGTGGCCTATCACAGCGTCTGCCGCACGGCTACGCTGATGGTCAATTTGCGGGATGCGGCACGCAAATATGTCGATCTGGCCAACCTGCAGTATCGGGGCGGCAGCATCAACTATATCGACGTGCTCGACGCGCAGCGCCGTTATTTCGATGCGCAGATCAGCCTGAGCAACGCCGTGCGCGACGAATACCTCGCTCTGGTCGAACTCTACAAGGCTTTGGGCGGTGGCTGGAGCCTGCCCGGCGATAAGGCCCCCGTGCCCGGAACGGAAGAGAGGGTGCACACGCCGCGTCGTCGCTGACACGGTCCGTACGGGGTTTGATGTACGAGGCCGGATGCTCCGATCGGGAGCATCCGGCCTCGTATGTTTCCGGTGCGGGTAGTCCGGACTATGCCTTCTCCTGCGTCTCTTCGGTCTCCCCTTCGCCTGGCAGCTCGAATTTCGTGAATCCGGCATCGATCAACAGATTGTACCATGCAAAGCACTTCTTCATGTCGGAGAGGTGGACGCGCTGACGGTCGTATTCGGGAAGAAACTCGGCGAAGGCGGTGCGGAGTTTTTCGCCCTCTTCGCGAGAGTCGATCGCCCGCTTGCCACCGGTGTGGTCGTACAGACGGGTGAAGACCTCGGCCAGCGGAATGTCGCCCTCTTCGGTGAACATGGATATTTCGGTCAGCGCACTGACTTTTGCATGGCCCGATACGTTCGTTCGCTTTCCGTCGGTGAGCGACTCCACGATGACGCCGCGCGTCGATTGCGCCACATAGCGGTAGAGTCCGGGCTGGCCCGAGATGGCCAGAATCTCTTTCAGTTCCATCGTTGCGTGTATAGGTGATAGTGTGTTTGTGCGGTACGCTCATTCCCCGTGCCGGAGGTGTACGTCCATCTGCGGGAAGGGGAATCCGATGCCCTTTTCGGGCAGAGTCTTGTATATCTTTTCGTTGTATTCGAAGAATACATCCCAGTAGTCGGCATTCTTCACCCATGCGCGTGCCGACAGATTGACCGAACTGTCGCCCAGCGAGGCGACCCAGACGACCGGTTCGGGTGTGCGGACGATCCGCGGATCCTCCTTCATCAGGTCGAGAATGGCCGCCCGGGCCGTGTCGACGCTGTCGCCGTAGGAGATTCCGACGCTCCACTCCACGCGACGCAGTTCGGCGGTCGAGTAGTTGTCGATGATGGCCGTGGCGATGGTATTGTTCGGAATGTAGATGGTCTGGTTGTCGGGGGTGAGGATGACCGTCGAGAAGAGCTTGATCTCCTTTACCGTGCCGGACTGGCCCTGTGCCTCGATGTAGTCCCCCACGCGATAGGGCTTCATGAGCAGGATCATCACGCCGCCGGCAAAGTTCTGCGCCGTGCCGCTCAGGGCCATACCGATGGCCAGCGTGGCCGAGGCAAAGAGGGCGACAATCGAGGTGACGTTGACGCCGAGCGTCTGGATGACGCACAGAATCAGTATGATGACCAGTACGACTCTTGTCGTGTGCCGCAGGAACGATCGCAGCGACGCGTCGACCCGGCGCCGCTCGGTCAGGGCATCCAGCAGTCGTATTGCCCGGCGGATAAGCCAGCGGCCTACGGCGTAGATGGCCAGCGCGATGAGAATCTTCACCACGATCCACACGGCGTCGTCGGCCAGACTCATAAGCAGCTCCTTGAGATCGAGATGGACCACCTTGTCGATAGCCTCGGTCAGATTGGCCTTCTGTACGCTGTCGGGCAGTATCAGCGGTTGGGCTTCGGTCGCCTGCAGGAGATGAAACATGGGTTACATTCTATTGATTCGAAGAGCAAAAATAGCAAAAAAAAGGGAATATCGCTATCTTTGCCTGTCAAAAGAAAACGACGCGTACGATGGAAAACGAAGTGGAGATTATCCAGGTCAATATATCGGGCGAAGACAAGCCCGGCATGACTACCTCGCTGACGGAGATTCTGGCCCGTTACGATGCTACGATTCTCGATATCGGACAGGCCAACATCCACCAGTCGCTGACGCTGGGCATCCTCTTCCTCACGACGCCCGACCGTTCGGGGCACATCATGAAAGAGCTGCTCTTCAAGGCATCGGAACTGGGCATCACCATCCGGTTTACCCCCATCTCCGAGCCTGACTACGACGAATGGGTCGACGGACAGGGCAAGAATCGCTACATCATCACGCTGCTCGGGCGTCAGGTGACGGCTCGCCACATAGCCGAGGTGACGCGCGTGGTGGCCGAACACCGGCTCAACATAGATGCCATACGCCGTCTGACGGGCCGTGTGCCGCTGCACCGTCAGGAGGACCAGGCCGCCAAGTCGTGCATCGAACTTTCGGTGCGCGGTTCGCTCGCCGAATCGGACAAGAGCGCGATGCAGGCCCGGTTCATGGATCTGTCGGACCTGGGCCTCGACGTCTCCTTCCAGAAGGACGACATCTTCCGCCGCAGCCGCCGTCTTATCTGTTTCGATATGGATTCGACGCTCATCGAGACCGAGGTGATCGACGAGCTGGCCGAACGCGCCGGCGTCGGGGAGCAGGTGCGCGAGATCACGGCACGCGCCATGCGCGGCGAGATCGACTTCCGCGAGAGCTTTGCCGAACGCGTGGCCCTGCTGCGCGGTCTCGACGTCTCGGTGATGGAGGAGATTGCCAATGCGCTGCCCATCACCGAGGGACTCGAGCGGATGATGACCGTGCTGCGGCGCGTGGGATACAAGACGGCCATCCTTTCGGGCGGATTCACCTATTTCGGCAACTATCTGCGCCGCAAGTACGGATTCGACTACGTCTATGCCAACGAACTGGAGATAGAGGATGGCAGGCTCACGGGCCGCTTCACGGGCGAGGTGGTGGACGGACGCCGCAAGGCAGAGCTGCTGCGGCTGCTCTGCCAGTTCGAGGGTATCAACCTCGCGCAGTCGGTCGCCGTGGGCGACGGGGCGAACGACCTGCCGATGCTCAGCATCGCCGGTCTCGGAATAGCCTTCCATGCCAAACCCAAGGTGAAGGCTACGGCGCGGCAGTCGATTTCGACCATCGGGCTCGACGGCATTCTCTACTTCCTCGGTCTGAAGGATTCGCGTATCGAATGATACTTCGCCGCTTCCGTTTCGTGCTGCGGGCCGTCTGGGTACTGCTTGTCGTCGGATGTTACGACAATGCCGGAGAGCCGTCCGTCGGTCCTCCCTCCGTACCGCCCGCTACGACGACGCTCGCCGAATTGCGGCGTCTCTATGCGGGAAGCCCCTTTCGGGTCGAAGGCGATGTCGTGGTGCGCGGCCGCGTTACCTCGAGCGACGAGGCCGGCAACTTCTACCGTACCCTGATGCTCGAGGAGGAGGGCGCGGCGGTCGAACTGTTGGCAGGCATCGACGGGCTGCACAACATCTACCCTCCCGGCTGCGAGGTCACGCTGTCGCTCCGCGGCCTGGCGCTGGGCGAACGCTACGGCGTGCTTCAGGTCGGACGTCTCCCGGAAGCGGGAAGCAGCTATGAGACCGACTATATCGGTTCCCGGGCGGCGCTCGACAATCATCTTTTCCGGGGCGAATGCTCCGGACCGCCCGCTCCCGCGGTGCTGACGCTTGGAGAACTCACGCCGTCGATGGCGGGCCGGCTCGTCCGCATCGACGGACTGCGTTATCTGCCAGACAGTCTCGAAGAGGGGACATGGTCCGGGTACCGGCGTTTTGTCGATGACGAGGGAGGGTCGATCCGCACCTATACGCGCTCCTATGCCTCGTTCGCCGACGAGCCGATACCGACGGGCGAGGTGCTGCTCGTAGGCATTTTGCAATATACCTCCCGTTCCGATACGACGGTGAACTATCTGCTCAAACTGCGCGATGCGGAAGATTGCTGGTATTGAACCGTACCCGGCCGGCGGTGCCTCTGTGTCAGCTGTCCGTCGTCGGACAGGCCTCGTGCGGTGTGCCGGTCTTGTCGGCTTGCTGCTCGTGTCGTCATGGCCGTTCGTCTCCTGCGATCGCGCCACCGAGCCCCGGTACGGCAGCGGACCCGGGGAACATGCCTCCATCGCCTACCTCAAGTCGCTCTGCAGCGATCGTACGGTCCGTATAGCGGAGGAGCTGACCGTCGAAGGCATCGTTACGGCCAACGATATTCGCGGGGAATTTCCGCGACGTCTCATGGTGGAAGATGCCACGGCCGGCATCGGCATCGAGATGGATCATACGGATCTTTCGGACCTCTATCCGCTGGGGGCACGGGTCGTGGTGCACTGTTCGGGACTGGCGCTGGGCGAATATGGCGGCAAGGTGCAGCTGGGCGCTCCGCCTACGGGCGACTACGGCGTGGACCGTATCGCCCGTGCCGACATTCCGCGCCATGTACGCTGCACCGAACTCAATGCGCGGGAGCGTCGTCCGCGGACAATGCTCATCGGCGAACTCCGCCCTGCCGACGCGGATACCTATGTGCGTTTCACCGGGGTGCATTTCCGCGAGGCGGGAGCTCCGTGGTGCGCCTCCGATTCGGTGAGCGGCGAGCCCGTCACGACGTTCCGCACGCTGGTCGATGCATCGGGTGCCGAATTGACGGTGCGGGTCCTGCCCTCCTGCCATTATGCGATGGAGCCCGTACCGCAGGGTACGGGCTCGGTAAACGGCATCGTCGATTATTTCGACGGGGCGATTTCGCTACGGATTGTCAACTACGAGATAGACCTCGAACTCAGTGCTGCAGTGCCTCCCACAGCATCTCCTTCAGCTGTCGGATATTGAGGCCCGAAACCGAGGATATGAATACGGTGGGTACCCCCTCGGGCAACTGCCCGCGCATCTGTCCGATCAGTTCGTCGTCGAGCAGATCGCACTTCGTGACGGCCAGCAGCCGCTGTTTGTCCAGCAGTTCGGGGTTGTACTGCGTGAGCTCGCCCAGCAGGATGTCATAGTCGCGGCGCAGATCGTCGCTGTCGGCCGGAATCATGAAGAGCAACACGGAGTTGCGTTCGATGTGACGCAGAAAACGGGTGCCCAGTCCGCGCCCTTCGTGCGCCCCTTCGATGATACCCGGAATGTCGGCCATGACGAACGACTTGTGGTCGTGTACCTCCACGATGCCCAGATTGGGCTCGAGCGTAGTGAAGGCGTAGTCGGCGATTTTGGGCTTGGCGGCCGATACGACCGAGAGCAACGTACTCTTGCCCGCGTTGGGGAAACCGACCAGGCCGACGTCGGCGAGCACCTTCAACTCGAGGATAAAGGCCCCTTCGGCCCCCTCCTCGCCGGGTTGCGCATAGCGTGGCGTCTGGTTCGTGGCGCTGCGGAAGTGCCAGTTGCCCAGACCTCCCCTGCCCCCTTTCAGCAGTACGAGACGTTCGCCCTCTTCGGTCACCTCGCCTACGATTTCGCCCGTTTCGGCATTGCGGGCCACGGTACCCAGCGGTACGGGAATGACGATATCCTTCGCATCCTTTCCGGTGGAGCGGGCCCCCGAACCGTTACCGCCGTCTTCGGCAAACTGGTGACGCTGGTACTTGAGGTGGATGAGCGTCCAGTATTGACGGTCGCCCTGCAGGATGATGCTTCCGCCCCGCCCGCCGTCACCGCCGTCGGGACCGCCGAAGGCGACGAACTTCTCGCGGCGGAAATGGGCCGAGCCGGCGCCTCCATGACCCGAACGGGCGAATATCTTGACGTAATCCACAAAGTTGGAACCTGCCATAGTCGTTGCTTTTGATGCGCAAAGATACGAAAAAAACCGCGACACCCATGCGGTGCGGCGGCTTTCGGCCGGTAAGGGGCAGTGCTCTGGGCATCCGCGGAGGAGGGGCGCCCGCCGTTCCGGTTCCTCTTCGCCGGGTCTCCCCCGGAAGGGTGCGGGGCCGTCCGAAGCGCTACAGCGCGAGGACCTGACGCTCGATCTCCTCGACCTGGTGCCGGAAGCTCTTGTCGGTTTCGATAAGGTTCGATACCGCCTTGCACGAGTGGAGTACCGTGGCGTGATTGCGTCCGCCGATGGCGGCTCCGATAGCCGTGAGAGGGGCCTTCGTATGCTGTTTGGCCAGATACATGGCGATCTGCCGCGCCTGAGCGATTTCGCGCGTGCGCTCCGCGGAGTTGAACCGTTCGAATTCGAGCCCGAGGTAGCTGCACACGACTTCGATGATGCGGTCGATGGTGATCTCGCTGCGGTCGATCTGCACGTAGGCCTTCAGCACCTCCTTGGCGAGCGCGGGGGTGATGCGGCGTCCGAGGAACGAGGCGTTGGCCGCCAGCGAGGAGAGTGCCCCCTCGATTTCGCGCACGTTGGCCGAGATGTTGTCGGCGAGATACTGCACCACCTCGTCGGTAAGCTCCGCCCCCAGTTTCTGCGATTTGGCGCGGATGATCTTCACCTTGGTCTCGTAGTCGGGCAGATCGAGCCGTGCGGAAAGCCCCCACTTGAAACGGGTGAGCAGCCGCTGTTCGATGTCCTTCAGCTCGACGGGCGGCTTGTCCGAGGTGAGGATGAGCTGCTTGCCTGTAAGCTGCAGGTGATTGAATATGTTGAAGAAGGCGTTCTGCGTACCCGTTTTGCCGGTCAGCTCCTGGATGTCGTCGATGATGAGTACGTCGATCATCTGGTAGAAGTGGATGAAATCGGGTATCTCGCCGTTCTTGTAGGCCGTCTGGAACTGGGCCTGGAACTTGTTCATCGAGACGTAGAGCACCTGCAGCTCCGGATGCCGCAGCCGCACCTCGTGGCCTACCGACTGGGCGATATGGGTCTTGCCGAGGCCGGAGTTGCCGTAGATGTAGAGCGGGTTGAAGGGGTTGTCACCCGGGGTCACCGCCACGGACATGGCCGCCGAACGGGCCAGCCGGTTGCACTCGCCCTCGATGAAGTTGGCGAAGGTGTAGTTCGGATTGAGTTGCGGATCGATGGAGATCCGTCGAAGTCCCGGGATGACGAAGGGGTTCTTCGGCAGGTTCGCCGTGTTGCTCTGGGCCGTGAACGACGGCACCGCGGTCGGATGCGTGGTGGTCGTCTCGCCTGCGGCCGGAGTCTCGCTGCGCGGTACGGCATAGTGCAACTTCGTCTGGCTGCCGTAGTACTGCGAGATGATCGGGCGCAGGAACGGGATGTAGTTCTTCTCGATCTGGTAGACGTAGCTCGCGTTGGGAACACGCAGGCGCAGCGTCGTCCCGTCGAAGGCGATCGGAACGATGGGTCGGAACCAGCGGGCGAACTCCTCCTCGGAGGTCTCGGCCTTGATCCGATCCAGGCAATTTTGCCACATGTCGCTGTATGTCTGTGTGTTATTCAACATGGTAAGGGCGTGCTCTCGTTTTTCGCTGGGACAAAGTTGGGGATAAAATCCCGAAATTATTCCCGGGTTCGGGTTGCAAATTCTGAATTTTTATATATGGAAATAGACCGCTCTCGGACCCCCTATTTTTAACTCCTTGATTGTGTGGATTCGATTTTTTTCGTTATATTTGCGTATAAATATTTTTGAAGGCTGAAGAGTCGTACTTATAAATCAAAACTATAAGACTATGGAAAAGGAATTGGAACGCCGGGCGCTTGACAAGGCGCAGGCATGGCTCGACGGACCCTACGACGAAGAGACCAAACGGGAGGTGAAGCGGCTCATGGAACACGACCGTACGGAACTCTTCGAGAGTTTCTATAAGGACCTCGAATTCGGCACGGGCGGTCTGCGCGGTATCATGGGCGTAGGCTCCAACCGGATGAACGTCTATACGGTGGGTATGGCTACGCAGGGCCTGGCCAACTACCTGCGCCGCTGTTTCGCCGGCGAGCCGATCCGCGTGGCCGTGGGACACGACAGCCGCAACAATTCGCGCATGTTCGCCGAGCGTGTGGCCGATATCTTCGCCTCGAACGGCTTCACGGTCTATCTATTCGATGCACTGCGTCCCACGCCCGAGCTGAGCTTCGCCATCCGCGAGCTGAAGTGCCAGTCTGGTGTCGTCGTGACGGCATCGCACAATCCGAAGGAGTACAATGGCTACAAGGCCTATTGGGCCGACGGCGCACAGGTAACCCCGCCCCACGACCGCAACATTATCGACGAAGTGGAGCGAATCACCGATATCGGCATGATCCGCATGGGCGAACATGCGGAGAACATCCACATTCTCGGCGAGGAGTTCGACGAGCGATACCTTAATAAAATACACGAGCTCTCGTTGTCGCCCGAGTGCGTGCGCCGTCATCACGACCTGAAGATTGTCTACACGCCGCTGCACGGTGCCGGAGTGCGGCTGGTCCCTGCTTCGCTGCGCAAGTTCGGATTCACGAACGTCGTCGTCGTGCCCGAGCAGGCCGTCATCGACGGCAACTTTCCTACCGTCGAGTCGCCCAACCCCGAAGAGCGCAAGACCATGTCGATGGCCATCGAGCTCGGCCGCAGGGAGGGCGCCGATCTCGTGCTGGCGACCGATCCCGATTCGGACCGTATCGGCGTAGCGCTGCGTACCGGAACGGGTGAATACGTTCTCCTGAACGGCAACCAGACTCTCGTGCTGCTGCTGAGCTATCAGCTGACGCGCTGGGCCGAGCTGAAGCTTCTCGACGGCAAGCAGTTCGTGGTGAAGACCATCGTAACCTCGATGATGGCCAATGCCGTGGCCGACCACTTCGGCGTGCGTTGCTACGACTGTCTCACGGGATTCAAGTACATTGCCCGGATCATCCGCGACCTGGAGGGCCGGATGAAGTATATCGGCGGCGGCGAGGAGTCGTTCGGTTATCTGGCGGGCGACTATGTGCGTGACAAGGATGGCGTATCGGCCTGCTCGCTGGTGGCCGAAGCGGCCGCCTGGGCGCGCGACACGATGGGGATGACCCTCTTCGAGTGGCTGCAGGATCTCTACGTGAAGTACGGATTCTATCGCGAGGGGCTCGTCTCGGTGGTCCGCAAGGGCAAGGAGGGGGCCGACGAGATTCAGCGGATGATGGTCGATTTCCGGGCCAATCCGCCGAAGGAGATTCTCGGTTCGCCCGTGGTTCGGATCAACGACTTCAAGAAGCTCGAAACACTCGACGTGCGTACGGGCCGCTGTACCCCCATCGAACAGGATGCGAGCAACGTGCTCCAGTGGTTCGCCGAAGACGGCACGATCGTGTCGGTGCGTCCTTCGGGTACGGAACCCAAGATCAAGTTCTATTTCGGCGTGAAGGCCGCCCTGCCCTCCGTGGCTGACTACGACCGCGTGCTGGGCGAACTGGAGGCCAAACTCGAGGGCATTCGCCGCGAACTGAAACTGGAGTAGCGTGCTATCCATCCGCCGCTCCGACAGGGGGTCGGTCCGTACGGACCGACCCCCTGTTTTCGTGTGCCGGAGAGGCTGCGGCGCATCGTTGCGTTGTGGCGTATTCGGGCCGCGACGTACGCAGTGCGCACATTTTGCGGCGGATAACTTGGCCGGACAGATAGTTTTCCCTATATTTGCACTCATAACCTCTTTCCGCTCCGCAGCGGACAAGGGGGACTTCATGACCGGTTCGGGGCAGGCAATGCTTGTCCCGTGGCCGTAAACATGTTTGAAGGATGATACATATGTCGCCGAACAGGAATTCGCCGGGAGTCTTCGGCCGACCCGCAAGGTCGGTCGGACGGAAGGAGTGCTTTCCGGGGATGCATGGCGGCGGTTCCTCTGCGGAGTCTCCTTCGCCGCTTGTGCGAAAAAGCGATTCGACTCACTTATGGCAGCGATTTCACGCACGGCGAAAAGCTTGAAAAACAGCGCAGTGGCTCTTGCCCTGTATTTCGTCCAACTCGTGCTGCAGTTCTTCTCCAGAAAGGTCTTTCTGGACCGGCTGGGGGCCGAGGTGCTTGGACTGAATACTACGGCGACCAATCTGCTGCAATTCCTCAACCTGGCCGAACTAGGCATCGGTGCGGCGATCGCCTGCACGCTCTACAAGCCTCTGTTCGACGACGACCGGGAGAAAATCAACGAAATCGTCTCGCTGCAGGGATGGATGTACCGGCGCATCGCGACGGTCGTCATCGCGGGCAGCGTGGTGCTGATGGCATTTTTCCCGTGGATCTTCGCCAAGATGGAGCTGCCGCTCTGGTACGCCTACGCCTCGTTCGGCGTGCTGCTCTTCAGCGCCCTGCTGGGTTATTTCGTCAACTACAAGCAGGTGCTCCTCTCGGCCGACCAAAAGGAGTACAAGATACAGTACAGCTACAAGACGGTGATGCTCGTCAAGCTGGCGTGTCAGATCGCTGCCATCCATTACTTCGACGACGGCTATCTCTGGTGGCTGGTGCTCGAGGCGCTCTTTGCCGTCGGCGCCGCGGCGGCGCTGACCCGCGTCGTGCGACGGACCTATCCCTATCTGCGCACGGAGTTGTCGCGCGGCAGGGAGCTGCGGCGGAAATATCCCGATGTTACGGTGAAGATCAAGCAGCTCTTCTTCCACAAGATCGGCGGTTTCGCGCTTACGCAGACCAGTCCGGTCATCATCTACGCCTACGCATCGCTTACGCTCGTGGCTCTCTACGGCAACTACATGCTTATCATCATGGGAATCGTCGTATTGATGGGTGCGGTCTTCAACAGCATCAATGCCGGCGTGGGCAACCTGGTGGCCGAGGGTGACCGTTCGCGCATCCTTTCCGTCTTCGAAGAGCTCTTCTCGCTGCGTTTCCTCATAGCGACGGCCCTCTGCTTCGGAGTCTATACGTTGACACCGGCCTTCGTCACGCTCTGGGTCGGCTCCGAATACCTGCTCGACGACATGTCGCTGGCGCTGATGGTGGCTACCCTCTACATCAACCTGACCCGTTCGACGGTCGATGCCTATATCAACGCCTACGGCCTTTTCCGCGACGTGTGGGCCCCGATCGTGGAGGCGGCGATCAACATCGGACTCTCCGTGCTGTTCGGCTATTTCTGGGGACTGCACGGCATTCTTGCCGGCGTCTTGGTCAGCCTGCTGCTCGTCATCCTCATGTGGAAGCCCTACTTCCTGTTCCGCTGCGGCCTGCACGAACGGGTCGGCCGCTATGTATGGATGTATGTCAAGCATCTGGCGGCGTTCGCCGGAGTCTGGGTCATGTCGAAGGCTGCGATCGGCCTGGTGCCTCTGGAACCGTCCGAATCGTTCGGGCGCTTTCTCCTGGCCGGAGCGGTCTACATGGCGATCTTCAGCCTCTGCATGACGGGCGCCCTTACCATCGTGTCGAAGGGCTTTCGCGGAAGCTACAGGCGGTTCGCGCGGATGGTGAGATGAAAAGTTCGGAAGATTGACGATGAGAAAGTGCTATTACATAGATACCTTTGCGGTAGGTCATACGCACGAGGTTTTCAATGCCTCCCTGCTGGAGATGCTGACCCGTATTTTTGCCGGGAAGGTCGTTTGCCGGGCTTCACGCAGCAGCTACGCGCATATCTCCCGGCTCATGGACCGCGATGCAGTCGAACGGGTGGAGTATCGTCCGCTTCGTCTCCCCGAAGGGAAGGGCCGATGGTCGATGTTGGCCCGTTACGTGTCGGGGGTCTTTTCTACGCTCCGTATACTTGTCGGATTACCGAAAGAGTCTCTGGCGGTTATTCCCTATGACAATGCCTTGGCTTTGCGTCCGATCAATCGGTTGAACCGAATATTGCGGCGCCGTATTCTCATTTGCTGCCACGGAGAACTCGAGTGGCTGACAAACGATGCGGAACCTGCCGGTATATTGAATCGACGGCTGGCACGTTGCGTGCGTCGGTTCTTCAACGGCGGATCCCCATTGTCTGCGGGGCTGTATTTCGGTATACTGGGTGACCGTTTGAAGGATAATCTCTCGGAGCTGCTGCCATGTGACCGGATGGAGCGATTCGTAGCGTTCGATCATCCGTGTCCGGTCGCGGACGAAATGGCTTCCATGGCGGATACCTCGCGCGGCGATAAGCTTATAATCAGTACGGTAGGCGCTCTTAACAGGCAGAAGGGTGCTGAGGCATTGATTGAATTCGTCGAATCGCTGCCCGCGGAATGCAGAGACAAGGTGGAGGTACGGCTTACGGGTTCCGTAATCGGGATTCCGGAAGATCGGTTGAGGGATCTCGGGGTGCATGTGTCCGAAAACAGAGGCGTGAGAAGCCGGACGCAGCTGCTGGAGGAGCTCGCCGATGCGGATTGGCTGTTATTCCTCTATTCGAACGGGTATTACAAGGTGACGGCCAGTGGGGCCATCATGGATGCATTGGCTCTCGGAAAAAGAGTGCTGGCTCTCCGGAACGATTATTTCGAATATCTGTCCGATAAATTCGGAGTCTTCGGTGTGATGGAACCTACTCCTGCGCAGCTTTCGAAGAGGATTGCCGAAATCATGGAAGAGGGACAGCGCCCCGATCCCGATTTCGATGCGATACGGACGGCTCTTTCGCCCCGTAACGTAGCCGTGCGGCTGCGCGGAGAGCTGGAGCGGGTCGGTCTGGTGGAGCGGATTCCGATCCGGAGAGGGACGGCCGACGAGGCGGCGGTGAAATAGGACTAAAGTGAGTGCAGGCATGTTGGGAGTCATCGCATTGTTCGTAATCAATATCTTCTTCTGTCTTTGGAATCCGCGTTACGTGAACCGGCAGGCGAAGGTGGTGTATTGGTTTTTGTGTGTCGTGGCGATTCTCATCGTCGGATTCCGCGGCGAAATCGACAACGACTATGCGACATACGAATACATGTTCAGTACGAACTACCTGCTGATCGAGCCTACGTTCGTGGCGATCCGCTACATCGTGCGCGATCTGTTCGGTGGTAGTGTCGTCGGTCTGATGCTGGTCTATGCCGTCATCGGCGTGACGTTGAAATTCAAGGCAATAAGCAAATATTCCGATTTCATATTCCTCAGTCTGGCCGTATGGATCGGTAACCTGATGATTCTCCAGGACATGACGCAGATCCGTGCGGCGGCGGCCTGCGGCCTGTTGCTGCTCGCCATCGGACCTCTCCGTGAACGGGACTGGAAACGCTACTTCTGGCTCGTCTTCCTGGCAGTGATGTTCCATGTTTCGGCCCTGCTCATGGTGCCGCTGTGGTTCCTGAAGGGCGAGCGCATCAACCGCGGCGTGTGGACGGCGATCATTCCGCTGGGGTATGCCCTGTCGCTGGCCGGCATCTATGCCACGTCGCTCATATCGTTCATCCCCATAGAGATGATCCAAAGCAAGTTCCTTGCTTACGATGTGGAGACGACGGATGACGGAGGGGCCAGTATATTCGGTATTTTCCAGATGACGCGCGTGGTGCTCTTCCTGCTCCTGCTGTGGAACGCTCCGCGGCTTGCGCAGCGGAACAGGTACGCGCCGCTGCTGCTGAAGATCATGGCCTGCGGTCTGGCGGCCCTGCCCCTGTTCCGCAACAATATAGTGGCCGGGCTCCGCATCACGGAGCTGTTGACCTGCGTCGATATACTGCTCTTCCCGATGCTGGTTTATCTCTTTCCGCGTTACGGCATCGGCAAGTGGATGGTCATCGGCTACAGCGCGGCGATTCTGTTCAACCGACTCTTCATGGAGGAGTTGCTGGCCAACTGAGGCGGCGTGAATAAAAATCCTATGGATAATAATAAGATACGTATACTGTGCGTAGTCGTGCTGTACGGCATGCGGCTGAAGGAGTCGCCGTCGTACGGCGCCGTATGCGGACAGACCGCCCGCTGCGGAGCAGAGGTGGAGTTTTATATCCACGACAACTCGCCCGATGCCGATGCCGAAGCCGCCGCGGATGCGGAGATCGTCTATCGGCACTGCCCCGGGAACTGCGGGTTGAGTGCCGCTTACAATGCGGCGGCCCGCTATGCGGAGCAGGAGGGGTTCGGGTGGCTGCTGCTGCTCGACCAGGATACGCAAATACCCGACGGTTTCCTGCATGCGTATGTCGACGCCATCGGCGAGAACCCGGAGGCGCTCCGTGTATTCGCGCCGCGCATGGCGCATCCGAACGGACGGCCTCTTTCGCCCATCCGGAAGTGGAGATGGAATCTGTGGCCGAAGGTGTCCGAAGGAGCGGTGCCGATGAAGCGCTATCTGTTGATCAACAGCTGCCTGTGTGTCGAGACGCGGGCCTTTCTGGAGTGCGGTGGATACGACGAGCGGGTATGGCTCGATTTTTCCGACCTGCAGTTCGTGCAGCGGTTGCAGCGTGCCGGAACGCGACGGTTCGGACTGCTCCCCTGCCGGTGTGTCCAGAATTTTTCCGGCAACGAACCCGATGCGGCGAAACTGAAACGGAGGTATGAAATCTATATTGCCTGTGCCCGGAACTGCACGAATTACGGTTGGTCCGACGGGTTGTTCCGGCTCTACTGCGTGCTCTCCCATACGGCCGCACTGACGCTGAAGGTAAGGAGTTGCTTTTTTTTGCGTATCTTCGTGGCTCGTTATGTCCTGCATGGAAAATAAACGTGATTATATGAGAGAGGAGAACCGTATCCCCAAGGTCATCCACTACGTATGGCTGGGTGGGGGAAAGATGTCGCCCGACCTCGAGCGTTGCGTGCGTTCGTGGCGTGAAGTCATGCCCGACTACGAAATCAAGCGGTGGGACGAATCCGCGTTCGACACCGATTCGTTGCCCTGGGTGAAGGAGGCCATCGAGAAGAGGAAATGGTCGTTGGCGTCCGACTATATCAGACACTATGCGCTTTACACGGAGGGAGGAATCTACATGGATACGGATGTCGAGGTGCTCAAGCCTTTCGATGAATTCCTGCACTGGGATTTCTTTTCCTCGGTCGAATATCATCCGCGGACCTTCCGGGCCATCGGTCGCAAGCAGGTGGACGGGGAAGGCAGACTGCTGAAGGAGGGAGATGTCGTGGAAGGACTGGGCCTTTTGTCGGCTCTCTTCGGCGCCAGGAAGGGCCATCCGTTCGTCCGTGACTGCATGGAATATTACAAGAAGAGGCATTTCGTCCGTGAAGACGGTTCCATGGATCTCGATGTCATCAATCCGGGCATCATGGCCACGATTGCGGCGACCCGATACGGCTTCCGTTTCAAGGATACGGAGCAGCGGCTCGGCGAAGACGGCGGCATGATGATTTACGACTCTTCCGTCTTCGCCAGTTCGGGATGGTACGCGGACCGGAAGGTGAATTACGCCGTGCACTATGCCGACGGCAGCTGGCGCGACTATACCTGGAAACAGAAGATGGTGAAGAGGATAAAGAGATGGGTTCCTGCGTTCGTGCGCCGGAGAATCGGATAGACCGCCCATGATTTCCGTCTGTCTGGCCGCCTACAACGGCGAACGCTATATCGGCGAGCAACTCCGCTCCATCCTCGGCCAGCTGGGGCCGGAGGACGAGGTGGTGGTCTCGGACGACGGCTCGACCGACGGGACCGTCGCGGCGGTCGAGGCATTGCACGATTCCCGCATCCGGCTCGTGCATCACACGGAGCGAGCTTCGTATCCGCACACGTTCGATTATACGACGCATAATTTCGAGCATGCGTTGCGGCATGCGCGGGGCGAACTGATTTTTCTCTCCGATCAGGACGACGTGTGGCTGCCCGGCAAGGTGCCTCTCATGACCGGGGTGTTGCGCGACGCCCTGCTCGTGGTCTCGGACTGCCGTGTGACGGATGCCGTGCTCCGTGTGACGCATCCCTCCTACTTCGTCTTCAACGGATCGCGGCCTGGACTATGGCGGAATCTGGCGCACAATTCGTTCCTGGGGTCCTGCATGGCCTTCCGGCGCGAGTTGCTCGACAGGGCCCTGCCCTTTCCCCGCGACTCCGTGCCCCACGACATCTGGCTCGGTCTGCTCGCGACACGGCTGGGTGCCGTGCGCTTCGTGCCGGAGCCGCTCATGCTTTATCGCCGGCATGATCTCGCCGTGTCGTCGGCGGGAGCCCGGAGCCCCTTTTCGTTCGCGCAGAAACTCCGGCTTCGCATGACCGCAGTCAGGCATTTGTACGCAAGATTATATGGAAAATAAACGCATACTGCACGTATCGAAGTACTACCCTCCCTATTTCGGTGGTATCGAATACGTTTGTTATAAAATCGTTTCGTCGCAACCGCAGTACGAGCACGAGGTGATATGCTTCAATGACGGCGCCGAAACCACGACTGACACCTACGAAGGTGTGCGGGTCGTGCGGGTCGGTACCTTCGGACGTGTGGCGGGACAGCCTCTTTCGGGCTCCTACTATTTCTGTCTGCGTGACGAGATACGGCGTTTCGCCCCCGATATCGTCCATTTCCATGCGCCCAATCCGCTTGTCGGCTGCTATCTGTTGCCGCTGTTGCCGCGTCGGACAAGACTGATCGTGCACTACCATGCGGAGATTCTCACCTCGTCTGTGCTGTATGGCGGCTACCGTTTTTTCGAACGCCGTCTGTTTCGGCGTGCCGACCGGATCATTGCGACGTCACCCAATGTGATGAACGAAGCGGAGCCGCTGCGGCACTTCCGGGATAAATGCACGGTTATCGAGAATACCGTTTCGACGGAGGAGCTCGATCTCCGGCCGTCGGATGCCGAAGCCGTCGAACGGATCCGTGCACGATACGGCCATCGGCGGATTGTTTTCGCTTTCGGGCGCCATGTGCCTTACAAGGGTCTGGACCGTCTGATCGAGGCCGATTCGTCGATTACGTCCGACTGCGAGATAGTCATAGGCGGCAAGGGTCCCGTTACCGAAGAGCTTCGGCGTCGGGTGCGGAGCGGGCGCGTACATTTTGTCGGACGGATTCCCGACGACGAATTGCGTTGCTATCTTCATGCGGCCGACGTGTTCGCCTTTCCTTCGCTGACGCGGGCCGAAGCATTCGGCATTGCGTTGGCGCAGGCGATGTACTGCGGTCTGCCGGCCGTGACGTTTACGATTCCGGCGTCAGGCGTGAATTATGTTTCGCCGGGAGGCGTGACGGGTCTCGAGGTACCCAACGGCGATACGAAGGCTTTTGCCGCGGCGCTGGACCGGCTTCTTTCGGACGATACGCTGCGCGAACGTATGGGACGTGCCGCACGGGAGCGTATAGAGGAGCATTTTACCATAGGAGCCGTTGCCGGAAAGATAACCGGGCTCTACGATTCGTTGCTGTAAGGCCGGATAATTTTTGGCGGTGCGCCGGAGAGTACCCGATGATGCCGGAACCGGCGGGCCGACGGAAGACCCGGAACTCGAGCGCCTTGTGATGCGTTATGTGGGCGGATGGCTGCGGCGCTGTGCCGATGACCGGACATGACGGGATGGGCCGTTCCGTTCACAGCTTCGGGTTGTTGCGGTGGCGCTCCCGGTCGCGGGTGGTTTTCTTGGCGAAGTTGGCCTCGATGGCGGCCGTGAGATCCACGCCCGTTTGGTTCGCAAGGCAGACCAGCACCCACAGCACGTCGGCCATCTCGTCGGCGAGGTTGTCCTTTTCACCCTCCTTGAACGACTGGTCGCCGTAGCGGCGGGCCATGACGCGGGCCAGCTCTCCCACCTCCTCGGTGAGAACGGCCATGTTGGTCAGTTCGCTGAAATAGCGGACTCCGTACTCGTGTATCCAGGCATCTATGCGTTTCTGTAGCTCCTCGATTTCCATGTAGATGACTCTTGTCGGGCCACCGGTGTGGCCCCGTTAGACCTGTTCTGCGCTTCCTGCCGCCGTGCTTCCGGAGGTTCGGGTCCTCCTCCCGCTACGGCGTTCCGGGCCTCTCTTATTTCACGCGGATGAGATTCAACCCGTCGCGCAGCGGCAGGATGACGTTTTCGACGCGCGGGTCCCCGGCGACCATACGGTTGAATTCGAGCAGCGCCTGCGTGTGGCGGTCATTGTGTGTCACGGGCTGGACCACCTTGCCCGACCAGAGGATATTGTCGGCCAACAGTACCGAACCGCTTTTCACGAGCGGCTCTCCTCCGTCGTCGCCCATGAGCATCCGGTAGTAGTCGGGGTATTCGCGTTTGTCGCCGTCGATGAATACGAGGTCGAACACGCCGCCCAAAGCGGGTGCTATGGTGAGTGCCGAACCGATGTGCAGGCGGATTTTGCTCCCGTGGGGGCTGCGGTCGAAGAACGACCGGATCAGCGGCTCCAGTTCGTCGTCCGGCTCGGTGGTGTGCAGCTCGCTTTCCGCGTCCAGTCCGGCCGCCATGCAGAGGGCCGAATAGCCAGTGAAGGTGCCGATTTCGAGGATGCGCCGCGGGCGGAGCATCCGCACGAGCAGTTCGAGCAGTTTGCCCTGAATATGCCCCGAGAGCATGCGCGGCGCTATCATGCGCAGATGCGTCTCGCGGTCCAGTTCGTGCAGCAGCTCCTCCTCGGGTGCCGAAAAGTCGTGGATGTAGCGTTCGAGTGCGTCCATCAGTTCGGGTAGAATCCCTGTTTGTTGAACCGGTAGGAGGCTTCGATGGCCTCGGGCGTATCGGCACCCAGTGCGAGCAGATAGGCCCGCGTGAATTCGAGATGGCCCGTGCCGTTGGCCGTTACGATTCCGCCGTCGCTCACGGCCTGCCGCTCTTCGTAGAGCGTTTCGCCCGTGTAGCGTCCGCCGCCCCACTCCTTCATCAGTCGGACCGTGTTGCCCGTGTGGCGAACGGCGTTGAGGAACCCGTGCGCTGCCAGAAAGAGCGTCGCGTTGCAGATCGCTCCGACGGGCAGATCCCGTTCGAGCGCCCGGGCGACCAGCGGTGCGACCTGTTCCGCTTCGGGGCTTCGCCAGCTCATGCCGCCCGTGAGAATCAGACCCGCACAATCGTCGGGCAGCGCCGCGAGGTCGCAGTCGGGCACGACGGAGAGTCCGCCCAGCGAGCGGACGGTGCGTCCCTGCGGCGCGGCGTAGACAGTTTCGAATCGGCCTTCGCAGCCGGGCATGACCCCTGCCCGCAGCGCCGGTGCGAGGAATGCGGCTTCCCAATCGGCGAAGGCGTCCAACAGGACGATCATTGCTTTTTTCTTCATAGGGTTTATCGGTATATCAGTTTGGAATCGACACGGAAAACCTCTTCGGCCGCTTCGGCAAGCTGTACGGCCGTGATGGCTTCGATTTTGGCGTAGACCTGTTCCATGGTATCCACCTCCTCGTGCAGCAGGAAACTTTTACCCGTGCCGAGCATGTAGCCTTCGTTGCTCTCCATCGATATGGCCAGCTGGGCGATGAACTGTTTTTTTGCCATGGCCAGCCGCCGCGGGGTGAGCGTTTCGGTCCGCAGGCGCCGCATCTGCTCCCCGACCAGTTCGACGCACTGCTCCGTGTTGCCGTGGTCGCAGCTGAAATAGGTCGCCACGATCCCGCAGTCGGTATAGGGCGTGTATGAGGATTCGATGTTGTACGACAGGCCGTGCCGTTCGCGCAGCACCACGTTGAGCAGCGAGTTGGCGCTCGGTCCTCCGAGCAGGTTCACCAGCAGTGCCGTGGGCAGCCGCTGCGGGTCGTCGATGCCTCCGACGCGGCTGCCTATGATGCAGTGGGTCTGATGCGTGTGTTTCACGACCGTGCGTTCGAACGAACCCTTTGTTTCGGGTGTGTGGCGTGCATCGCGGCGCATTGCGGCGGGAAGGCCGCCGAAATGGCGGACGACGGTCTCCTCGACCCGTTTGGGGGTCAGATCGCCGATCGATGCGAAGACCATGCGGTCGGTGGCATAGGTGCGTCCCGTGAAGCGGCGGATGGCGTCCCCGTCGAACCGGGCGACGCTCCGCTTGCGTCCCAGGATGTTGTGTCCGAGTTCCGAATCCTCGAAGAGCATATCCTCGAAGGTGTCGTAGATGAGGTCGGCCGGCGAATCCTTGTAGGTGTTGATTTCGTCGGCTATCACCTCCTTTTCGCGTTCGAGCTCCCGTGCAGGATAGGTCGAGTGAAAGACAACGTCCGCGATCAGCTCTACGGCCTTGGCGAAGTCGCCGCGCAGCGTGGTGGCGTGGACGGTGGTGTCCTCCTTGGTGGTGAATGCGTTGAGCTCTCCGCCGAGGTTCTCGAGCCGGCAGTTCACCTGCCAGGCGCGCCGGCGCGCCGTCCCCTTGAAGAGGGCGTGTTCGGTGAAGTGCGCCAGTCCGTATTCGTCGGGCAGCTCGTCGCGTGATCCGGCGTTCACGATGAGGGCGCAATGTGCCACGCGGCTCTTCACGCAGCGATGTATGCCCCGTATGCCGTTCGGGAGCCGGTAGGTGTGGAATTCGGGAGCCTTCATTCCGGGATTTTCGTTTTCAGATACCGTCCCGTATGGCTCTCCGGACAGCCGGCCAGTCCGCGCGGAGTTCCCTCGTAGACGATGCGGCCGCCCCCATCGCCCGCTTCGGGACCGAGATCCACCACCCAGTCGGCACAGCGGATCACGTCGGGGTTGTGCTCCACGACCACTACCGTGTGGCCCCGTTCGATAAGGGCCGCAAAGGCATCGAGCAGCTTGTGGATGTCGTGAAAGTGGAGACCCGTGGTGGGTTCGTCGAAGATGAAGAGCACGTTGCCTCCCGCCGGATTGTCTTTCGTGAGAAACGAGGCGAGCTTCACGCGCTGGCTTTCGCCGCCCGAGAGGGTCGACGACGACTGGCCGAGCCGTATGTAGCCCAGGCCTACCTCCTGCAGGGGCCGTAGCCGTTCGACGATACGGCGGCAGGCGGCCTCCTGCGGCTCTTCGGAGAAGAACTCCACGGCATCGTCCACCGTGAGCTCGAGTACGTCGGCTACGGAACGTCCGCGGTATTTCACATCCAGAATCTCCTGTTTGAACCGCTTTCCGCCGCACGATTCACAGACCATCTCCACGTCGGCCATGAACTGCATGCTCACCTTGATCACACCCTCTCCCTGACACTCTTCGCAGCGGCCGCCCGCCATGTTGAACGAGAAGTGCGAAGGGGTTAGCCCCGTATGTTTTGCCTGGGGCTGTTCGGCGTAGAGGCGGCGTATCTCGTCGTATGCCTTGATGTAGGTGACCGGATTCGAGCGCGATGACTTGCCTATGGGGTTCTGGTCGACGAGCTCCACGGACCGGAGCTGCTGCACGTCGCCGTCGATGCGGTCGAAGTTGCCCGGCTTCTGCCCGGCATCGAGCAGCAGTCGCCGCAGGGCCGGATGGAGAATGCCCTTCACGAGCGAGGACTTGCCCGAACCGCTGACGCCCGTGATGCAGGTCATCACGCCGAGCGGGATGCGCACGTCGATGTTGCGCAGATTGTTCTCGCGTGCGCCGCGGATGACAATCGAATTGCTCCAGCCGCGTTCGACGGCAGGCGGTTCGATGCGTCGGCGCCCCGTGAGATAGTCGGCCGTGAGACTTGTCCGGCAGTCGGCCAGTTCGGCCGCCGGGCCGCTGAAGACCACCTCGCCGCCATGTTCGCCGGCTGCTGGGCCGATATCCACGACGTAGTCGGCGGCCCGGATCACCTCCTCCTCGTGTTCGACCACGATGACCGTATTGCCCAGATCGCGCAGCTGCTCGAGTACCCGTACGAGACGCTGCGTGTCGCGCGGATGGAGTCCGATGGAGGGCTCGTCAAGGATGTAGAGCGATCCGGTGAGGTTGCTTCCGAGCGACGTGGCGAGGTTGATGCGCTGGCTTTCGCCGCCCGAGAGGGTCGACGAGAGACGGTCGAGCGTGAGGTAACCCAGTCCTACGTCGGAGAGGTACTGCAGCCGGTTGCCGATCTCGGTGAGGATGCGGGCCGAGGCCTTCGTGTCGTGGTCGTCGAGGCGCAGCCCGCCGAAAAAGGCGATGAGCGAGTCGACATTCATCGTCACCAGGTCGGCAATGGTGCGTCCGCCCACGCGGACGTAGAGTGCTTCGCGCCGGAGCCGGGAGCCGCCGCATTCGGGACAGCGGGTCTTGCCCGTATAGCGGGCCTTCAGCACGCGGTACTGAATCTTGTGCCGCTGGCTGTCGATGTAGTCGAAGAAGGCGTCGAGCCCGTCGAACCATTCGTTGCCGCGCCACAGCAACTGCCGCTGTTCGGTGGTCAGTTCGTAATAGGGCGTGTGAATGGGGAACCCGAATCGGTCGGCATTGCGGACGAGCTGGTCCTTCCACTGCCCCATCGTCTCGCCGCGCCAGCAGGCGATGGCCCCCTCGTAGATTGTCTTGCTCTTGTCGGGGACGACGAGATCCTCGTCGATGCCTACGACCCGGCCGTAGCCTTCGCAGCGCGGGCAGGCTCCCAGCGGATTGTTGAAACTGAAGAGGTGCTCGGTGGGCGGCTCGAAGCGGATGCCGTCGGCCTCGAAGCGCGACGAGTAGCGGGCCCGTCCCTTTTCGGCCGCGACGATGCAGACGCCGTCGCCATAGGAGAAGGCGCGTGCCACCGAGTCGCGCAGGCGGGTCGCCGTATCGTCGTCGTCGGCAATGCGCAGGCGGTCGACGACGACGGCGAGGTCGTCGGCGCGGGTCTCGGCTCCGATTTCGGGCAGGATCTCCTCGATAAAACGGGTGGTTCCGTCGGGAAGAAGCAGCCGCTGGATGCCGTCGGACAGAAGCAGCGTCAGCTTTTCGATGAGGCCCTGGCCCGGTCCGAGCACGACGGGAGCGGCGATTGTCGCCCGTTCGCCGACCGACTCCTCGAGTGTGCGCGAGGCGACTTCGTCTACGTCGTAACAGCGCACCTCGCGGCCCGATACGGGCGAAAAGGTGTGTCCGACCCGGGCGAGGAGCAGTTTCAGGTAGTCGTATATCTCCGTCGAGGTGCCTACGGTCGAGCGCGGATTGCGCGTGTTGACCTTCTGTTCGATGGCGATGGCCGGCGCGATGCCCGTGATGAGGTCTACGTCGGGCTTGCCTATCTTGCCCAGAAACTGGCGCGCGTAGGCCGACAGCGATTCGACATAGCGTCGCTGGCCTTCGGCGAATATCGTATCGAAGGCGAGGGTCGACTTGCCCGAACCCGAGAGTCCGGTGATGACGGTGAGCGTCTCGTGCGGAATCCATACCTCGATATTCTTGAGGTTGTGGACCCGTGCCCCCTTGATATGTATGGCGTGTTCCTCTTCCATGGATCTTACTCCTCCTCTTCCACGACGGCCCCTTCGACCTTGCGCAACCTTTCGGACAGCCGTCCGGCCATGGTGCTGCGGACCGAGAGTGTCGCGCTGCACCGGTTATCGAACTGCTGCGACCGGACGACGGGCCGCTCCTCCTTGATGATGCGCATCACGTCGTTCACCGCCTCGTAGGGAAAATCGATGCGGAAGGTGCGGTCTACCGTCCGTTCCACAATCCTGGCCGCCGCGATGGCGGCGGCGGTCGATTCGCGATAGGCGGCAATCAGTCCCGGCACGCCCAGTTTCGTGCCGCCGAAGTAGCGTACCACGACGGCCAGACACTCCGTGAGTTCGCCGGCGAGCAGCTGACCCAGGATAGGGCGGCCCGCCGTCCCCGAAGGCTCGCCGTCGTCGTTGGCGCGCCAACGTTCGCCCCGGGGACCGAGCCGCCAGGCGAAGCAGCAGTGCGTGGCGTCGTAGTGGCGCTTGCGCAGTGCGTCGAGCCGCTCGCGGATCTCCGTCTCGTCGTGCACGGGATAGAGATAGGCGAGAAAGCGGCTGCTTCGCTCCCGCAGTGATGCTTCGGCAGGCGCCTCGATGGTGAGATAGCTGTCGTCGGGCCTTTCCACTCCTCGCTACCGTACTTTGCTGAAGATGCGGTCCCAGCGGATGTTTGCCGGGAAGCCGCGGTCGCGGTCGAGCGACAGCCATACGAACGAGGCCTTGCCTACGATATGGTCCTCCGGAACGAAGCCCCAGAAGCGCGAATCGGCCGAGTTGTGCCGGTTATCGCCCATCATCCAGTAGTAGTCCATAGCGAAGGTATAGCTGTCGGCCGGAGTGCCGTCGATGAGAATCCGGCCGTCACGCAGCTCCAGTTGATGTCCCTCGTAGGTCTCGATGATGCGGCGGTAGAGCGGCAGCGTCTCTTCGGTCAGGGCGACGGTCGCACCGCGTGCGGGAATCCATACGGGACCGTAGTTGTCCTGGCTCCAGGCCGGCTGGCTGCGGTGCGGAAAGACTTCGGGGCCGGGTGCGGCGACGTAGCGGTGGATGGAGCGTACGTTACCGAGCTCCGCCACCTCGCGGGCCATGTCGGGCGTAAGCATCATGTAGTAGTCGCTTCCCTCGCGGCTGTATTCGCGCACGTCGAGCCGTTCGACGGCATACTGCGAGAAGGGCTCCGAGGTCTGTACCACGTAGAGATACTGCAACCCCGGAACCGGCTCCTGGGGCCGGCCGTTCACCCATACCGTGCCGTCGACGATGCGCAGCGTGTCGCCCGCGACGGCCACGCAGCGCTTGACGTAGTTCTCGCGCTTGTCCACCGGCCGCGAGATGATGGTGTAGTCGGCCGCAATCCGGCGGCGCCCCTCCTCCGCACCGAAGAGGGCCTCGTATTCGCGCAACACGTCGTAGTAGGTGACGTTCTGGTTCTCGAGCAGTACGGTGTCGCCCGCGGGGAAGTTGAAGACCACCACGTCGTTGCGTTCGATGCGTCCCAGACCCTTCAGCCGGTGGTAGGGACGCCGGATTGCCTCGGAGTAGGATTTCTTCGTCTGCGAGAAGGGCATCGTGTGGTGTACGAAGGGGAACGAGAGCGGCGTGTTGGGCATCTGCGGTCCGTAGGCTACCTTGCTTACGTAGAGGTAGTCGCCGATGAGCAGCGAGCGCTCCATCGACGAAGAGGGAATCACGTAGAGCTGGAAGAAGAAGATGTGGACCAGCGTGGCCACCACCGTGGCGAAAACGATGGCGTTCACCCATTCGTAGACGGTCTTGTAGCTCCGGCTGCGCCGGCACAGTTCGGCGTTGCGGTGCCATATCCAGCGGTAGAAGAGCCGCGAGATGTAGAAGTCGTAGATGAGCGGCAGACCCAGCAGCATCCAGAGATTGCCTGTCCAGACGACGAACCAGAGCGTATAGAGCAGGGCGGCGAGGGTGAAGCCTACCCATTTGTTGGCAAAGAAGGCCTTGAGTCGTTTCATGTCGATAGAGTCGATATTCGTTCGGATGGGTCGTGCACCGTTCAGCGCAGCAGGTCGTCCATGGTGTAGACACCCTGGCGGCCGCAGAGGAACTCGGCGGCGACGACGGCGCCCATGGCCAGCGTGCGGCGGTGCTTGATCGTATGTTTGAGCTGCAGTATGTCGTCCACAGATTCGTAGGTGACCGTATGGATGCCCGGTACCGTTCCCTCACGTACGGACCGGATGCCGACGAGGCCCTCCGGAGCCGGCGTTTCGTTCACCCATCCGTTCTTCTGTTCCATGCCGGAGATGATGCCTTCGGCCAGTGTGATGGCCGTGCCGCTCGGGGCATCCTTTTTCTGGATATGGTGCACCTCCTCGATCGAGGCGTCGTAACCCCCCACGCGGCCGAGCATCGCCGCGAGCTGACGGTTGATGCGGAAGAGCATGTTGACGCCGAGACTGAAGTTCGAAGCGTAGAAGAGGGCGCCTCCCCGCTCGCGGCAGAGCTGCTCCAGCTCCGCGAGCCGCGAAGTCCATCCCGTCGTACCGCTCACGACCGGCAGGCCGCATTCGATGCAGGCGCGCAGATTATCGTAGGCCGCGTCGGGGGCGGTGAATTCGAGCGCCACGTCGGCGCCCCGCAGCCGGTCGGACCGAAGGTCGGCGCGATTCTCCGCATCGACGACGAGGTGTACCGTATGGCCCCTTTCAGCGAGAATCCCTTCGATTTCGTGTCCCATCTTGCCGTATCCGATGATGACAGCTTTCATCCCTTTTCCCTTTTATGAATGCCCACAAAGGTAAGCATTCGGTGGCGAAATTGAAAATGGAACGAATTTTCCGTCCCGAAATTTTGGAACGGAGGAAAATTCGCTATCTTTGTATGATGTTTTCCCCGAACGGAAAGAAGAACAAATCACCGAAATCAAGAAATAACCGTTACTTCGACATGAAAGAACAGAGCGCAAAGACCCGTACCGAGAGCGACCTGCTCGGTAGCGTGGAGGTTCCCGACGACGTGCTGTACGGTGTACAGACGCTTCGCGGACTGGAAAATTTCCCCATCAGTACGTTCCGCCTCTGCCAGTATCCGCTCTTTGTGAACGGTCTGGCCATCGTCAAGCTGGGCGCGGCCATCGCCAACCACGAACTGGGCCTGCTCACCGACGAGCAGTACAAGGCCATTGCCCAGGCCTGCCGTGAGATTCTCGACGGCAAGCATCACGAGTACTTCCCCGTGGACATGATCCAGGGCGGTGCCGGCACCACGACCAACATGAATGCCAACGAGGTGATCGCCAACCGTGCGCTGGAGATCATGGGTCATCAGCGAGGCGAGTATCAGTACTGCTCGCCCAACGACCATGTGAACTGTTCGCAGTCCACGAACGACGCCTACCCGTCGGCCATCCACATGGGTCTCTATGCCACGCATCTGCGTCTGATGGAGCACTATCGTGCCATGATCGATTCGTTCCGCCGCAAGGCCGGCGAGTTCGCCCACATCGTCAAGATGGGCCGTACGCAGCTCGAGGATGCCGTTCCCATGACACTGGGCCAGACCTTCAACGGCTTTGCCAGCATTCTGGAGGATGAGATCGCCAACCTGGACCACGCCGCCCGCGAGTTCCTGACGATCAACATGGGTGCTACGGCCATCGGTACGGGCATCTGCGCCGTGCCGGGATATGCAGAGCGCTGCACGAAGGCCATCGCCGAGATTACGGGCTGGGATGTCCGTCTGGCCGCCGACCTGGTGGGTGTTACCTCCGATACGTCGTGCATGGTGGGCTATGCCGCTGCCCTGAAGCGTGTGGCCACCAAGATGAACAAGATCTGCAACGACCTGCGACTCCTGGCTTCGGGTCCCCGATGCGGTCTGGGTGAGATCAACCTGCCGGCGCGTCAGCCCGGTTCGTCGATCATGCCCGGCAAGGTGAACCCCGTGATTCCCGAGGTGATGAATCAGATCGCCTACAAGGTGATAGGCAACGAACTCTGTGTGACGATGTGCAACGAGGCCGCACAGATGGAACTCAACGCCATGGAGCCGGTAATGGCCCAGTGCTGCTTCGAGTCGGCCGATCTGATGATGAACGGATTCGACACGCTGCGTATCCGCTGCATCGACGGCATCACGGCCAACGAGGAGCGTTGCCGCCGCTATGTGCATGACAGCATCGGTGTCGTGACGGCGCTCAACCCCATCATCGGATACAAGAACTCGACGAAGATTGCCAAGGAGGCTCTCGAAACGGGCCGCGGCGTCTACGAACTGGTGCTCGAGCACGGCATCCTCACGAAGGAGGAGCTGGATGAAATTCTGAAGCCCGAGAATATGATTCGTCCCGTGAAGCTCAACATCAAGCCGCGCCGGTAGTTTCGGTTCCGACGATACGACGGACGGGAGGACCTTTGACATGAAAGTCCTCCCGTTTTTTGTCCCGGACAGAAGGCGGCCGTCACGTTCCGTACGTGTCTCGTGCTGTCGGGTACGGCGGCATGTGGCGGTCGGCTTTTTTTCGTACCTTTGTCCGGACGAGGCGGCCGATGCCGCACAAACGAACGATGCGATGCGTTATTTCCTGGAGCTGAGTTACGACGGGAGTGCCTATTGCGGCTGGCAGCGGCAGCCCGAACAGCCATCCGTGCAGCAGACGCTGGAGCGTGCCCTTTCGACCCTGCTGCGGCAGCCGATAGCCGTGACGGGCGCCGGACGTACCGATACGGGCGTACATGCGCTCTATTATGTGGCCCATTTCGATGTGCTTGAAGTTCAGTTCGATCCGGATCGTCTTCTTCGCAAGGCCAATGCGCTGCTTCCGGCCGACATCGCGCTCGGCTCGATAACGCCCGTGGCGGATGAAGCCCATGCCCGCTTCAGCGCTCGCGAACGTGAGTACCGATACTTCATCGAACCGCGCAAGAATCCGTTCACCCGTCATGCCGCATGGCAGTTTTCCGTACCGCTCGACATGGAACGTATGAACGAAGCTGCCGCCGTGCTGCTCGATACGGAGGAGTTCACCTCGTTCGCCAAACTCCATTCCAACAATAAAAACGACCGTTGTCGCGTTATGAAGGCGGAATGGGAGCTGTTGCCCGACGGGATGTTGCGCTTCACGATCCGGGCCGACCGTTTTCTGCGCAATATGGTGCGTGCCGTCGTGGGAACCCTGGTCGATGTGGGTCGTGGCCGTTATACGCCGGCGCAGTTCGACGAAATCGTCCGGAGCCGCGATTTGTCGCGTTCGAGTGGCGGGGCCCCTGCTCAAGGCCTCTATCTGAGCGATGTGCGCTACCCTTCCGAACTCTTCGTGCGGCGCATGCGCCTCGGCGGAGACGATGCATAAGGACTTCGTGCAAGGCTTCCTGTCCGGGCGGGAGCGTGCGGCGGAGCCGTGATAAATCTATAGCCATGCTGTGGGCGGAGATTGTCTATTGGATCGGTGTATTGTGCGCGACGGGTTGCGCCTATGATCTGGTCGTGCGGCGGCGCGATGCGACGCTGTGGCGGCGTTCGCTCCAGGCCTTTGTACTGCTCTTTCTCAGCTGGCCGGGCATTGCCGGCTATCTGATTTTCATACGTTGCCGAAAGACAAAATAGGGAAATCGGGCGGGACGAGAGACCGGTCTCTCGTCCCGCCCGATTTGGATCCGCTCGGTCCGGACGGGTCAGAGATGGATGGCGGCACCGAGAGCGGCCTCCGAGGCCTCCATCATCGCCTCGTTCATCGTCGGATGGGCATGAACCGTGCGGGCAATGCGGTGCGCCGTGGCACCCAGCGCTTTGGCGAGCGTCGGTTCGGCGATCATCTCGGTGACGTTGGCCCCTACCAGGTGAGCGCCCAGCAGCCGTTCGTCCGCATCGAAGAGCAGTTTCACGAAGCCGTCGCGGTCGCCAGCGGCCGTCGCCTTGCCCGAGGCGGTGAAGGGGAAGCGCCCCACCCTGTAGTCGATACCCTGTCGTTTCACCTCCTGCTCGGTCAGACCGACCGAGGCGACTTCGGGGGTGGTGAAGACGCACGAGGGGATGGTCGAATAGTCCACCGGTGCGGGATTCAGCCCGCAGATGGCCTCCACGCAGCAGATCGCCTCGGCCGATGCGACGTGTGCCAGAGCCGGTCCGCCCACGATGTCGCCAATGGCGTAGACACCCGGCACGCCGGTGCGGTAGTATTCGTCCACCACCACCTTGTCGCGCTCGACGCGGATGCCCAACTCCTCGAGACCGATTCCCTCGATGTTCGACTTGATGCCGACGGCCGAGAGAACGACGTCGGCCGTGAGGCATTCGCTGCCCTTCCTGCCTTCGATCTCCACCTCGCACCTTCCGTCACCGTTCACGCGCACGGCCTTTACGGTGGTCGAGGTAAGCACCGTAGCGCGCATCTTGCGGAAGGCGCGTTCCATGGCCTTCGATACCTCCTCGTCCTCGAGCGGCATCAGCTGCGGCATGTACTCCACGAGGGTCACCTTCGTGCCGAGCGTGGCGTAGAGCGATGCGAACTCGCTTCCGATGGCTCCCGAGCCGACGACGATCATCGTCTCGGGCAGCCGGTCGAGCGTCAGCGCTTCGCGCGAGGAGATCACGTGCCGTCCGTCGATGGGCATGAAGGGCATCTCGCGCGGACGCGCTCCCGTGGCGAGGATGATATGGTCGGCTTCGTAGAGCTCTCCGCCGACCTCCACGCGCCCTTCGCCGCGCAATACGCCTGTTCCCTGTATGAGGTCTATGTTGTTTTTCTTCAGCAGGAAGGCTACGCCCTTGGACATCGTGTCGGCCACACCGCGCGAGCGGGCTACGATTTTCGCGAGATCGGGACGCACCTCGCCTTCGAGGTCGAGTCCGTAGTGGGCCGCATTCCGGCAGTAGGAGTATACCTGTGCGCTCTTGAGCAGTGCCTTGGTCGGGATGCAACCCCAGTTGAGACATACGCCTCCCGCTTCGGCCCGCTCGACGATGGCGGTCTTCCGGCCCAACTGAGAGGCGCGGATGGCGGCTACGTATCCGCCCGGACCGCTTCCGATGACAATGATGTCGTATTTCATGGCTATGGTATTGGTTGGTCGATGATTATTCGAGTACGCGCAGCACGTCGCCGTGATCGGCCGCTACGGCCCTCTTCCACTTTTCGTTGTAGCCGGGCTGCTCGATTCGGTCGGGAATGGGACCGTAGCCGTTGTCGACGAATCGTCCCTCCGATTCGCTCTTCACGTTCCCGTCCATGAATTTCACGAGCAGATACCTGTCGAGCTCGGACCAGCGGTCGAAGAGTTCTCCGGCCCGCTCGACCGAGCGTCGCGTAAGGTATTTCGCCCGTTTGCGGGGCTTCATTCCGAGTGCTTCGGCATCGGTGCGGTGGAGGGCGTCGAGCTGGGCCTCTTCCCATTCGTCGGCCGCGGCCCGCACGACGGGCTCCACGCGGTCGTAGATCAGATAGGCGAACTGGGCCACGCGGTTGAAGAGCCAGAAGGCCGAGGTGGACGAGTATTCGAGCATCGAACCGTTCGTTTCGTCGAAACATTCGGGAACCTCGGTCGCCGAACAGTAGAGCGGCGTGAGGCACGAGGTGGCGGCGTCGTCCACGCCGAACCAGAGGATGCCCATGTCGTCGGGCAGCTGGGGGCGGGCCTGGGCCACGAACCAGAAGCCTGTCTGCTGCGTTGCGGTGGCCCGTTCGTTGGTATACTCCGTGCCGTCGACCGTGAAGGTCATCGGGCGCCAGCGGTACGGCGAGCCGTGTCCGCCTGCGCCGAGATCCCGGCGCATGTCCATGGGGGTTCCCTCGAAGTGGTCGCGCATACAGTCGAAGAGTTGTTTCGTCTCCACCTTCGTGCGGGGCTTCACCCAGAGCGGAAGCCGGTTCTCGGGATTGAGTCCCATCGCATAATCGGTGTAGCGGTCCATGTCGTCGGCCACCGTGCGGAAGAATGCCCATACGCGGGCGTCGCAGCCGCGCATGCCTCCGAACGAGAGCGGTGCATAGGCGTCGCAGAAGCTGAAATCCTCGTCCGCACCCTCGAAGTAACCCATCTGCCGGGCAAACGAAATCACGTCGGGCGAGTAGAGGCAGTTCTCCGGATCGTCGAGCGGAAAGGTCGTGATGCGGGCCTGGTTGGCATGGCCCGAGACGTATCCGTCCGGAATCCGGCGGGCTACCCATACGATGCCGCGACGGGCATTGCGCCCCGTACCGTCGTCTTCGTAGCCTTTACCGATGAGCTCCATGATCCACGCCTCGTTGCGGTCGGCGATCGAGAATGATTCGCCGCTCGAGGCGTAGCCGTAGGTGTCGGCCAGCTCGGCGATGGTGCGGATGGCTTCACGGGCCGTGCGGGCACGCTGGAGCGTGACGTAGATGAGCGAGCCGTAGTCGATGCCGCCCGTCGGGTCGACAAGCTCTTCGCGCCCGCCGTAGGTCGATTCGGCGATGATGAGCGAATGTTCGTTCATGTTGCCCAGCGTGCCGTACGTGACGGGAACCTGCGGTATGGCGCCGAGCGGCCTTCCCGTATCCCATTCGCGCAGGGCGAGCATGGCCCCCTCCTTCCAGCGTCCGGCCGGGGTATGGTAGAGTGCGCCGTAGAGCGCGTGCGAATCGGCGGCGTAGGTGACCAGGACCGAGCCGTCGGCCGAGGCGCCGCGCGTGACGATGAAACTGGTGCAGGCATCGGCCGCCGGTGCGGCGAGCAGCCCGCTGAGGAGCAGCAGCGTGCGGTGGAGTATTTTCATATCGGAACAGGATTCAATCTTTGCAAAGATAATAAAATTGCCTAATTTTACACTCCGAAAAGAATCCGAAAAAGTATGTCCGTAATCCGTTCGTTGTCCGAGGTGCGCGGCACCCTGCCCGAAGGGGTGACGCTCGTGGCTGTATCGAAGACCCATCCGGTCGAACTGATCCGCGAAGCCTACGATGCGGGTCAGCGTATCTTCGGCGAGAGCCGTCCGCAGGAGTTGAAGGCCAAGTACGAGGCGTTGCCCCGGGATATAGAGTGGCACATGATCGGCCACCTGCAGACTAACAAGGTGAAGTATATCGCTCCGTTCGTGGCGATGATCGAGTCGGTGGACAGCCTCCGTCTGGCCGAAGCGATTCAGAAGGAGGCGGCCAAATGCGGCCGCCGTATCGACGTGCTGCTCGAGATACACGTGGCCGCCGAGCAGACCAAGTCGGGCTGGGACTTCGACGAGCTGCTCGAGTGCGTCCGCTCCGGGGCTTTCCGTCAGCTGCCCGACGTGGTGGTGCGCGGCGTGATGGGCATTGCGACCAATACGGAGGACGAGGCGCGCGTGCGGGCCGATTTCGAGCGGCTGCGCGGCTGCTTCGGGCAGCTGCGTCCCCTTTTCGACGAGCGGTTCGACGTGCTGTCGATGGGTATGTCTCACGACTACCGGCTCGCCGTGGCGTGCGGTTCGACGATGGTGCGGGTCGGCTCGCTCATCTTCGGCGCACGCGACTATGCGGACCGATGACGCCCTGTCGTCCCGGTGCTCCATCAGAACGAAAACGAAGGGAGGGACAAAAATCCCTCCCTTCGTCGTCTCTCCTTTCCGCGACTCCCGCGGACAGTCGGAGCTATCGCACGCGGAGCGTACGGCCCGGGCGGAGAATCGTGGTCGATTTGATGCCGTTCAGGGCACAGATGCTGCGGACGGTCGTGTGGTATTTCACGGCGAGATGGCTCAGCGTGTCGCCCGGGCGGATCCTGTGATAGCGGCGCGCGGCCAGCTCGGCCGCCTCGCGACGGTCCTCCTCCTCGTTGATGAATTCGTCTTCGAAATTCTGTCCCGCCTTCGAATAGATGTTCAGGAACGACTTCTTCAACAGGAAGGTCTCGCGGCAGAGCAGTCCGCGCTCGAAATCGATGAGCCGTTCGGGGTCGAACGCCTGGCCGTAGTATCGGGTCTCGAAGTGCAGATGCGGACCTGTGCTGCGGCCCGTCGAACCGCCCAGACCGATGACATCGCCCGCCTCGACCCACTGGTTCGCTTCGACGAGCCTCTCGGACAGGTGCCCGTAGTAGGTCTCCAGACCGTTGTCATGGCGTATGACAATCAGGTTGCCGTACCCGCCGCCGTTGTATTGCGAGATGCGCACGCGGCCGCTGAAGGTCGCGTAGATCGAGTCGCCCGTGCGGAGCGGAAGGTCGATGCCCTGGTGGGGGCGTCCGCGGCGCAATCCGAAACGTCCGCGCGGATTGGGTGTACCGGTGTAGGGACAGTGGTAGCCCTGGGTCGAGTCGACGAGTTCGATGACTACCGAGAAGGGCATCTGCGCCAGGTCCGCCTGCTGGTAGGGGAAGAGCGTCGTGTTGCTCCAGCAGCGTTCGTAGAGCGTGCTGTCGCGTGCGACCTCGCGGTTGCGGATGTATTTCCACTTGTTGTTGCCGAAGAGGACCACGCGGACTGCATCGTTCTCCGTGTCGAGCGTGTCGATGACGGTCAGTCCGGCCGTGTCGAAGGTCGATTCGATGTACTTGCGTTTCAGCCGTTCGTTCAGTGCGGCGATGGAGTCGGCCCGCAAAGTGGCGGCCGGGGTCGGAACCGAGGTCGTGTCACGGATGTCGTGCGGGACATCGCCCCGGACCGTCGACGGCAGCGTGACCGAAAGGAACAGGCATATTTTCAGTATGTTTCTTCTCATGACTCTTTCAGATGTTGTTCGGCCGCTTCGAGCGCATGGTAGAACTCCTCTCCGAAGCGGCGGACAATCGCCTCGCGGAGCGAGCGGTAGACGGGGATTCCCAATCGGCGGCCGCAGGCTCGGGCCGGTGCGCATACCTCCCAGCGGTGGTAGTTCAGCCCGATGCTGCCGTTCGAGAACCGGATGAGCCGGATGGGATAGAGATGGCATGAGACGGGCTTGCGGAACGGCGTACGGCCGTCGCGCCACGCCTTTTCGATAGCGCAGAAGGTGATACCACCCTCGGAGCATGCGTAGGCGCATTCCGCTCCGCCGATCAGCGGCGTGGTGAGGTCGCCCTCCTCGTCGAGCACGGCGAACCCCTGCTCTTCGACCGCGGCGATCCCTTCGGGAGTCATGTAGGAGCGGTAGTTCGGATACTCAGTCTCCAGTTCGCCGAGCTCCTCCGCCTCGAGTGGGGCGCCCGAATTGCCCTCGACGCAGCAGATGCCGCGGCATGTCTCGAGATCGCAGGCGAAACACTCGCGCAGCAGGTCGGCCGATACGATCTTGTCGTCGATTTCGATCATTTGCGGCAGGTGTCGGCAATGATGAGGTCATAGAGCTCGCCGAGCGACATCCCCATGCAGCGGGCCTGCTTGGGGACGATGCTTCCGGCGCTCATGCCCGGGATGGAGTTGATTTCGATCATGCAGGGACTTCCCGTCGGCGGGACGATGAAATCCACGCGCACTACCCCCGAGCAGCGGCAGGCGCGGTAGGCCTCGCGCGTCATGCGGTTCAGCTCGGCCTGTACCTCGGGGGTTATGTCTGCCGGAGTGAGCTCCTCCGAAGCCCCGGCGGTATATTTCGCCTCGTAGTCGAAAAACTCCTTTCCGGGGACTATCTCCGTAATCGGAAACAGGTATTCGCGGCCGCTGGCGACCAGCATGCCGCAGGCCATTTCGCGGCCGGGGATGAACTCTTCGATCAGCACTCCGTCGCTCTCGGCAAAGGCCCGTTCGACGGCAGGAAGCAATTCGTCGGGGCTTTTCACCTTCGTTACGCCGAACGACGACCCGCTGGCATTGGGCTTGACGAAGAGCGGCAGCCCCAGCTCGCGGATGACGGCTTCGGTATCGATGCGGTCGCCCCGCTGTACGAAGAGGTCGCGGGCGAGCCGTATGCCCCGCCCCGCTACCGTGCGCTTGGTGGTAACCTTGTCGAAGGTGAGCACCGACGAGGTCATCGAACACGACGAATAGGGCACGCCCATCATGTCGAGATAGCCCTGCAGCCGCCCGTTTTCACCCGGTGTGCCGTGGATGATGATGAGGGCGTAGTCGAAGCATCTCTTCCGTCCCTCTATCGTGATGGAGAAGTCGTTCTTATCCACCTGCCACACGCGCCCGTCGGGCGAGGTGTGATGCCAGTCGCGACCGTGCAGATCCACGATCGTAACGTCGTATTTTTCAGTGTCGAGCGCCGCGGCAATCTGCCCGGCGCTCTGGATGGCTATCTCCCGTTCGGACGAATCGCCGCCCGTGAGGAGAGCTATGTTCAGACGTTTCATATCAGGGGTTGTAGTAGTCCTTGTACCGAAAGGCGAGAATCTCGCTTACCATGTCGGCCAGTTCGCGCGCCTCGCCGCACGAGCCGTCGAGACGCAGGGCGGCGTTGAAGTCGTTGAGAGCGCGTCCCCAGTCGGCCCGTTTGTAGTGGAGCTTGCCACGTTCGACGTAAACGGCGGCCGTCGCCTCGCCCTGTCCGACGAGCGTGTCGAGCTGTTCGAGCCGCGCGTCGGGATTCCACAGCCCCTTCCGGCGGATGTAGGCCTCCACCTCGGGGCCTACCATCGGCGCGAGCGCCTCGCCCCGTTCGGCCGCTTTGCGTACGGCGGTCGAGGAGAGGTCGCGGAGCGGTGCATCCGCCAGCAGGACGACCTTGTCGGCGAAGCGTCCGACGGTGTGGCCGCTGCGCGGATATACATATATGGTATAATGCTTCAGAATCTCTTCGTATTCCATCCACCGGTCGAGCTGTTCCACCAGGTCGGCTCCCATCAGCAGGGAGAACCGCATGTCGGTGCCGTGCAGCTCCTCGAGATAACGGAGCGTCCGGATCGTATAGGAGGGCCGTTCGAGCAGGAACTCTACGGCCGAGGCTCGGATGCGGTCGGGATAACGCGAGGCGGCGCAGGCCAGCTCGACCATCTCGAAGCGGTCGAGATCGGGAGCCAGCTCTTCGGATGGCTTCAGCGGATTCTGCGGCGATACGATCAGAGCGACCTCGTCGCACAGCCCCTTCTCTACCGCATGCTCCGCCAAGGCGATGTGCCCCTTGTGCACGGGATTGAAGGAACCGAAATAGAGCAGTATGTTTTTCATTGCGGGTTTTGCCGGATAAAGGAGTCGATGATTCGGATCGTTTCCGCCACGGCCGTCTCCAGGTCGTCGTTTACGACGACCCGGTCGAATTCGGCGGCACGGGCTATTTCGGTTTCGGCCTTCGCCAGCCGGCGGACGATTGCCTCGGGCGAGTCGGTGCCGCGCGTCTCCAGACGCCGGCGCAACTCTTCGAGAGACGGGGGCATGATGAATATGCAGAGGGCGTCGTCGCCGAAAATGCGCTTGAGGTTCAGGCCTCCGACCACATCCACATCGAAGATTATGATGTTGCCCTTCTGCCAGATACGTTCCACTTCGCTGCGCAGCGTACCGTAGCGGCAACCCGGATAGACCTCTTCCCATTCGATGAAATCGCCCCGGTCGGCACGACGGGCGAATTCGTCGGCCGAGAGGAAATAGTAGTCCGTGCCGTCTTGTTCGGTGCCGCGCGGAGCACGGCTTGTGGCCGAGACGGAGAACTCGAATTGCGGATAACGGGCGAGCAGCCGGCGGACGACCGTCGTCTTGCCCGAACCGCTCGGGGCGGAAAAGATGATGACCTGTCCCACGGTCAGAGAATGTTGAGTACCTGTTCCTTGATCTTCTCCAGCTCGTCCTTCATGCGTACCACGAGAATCTGCATCTGCGAATCGTTCGCCTTCGAACCGAGCGTATTGATTTCGCGGCCCATCTCCTGGGCGATGAAGCCCAGCTTGCGCCCCACCCCCTCTTCGCCGGCGGCCACTTCGCGGAAATAGCGGCAGTGGTTCGTGAGCCGGACCTTCTCCTCGGTGATGTCGAGCTTCTCGAGATAGAAGATCATCTCCTGTTCCAGACGGTTCATGTCTGCCTCGACCGGGAGCTTGGAGAGCTGGTCGAGAATACGTGCGCGGATGGTCTCGGTGCGGGCCTTTTCATAGGGCTCCACCTCATTTTTGAGCTGTTCGATAAGATCCACGCGCTTCAGCAGGTCGGCAATCAGAGTCGCCCCCTCCTGCTGACGGAAACGGTCGAGCTGGTCGAGCGCCTCGGCTGCCGCCTCGGTCAGGGCGGCGAACTCCTCGTCCGAGGCCCCCTCTTCGCCGGCGGCCACGACCTCGGGCTGTCGCAGTACCGACTGCACGATTGCCCCGCGTACCGATTCGGAGTCGGCGAGTCCGGGAATGGCGGCGCAGGCCTCGGCGTACTGGGCATAGCAGGCGGCAAATGCCTCCTTATTTATATAGGTTCGGTTCTCGGAGCCCGTCTGTTCGACCGTTACGGAGAGCTCCGCCTTGCCGCGGCCGAGCCGGCGGGAGACAAGATTGCGCAGATCGTATTCGGCGCGCCGATAGGCGGCAGGAATACGGACGGAGAGGTCGAGCTGCTTGGAGTTGAGCGAACGGATCTCGACCGTGAACTTTCTATTGCGGACAGAGGCTTCGCCCTTGCCGAAGCCCGTCATGGATTTGATCATCGTCGGGTGGTGATTAGGTTCCGGCAAAAATAATCATTTTAATCCGGACGTCGAAAAAATGCCCCGACTAAATTGCGGACGCCGCCCTTCCCCACTTTTTTTCTGGGCGCCGGTCCCGCGCTTGCGCATGTGGACGAAAAAAAACACCGGTTCGTTGGTATATTGCGGATAAATATGTATATTTGTATTGTTGAAACTAACAGTTCGCAACCGAAACTCCAAAACTAATAAAAAACTGTTATGAAAAAACACAATTTCAATGCGGGACCCTGCGTCCTGCCTCAGGAGGCCATCGAGTCGGCTATTGCAGCCATCCGCGATTTTGACAATACGGGTATCGGCCTGCTGGAGATTTCGCACCGTACGCCGGGCTGGGAGCGTATCATGGCTGAGACCGAGCAGCTGTGGCGCGACCTGCTGAACATTCCCGACAACTACGCGGTCATCTTCCTCGGCGGCGGCGCATCGACCCAGTTCTTCGAGGTGCCGGCCAACCTGCTCAAGAAGAAGGCCGCATATCTCCAGACGGGCGTATGGGCCAAGAAGGCCATCAAGGAGGCCAAGTTCTACGGCGAGGTAGAGGTGGTGGCTTCGTCGGAAGACAAGAACTACACCTACATTCCGAAGAACTACACGATTCCGACCGATGCGGACTACTTCCACATCACGACCAACAACACCATCTACGGTACGGAGATTCACGAGGATATCGATTCGCCTGTAACGCTCGTCGCCGACATGTCGTCGGATATCATGAGCCGTCCGGTGGACGTGAAGAAGTACGGCATGATCTACGGCGGCGCCCAGAAAAACGTGGGTCCTGCCGGCGTAACGTTCGTCATCATCCGCAAGGATCTGATGGGCAGCTCGGAGCGTCCGCTGCAGACGATGGTCAACTACGCTACGCACTACCCCGACGAGGCCCGCAACCACTCGATGTTCAATACGCCTCCCGTACTCCCCATCTTCGTGATGCACGAGACCCTGAAGTGGGTGAAGTCGGTCGGTGGCGTCGAGGAGATGTACAAGCGCAACAAGAAGAAGGCCGAGACGCTCTACAACGAGATCGACCGCAACTCGATGTTCGTAGGCACCGCCGTCAAGGAGGACCGTTCGATCATGAACGTCTGCTTCGTGATGGCTCCGGGCCACGAGGCGCTCGAGAGCGAGTTCATGAACTTCGCCAAGGAGAGGGGCATGGTCGGCATCAAGGGTCACCGTTCGGTGGGCGGCTTCCGCGCTTCGATCTACAATGCCTGCCCGCAGGAGAGCGTAGACGCTCTCGTGGCCTGCATGCAGGAGTTCGAAAAGATGCATAAATAATTAAACGATCCGGATCCGATGGCGCACTTTTTCACCTATACACCGCGGAAACGTGCGGCATCGGATCTTGATTTTTACACCTTAATGGAACAGATACCCATGAAAGTACTGATTGCAACCGAAAAGCCCTTCGCCAAGAAGGCGGTGGACGGAATCAAGGAGATCATCGCATCGGCCGGATATGAAGTGGCTCTGCTGGAGAAGTACACCGACAAGGCGCAGCTGCTCGAGGCCGTGGCCGACGCCGACGCGCTCATCATCCGCAGCGACAAGGTGACGGCCGAGGTAATCGACGCGGCCAAGAACCTCAAGATCGTGGTTCGTGCCGGTGCCGGCTACGACAACGTGGACCTTGCGGCCGCGACGGCGCGCAAGATCGTGGTGATGAACACCCCGGGTCAGAATTCGAACGCCGTGGCCGAGCTGGCGCTCTGCATGATGATCTACATGTCGCGCAACCAGCTCACGCCGGGTACCGGTACGGAGCTGAAGGGCAAGACGCTGGGCATCCACGCCTACGGCAATGTGGGCAAGCTCGTGGGCCGCAAGGGCAAGGCTCTCGGCATGGAGGTAATCGCCTTCGACCCCTTCATCACCGATGCCAAGGTATTCGAGGCCGACGGCGTACGCAAGGTGGACTCGATCGAGGAGCTCTACGCTCAGTCAGACTTCCTCTCGCTGCATATCCCCGCAACGGAGCAGACCAAGAAGTCGATCGGTGAGAAGCTGATGAAGTCGATGCCCAAGGGCGCCACGCTCGTGAACACCGCCCGCAAGGAGGTGATCGACGAGGCCGGCATCATCGCCGCCATGACCGAGCGCGAGGATCTGAAGTACATCACCGACATCGCTCCCGAGGCTGCCGCCGAGATGGCCGAGAAGTTCGGCAAGCGTTTCTTCGCTACGCCCAAGAAGATGGGAGCCGAGACCGCCGAGGCCAACATTAATGCCGGACTGGCTGCCGCAAACCAGATTGTCGATTTCTTCAAGAACGGCAATACGCGCTTCCAGGTGAACAAGTAGAAAACAGAAACCGATAGAAACCATGGTAAGAATCAAACCGTTCCGCGGTATCCGTCCTCCGAAGGAGTATGCCGCCGAGGTGGCTTCGCGTCCCTACGACGTGCTGAACTCCGTCGAGGCGAAGGCCGAGGCCACGGAGCGTTCGCTCTTGCACATCATCAAGCCGGAGATCGACTTCGACCCCATTGCCGACGAGCATGCCCCCGAGGTATACGTCAAGGCGATGGAGAACTTCAAGAAGTGGCGCGCCAACGGCTGGCTCAAGCAGGATCCCGAGGAGTACTACTACATCTACGCGCAGACGATGAACGGCCGTACGCAGTACGGTCTGGCCATGTGCTGCCACTTCGAGGACTATCTTTCGGGCGCCATCAAGAAGCACGAACTGACCCGTCCGGACAAGGAGGAAGACCGCATGATCCACGTGCGTAATCAGAAGGCCAACATCGAGCCGGTATTCTTCGCCTATCCCGACAATGCCGAGATCGACCGGATCGTGGCCGACTGGGTGAAGAACCACCCCGCCGAGTACGACTTCACGGCCGAGGACGGCTTCGGGCACCACTTCTGGGTGATCGACGACAAGAAGACGAACGACCGCATCACGGAGATCTTCGCCGGCATCCCGGCACTTTATGTCGCAGACGGCCATCACCGTACGGCTGCTGCCGCGCGCGTCGGCGAGGAGTGCATGAAGAAGAATCCGAACCATACGGGCAACGAGGAGTACTGCTACTTCCTGGCTGTGACCTTCCCTGCCAACCAGCTCCGTATCATCGACTACAACCGTGTGGTAAAGGATCTGAACGGCCTGACTCCCGCACAGCTGGTCGAGAAGCTGAAGGAGAATTTCGACGTGGAGCCCAAGGGCAAGGAGACCTACCATCCGTCGGGTCTGCACAACTTCTCGATGTATCTCGACGGCGAGTGGTACAGCCTTACGGCCAAGAAGGGCACCTATGATGACAGCGACCCGATCGGCGTGCTCGACGTAACGGTGCTCTCGAATCTCGTGCTCGACAAGATTCTCGACATCAAGGATCTGCGCACTTCGAAGCGAATCGACTTCGTGGGCGGTATCCGCGGTCTGGAAGAGCTCAAGCGTCGTGTGGACAGCGGCGAGATGAAGGTGGCCTTCGCGCTCTACCCCGTCTCGATGCAGCAGCTCATCAACATCGCCGATACGGGCAACATCATGCCTCCGAAGACGACCTGGTTCGAGCCCAAACTCCGTTCGGGTGTCGTGATCCACTCGTTCGAGGAGTAGCTCCGGCAGAAGACCCGGGTCGGGCTCGTTCCGACCCGCGGCCTTCTTTCATCGGGCGACCTTCCGGAACGGCGTGTGTTTTTTTGCAACCGAATGGAGGGTGATACGACCGATTTTACGTATATTTGTATGCAACTTACAACACAAACGGCATATGGCAAAGATTAAAGGAACAATCATTGTCGATAAGGAGCGTTGCAAGGGATGCGGGGTCTGTGTGGCTTCGTGTCCGTGCGACGTGCTCGCCTTGTCGGTGGAGGTAAACAGCAAAGGGTACACTCCCGCTCAGATGGCTAATCCCGACGCCTGCACGGGCTGTGCATCGTGCGCAGTTATTTGTCCCGACAGCTGCATCACGGTTTATCGTCAAAAATTTGAATAAGCTATGGCAGAAAAAGAGGTAAAACTTATGAAGGGCAACGAAGTGATCGCCCATGCGGCGATTCGCTACGGTTGCGACGGATATTTCGGCTACCCCATCACGCCGCAGTCCGAGGTGATGGAGACGCTCATGGAGCTCAAGCCCTGGGAGACGACGGGCATGGTGGTGCTGCAGGCCGAATCCGAGATTTCGTCCATCAACATGGTCTACGGCGGTGCGTCGACCGGCAAGCGGGTGATGACCTCGTCGTCGAGCCCCGGTATCAGCCTGATGGCCGAGGGCCTGAGCTATATGGCCGGTGCCGAGCTCCCCTGTCTGGTGGTGAACTGCCAGCGCGGCGGCCCGGGTTTGGGTACGATTCAGCCTTCGCAGGGCGACTACTTCCAGGCCTGCAAGGGCGGCGGTCACGGTGACTATCATCTGATCGTACTGGCGCCCAATTCGGTGCAGGAGATGAACGACTTCGTGGAACTGGGCTTCGAGCTCGCCTTCAAGTACCGCAACCCGGCTATGATTCTGGCTGACGGTGCCATCGGTCAGATGATGGAGAAGGTGGTGCTCTCGCCGCAGCGTCCGCGTCGCTCGAACGAGGAGATCGCCGCCGAGTGCAAGTCGTGGGCTGCCTACGGCAAGCCGGCCGACCGCGAGCGCAACGTCGTAACGTCGCTCGAGCTGAAGTCGGAGGTGATGGAGCAGATCAACCTGCGTCTCCAGGCCAAGTACAAGGCTCTTGAGGAGAACGAGGTACGCTACGAAGCCATAGACTGCGACGATGCTGACTACGTAATCGTAGCCTTCGGTTCGTCGGCCCGTATCTGCTCCGCTACGGTAGAGATGGCACGTGCCGAGGGTCTGAAGGTCGGTCTGCTCCGCCCCATCACCCTCTATCCCTTCCCCACGAAGGAGATCGCGGCTCTGGCCCAGCGCGGCGTCAAGGGCTTCCTGTCGGCCGAGCTGAATGCCGGTCAGATGGTCGAGGACGTACGTCTGGCCGTGAACGGCAAGGCTCCCGTGGAGCACTACGGCCGTCAGGGCGGTATGCTCTTCGCTCCGGACGAGGTACTGAAGGCACTGAAAGAAAAACTGATTAACAAGTAATGGACTATGGCAGAGGTTGAAATCAAAAACGAGAATCTGGTTTACGCGAAGCCGAAGCTCATACTCGACAACGTCATGCACTACTGCCCCGGCTGTAGTCACGGTACGGTGCACAAGCTGGTGGCCGAAGTGATCGACGAGATGGGGCTGGCCGACAAGACCGTAGGCATTTCGCCCGTAGGCTGCTCGGTATTCGCATACAACTATATCGATATCGACTGGATCGAGGCGGCGCACGGCCGTGCGCTGGCAGTGGCTACGGCGGTGAAGCGTCTTCACCCCGAGAATATGGTCTTCACTTACCAGGGTGACGGTGACCTGTCGGCCATCGGTACGGCCGAGTCGATTCATGCGGCGGCCCGTGGCGAGAACGTGGTGGCGATCTACATCAACAACGCCATCTACGGTATGACTGGCGGTCAGATGGCCCCTACCACCCTGCTGGGCATGAAGACGGCAACGACGCCCTATGGTCGTGATCCCCGTCTGAACGGTTATCCCTACAAGATTGCCGAGATGATGGCCCACCTCGACGGTGCGACCTATATCACGCGTCAGAGCGTGCATACGCCCGCCAACGTTCGCAAGGCGAAGAGCGCAATCCGCAAGGCCTTCCAGAACGCGATGGACGGCAAGGGCTTCTCGCTGGTTGAGATCGTATCGACCTGCAACAGCGGTTGGAAACTCTCGCCCGTCGCTTCGAACAAGTGGCTCGCCGAGAACATGCTGCCCTTCTATCCGCTGGGCGATATTAAGGATGTAAAATAAGGAGGACGGACAGATATGAAAGAGACTTTGATTATCGCAGGATTCGGAGGACAGGGTGTCCTTTCGATGGGTAAGATCCTCGCCTATTCGGGCGTGATGCAGGATTACGAGGTTACTTGGATGCCCTCCTACGGTCCCGAGATGCGTGGCGGTACGGCCAACGTGACGGTCATTCTCTCCGACAAGAGAATCTCGTCGCCCATCGCCCACGAATTCGACACGGCCATCATCCTGAACCAGCAGTCGATGGAGAAGTTCGAGCCGATGGTGAAGCCCGGTGGCGTGCTGATCTACGATACGAATGGCATTACGCACCATCCGACCCGTACGGACATTTCTATCTACACGATCGACGCGACGGCGGAGTGCGCCCGCATGGGTCAGGCCAAGCTCTTCAACACGATGATCCTGGGCGGATACCTGAAGGTGCGTCCCGTAGTCGAGATGGAGAACGTGATGGTCGGTCTGAAGAAGTCGCTGCCGGAGCGTGCCTGGAAGATGCTTCCCCAGAACGAGGAGGCCATCAAGCACGGTGGCGAGATCATCAAGAAGATCCGCTAATTACGTTCCGATTCCGTAAATGTATTGAATTCCCTTCCGGAACATATTACGGAGAATCGCTTAAAAGAGGAGAGGAGGTCGCCGTATAGGCGATCTCCTCTCCTCTTTTAATGGGTTCCGGATATTAAGGGGACAGGACCTACCCTCTTTCGTGCTCCGGGATTATATTTATTCCCGGTTGCGCATCCCTTCCGGGGGACGGGTCTCATGATCCGCCGTTTCCGCCGGAACGGGACCTTTCATTCTTTGCGCATCGCGGTTTCTGCCGTCATTGACCAATCGCAGATATCACGCAAGCCGAGCAGCAGCTCGTGTACGGGCATTCGCCGTTTGCCGGCAAGTTGCAGTTCGCCGATGCGGACATGACCGTCGGCGCAGACGACGCGCAGTTCGGTGCGGCCGTCGCTTTCGATCGTGCCGCAGGCTGCCGTACGCGGGGCGTCTGGTTCGAAGCGGGCCGAGAAGATCTTGGCCGACCCCTGTTCCGACCCCAGCCGGTACATCGGACTCCAGGCCGCCGGATATGGTGCCAGTCCGCGGATGAAGTCGACGATACGCTGTCCGGGCAGCCTCCAGTCGATGCGGCAGTCGTCACGGAATATTTTCGGTGCAGGGCGCAGTCCCCGCTCGTCGGCATCCTCCTGTACGATCGGGACGACGGTGCCGTCGGCGAGCCGGTCGACCGTCTCGGTTACCAGCCCTGCTCCGTCGGCCATCAGACGGTCGTAGAGTGTTCCGGCGTTGTCGTCGGGACGAATGGGCATGTGCCGCTGCCCTATGATGGCGCCCTTGTCGATTTCGTGGTTGAGCAGAAAGGTCGTCACACCGGTCTCCTGCTCGCCGTTGATGATGGCCCAGTTGATAGGAGCCGCCCCCCGATACTGCGGCAGCAGCGAGGCATGCAGGTTGAAGGTCCCGAGCCGGGGCAGAGCCCATACCGCCTCGGGCAACATGCGGAAGGCGATGACGATGCCCAGGTCGGGCTGCAGCGCACGCAAGGTGTCGAGAAATTCCGGGTCGCGGAGCTTCTCGGGCTGCAACACAGGCAGTCCCAACTCGCGCGCTGCCCGTTTGACATCGCTTTCGTGGAGTTTCTGTCCGCGGCCGGCGGGCTTGTCCGGAGCCGTTACGACCGCTACTACGTGATATCCTCCGTCGACCAGTGCGCGGAGCGACGGTACGGCGAATTCGGGCGTACCCATGAAGAGGATACGCAGCTGTCTGGCCTCCATGCCTCTCAGCAGGTGATTTCGACCAGGTTGCCGTCGGGATCGGCTACGACGCTTTCGAAGAGTCCGTCGCCCGTCGTGCGCGGCTCGCCGACGATCTGGTATTCGTCGAGACGCAGCCGCTCGGTGAGGGCACATACCGCGTCGCGATCGGCGCAGGCGACGGCGAAATGGGCCAGGCCGGTCCGCTCGGTCTCCACTTCGCCGTTGATGTCCGAGCGACGCATCAGTTCGAGGTCGCACTCCCCGTCGAAATGGATGCGGTAGGATTCGAACCGCTTGGCCGGGTTGACGTATTTCTCTCCGCAGCGGCCGCCGAAGTAGTCGCAGTAGAAGTCACGCATCTGGTCGAGATGTTCGGTCCAGATGGCTATATGGGTGATTTTCATTTTGTCTTGTGTTTGCAGAGTCCCAGATTGTGGTGCATGCGCGTCTCCTTTGTTTCGAGGTAGCGGAGGTTGTACTTGTTGGGCGCGACGACGATCGGCACGATTTCGTCGATGTAGAGTCCGTATCCCTCGATGCCCGCACGCTTGAGCGGATTGTTGGTCATGAGTCTCATGTGCTTGATGCCCAGGTCACGGATGATGCTTGCTCCGACTCCGTAATCGCGTTCATCCACGCCGAACCCGAGCTGTACGTTGGCGTCGACCGTATCGAGCCCCTCCTCCTGCAGCTTGTAGGCCGCGATCTTGTTGAAGAGTCCGATGCCGCGCCCCTCCTGATTGAGATAGACGATGGCTCCGCGCCCCTCCTTCTCGATCATGCGCATCGATTCGTGAAGCTGTGCCCCGCAGTCGCAGCGGCATGATCCGAGGATGTCGCCCGTGGCGCACGACGAATGTACGCGAACGAGCACGGGATCCTCCTCGCTCCATTCGCCTTTGGTGAGGGCGATGTGTTCCAGTCCGTTGCTCTTCTGTCGGTAGGCCGTGATCCTGAAATGGCCCCACTCGGTCGGCATGTCGGCCGTCTCGCCCCGCTCGATGATCGACTCTTCGCGCAGACGATAGGCAATGATGTCGGCAATGGAGACAATCTTCAGACCGTGTTTACGGGCAACCTCGAGCAGCTGCGGCAGTCGGGCCATCGTCCCGTCTTCGTTCATGATCTCGATCAGAGCTCCGGCGGGCTGCAGTCCGGCCATGCGGGCGAGATCCACGGCAGCTTCGGTATGGCCGGGACGGCGCAGTACGCCTTTCTGGCGGGCGCGCAGCGGGTTGATGTGCCCCGGACGTCCCAGGTCGGAGGGTTTCGTGTTCGGGTCGGCCAGCGCGCGGATGGTCGCCGCACGGTCATGGATCGAGACTCCTGTGGTGCAGTCGTGGCCCAGCAGGTCGACCGTCACGGTAAAGGGGGTCCCCAGCAGCGAGGTGTTGTTCTCCTCCATCATCTGGAGCTCGAGCTGTGCGCATCGCTCCTCGGAGAGAGGGGCGCACAATACGCCGCGCCCTTCGTGCAGCATGAAGTTGACGATTTCGGGGGTGATCTTTTCGGCGGCTACGATGAAGTCGCCCTCGTTCTCCCGGTCCTCGTCGTCCACGACGATGACGATGCGGCCGTTGCGAAAATCCTCGATGGCCTCTTCGACGCTATTGAGCAGTTTTTCGGTCATGGTGTTTGGTTTTGATTCGTTCGGTCAGCGGCTTCATCCGGTTGTCGAGCCACTCGCGGAACATCTTGTATTTTACTATGTACCAGTCTGTGTCGAGCAGCGACGAGTCGTTCGTCGCCTTGTAGGTCAGATAGGCTGCGACGGGCGTGAGAATGAAGGTGGCGAGCCACATGCCGTAGACGGCATCCCACGTCCCCTCCTTGACCAGTTTCTGGCCTGTGGTGGTAATGATGTAGTAGATGACAAAGAATATGACCGAGATGACGATCGGCATGCCCAGTCCGCCCTTGCGGATGATGGCTCCGAGCGGTGCCCCGATCAGGAAGAAAAGCAGAATCGAGACAGGCAGCGACCACTTGCTGTGCCAGTCTATCTGGCTTCGGTATAGCTGGTTGAGCACCTCCTTGGCGCTCTGCTCGTCGTAGTTGAACATCGACCGCGAATCCTTCGACAGCGAACGGGCCTTGTCCCATATCTGTTCCTTCTGCCGCACGCCGAGCGGTGCTATCGAGTCGAGTGCCGATACCTCGCGGAAACGGCTGCGGTCAACTCCGACCGTGTCGAAGAGCAGCAGCGGGTCCTCGGCGAATATCCGGTTGCGCAGCAGCGGTTCGTACGAACGGGTCGTGGTCCGTTGCGCAATTCGTTCGAGCGAGTCGATGTCGTGTTCGAGTTCTACGATGTTCTTGGTCGTGCTGTTGTTCGAAAAGTTGTCGGCATCGGAGCGCTGCATGTCGAATCCCGACATCGAGAGGGCGAGTTCCTGCCGGTCGAACCGGTCGCGGCGCAGGGCGCTCTTGTTGTACCACTGGTTGTTGCGGGTCTGCTCGTAGTTCTCGCCGTGGTAGAGCGTGACAAGCAGGTAACGCTTGTCGTCCGAGAGACGGATGTAACCCGAGTCGGCGAGCGTCGTGCGCATGTTGCCGCTGGCCGCCGAGTTGTCGTAGATGAGCACGTTGGTGAGCAGTTTCGTCTCGGGGTCCTGATGATCCACCCGGATGCTCATGTTCTCGATACCGTTGAAGAAGAGCCCGTCGCGGAATTCGAGCTCCTGGTTCTGCTTGCGTATGTCGTAGAGCGTACTGTAGAGCTTCTTGTTGGCGGCCGGAACGAGGTTGTTGGCGATGAAGAAGCTGCCTATCGAGATGAGCCCGACCAGCACGATGAGCGGCCGGATGATGCGCGGCAGCGACATGCCCGCCGACTTCATGGCCAGCAACTCGTAGTTCTCGCCCAGATTGCCCATGGTCATGATGGCGGCAAGCAGCATCGAGAGCGGCAGTCCCATGGGGATCATGTTGGTCATGGCGTAACCCAGCAGCTCGATGATGATGCCGGCGCTGAGTCCCTTGCCGACCAGTTCGTCGATGTAGCGCCACAGGAAGTTCATCATCAGCACGAACATGACGATGAAGAAGGTCAGGACCATGGGGCCCAGATAGGACTTCAGGATGAGCTTGTAGATGGTCTTCATCGGTGTGCCGGCGCTTTTCCGTTTCGCAAAGATAGCAGTTTTGCCCCAATAAGCATCAGTGCGAGAACAAATATTACGGCCGCTCCGGGAGGCACGTCGAACCGGTAGCTGAGCGCGAGCCCGGCGACGTTGCCGGTGACGGCGAGCAGCGGTGCCGCGACGCTCATCGTGCGGTAGGAGTTGTGCAGCATGCCGGCGATGGTAGCCGGCAGGGTCAGCAGCGAGATGAGCAGCACGATGCCCATGATACGGATGGAGAGTACGATTGTCGTCGCGACGAGCGCAGCCATCAGATAGGATACGAGACGCGTGTGTACGCCGCGGCTGCGGGCGAAATCACGATCGAACGCGGTGTAGACGATGGGCCGCAGCCACAGGCCGGCGACGACAGTCACGACGGCCGTCAGCAGGATAAGCGCCGTGACATCGCGTCCGGTGACGGCGACGATACTGCCGAAGAGATAGGCCGCCAGGTCGCCCGAAACGTATCCGGGCGCGAGACTCATGAAGAGAGCGCCCACGGCCATGCCCACCGACCAGACGATGCCGATGGCCGAGTCCTCACGGATGCGGCCCCGCTCCCCCGCCCGCTCGATGCCCAGGGCCGACAGCAGCGCGAACAGCAGGGCGCCGAGCATGGGGTCGGCACCCAGATAGAAGGCGATGCCCAACCCTCCGAACGATGCGTGGGTGATGCCTCCTGCCAGGAAAACCATACGGCGGCACACGACGTATGTTCCGATGATTCCGCACGTTACGCCGGACAGTATGCAGGCCGCGAAGGCGTGTCCGAGGTAGCCGTATCGGACCAGATCGTTGAAGAATTCCATGAACGGTAAACCGAGTGCGTCGGCCTGCAAATTTACGTTTTTCCCGCGAAAAGCGCGTCGTTTCCTGCGGATTTCGTAATTTCGCCCGAAAATGTAAAGGTCATGCGAGAACGAAAAGTGAGTTTTCACACCTTGGGCTGCAAGCTCAATTTCTCGGAGAGTTCGACCCTTGCCCGGGCCTTCGAGCAGGGCGGATTCGTGCGGGTCGCGTCGCCCGAGACGGCCGACGTCTGCGTGGTGAACACCTGTGCCGTAACCGAACATGCCGAAAAGAAGTGCCGCAATCTGATCCGACGGCTGCATCGGCTCAATCCGACGGCCATCATCGCCGTGACGGGATGCTATGCCCAGCTGCGGCCCGAAGAGATCGCCGCCATCGACGGCGTTGACATCGTGTTGGGCAACAACGACAAGGGCGATCTGTACAGCAGGGTATCTGCTCTGGCGGGCAAGGGCCGCGCCCGGGTATACTGTTGCGAGACGGAGGAACTCACGCGCTTCTTCGCCGCCTTCTCGAGCGGTGACCGCACGCGTGCCTTCCTCAAGGTGCAGGACGGATGCGACTACTGCTGCTCCTACTGCACGATCCACTATGCGCGCGGCGCCAGCCGCAACCTGCCCATAGCAGAGGCGGTGGCCGAAGCGCGGCAGATTGCCGCGGGCGGACAGCAGGAGATAGTCATTACGGGAGTCAATACGGGCGATTTCGGGCGGACGACGGGCGAACGCTTCATCGACCTGCTGCGGGCGCTCGACACCGTGGAGGGCATACGCCGTTACCGCATCTCCTCCATCGAACCGAACCTGCTGACGGACGAGATCATCGATTTCTGCGCCGCGTCGCCCAAGTTCCAGCCCCACTTCCATGTGCCGCTCCAGAGCGGGTCGGACCGTATTCTGGCCCTGATGCGCCGGCGCTATACTACGGCCCGCTTCGCCGAACGGATTGCGGCCGTGCGGCAGTTGATGCCCGGGGCCTTCATCGGCATCGACGTCATCGTGGGATTCCCGGGCGAGACGGAGGAGGATTTCCGTACGACCCGTGTCTTTCTGGAGCGGCTGGCCCCCGCATTCCTGCATATCTTCCCCTTCTCCGAGCGGCCCGGGACGCCGGCCGTCGGATTGCCCGACAAAGTGTCTCCGTCTGTCGCCGCACGCCGGGTGGAGGAGCTCGAACGGCTCTGTGGGCGGCTGCATGCCGATTTCTGCGGCCGGGCCGTGGGCAGCGAGGCCGAGGTGCTCTTCGAAAGCACGATGCGCGGCGGTCTGATGTTCGGTTACACGGGCGACTACAGAAGGGTGTGCGCCCCCTACGATCGCAGCCGGATCAACACCCTCTGCCGCGTGCGGTTGGAATCCATGCGCGAAAACCACGATCTGGAAGGGGTCATTCTGGATTAAAATCCGTATATTTGTCATTCGGATAACAGGACGCTTTTATGACTGGACTTCGGAAAAGAACAGCGACGGGCTTTCTCAGTATCGTCTGTCTGCTCTTTCTTTCGGGGATGATCTCCCTCTTTGAGCTGGGACGGCTGAGCCGCGATTCGGGCGAGATACTCGATGCGAGCCGGCGCAATATCGACCGGGCCAAGGAGATGCTCGATGCGGCGCACGATCACAGCGTCTCGCTGATCCGTATCTCCGTCTTCGGCGACCGCTCCTACGATTCGCTCTGTCTGGGCAGTATGGAACGGCTCGAGCAGGTGCTCTCCATAGCGCAGGACGAGGCGGTGGACCGCTCCATCCTCGATTCGCTCGCCTTTGCGGCCACCGAACTGCGGCTGCTGACCGACGACTTCCTTGCGCGCCGTGACGCCGCCGATGCCGCCGATACGCTCCGCGCGGTTTCCGATACGCTGGCCGTCCGGGCCTACGCTCCGTCACGCATCTCCCCCGACTGGTATCTGACCGAATACGAGGCCATCCACGGCCGTCTGACCGAAGCGATCAACTCCTACATGGCCTCGACCCAGAGCTCGCTGGCTCCGCAGGCCGAACAACTGAAGAAAAACGCCTACCGCGCAGTGACTCCGGTGCTCATCTCGCTCGTGGTGATGATTGCCATCGTTCTGATGCTCTATTACTTCATCAACGTCTATTGCGTCGGTCCCATTATCCGGATGAACAAGAGCCTGGGCGACTACCTCGCCTTCCGGGTTCCCTTTGCCGTGAAGGGCGAGTGTCGGGACGAGGTGCTCGGCCTGCGCGAGAAGATCGAGACGCTGATCACCATGCTGCGTCAGACGAACAAATCGTAGCGAGCCATGAGAGTGAGCGTCGTTTTGCGGTACATGGGGTTCGTGATGCTTTTCGTCGCGCTCTTCATGCTGCTCTCCGCCATCGTTGCCGCAGCCAACGGCTGGGACTCCTCGTTCTATCCCCTGCTGCTGTCGTCGCTGCTCACGGTGCTGCTCGGACTCTTCCCGACCATCTTCGTCGAGCGGACCGAGCAGCTGACCACGAAGGAGGGCTACTGCATCGTGGTCTGTTCGTGGCTCGCCGCCTGCGTGGTGAGCATGTTCCCCTATCTGATGTGGGGCGGAGAGTTTACGCTGGTGAATGCCTGGTTCGAAAGCGTATCGAGCCTTACCACTACCGGAGCTTCAATCCTGAACGACGTGGAGGCTCTGCCGCGCGGACTGATGTTCTGGCGCATGTCATCGACGTGGGTAGGCGGTGTCGGCGTCGTCATGTTCGCGCTGGTGATCCTGCCGTCGCTCGGCCGCAACAAGCTCACCCTCTCGAGCGTGGAGATGTCCACGCTGGCCAAGGACAATTTCCGCTACCGGACGCAGAAGATCGTGCAGATTCTGCTGGTGGTCTATGTGGGACTTACGGCGCTCTCCACTGTGTTGCTGAAACTGGCGGGCATGAACTGGTTCGATGCCCTTTGTCAGACGATGTCGGCCTGCGCCACGAGCGGACTTTCGACGAAGAACGCCAGTATCGCCTTCTGGAACAGTCCGCTTATCGAGACCATCCTCGTCTTTACGATGGCCGTTTCGGGCGTACACTTCGGCCTGATATACGCAACGGTTACGGGCAAACGCAACAACATCTTCCGATCGGAGGTGACGCGGGCCTATTTCGGGATGCTGCTTATCGGAAGTCTTATCATAGCACTGAGTCTCTGGATAGAAGGCGTGTACGACAACTTTCCCTCGTCGTTCCGCTATGCGGTCTTTCAGTTCGTGTCGCTGGCCAGCACCTCCGGGTATGCCACGGCCGATACCAATCTCTGGACCCCCTTTGCCATACTGGTCCTCATCTTCGGATCGCTCGTCTGTGCCTGCGCCGGCTCGACGGCCGGCGGCATCAAGATGAACCGCATGGTTATCGCCGCCAAGATGCTGTGGGCGCGCCTGCGCCGGCAGCAGCATCCGAATGCCGTGATCCGTATCCGTGTCGACGGCGTGATGCAGGACGACGAAGCCATCAATGCCGTGCCGGTATTCATTGTCACCTATCTGATGCTTATCTTCATAGGAACGCTTGTCAGCACGATGTGCGGCGTCGATCTGATGACGAGTTTCTCGGCGGCCGTCGCCTGCATCGGCAACGTCGGCCCCGGATTCGGACTGGTAGGATCGCTCGACAACTACTCCGAATTGCCCGCACTGGTCCGTTTTTCCAATTCGCTGCTGATGCTCTTCGGTCGTCTGGAGATATTCGGATTGATCCAGCTCTTCTTCATCAAGTGGTGGAGATAAAATATTGAAAGCTCATGTTTCGCAATCTATTGCATATAACCGCCCCGCTGTTGTTTCCTGCGCTCCTGTTCTGTTCCGGCGTGCGGGCCCAGGAGGTGACACCGCGCATTGCCGGTCTGGAGCGTAATGCCGAGTACATGTCGCTGCTCCGCGAGCAGGCGCGCCTGCAGAGCGAGGAGGATTCGATCGTGCGGGTCGTGGCCGGACTGAGGCAGCGGTTCCGAGAGGAGCCGGTCGCGCGGCAGGAGATAGGCCGCCAGCTCATGGCGCTCGAAGAGCGCATCTTCGGTATCCGCGGTTCGCGCGGCGGCCTGATGGACCGCATTACGGCCATCGAACAGGAGTGGGTACTCGCCCACCTGGACGCCCCGCAGGACGACGGGATCTCTTCGGCCGGGGAGATAGAGAGCGCGCCGTGCCGAAACCTGATCTACAATGCCTACTTCGCACGGGAGCTGCCCGCTGCCGACTACGCCGCATTGTGCCGGGCCCAGGAGTTGGAGCTGACGGCCGTGGAGTATGTCAATCGCTACTATGTGGCGCATCGCCGGCTCGAACGGCTCGCCGAGGCATATGCAACGGCCGAGACCGAACAGCTCGCCGATTCTCTCCACAGACTCTGTAGCGAAGCCGCGACGGCCAATACCACCCTCTCCGATTCGCTGGCCGCAGCCTGGAACTACATCTACGACAACAAGAGCTACGCCTACACCTATCTGCTCGAGAAGCTGGGACAATACGATATTCTGGCCCATGAAGGCGAACTCTATGCCCGGGCTTCGCGCGAGATCTCGGAACTGCGCGGCCGCACCGCATCGGATGCCGTGGTCGACTACTTCCTGCGCAAGCCGGTCGTTGTCGACTACGAGTCGAAACTCGCCGGACTGCTCGACTTCGACGCGGCGCTCGATTCGCTGCGCGGCGTAACCGCGCAGATACGGCTGGTCGACTACCGTCTTGCGCCCGTCGAGCTGCAGGAACGCTACTTCCTCGATTACGCGCCGATCGTCTATTCGACCAGGCCCGTATACAGCTATCAGAATCCGATTCCCGAGTGCCGTATCCATCCGCACGGGACGATTTACCGGCTGTTGCTCGGCACCTTCAACACCAAGCGTGCCGCCTCCGTATTCCGGGGTGCGTCGCCTCTTTCGTACCAGATCGACGAACAGGGCAAGTGGCGCTATTTTGCCGGAGGCTTTGCCACCGAAGAGCAGGCCGCCGAGGCGCAGGCCGAAGCGAAACGCCGCGGCTTCGTCCGCCCCGAGGTGGTTGTCTGGCGCGACGGCACGTACCGCAATCTGACACGTGATCCCGAACTGACGAAACGCTACTACCGGGTCGAAATCGAAGGTACGCTCTCCGATGCCGTGCGTGGGGTCATAACCGATCGGGCCGGAGGCCGCGAGCTCTCGAGGACGGGTGAAGGACGCTTCATGCTGGGTCTCTTCGACGAACAGGCCGAGGCCGCCCGTGTGGCCGAAGCGCTCCGCGCGGCGGATCCGGCGCTCGACATACGTTTGGACGAGGTGGTCGAGATCGTGGAGTGACACTGCCCGCAGGGAATCCGCCCGCCGAAAAATTCTCCGCAAGCTGGAAACCCGTCCGATTTTCGATATCTTTGCATCCGTAACTCCGGTCGCCCGGCGACCATTGACATCACACGAAACCATCATGAATCTATTCCCGAACTTCCGATGGCGGATCCTGCTGCCCGCCCTGCTGCTTCTGGCCGCCTGCAACAAGAACGACGCTCCGACCCTCCGGCTGGGAGCGGGTGCCATTCTGGTAGATGCTCCGGGATCTGCCGGGACACTGAGCTTCTCCGCTTCGCATGTGGACCGCATATCGGTAACGGCCATTCCCGAAGGGTGGACGATCGTCGCCGATCTCGCCACGATGACCCTGACGGCCACGGCTCCGGCCGACGGCGGCACGCGTTCGGGTACGGCTTCGGTTGTGGGATACGGTCCCGGAGGCTCGGCTACGGAGGAGCTTTTCGTGGGTATTACGGAACGGGAGGATCTGAGCGACCGCCAGTCGGGCTGCTTCATCGTTTCGGAGCCCGACCGGGAGTATCGTTTCGACGCGCGGGTACGCGGCGAGGGGGCCGGACGGATCGATACGCGCGACGTGCGTATCATCTGGCAGACCGGTTCGGATCTGATCCGTTACGGACGTCTGGACGACGGTATCTACTCGTTCTACGTGGCCGGCGACGGCGAACTCGTCGAAGGCAACGTGTTGCTCGGTGCCTACGATGCGGCGGGTACGCTGCTTACCACGTGGCATCTGTGGCTTGTCGGCACGGATGACATCGGCGAGCAGACCTATGCGAACGGCCGGACCTTCATGTCGCTCAATCTCGGGGCGCTCGGCAATACGAATGCTACCGGAGAGGAGATTCTCGGATCGTTCGGTCTCTATTATCAGTGGGGCCGCCGTACCCCCTTCGTCGGGCCCGACCGCTTCGATGCCGCCGGCGGTCGCGACGCGTCGCTCTACAACGACGGTGGAGCGCACGTCTATGTAGAATACCTGGCTGCCGCGGGCGATGCGGCGTATGCCGAGACGCATCCGTTGCAGTACCTGCTCGGCTCATCGGAAAACAACTACGACTGGCATGTTGCCGGCCGCACCGAGGAGCTCTGGAGCGGCACCGCGAAGAGCGAACACGACCCCTGTCCCCGCGGATGGCGCGTGCCGACGGCCGATGAACTCGCCGGCCTGCGGATCGCCGATCTGGCGGCCGACGCCGCGGAGAGCTACGGCTGGGAGCTCACCGACGGCGTGATGACCTCCTTCTACCCTGCCGGCGGCTTCCGCACCTATCTGACGGGGCTCGTCCAAAATCTCTACAGCCCGGTCGAAGGGGTCGATGTCCCCCGTCCGTGGATGGGCTGCTATTGGACCTCCACCCTCTCCGGCACCGAGGCCTCGGCTCTGACCTTCTGGTACGACGCGGCCGATCCGGCGGCGAGCGGCATCGACGGAACGGCGCCCCGCTACAGGGCCGACGGCATGCTGATACGCTGCGTGCGCGACGAGTGACATGCGCGAGGCTCCGCCCAGCGGAACAAAATACCGGATACGCTACCGCCCGCCATCAACAAACGATTGCGGGCGGGTTTGTTATACCGTCCGGTGTACATCCGCGGAATTTCACGGTCCATGCCGCCGCACAAGAGCGGAAAGCGTATGTGGGTGAATTTTACCGCCTGTTGTTGCCGGATTATGCGAAAAAGACTATTTTTGTGTGATAATGGATTGTTTTTCCGCTTCATAAAAGTACCAACCCATGAAAAAAGTTCTTTACCTGACAAGCTTCGGTCTGCTTGTCTTGTTCGGCGGCGGATGTTCGCAACCGTCGGATAACGGAAGCCTCCGACAGGTGGCAATCGCTCCGGTCATTACACGGGTCGAGGGGCTCAACTTCGAGGTCGCCGACCGGATCGGTCTCTCTATCGTCCGCGCTTCGGGCTCCTACGTCGAGAACAAGCCGATGACCTACGACGGCACCCTCTTCACGTCACCCGACCTGACCTGGTATGCCGAGCGCGACGAACAGGCGACGCTCGTAGCCTACTATCCCTATGACCCCGAAGGAGTGCCTGCGGGCTTCATGGTGGCAGCCGACCAGTCGGCCGGTACCGAGGAGTCCGATCTGCTGGGAGCGGTCAAGTCGGGTGTCGTCCCCACATCGTCGGCTGTCGGCATGGTCTTCCGCCACCTGCTTTCGTCGGTACGTGTGGTGGTGACCAATACGACCCGGACGGCCGTTACCGAACTGAAGATCGGGGGTACGGTGCTCGAAGCCGAAGTCGAGCTTCAAAGCCAGACGGTTCGGGCACGCAGCGGAGCCTCGCCGCAGGAGATACGTGCCTTTGTCGCGGAGGGCAGCGACATCTACGAGGCGGTCGTGGTGCCGCAGAGCGCGGCGCTGCGGATTACGGTGGCCACGGACGACGGCCGCAGCCGTTCGGCCGAATTCGACGTCAATACCTTCCTGCCGGGGAAGTACTACACCGTATCGCTCGTCGTCGAGGAGGAGGCGCTGCGTACGACACTCAGCGGCGAGGTGGCCGACTGGGAGACGGGTGGCGCCCTGGAGTCCGGCGGAGAGAATACGGGTGAGACGGACGGGACGGAGCAACCCGACGTGCCGTCCGACGGGACGATGCTCTGCATGGGTGAAAGTTATACGACGGTCGAAATCGGCGGCCGGATCTGGATGGCGGAGAATCTGCGTTACGTCCCCGAAGATTCGATGGACGGGTGCTGGTACCCCAACGGAGAGATCTCGAACAGGGAGAAATACGGCATGCTCTACAACTTCGATGCGGCACAGCGGTTCTGTCCCGAAGGGTGGCGTCTGCCCGACAAGGAGGATTTCGAGGCGTTGATCGCCGCGCTTGAACCTCCCTACGATTTCATTCCGCTGGCGGGCATCTATGCCAGGAGCCAGAACCAGCCCCTCTATTTCGATGCCCGGGGCTATCTGATGGGCTCCACGCCGGGTCAGGCCTCGTCGCTCGGTCTCTATCTCCTGCATACGGGTGTTGGCACGGAGTCGCTGGCAATCCAGGAGTCGGCGCTTGCCAACGGCGTGTCGGTCCGTTTCGTGCGCGATGCGGAATAACCCTCCGGTTCCGGGGATGTCTCTTCGAAAGTCCCGCTTCGGCGGGACTTTTTGCGGTGCGGTCGTCCCGAAAAAATACGTATCTTTGTAGAAACCGCCAATCATGCAAAAATGAAAAGACTGTTCCTTCTGTTCGCCTCCCTGGGTGCTGGCGTCTGCTGCGGCACGGAACCATTCGATGTGAGCGATGAGCTCTCCTCTCCCGACGGGACGCTGACGCTTTCGGTCGGTCTGATGGGATCGAAACCCTGCTATGCGCTGACCTACAAAGAATACGATGTGATATTGCCGAGTACGCTCGGTTTCGATCTGAAGGATGCGCCTTCGCTGACCGAAGGCTTTGTGACGGGCCGGGCCGAACGTGCGTCGTTCGACGAAACGTGGGAGCCCGTCTGGGGCGAGACGAGACATATACGCAACCATTACAACGAATTGCTCGTGCCTTTCGAACAGCCATCTACGGGCCGGAGTCTGCTTGTCCGCTTCCGTCTCTATGACGACGGCCTCGGCTTCCGCTACGAATTTCCCGAAGGCTGCGGCCTGAACCACTTCGTCGTGGCCGAGGAGCGGACGCAGTTCGCCATGTCGGGGGACCATACGGCTTTCTGGATCCCCGGTGACTACGACACGCAGGAGTACGACTACACCGTATCGCGTCTTTCGGAGATCCGCGGTCTGATGGACGGGGCGATTACCGAGAACGCGTCGCAGACCCAGTTCTCGCCCACTGGTGTGCAGACGGCACTGCAGCTGAAGACGGACGAAGGCCTCTATATCAACATCCACGAGGCGGCGCTGGTGGACTACTCGGCGATGCATCTCGATCTGGACGACCGGAACTTCGTCTTCCGCTCGTGGCTTACGCCCGACGCATGCGGCGACAAGGGGCATCTGCAGGCCCCCTGCGTCTCGCCCTGGCGCACGGTGATTGTTTCGGACGATGCGCGCGACATCCTCGCGTCGAAACTCGTCCTGAATCTCAACGAGCCCTGCGCTCTCGACGATACGTCCTGGATCCGCCCCGTGAAGTATGTGGGTGTCTGGTGGGAGATGATAACAGGCAAGAGCTCGTGGGCCTATACGGATCTTCCGTCGGTACGTCTCGGCCATACCGACTACGCTGCCTGCACCCCGAACGGCCGTCACGGCGCCAACAGCGAGAACGTGAAGCGCTACATCGACTTCGCGGCCGAACACGGCTTCGACCAGGTGTTGGTGGAGGGATGGAACGTCGGATGGGAGGATTGGTTCGGCAAGACGAAGGAGCAGGTCTTCGACTTTGTGACACCCTACCCCGACTTCGACATCGAGGAGCTCAACCGTTACGCCCACGAGCGGGGCGTGCGGCTCATGATGCACCACGAGACCTCCTCGTCGACGCGCAATTACGAGCGGCACATGGAGGAGGCCTACGATCTGATGAACCGTTACGGCTATACGGCCGTGAAGAGCGGCTATGTGGGCGACATCCTGCCGCGCGGCGAGCACCATTACGGACAGTGGTGCAACGACCACTATCTCTATGCCGTGAAACGGGCGGCCGAGCACCGCATCATGGTCAATGCCCACGAGGCGGTGCGTCCGACGGGGCTCTGCCGTACCTATCCCAACCTGATCGGCAACGAGTCGGCGCGCGGTACCGAGTATCAGGCCTTCGGCGGTTCGAAACCGCACCATGTGACCATCCTCCCCTTCACCCGTCTGCAGGGTGGACCGATGGACTATACACCCGGTATCTTCTGCATGGACATCAGCAAAATCAATCCCGACAACCGGTCGCGTGTCCTCTCGACGCTCGCCAACCAGCTCGCGCTGTACGTGACGATGTACTCGCCGCTGCAGATGGCGGCCGACCTGCCCGAGCATTACGAGCGCTACCCCGATGCCTTCCGTTTCATCGAGGAGGTGGCGCTCGACTGGGATGACAGCCGCTATCTGGCGGCCGAGCCGGGCCAGTATATCGTCGTGGCGCGCAAGGCGAAGGGAAGCGGCGCATGGTTCGTGGGCGGTGTGACCAATGAAGAGGCACGCACCGTGAAGGTCGATTTCGATTTTCTAGATTCCGGGAAGCGCTATGTGGCGACGCTCTACGCAGATGCTCCCGATGCCGACTACGAAACCAATCCCGAGGCCTACCGTATTACGCGCGGCACGGTCGACGCACAGAGCCGTCTTGCGGTACGCATGGCCCGCGGCGGCGGCTTCGCCCTCTCGATCCGCGAAGCCGGTGAGGACGAAGCGGCGTTGCCGGCACTCTGAGAACGGAGCGCGACTCTGCTACGGACGAGGGCCCGCCGGAATGTCCGGCGGGCCCTCGGTGTCATGCGTGGTCGTGCGACGCTCAGAAGCGGGCCATGAACTCCACGACCAGCTTGTCCTGTTCGGAGAGAGCCGGCGTGACCCCCTCCCTGTAGAAGTAGCTCTCCCAGTTGAGCCGGATGTCGGCCTTGAATGGCAGCCCGAGACTGAAGGTGAGGCCGCCGGTGACGCGGTGCCGTGCCGGGTCGTCGATGAGCAGCAGCCCGTCGGGCCCCGCCTCGCCGGTGCTGTGGTCGGACATGTAGTCGTAACGGGCGAGGAAGGATATTTTGGTGAAGACGCGGCGCAGCGGCAAATCGTAGCAGGCGAAGGCATCCACGGCGTTCACACCCTCGAAAAGGCCGTTGCCGTAGTTCTTGCGCAGATACTCCGCCTCGATATGGAGCCGGTCGTTCTGATAGTACATGCCCGCATCGTACATCATGATGCGTACGATGTCCGGATGGGTCTTCTGCACACTGAGCGTGAGGTTCACGCGGTCGGCAAAGAGAGCCTGTGCCTTGACCGAATAGTTGAACGAATTGGTCCAGAAATCCTTCTGGGCCGTCAGGCCCGAGCCGCTGAAGAGTCCGCCCTCGAGTTTGACCGGAACGGGACCTCCGAAGGCATAGCTGAGCGTGGCGCCGGCATCGCGTACGTTGCCGACCTGCTTGGCGATGAAGGAACGGTTGGCGAAATACTGTTCGTGCGGCGAACGGTGGGCGTCGATGGTAAAGGGTACACGCATCTGTCCGATGGTGAAATTGAGTCGTTTACGCATCATGTGGAGCCGCACGTAGGCATCGAGCATCTTGATCTGCCCTTCGTCCGAGAGATCGATTTCGGCTTTGTATCCGACGATCGGCGTGACGTTGCCGGAGAGACTGAAGCGGGCGTTGCGGACCTGGAACCGGGCTTCGTCGATTTCGGGTTGCCATTCGAACTTGCCGCGGACCGTTCCATGGATTTCGACCGTGAATTTCCTGTCGCCGCCGGCACGGACGGTCGTGTCGGCCTGGCGGGCGCCGAGCGGGAGCATTGAGCCGAGCATGGCGGCGAGGAGCAGCGGAATGTGGGGTTTCATCGTTCGGTGGTTGTTCGGTATTGTTTGTATAGCTGTCGGATGATGCCGTCGGCGAGTCCCATGCGCGGAACGGTCACGCTCTCGATACGGCAGATGCGCGCCACCGTGGTGAAGATCTGCAGCGCCGGGACAATGACATCCGCCCGGCTCTGATTGAGATGGAGCACCTCCATGCGCTGAGCCACGGACATGGCTCTCAGCCGTTCGTAGAAGGCGTTGAGTTCGTCTGTGCGGATGCCTTCACGTGCCTTCTTTTCGAGCATCTTGTGCGTCTTGTTGATGTTGCCGCCCGAACCGATGATGCCCGACGGATGCCATGCGGCGGCCGCTCCGGCGAGCCACTCTTCGAAGCGGATACGCTCCTCGGGATCGACGGCGTTGCTGAGCATGCGGACCGTACCCAGCCGGAACGAGCGGGCTTCGACCTTTCGGCCGCCGGCATAGACGACCACTTCGGTACTGCCGCCGCCGACATCGACATAGAGATAGTTCTTCGTACGGTCGAGCATCTCGTTGAGTCCGCCCGCATCGTAGATCGTTTCGGCTTCGGTCGGACCGCTGATGATTTCGACCGTAATCCCGCTGCGGTTGCGTATGAGGTCGACCACTTCGGAACCGTTGGCCGCTTCGCGCATGGCACTGGTGGCGTAGGCCCGATAGTCGCGGATTCCGAAGGCCCGGAAGAGGGCCGCGAATCCCTGCATGGCGTCGCACAGCGCTTCGGCCTTGGCCGCACTGATGCGGCCGTGCAGGAAGACGTCGTCGCCCAGACGGATCGGTACGCGGACGAAGGCCGCCTTCTTGAATTCGGTTTCGCGGGCGTAGGCCTCGACGTAGTTGATCAGCAACCGGATGGCGTTCGAGCCTATGTCGATGGCTCCGAAGGTCATTCTATCCATCATCGTTCCTCCTTCATTTGAGCGTGGTAATAGTCGTAGAGCGCCGTCTGGCTGCGCACAGGGGCCGTGCCGAATCCGGTACGGCGGTAAGAGTCGCTCTCCTGGTCGGCCAGATCGCGGGCCTTTACGTTGTCGCTCCACTGAATGTCGAAGAAGTCGCGGAGCTGTGCCCGGATATCACGGTCGAGAATCGGTGCGCATACCTCCACACGGCGGTCGAGGTTGCGCGACATCCAGTCGGCCGAACCGATGTATGCCTCTTCTGCGCCGTTGTTGCAGAAGAGATAGAGACGGGCGTGCTCGAGGTATTTGTCCACGATGCTTATGGCGCTGATATGTTCGCTCATCCCCTCCTCGCCCGGACGCAGGCAACAGGCGCCGCGCACGATGAGCCGTACCTCGACACCGGCCTCCGAGGCCCGGTAGAGCCGTTCGATGATCTTCTCGTCCGTAAGCGAGTTGCACTTGGCGTGGATATAGGCGCGCCGTCCCTTTCTCGCATTTCGTATTTCGCGGTCAATCAATTCGTTGAATGCTTCGCGCATGTAGTAGGGCGAGACGAGCAGATGTTTGTAGCGGAACTGCTTGTGGCTGCTGTCGAGGAAGCGGAATACGTTGCGTACATCCTCCACGATACCCTTGTGGGCCGTCAGCAGTCCGAAATCGCCGTAGATGGCGGCCGTATCTTCGTTGAAGTTGCCCGTACCCACATAGGCGTAGCCGCGCAGTCCCGAGCCCTCGTGCCGTTCGACCAGAATGATTTTGCTGTGTACCTTCAGCTCCTCGATGGTGTGGATGACGCGCACCCCTTCGCGTTGGAGCAGATCCGTATGTTCGATATTCTGCTCCTCGTCGAAACGCGCCTTCAGTTCGACGAGCGCCGAGACCTGCTTGCCGTTTTTGGCGGCATTGATGAGGGCGTTGATGATCTTCGAATGTTCGGCCGTGCGGTAGAGCGTGATGGAGATGCTCTCCACGCGCGGGTCGATTGCCGCCTCGCGCAGAAAGTCGATCAGATGCTGGAACGAATGATAGGGATAGTTGAAGAAAAGATCCCGTTTGCGGATCAGTTGCAGAATGCTCCGGAAGGGAACGATGAGCGGATGACGCAGCGGCTTCGGACTGACGGTCAGCATATCGGGCCGCACTTTCGGGAACTTCATCAGGTCCTTCATCTGGTGGTAACGGTCGCCTGGCGCGAGCGTTTCGCCGTCGCGCAGGCCGAACTTGTCGCTCAGAATCGAGAGCAGATCGTCGGGCATCGTACGGTCGTAGATCATCCGCACGGGACTGCCGAAACGGCGGTTCGAGACACCGGCGGCCACCCGTTCGAAGAGACTCTTCGAGACGTCGTCGTCGATGGTCAGCTCGGCATCGCGCATGATCTTGAAGGTGTGGACCGATATGATGTCGTAGCTGAACATGAAGAAGATCTCGTCGATCATCAGGCGGATGATATCGTCCAGGAAGATGATATCGTTGCGTCCCGCTTCCGACGGCAGGACCACGAAACGGGGGCAGGCCTTGCTTACGGGGATGCGGATTACCGCATAGCGTGCCTTTCCCTTGCATGTGCACATCTTCACCCCGAGATAGGCGTGACCGTCGGGCAGGAAGGGAATCGGCGTGGACTTGCGCAGGATAAGCGGGACGAGCCGCTGCGAGACGACCGAGGCGAAGTAGTCGGTGCAGAAGGCGCGCTGTCGTTCATTCAGATGGTGTTCGTCGACAACGAAGATGCCTGCCTGCTCCATCTCGGCCAGTATCTCGTTGTAGGTCGATGTGAAGAGTTCCTGCGCGGCATCGATACGGCGGTTGGTCTCGACGAGAAGCTCCGCGGGGGTGTATCCGCCGAGCAGTTTCTGCGGATGTTCCCTCTTCAGCCGGCTCAGTCGCATGAGGTTGGCGATGCGCACCTTGAAGAACTCGTCCTGATTGTTCGAATAGATACCGAGGAATTGCAGTCGCGAAAGCAGCGGAACGCTCCGGTCCTGCGCCTCCTGCAGCACACGACGGTTGAACGAGAGCCAGCTCAGTTCGCGGTTGTTGAACGTATACTTCATCTATTTAGATGTAATCAATTCCGTAAAACGCATTTCAGCCGATTCGACCCACCGGCGGAACCCGGGGTCGCACGGCTTTTTCCCCTGACGGAGATATTCGGTAAAACGGCCGAGGTCGAACGTCTCCGAGACGATGCCCGCACCCGAAGCCTCGGCATCGGAGGCGTTGATGCGCTGTTCGATGTGGGCCGGAATGAGCATCATCGGCTTGCCGTGGAACATCGCTTCGCAGACCGACTCGAATCCGGCCGTGGTGATATAGCCCCGACAGGAACGCATGTACTCCAAAAAGAGCCGGTCGTCAAGCCGATGAAAGGTGAGCCCCTCCTCGGCCTGCCACAGATCGGGCTTGTCGGCCCGGTCCCAGAAGAGATGCACGCGGCATTCGGGATGGGCGGCGCACCAGCGCCGCACCTCATCGGCAAAGCCGTTGTTGACCATGTAGCCGAGGATATACTCGCCGTCGGAGCTCTCGCCCTCGAGCGCCTCGGGTCGCAGCAGCGGCGGTACGACCGTGATGCGGGCTGCCGCATCCTCTTCCATGGGACGGAACGAGAGAGCAAGCAGTCTTGTACAACCCCGGGCCGTCATCCGCGCGTGGGCGCGCAACAGCAGTCCCTGCATCCCTCTCCGGCGGCCGAACATATAGGCGCGATGGCCGAGCAGAAACTGGTGTCCGATGCCGAATATCGGGATACGGCGGCCATAACGTGCTGCCGCCCAACTACCCAGCATCTCGTAGAAATTGATAATGGCATCGGGATGCAGCGCTTCGATGCGGCTGCGGATGTACCGCATGCTGCGCACGTAGGCCGCAATCCGGTCGGGCAGCAGGTTCGCGAGGAGCGTGCGGCCCATGCTGATGCCCCTGTTGCAGCGGTCGAAGGCGAACTGCGGCGAGTCGAAGAGTTCGACCTCGATCCCGATCTTCTCCAGAAAGAATGCGGGCAGACGTCGCTGAGGGCTGCGGCCTACGAGCACGCCGACGATTTCGTGTCCGTGGCGGCGGAGGATTCCCGCCAGCGACAGCGCCTGGGTCAGATGACCACGGCCTTCGCCCTGTATGATGAACAGATAGCGCATCACCTTCTCTCCGCCTCGTCGCGGTCCATGTCGATATAACGGGCGATCTCCCACTGCCCTTCGTAATTCTCGGTCAGAGCGGTCATCGATTCGACCCAGTCGCCCGAATTGAGATAGAGTATGTCGTCTATGCGGCGCATGTCGGCCTGGTGGATGTGGCCGCATATCACTCCGGTGCAGCCCTTCTGGCGGGCAATCTCCACGAGTTGCCTTTCGTAATTGCCAATGTATGAGACCGACGCCTTGACCTTTTGCTTGATTTTCTGCGATATGGAATAATAGGGAAGGCCGCGGCGCAGCCGGTAGCGGTTGTAGATGCGGTTGATCCACATGAGCAGCGAATAGCCGACGTCGCCCACTTTGGCCATCCATTTCATCGAGGAGGTCACATGGTCGAATATGTCGCCGTGCAGGACATAGAAGCGCTGGTCGCCGCTCGGGTAGATACAATCCTTTTGGATGGAGATGTTGGCGAACCTTATCGGCAGCAGCCGGTCGAGAAAGTCGTCGTGGTTGCCCCGCAGGTAGATGATGTGCGTATCGTGCGGCAGGTCGAGCAGGCGGCGGATGAAATTGGTGTGGCGGCGCTTCCACTTTTCGCGCCGCCCCCGCAGCAGCTCCCAGCCGTCGATGATATCGCCGCAGAGGATAAGCGTGTCGCAGGTATTGTATTTCAGAAAACGGTTCGCCTCCTTTGCCTTCGACCACTTCGAGCCGAGATGGATATCGGACATCACGATGGTTCTGAAGTGCTTGGGCTGGACCATGGGAGGCGTGTATTAGACATCACAAAAGAATGGGTTGCGTTTTTCAGACGCATGTCATACTTTTTACAATTCCGTTACAAACCGCGCCGCACCCCTCTTATTGCGGAACGGAGGAGCGAATGCGGCGGGTCGTCTTTACAAATTTAACGAATTTTTCAGGATTTTACAATACGGCCCCTACCGCGCGTAGGGTCATGAATGTGTCCTCCAGGTCACGGCTGCCGGTATGTCGGATATCAGCGTAAAAGGATCGTGCGGCGAATTCGTCGCACGGCTCGGCGGGAGAAGTGACCTTGAGGCAGACGGCCCGCATGATTCCGACGAAATACATCGGAGGCATGATGCGTGCGAACCATCGGTCCTGCTCGGGCATCGATTCGACGCGGTAATCAAACGTTCGTGCAAATGCAAGCAAAAATTTCCGATTGGCGCGCTGCCCGATATATTCCGGCACACGCCCGCATGCGGATCAAAAGGAGAGAAAAATACTTACCTTTGCATGGAAAAACATCCGATGATATGATGCATGAGATATACGAATCCACGCCCCTGCCCCGCCGTTCATTGGCGGCCGAGCTCACCGCCGAATTGCGGCGGCTGATCGTCGAAGGCCACTATCGGGCCGGCGAAAGGCTCCCTACCGAAATGGAGCTGATGCGCCGCTACGGCGTGGGGCGATCGACGGTACGCGAGGCGGTGCGCACGCTGGTCGAAGCGGGTATGTTGCGCGTAAAGCAGGGGTCGGGGACCTATGTGGAGACATGGAGCGACGACGACCCGGTAGTCCGGCGGATGCGGCAGGCAGACCATCGCCACCTGGACGAAGTGCGCCGCATACTCGAAACGGCAGTGGTCCGTCTCGCTGCCGAACGCTGCACCGGGCGCGAGGCCGAAAAGATAGGCCGCTGTCTGGCATATCGCGACGAAGCGGCCCGTAGCGGGAGTCTCGCCGGGGCCATCGAAGCCGATATCGCCTTCCATTCGGCCGTAGCCGATGCGACGCACAACAGCATCCTCGGAGAACTCTACCGCGCGACGGCCGTATATCTGGAGCGCGGTTTCCGCGAACACTTCGAAGCGGCCGAGTGTTTTCTCGCCTCGCAGCCGCAGCACGAAAGGCTCTACCGCGCCCTGCTTGCGCACGATGCCGACGAAGCGGTACGACTGACCGACGATATCGTGCGCGAGAGCCGGATCGGCTGCAGGAAATCCCGGAGCCGGCAATGAGACGGGGCCTTTGCATACGCGGTCTCGGACTGCATGGCGAGGAGACGGTCTACCCCATCCTCTTCATGATCTGCACAACTCATTTGCTCAACGACATGATGCAGTCGGTCATTCCGGCCGTATACCCGCTGCTGAAGGAGAAATTCGACTATTCGTTTGCGCAGATCGGGCTCATTACGCTGGTATTCCAAATGGCTTCGTCTCTTTTCCAGCCATTCGTCGGACTCTATGCCGACCGCCGGCCACGCCCCTATTCGCTTGCCGCGGGGATGTGCTTCACGCTGTCGGGTCTGCTGCTGCTCGCCTTCGCGTCGCATTTCGGACTCATGCTGCTGGCCGTGGCCCTTATCGGCTGGGGTTCGTCGATTTTCCATCCCGAGTCTTCGCGTGTGGCGCAGATTGCCTCGGGCGGACGCAAGGGGTTGGCCCAATCCATCTTCCAGGTGGGCGGAAACGGAGGCGCGGCACTGGGCCCGCTGCTGGCTGCCCTGATTGTCATGCCGTTCGGTCAGTCGTCGATAGCGTGGTTCGCCCTCGCGGCCCTGGCGGCCCTGCTGCTGCTCGTACGCATAGGCCGGTGGTACCGTTGCCGGCTCGCCGTTGCGGCGACGAGACAGGTGGCGATATCGCACGCTGTGGCCGGACCTCTTCCGCGGCGTACGGTACGCAGGGCACTGCTCGTGCTGGCTCTGCTCGTCTTTTCGAAGTACTTCTACATTGCCTGCATGACCAACTATTTCACCTTCTTTCTGATGGACCGGTTCGCCCTTTCGGCGCAGGACTCGCAGTACGGGCTCTTCGCCTTTCTGGCCGCGTCGGCGGCGGGCACGGTAATCGGCGGGCCTGTGGGTGACCGTATCGGCAGGAAGTACGTGATATGGGGCTCTATTCTGGGGGCCGCACCCTTCACCCTGCTGCTGCCCTATGCGAATCTGACATGGACGATTCTGCTTGCCGTTGTCATCGGACTGGTCATCTCGTCGGCCTTTTCGGCCATCGTCGTCTACGCCACCGAACTGATGCCCGGCAAGGTAGGGATGATTTCCGGACTCTTCTTCGGACTGATGTTCGGACTCGGCGGCATCGGGTCGGCCTTTTTCGGATGGCTGGCCGACCGGACGAGCGTCGAGTTCATCTTCCGCGTGAGCACGCTGCTCCCGCTGCTGGGCATTGTCGCCGGTCTTCTGCCCGACATCACGGCCGGAGCGCCGGGAGACCTGATTCAGAGAGATATACGATGATCGGTATTTTTCACTACGATTCACCGCTCGGACGCATCACGATGGCGGGTGACGGTGAAGCGCTGACGGGACTCTGGTTCGTCGGACAGAGATACTATGGCGCGACGCTTCCCGACGGATGCCCGGTATGGGCGACTCCTCTTTTCGATCGCACGGCGCAGTGGCTCGACCGCTACTTCGGCGGCCATGATCCGGGTATGCCTCCTCCGCTGCGTCCCGACGGAACACCCTTTCGACGGACCGTATGGGAGCTTCTGCTGCGCATTCCCTACGGCTGTACGACCACTTACGGAGCCATAGCCGCCGAAATCTCTCGCATGCGCGGCGAGGGGGCGGAGTGCTCGGCCCGCGCGGTGGGTAATGCCGTGGGCCACAATCCGGTCTCGATACTCATACCCTGCCATCGTGTCGTGGGAAGCGACGGCAACGCGACGGGATACGCCGGCGGTGTCGGACGTAAACTTCGACTTTTGGCCCTCGAACGGGGCGAGCGCATATTTGCTCCGACAGACGGAATGGATCCCGTCCCGGCTGCGGAAACGGAGAAGAATCGCTAAATTTGCGACGGAAATCCGAATTACCGGAGATGAAGAGCCCAGATACCGAACAGCATTTTTTCCGTGCCGCGACATCGGATGAACAGCGTGAACTGCCCCTTGCAGGCGCTGCGGTAGCTGCCGGATTCCCGTCGCCGGCGGACGACATGCCCGACACTCCGCTCGACCTGAACCGCGAGCTGGTGCGCAATCCGGCTTCGACATTTTTCGTGCACGTTGCGGGCGACAGCATGACGGGCGACGGCATCGGCGACGGAGACCTGCTTGTGGTGGATCGTTCGATAGAGCCCTACGACGGCTGTATCGCCGTGTGCTGCGTGGAGGGCGAATTTACGGTCAAGCGCGTGAAGTTCGAACGCGACGGAGCATGGCTTCTCCCCTCCAATCCGCGTTACGAACCGATCCGTGTGGACCGCGAAGGCGATTTTACCGTCTGGGGCGTGGTGCGTCATGCCGTAAAGAGTTTCCGGTAGACCGATGTACGGCCTGTGCGACTGCAACAACTTCTTTGTCTCGTGCGAGCGGCTGTTCCGGCCCGATCTCGTCCGACAGCCCGTCGTGGTCCTTTCGAACAACGACGGCTGCGTCATCGCGCGGTCGAACGAAGCCAAGGCGCTCGGCATCGCGATGGGGGTTCCCTTCTACCAGATACAGTCGCTCGTGCAACGCAACGGGGTCGTCGTCTTTTCGGCCAATCATGAACTCTACGGCGACATCTCGCGCCGGGTCATGGCTACGCTGCGGTCGCTCGTCCCCGGAACGGAGATCTACTCCATCGACGAAGCCTTCTTCGAACTGGACGGCATCGACGGCTCTCCCGACCTGTTCGGCCATCGCATCGGCCGCACGATCCGACGCGATACGGGTATCCCGGTCAGCATCGGAATCGCCCCGACCAAGACACTGGCCAAGGTCGCCTCGAAGCTGGCCAAACGCTATCCGCGGCTCGAAGGGTGCTGCTACATGCATCGTCCGGAGGATGTCCGGAAGGTGCTTGCACGCTTCCCGATACACGACATCTGGGGCATAGGGCGCCGCTACGGGCGAATGTTCGACACGATGCGCATTACGACGGCGCTCGAGTTCGTCGGGCTGCCCGAAGAGTGGGTGCGGCGACGGATGGGTATTGCCGGCGTGCGTACGTGGCACGAACTGCAGGGCGAAGCCTGCATACCGTTCGGAGAGATGGCACCCCGCCGGCAGCAGATCACCGTATCGCGCAGCTTCCCCCGCGAACTCTTCGCGCTCGATGAACTGGAGCCCGTCGTCGCGCAGTTTGCCGCGTCCTGCGCCGAAAAGTTGCGCGGCGAAGGGTCGCTGTGCCGTGAGGTACGTGCCTTCATCTGTACCAATCCCCATCGCGAAGAGGCGCCGCAGCGGCAGGAGACGGGGCTCGTCCTCCGGGCCGACCCGACGGACAGCACGCTGGAACTGGTACGGCAGGCCCGTGCCGCCCTGCGGCAGATCTATCGCCCGGGATTCGGCTACAAACGGGCGGGTGTACTCCTTTCCGATATCGTTCCGGCCGCCGAATGTCAGCATTCGCTCTTCGCTTCGGTGTCGGACCGTACGCGCAACGAGCGGCTGATGAAGACGCTCGACCGTGTGAACCGCACCTTCGGCCGTGGCACGCTCGTCGTCGCCGCGCAGGGTACGGAGCCCTTCCGTACGCAGCAGGGCCATCTCGGACGGCGCTATACGACGCAGTGGGACGAGCTGCCCGTCGTAAAGGCCGAATAGAACCTGAGGGGATACGGTGCTCCGGCTGTCGGCATGAACCGTTTATCCATGACGGCGGATGCGTGTTGCCGGGATATTCCGTTCAGCATCCCGGAGGGATCGCCGCGCCGCCTTATCGACAGAATGGAGGGCGTCGGTCGGACGGTTGCGGAGCAGTTGTGTATGGGCCCGCGTACACATTCCGAAGGCCGTCGTATCGCGGAGTACGGTCCGTTCGATACGGCATAACAGATCTTCGGGGATTCGGATCGTATCGGCTACAACGTACAGCAGAGCGAAACAACCGAGGCTTTTTCGTATCAACGGTTCGTTGTGCATATCGTCGGCCAGTTCGAGAGCCGTCGAACAGTCGCGGCACGCCCGGGTCAGATCGTGCATCCGCAATGCCGAGACCGCCATGCCCAACGACGCCTCGGCCATATGCATTTCCTTTTCCGCCCGCATGAACCGACCGCGGGCTTCTCTGTAGTAACGGTAGGCATGTGTGAAATTATGCTCGGACCAGTAAATATCCCCTATCCGAAGATATACCGCTCCGAGAAAGCAGGGCTCGTCGATATGGCGGGCGAACTCTTCGATCTCCAGGAACAGACGTAACGCACCGGGGCTGTTGCCTTTTCGCGACTCGCCTTGTGCCAGATAATAGAGGAGCCTATAACGGGCGGTCCGCTCTTTCGGGCGATTCCGGTAATATCTCCATGCTATCCGTAGCATGGAATCGGTATTTTCCTCCGTTTTTGCACGGCTCGCCGCAGTCGCGTACAGCAGGGCGTATTTGGCCCGTGCGGCTCGGTTGTCGACAAATTTTTGCGGGATGTTCCTTAATGTGTACAATGCACTGTCGGGAGCCGTTTCGAGTCGTCTCTCCGCCTGTGCGAAAGAGTCCGTTATCCGATTCTGATTCGCACAACTGAAAATGATATGATCGAGCTGAATAAAAGCAATCCGTATGTGTATTGTTTCATGAGCTTAAAAATAATAGGGAATCAAAATTAATTAACAATATTAATATATGCAAATATCTCTATTTGTGAATTTTATATCAAACTTCATCGACTTTGTCACGAAAGGGTCTTGACAAACCGGCCCGCCGAGGGGCGACATGCGGCGATGGATATCGCGGTTCACGACAGAAGCAGGCGAGGGTCCGATTTCAAATCGGACCCTCGCCTGCAATCACACTCCGGACACGCTCTTTGTGCGCGGAGGAACTCCGGAGTCTATCGGATATTCTCGTCGAAGTAGGCTCGGAAAGCCTCCTTGTCCTTGCGGAGCCGCGTATGGGCATCCTCGTCGATGGCGCGACTCATGGCGCGGCTGATGTTATCCTTGCTCAGCTGCATGCAGACATGGTAACGGAAGGTTCCGTCGGCCTGCGAGAAGGCCTTCTCCTCGACGATCTCCAGTCCCGAGAGCTGCGTATTGACCACGGTGCGGCCGAGCTCTTCGAGATCGGTGCCGTCGATTACGTCCGATGCGTCGGCGCTTTGCGTGGCGGCATAGTTGTCCACGACCACCTCGACGGCCGACTGCACCATGGCGGCGATGGCCTGGCGGACATTCTGCACGGCGATCTTCTTCGCGTTGGCAATATCCTTGCTGACACCGATTCCGCTGTCGCGGAAATACTCCTTGTCGGTGCGGTACTGCGGACCGTTGAATATCAGGTTCACCTCGCGCTCTCCTTCGGAGATGGCGGTCGCACGGCGCGAAGAGCCGCACGAGGTTACAAGCGATGCGACCGCAACGGCGGCGCACAGCAGCATGAGATACTTTTTCATCTTCATTGTTCTTCGTTCTTGGTTGTTGTGTTGACGATTTGCAGTTTGTAGGGCAGCGTGAAGGTGATACGCTCGCGACGTTCGCCGCGGAGTACCTCCATCGCACCTGTTACCATGCCGCGTCCCGCTGCGACCGGCAACGTGTCGAGTTGTTGCCGGAAGCGGAGCTGATGCATGCCGCGGCCTTCGAAATCGGCGGGTTCGGGCTGGGTGATGTCGACAAGGTGCGGCAGCGCAAAGGCGGTGCCGCGCACGGTGAATGCGCCGTCGCTGCGGGCTCGCAGGGAGATGCTCGTCTCGGCCAGCCACACGCTGTCGCGCTCCACGGCCTCGACCTCGACGAATCCCACGGGGAGAACCTGGCGTTCACGTTCGCTCACGTCGAATGAGAGACGGTAGTCAAGCCGTGCGCCGGGGAAATTGTAGCGGATATGCACGTAGTTGTCGTCCGTCGGGTAGCAGAGCGAATGATCGTAGCTCAGCACGTAGTCCTCTCCGTCGGGCCGCAGATCGAGCGACCGGGCCGTTTCGGAACGGAGCTGCGGCTGCTTTGAGCAGGCGATTTTCCGGCCGTTGAAACGGAGCGAGTAGCGGAAGGTGCCGAGTTCCTTGCTCTCGGGTACGAGGGCGATCTTCGCATAGGCCTGCCGGTAGGCGTTCAGCAGGCTCTCGGCCTCGCTGCGGCGAACGTCATCGAAGAAGTAGGCTACGAGCGGCTGCAGCTCGCGGATTCCCTCGTCGAGTCCGGCTACGTCGGTCAGCGTATCGTACGCGTCGCGCAAGGATTCCAGACGGCGGTACATGTCGCGGTCGTAGTCGAGAAATTCACGCACCAGACGCCGCCTTTCGGCCGGTGAGAAGGGATAGAGCACGTAGTAAACATAATAGGTGCTCTTGTCCGACTTGCGGAGGTACTTCTCCCAGTAGATCTCCTCGGCGTTCGAGAGTGAGATGTCCGTCAGAAACGGCAGCTTCGCCGCGGCGGTCCGGAGTTCGGAACTGTAGGCCGAATAGATGTTCTCCGCACCGTCGACATTGCTCGACTCCGAACGGCTTGTCTCTACCGACGTGATGTTCGTGGCTATCGAATTCACGATGTACTGCCGGATCTCCTCCAGACAACGTGCGCGCGCCTCGTCGGGATCGGCGCTGCGGGCGAAGACCGAAAAGTGCTCTTCGCCGGCCGAGAGGAGCCAGTCGGGCGTACGGCCCGACCGCTCGATCAGACGGTCGCCCTTGGCCTGAAGCGGCTGCATGGCGAGGCACAACGTTGCGCCGAGAAGACAGAGTGAACGGATAAAGAGTCTCATCGGTCGTCGTGTTAAGGGTTCATGCGGTCGAGCTGATAGGCGCTCAGCCATACGATGATGAGCAGCAGACCATCCACAATGACATAGGCGGCCAATCCCGCACCGAAGACTCCCATGAGGGCGTTGGCTACGAGGGCCGCAAGCAGAACCAGCGAGGCCACTGTCTTGATCAGCATCGAGGCCCGGTGGCTCTCGAACGTGGCGCCCATGAGCAGAAAGAGGGTCGGCGCGACGACAATCTCCGTGCAGACCAGGTTCAGCGTACCGAAGTCCGCGACGGCGAAAAGAACGCCGATGATGGCACTGATGAGTACCGACGCTACCGTCAGTACGATGTTGCATCGAATCTTCATGGTCTGATCTACTCCTTTGATTGTTCGTTCTTACCGAACCGCCCGGCGAATTCGGGCAGCTCGCCGGCGGGCTGCCAGTCGGGGCTCCCCTGCTTCCATACATAGGTATCGGCCGAAAGAGTCCCTGCGGCGATCATCTCCTGCATCTGCCCCAGCGAATAGGGGCCGCGCTGCAGATTGTCCACCAGGATATGGTAGGCGCTCCCGGGCTGCATGCCCGCGAGGGTCGAACCGAGAGCCGCGCTCCGCTCCCGGTTCCGTTCCATGGCTGTCTTGTAGGTGTCGTACATGGCGAGTCCCATCGCCAGTTCCGACATGTCGTCGATGTTCATGGTTGTAATCTGTTAAAGGGTTGGTGGTGCCGGAGGTGTCTGGGGCGGCATGGGAGGCGGCACCGCTCCGAAGGACTGAGCCAGTTCGGGTACGTTGCCCGCGAAGTCCCAGGCGGCCATCCCCTGCTTCCATACGTAGGTCTGACGCGTGATCTGGCCCGAAGCGATCATGTTGGCCATCTGCGTGAGGTTGTACGGACCTGCCTGCTGGCCGTTCACCGCCACGAAGAACTGTGCCGTGGCCCCGATCGGCGGCGTGGGAGGCGCCGGCTGCGCCACGTTGTGGGTCATTGCACCCATCATGTTGGCCATGTTCTGCCCCACGGCGCCGCCCATCATCATGCCGGCCATCATTCCGGCGACGTTCATGCCGCCGTCTCCACCCATCGATGCGCCGCCCGAGGCTCCGAGCTCGCCCAGACTCTGTGCCGCGCGGTGGGCGACCGAACCCTGCACGTCGACCTGGTGTGCGGCGAGGTGGCTAGATTCGGTGCTCAGACGCGAGCTGCGCTGGGCCTCTTCGCGCTGACGGCGGAGCGTATCTTCCATGTTGTCGAGCGAGATGTCGGTCATGCGCTTCATCTTCTCGCGTTCGAGCTGCGCGGCGAAGATCTCGTTCTCGGCAAGCGTACGGTCGCGCGTCGCCGCTGCCGTAGCGGTCCACACCTCATCGCTGGCGCGGGTGCCGACGGCCTCCATGCGCGAACTGATGAAGCGGTAGTTCTCGTGCGTCGTGTCGATGTCGAGATCCTCGATGTTCAGATCCCACAGCTCGACGGCGTAACGGTCGAGCAGACGGCTCTTCAGCTCGTCGAAGGCCAGCCGCTTGAGCTTCTCCATGTTGGCGCGCAGCTGCATGACGGGGATGTGGAGCGTCGTCGAGGCGGATCCGACCTCCGACTTGAGCTTCTCGACCAGCACCTCGCGGACACGGTCCTTCAGCGTATAGGAGTCCATGTCGTTCATGCCGTAGACCTCGAGGAAACGCTCCGCATCGGGGATATGGAACGTCGCCTTGCCCTTGAGCGATGCGGGCAGGTCGTATTCGGTGAAGCAGTCGAGCAGATGGATGTTCTCCACGAAGAAGGGCACCTGGATCGTATCCGACGTATTGACGAAGTAGATGCTGGCGCCAAAGGGCGTTCCGCCGCCGTATCCCGCACCGATGATACCGGCCAGAATCGGCATGTTGGCCGTCTCGATGCGGAAGTTGCGCACGGGGCCCTTGACGAACTCCACCTGCTTGTCCGCCTGATTGTAGAAGAAGACGGCCGTCTCGCCCGAACGCACGTTCAGCGCACTGCCGTAGCGGACCGAGTCGGCCCGAAGACCCGAGGAGTCCTCTCCGTCGGGAGCCCATTTCCAGACAATATATTCGTCCTGGGGCAACGTGCACTGTACGACGTCGGCGACGGCCCCCTTGGTGATCTTGTTTTTTCCGAAAAGTCCCATATTATCACTCCTCTTCTGTCATGATTTCCATTTCCTCGGTTTCGGGCTCCTGCGCCGTCTCCAGATCGCGGCTTCCGAGCAGCACGATGCCGGCGACTCCGATAACGGCCGTCACGGCGAGCGTGGCGATCCATACCTTCACGGCACGGCGGCGGTTGGCATCGTGGCGCCAGATGACCTCCTTCAGCCCGTCGGCGCAGCTCTTGAGCCGGTCGCGCGCCTCCTTCGATTCGCCGTAATCGTTCTTCAGCGTGCGCATCGTGCTTTCGAGCACGGAGCGGCTCAGACGATAGGCCTCCTCGGCGTCGCGGCCGCGGCGATATCCCGTCAGCTTGCGTATGAGCGAGATGATAAACAGCACGAGAGCCAGGGCGCTCAGAATCATGAAGAGGCCGCCGCCGGTCATCAGCCATACCGCGAGAAGTATGAGCAGCACGATGGCATAGAGCAGGTAGGCCTGCGCCGAGAAATAGGTGCCGAACGACACGTCGGGCAGCGCCCGGAGCTCGGTGAGCTGTTCGTCGAGTTCGGCGAAACGTTCATCCATCTGGTTGTCCGTGATGCAGCCGCATCGGGGACATACTTTGGTCGCGGGCGTCAGTTCGTCGCCGCATTTCGGACATTTCATCTTTTTTCTGTTTTTATCGGTTTCAAATCAGGTTGCCGAGCAGCCACTTGACCACATCGCGGCTCTTCTCTTCGGCCGTAGCATCCTCCTGCGAGGCGGAGGCAGCCATCTTCGCGGCTATGTCGCGCGAAGCCTTGAGCTTCATCTTTTCCAACTCCACGCCATCCTCGTAAGCCTGGGCCGCTCGGGCGCGTTCCGCTTCGTAGCGTTCGAGCTCGCGCTGCAGTTCGGCCTCCCTTTCGGCTTCTATCTTCGTGCGGATGCCGGCAATCATCGCGTCGGCCTCGGCGAAGAGCGTGCTGTTTGGATCAACGCGAACGAGCTCCTTCAGAGCGTCCGAATAGTTCCCTTCGGCCAGCATCGCCTTCGTCTCGGCGATGATCTTCTTCGCGTCGCGGTCGATACAGTCAGTGTAGATATCCACCATCAGTTCGGCTACCTGCGGATACTCCTCGAGACTTTCGGGGACGGCCGAAAGCACCGCAAGAGCCTCCTCGTAGCGCGTCATGCGGGCGAGCGACTGCGCTTCGGCAATCAGCGACGGCAGCCGTCCGGCGTAGTAGTCGAGCAGCTTTGTACGGACGTTCTCCATGAAAAGGCGCGTATCCGTGGACCGCACGTTGATCTGGCCGACGGCATTGACCACGGCCCGTTGTTCGCTGGGCCCCACCCCCTTGAGCGTATATACCTTCTGATCGACGATAATACGCTCGGGAATGTTGACCACGAAGAGAGCCACCTCGACCTCGGCAACGAATTGCGGCGGAGCCGTAGGTGTCGACGACGTGCCGACGACGGCCGGAACGGCAGTGAGAAGGAAGTCGCCATCAACCGCGGCGAAGCCGTTGGCCGTAGCCAGGCTGGTGAGCTTGCGTTCGAGTGCGCCCGACGCCGTGTCGGGAATCCGGTTGAGCCCGTACTCCACGTAGGGGGTCAGGGCTATCCGGCTTTCGGGCTGCTGCTGGGCCGTGGCGGCCGTCGTCAGCAGCAGTGCGGCGATGAATGGGAATATCCTGGTTTTCATGTCGGTTCGTTTTTGTGCAGGAATCAGCTGTCGCCCAGCACGATGGTTACCTGTCCCAGCCCCTTCGTGTAGAGCTTGCTCGCTATGTCGTAGCCGCGGAGCATGCGTACCAGCGGGCGGGTCCAGTAACGAGCATCGACCTGGCGCCCCTCGGGTGTCGTATTGGGGATGCGGACACCGCGGAACTGGAGGATGTGCTCCGATGCGGTGGTCGGGGTCTTCATGCCGCCGGCGGCATTCTCCATCACCCAGTCCTCGATCAGATAGCCCAACAGGTCGTCGCCCATGTCGGTGTCGAGGTCGAATCCGGCATTCTCCCACACGCGAATCTCCAGCGTGATCTCGCGGCCGTTCTGCAGCAGTTCGTCGAAATAGGAGCGGAGCTGTTCGGTGAATTCGTAGAAGTAGCCCGATACGGCCTCCTCGACCAGTACGGGCATCTCGACCACATAGGTCTTGCCGCTCGTACCGATGGCCGAAGCCACGTCCTTCTGCGAGTAGGAGTCGAGCGCCCGCATGGAAAAGGTGAGCGACTTCTGGGGACCCACCTCGTTCAGATTCCATCCCACCTCGATCCAGAGGTCGGCCTTTGCCACGCGCGACATCTGCTCGCGGGGCGTTTCGGCGAAGGCGTCGCCCATCGAGGAGTAGGTAACCGAGTTGAGCGCATTTTCGGTCTCGAGGTTCTTGAGCGTGGCCTCAAGGTCGACCAGACGGAACCCTTCGCCGGCCATCTTGTTGTTGATCAGTTGTATGACGGTCTTCAGGTCGTGGCTCTCGAGCAGCGCCCTCCGATAGTCGGCCGTATAGGAGGTTACGCCGTCGAACTCCGTGGCCGTGAGGAATCCGTTGTCGTGGCACCAGGCGTCGCTCGGAACCACCATAATCGAAGGCATGGCGGCCTGTCCGAAGCTCTGGAAGGTCGCCGCCAGCAGCAGCGACAGCGCGAGCAGTCTCTTTTTCATCTTGAGCATCGTTCGTCTCCTGTTTTTCTACTTGGCGAATCCCGAGGTAAGCGACTGCACGATACCCTGCTGTTCGAGCGCCTTGCGCAGGTCGTCGTACTGCACGGTAACCACAACGCCTACCTTGTAGTTCTTCTTTCCGTACTTGAGAATCTCGTCGTTACCGCTCGACACGGTCTTCGTGGCGTAGCGCAGGTAGGCTCCGCCGTTTGCGAAGAACCCGTCGAAGAAGTCTCCGTATGTCCGTTCGGCGGCGGGGTCGGCAACGAGCGGCGGCAGCGCGGTGAGGCGACGGGCCGGATCTCCCGGCACGCCGCGGAAGATCACGCCGTGCACGGCATTCTTGGCGGCCTGATCCCGGGCCGTCGTAATGTCGGGCCCATAGGACCACACCTTCACGTTGCATGCGCCGCGATAGGGCGCTGCATAGGCTTCGAGCTCGTAATACCATTCTCGGGTATTTTCGTCGGCCTTCTTCTTTTTACCTTTGGCTCCTTCGGCCGCTACCGTCGCAAGGGGCAGCATGGCCAGCAGCAGGAGTACGGCTATTCGTTTCATGGCTCTGTTATTTGTCTCGTTTGATGGTCTCTTCACGGATGAGCAGCCCCGGCGCGATATCACCCGCCCCGCTCAGTATCTCGAAAGTCGTGGCCGTCAGCGTGGCGTCGCCCGTTTCGGCCGCCTCCTCGGCTCCGGCGATCTCCGCTTCGGTCTCGGCTACGGCCGCCTCTTCGGATCCAGCCGGCGCGGCGGCGGCTTCGGCCTCGGCCTCCAGACGGTCCTGCTCGAGCATCTGCATCTCCTCGAGAGCGCCGAAGCGATTGTCCCAGATCTTGCCCGGTACGGGCTTCAGCATGCCTACCCTCTTATATACGGTAATACCCGTCGAACGATCGGGCATGAGCACTTCGTAGCGCGAGTTCTCGTTCACACCCTCCTTCAGTCCGATCTTCACCTGAACCGTACCGTCGGCATTGACGGCGTAGATGGGGACGTTCACCTTGAACTCGTCGTATTCGCGCTGCAGCTCCACGATGGCCTTGTCCACGGCACGCGTGCAGACCTTGAGAAACTGCTCCTGCAGGGGTCGCTTCGAGAAACTTTTCGAGGAGACGTTTTCGGCCGACGTCTCCGTATGTCCCACATAGGAGAGCGTGAAGAGGTCCGACTCTTCGAATGCGGCCTTGCGTGCTGCACGGGTCGCGTCGTCCGTCTGCCCGTCGATCCAGTATTCGGCAAAGAAGCGGTTCTGGATATCCTCGTTCCAGTCGAGGTGGTAGAGGTAGGTGATGATATTGACCTTATAGCCGGCAAACTCGTTCACGATGCCGCCCACCAGCTTGCCCGAGGCGTCGCCGAGCTCCTGATAGGAGGAGTCGCCCGTCACGGCCGATGCCACGCCGCCCAGCAGCGACAGACCGACGCGGATACCCGTATTGGCCTTGGCCGTCTGTTCGCCCTTGTCGATGAAGGTGATGTCGTTTACCGTCATGAAGGTCTTGCCGATAAGGTCGAATCCGGCATCGGCCAGCATGGATCGGCCGCGAAGACTCGCATCGGCCTGTTCGATCGCCGAAAAAGACGCGTCGTAGTAACCGCGCTCGACGATCAGATCCACGTCGAAATTGCCCGTTTCCGGATCGCGGTTGAACCATCGCGCTACCAGTTCGCGCGCAACGTCGTGCTCCGAGATGAAGGCATCGATGTCGGCGATATTCGGATCCTTCTCCGTGCCGCGCACTCCGGCCTTCACCTTGCGGGCCTTCTTGGCGGTACTTTCGATCGAACGCACGGCAAGGTCGTGTTCGTTGAACTTGTCGGGCGTACCCATCATGTGGAAGACCGAGTCGATGGTCTCGCCGTAGGCCGCGCCCGAGTGCTTGACGAGCACCTGGCAGAGCGAACTGCGCCGATAGTTCTCGATCGATTCGTCCTCGAGCACCTTGGCCTGAACCGTCTGCTCCGTCTCTCGGTCGGGAGCCTGGGCATAGGCCGGAGCCGTCATGCAGAGCAGAGCGGCAAAAACGTAACATTTTTTCATGATATACGGGTTATTGGCTTGTGTTTCTGTTTCGTATCATATACCCCTCGGGGCGTACTGTCTGTAAAGTTAGGGAAAATAATCTGTTTGGCCAAATGAATATTGTGATTTATCGGTTAAATATCTTATACGGCCGCTGTATGCATGGACAGCTTTCGCACGATACGTCACGACGTTTTTCCGTATGCGGGCGCAACATCGGAAAAACGGAGCGGATATCTGCATTTGAAATATTATGACTATCTTTACCGGAACAAATCGTAACGAACCATGTGCGGAATCGTAGGATATATAGGTAAGCGAAACGCCTATCCCATTCTGATAAAAGGACTTCACCGGCTCGAGTACCGGGGATACGACAGTGCGGGCATCGCGCTCGTGGACGACGAAGGGGCGCTGAACGTCTACAAATGCAAGGGCAAGGTCGCTGCGCTGGAACACTTCGTCGAGACGAAGAATCTGGGCGGAAGCATCGGCATCGCTCACACGCGCTGGGCTACCCACGGTGTTCCCAACGACGTGAATGCCCATCCGCACTGTTCCGTTTCGGAAAACATCGCGCTGATCCACAACGGCATCATCGAGAACTATCGCGTGCTGAAGGACGCTCTCGAAGCCAACGGCTACACCTTCCGCAGCACCACCGACTCGGAGGTCCTGGTCAACCTGATCGAGTATATCCGCTCCACGAACTGCTGCACCCTGCTCGAGGCGGTACAGCAGGCGCTCAAACAGGTGATAGGCGCCTATTCGATTGCCGTTATCGAACGGGGGAACCGCGACGAAATCATTGCCGCCCGCAAGAGCAGTCCGCTTGTGGTCGGCATCGGCGAAGGGGAGTATTTTCTCGGTTCGGACCCCGCGTCGCTCATCGAGTACACGAACAACTTTGTCTACGTGAAGGACGGCGAGGTGGCGCTCATCAGGCGCAACCATCCGCTCAAGCTCGTCACGCTCGACAACCGCGAAAGCAAGATAGACATCAAACAGCTCGAGCTGAGCATCTCGCAGCTCGAAAAGGGAGGATACCCCCACTTCATGCTCAAGGAGATCTACGAGCAGCCCAAGACGATCGTCGACTGCATACGCGGACGGGTCAATCCCGACAGCGGCAACGTGAAACTGTCGGGCGTCATAGACAACCGCGAGCGCTTCCTGAGGGCCCGGCGTATCATCTTCGTCGCTTGCGGCACCTCGTGGCACGCCTCGCTCATCGGCGAACATCTGATCGAGAACATCTGCCGCATACCGGTCGAAGTGGAGTATGCCTCGGAGTTCCGCTACCGCAACCCCATCATCCATCCCGACGACATCGTGGTCGCCGTCTCGCAATCGGGCGAAACGGCCGACACGCTGGCTGCCGTGGAGTTGGCGCGCAAGGCGGGAGCCTTCGTCTTCGGCATCTGCAATGTGGTCGGATCATCCATCTCGAGGGCTACCGATTCGGGTGCCTACATCCATGTAGGCCCCGAAATCGGCGTCGCTTCGACCAAGGCCTTCACGGGGCAGGTGACGGTGATGGCCATGCTCGCGCTGACCATCGGCAAGGAGCTCGGAACGGTGAGCGACGACTATTTCCATGAGGTCTCGCAGGCCCTGCTCGAACTGCCCGACAAACTGACCGAGGTGCTGAAACTCGACGCCCAGATCAGCGAGCTCTCCAAGATCTTCACCTACGCCCACAACTTCATCTATCTGGGCCGCGGATACAACTACCCCACAGCTCTCGAAGGCGCCCTGAAACTGAAGGAGATCTCCTACATCCATGCCGAAGGCTATCCGGCAGCCGAGATGAAACACGGCCCCATCGCGCTTATCGACAACGAGATGCCGACGGTCGTCATCGCGACGCCCGACCATACCTACGCCAAGACCGTGAGCAACATGGAAGAGGTAAAGGCCCGCGGCGGCCGCATCATCGCCATCATCGCCCACGAAGATGAGCAGGTGCGCCGCATTGCCGACTACTGTATCGAGGTGCCCGTAGTGACGGAGTGCCTGATGCCTATCGTGGTGAGCGTGCCGCTGCAGCTGCTCGCCTACCATATCGCCGTCAACAAGGGCCGCAATGTCGACCAGCCCCGCAATCTGGCCAAATCGGTGACGGTCGAATAGGGATACGGACCCGAACAGCAGAGGGCCCCGGCACGCGATCCGTGTCGGGGCCCTTGCATTGCATGAGGCGCGCTAATGCGTCGCGGAGCCGAAATTGGACTCGATGTAATCCTGAAGCGTAAAGACTCTCGAAGCCTCGGAGCGGTCGAGCGAACGTACCTGCGTGTCGACCATCAGGGGAAGACGGCCGAAGACGAGTTTTTCGAGAAACGATTCGATTTCGGGGAGATTCTCCGACATCGGTCCGACGGCCACTTCGTGTCCGGCACCGGACACCGAATAGAAGACGTGGGGTACGCGGGCGTGCGTCAGACCGTCGGCTATGTATCGCGACCCGAAGAGGCCGGCCCCCATCGCCCGAAGCGAATCGTAGGGCACGTTGCTGTCGGCATCGCCATGGAAGAGCAGCATCGGAGCCACGGGGCGTACGCCGCCCCAGACGGGCTCCTCACCCGCGACGAAGAGTGCGCCGGCGAAGGAGATGACTCCCGCATAGTTGAAATCGGCCGGCAGCCGCATGGCTGGCACCGCTCCGTTGCACAGACCATATTCGGCCTGCAGTACGGTGATGGCCCCGGCGCTCGATCCGCAGATGACAATCTCCGACGGATCGATCCGCCACTCCTCCGCCCGACCGAGCAGATAGGCCGTCGCATCGTAGAGATCCTCCACGGCCATCGCAATGCTCGCCGGAAAGGCTACGGCAAAACGTCTCTGGTCGAGTCTGCCCTGCTCCATGGCCCGCTTCAGACCGAGCCGGTAGTCGATCGACACCACCGTAAGGCCTTGACGGGCCATATGCTCGAAGAAGGGGAGATACTCCGCGCGGTCGCGCTCGCCGCTCGTGAAGCCGCCGCCGAAAAGAAAAACGAGGCACGGTGACGAATCCAGCCGCATGTCGGGTATGCGGTAGCGATCCATGCGAAGCGTATCGTTCTCCTTGACCGAATAGACAAAGGTTCTTTTCTCCACCGTTTGGCCGACGGCGGCAACGGGCCTTGTGGCGGCAGCGCACAGCAACATGACGAATAACACCAGTTTTTTCATGACATCTCTTTTTTCAATCACATCATCTCCTCGCGGGCGAAACGTACCGCACGGTTCAGCACACCGACGAAATGCCCCGTCGTGCGGAAGGCCCCGACAATCCGCTCCAGCAGATCGGGAGTCAGAAGTTCCGTCCCGGCGACGGGACGCTCAAGCAGAAAATCGCGTCTGCGCAGCCAGTCGTCGTACTCCGAACCGCGCGGATAGCCTGTTGGCGTACGTCGAAGCGGATCGCCCGATCCGAGCTCGAATCCCGTCGCCTCGCGGGCCGCTGCGACGAGTTCGGCGCCGTTGTCGAGAATCTCGTCGCGCACGGAACGCAGCACGACCGGTTCGGGGCGGTAGAGACCCGCTGCGAGCAGGCTGCCTCCGGGTTCGATATGAAGATAGTAACCTGCATAGCCCGAATTCTTTCCGCAGGGCGCCACGTAGATGCCGATGTGGGTCTTGTAGGGCGTCTTGTCGGGTGTGAAGCGCGTATCGCGGGCAATACGGTAAGTGCAATCTTCGGGCCGCAAGCCCCGAACCGAGGGGTCGAACGACGATATTCCGTCGATCAACCCCCCGGTAAAGGTCCTGCATCGTTCCCGCACCCGCTCCCACCGCTGCCGGTTTTCGGCAAACCAGGCCCGGTCGTTGCAGGCGCGCAGCTCGTTGAGAAAAGCGAGCGTTTCCCTCATCGGTCTACCAGGCGAAGAGGGGGTATTCGGCCATCATGGCGTTCACCTCGCGGCGTACGGCGGCGATATTCTCCTCGTTCTCGGGATCGCCGAGTACGCGGTCGATCAGTCCCACGATGTAGTCCATCTTATCCTCCTTCACGCCACGCGTGGTGATGGCGGGCGTACCGAAGCGCAGACCCGAGGTCTGGAAGGGCGAACGGCTGTCGAACGGCACCATGTTCTTGTTGGTCGTGATATCGGCGGCCACGAGGCACTTTTCGGCCAGCTTGCCCGTCAATTCGGGGAACTTCGTACGCAGGTCGACCAGCATCAGATGGTTGTCCGTTCCGTCCGATACGATCTTGTATCCGCGTTTTACAAAGGCTTCGGCCATGGCAGCGGCATTCTTCTTCACCTGGGTCTGGTACTCCCTGTAGGAGGGTTCGAGCGCCTCGCCGAAGGCTACGGCCTTGGCCGCTATCACATGTTCGAGCGGTCCGCCCTGAATACCCGGGAAGACGGCCGAGTTGAGCACCTGCGACATCATCTTCACCGCGCCCTTCGGGGTCTTGAGCCCCCAGGGGTTCTCGAAATCCTTACCCATGAGAATGATGCCGCCGCGGGGACCGCGCAGCGTCTTGTGCGTCGTCGAGGTGACGATGTGGGCGTACTTCACCGGATTCTCCAGCAGACCCGCAGCGATCAGGCCGGCCGTGTGGGCCATATCCACGAGCAGCAGCGCGCCCACCTTGTCGGCAATCTCGCGCATGCGCCTGTAGTCCCATTCACGCGAATAGGCCGAAGCGCCGCCCACGATCAGCTTGGGTTTGCATTCGATGGCCTTGCGCTCCATGGCATCGTAGTCGATGCGGCCCGTGGCCTCGTCGAGCTGGTAGCCCACGGCCCGGAAATACATGCCGGACATGTTCACCGGCGAACCGTGCGAAAGGTGACCGCCATGCGCCAGATCGAGCCCCATGAAGGTGTCGCCCGGCTTGAGGCAGGCGAAGAAGACGGCCATGTTGGCCTGGGCGCCCGAATGGGGCTGCACGTTGGCATATTCGGCTCCGTAGAGCTTGCAGACGCGCTCGATGGCCAGCCGCTCCACCTTGTCCACCACCTCGCAGCCGCCGTAGTAGCGGGCTGCGGGATACCCCTCGGCATATTTGTTGGTGAGTACCGAGCCCATGGCCTGCATCACCTGGTCGCTGACGAAGTTCTCCGAGGCGATCAGTTCGATGCCCTTCATCTGACGCTGACGCTCCTCGGCGATCAGGTCGAAGATTTGCGTGTCATTTTTCATAATCCGGTCGGTTTGAATGTTATGGATTGGTTGTTACTATTCGTTTGCGGAACCCGGTCAGGGGCGTCTCCGACCCCGCGCAGCTCCCGCGACAACTTTTTCCCGCGCCCGTGCACGAGGGCGGGAAAGAAGGGTTTCGGGGCGAGAAGAGATCTCTCCATGGGTCGCTCGGTTCCGTATGGACAAAGATAGGGATTTTCCGCGAAAATATCCGGCGGACCGCCTATTAAATATTTTCACTATCTTTGTCGTCGCAAAAGCCGGTCCATGCCGGCTCGTGACATTAAAACAGATTGAAAATATGAAACTACTCGAAGGAAAGGTCGCCGTCGTTACGGGTGCGGCGCGCGGCATAGGCAAGGCCATCGCCCTGCAGTTCGCACGCGAAGGGGCGGACGTGGCATTCACCGACCTGACGATCGACGAGAACGGCAAGGCTACCGAGGCCGAAATCGCGGCTCTGGGTGTCCGTGCCAAAGGGTACGCTTCGAATGCGGCTGATTTCGAGGAGACGCACCGCGTCATCGACGAAATCGTCAAGGAGTTCGGCCGCATCGACATTCTGGTCAACAACGCCGGAATCACGAAAGACGGCCTCATGATGCGCATGTCCGAGGCGCAGTGGGATGCCGTGCTTACGGTCAATCTGAAGTCGGCGTTCAACTTCATCCACGCCGTCGTGCCCGTCATGGCGCGCCAGAAGAGCGGCTCGATCATCAACATGTCCTCCGTGGTAGGCGTGAGCGGCAATGCCGGACAGTGCAACTACTCGGCTTCGAAGGCGGGCATGATCGGTTTGGCCAAGTCGATAGCCAAGGAGATGGGGCCGCGCGGCATCCGTGCCAACTGCATTGCGCCGGGCTTCATCATCACCGACATGACCAACCAGCTCTCGGACGAGGTGAAGGAGAACTGGTGCAAGCAGATTCCGCTGCGTCGCGGCGGTACGCCCGAAGATGTGGCCAAGGTGGCCCTCTTCCTCGCATCGGATCTCTCGTCCTATGTCAGCGGACAGGTAATCCACTGCTGCGGCGCCATGAACTGCTAGCGCACCGTACGGAAGGAAAAAAGAAGAGAGTCGCTCCCTGAGGGAGCGGCTCTTCCTGTCCATGTCGGTCCGCCGCGGCCGCATCGTCAGAAGGGAAAGAAGAGCGGCAGCACGAGGATCATGACCACGCCCATGATGACCTGCAGCGGCAGACCCACCTTCACGTAGTCCATGAAGGTATACTGTCCGGCCGGCATGACCAACGCGTTGGGCGGCGTGGAGAAGGGCGAGGCAAAGCACATGCTTGCGGCGACCGTCACGGCGAACATGTATGGGACGGGGCTTACGCCGAGCTGCAGGGCGCTCTGCAGGGCGATGGGCGCCATAAGCAGAGCCGTCACCGTGTTGCTGATGAACATGGTCATCAGCGACGTGGTAAAGTAGATGCCGGCGAGCAGGGCGAGAGGTCCGAATCCGCCGATGCTCTCGACCAGCGTCGTCGAGATGTACTCCGACACGCCGGTCTTCTCCAGCGCGAGCGACATGGGCATCATGGCCGCAAAGAGGACGATGGTCTCCCAGCGTATGGTCTGATAGGCAGCCTCCACGCTGCGCAGGCATCCCGTGACCACCATCAGGACGGCGGCGATCATGACGGCCGTCACCGGAGCCACGGGGATGAAGTCGAAGACCATCATAGTCACCATGAGTATCATGATGAGGGCGGCTACCGGTGCCTTGTAGTCGAGCGTAACCTTGGCGGCCTCCGCCAGGGGCTGTCCCAGCACGACCCAGTTCTCCTCCTCGCCCGATAGCCGGGCGATATCCTTCCAGTCGCCCTGCACGAGCAGCACGTCGCCGTCGTGCATGCGCACGTTGCCCAGATCGCGGAGCAGATACTCCTTCTTGCGCCGTATTCCCAGCACGTTGACGTTGTACTTGTCGCGTATGCCCACCTCCTTGACCGTACGGTTCGCCAGACGCGACGAGGACATGAGCAGCACCTCGGCAATACCTATGTCGTAGAAATCAAGCGAGGCCGGTTCGCGCGATGTCTCCTCGGTCACGTGACCGTCTATGAGGTCGAGACCGCACTCCAGCGCGAAGCGCTCTACCTGTTCCGGCGCCCCCGACAGATAGAGCACGTCGCCTTCGGCCAGTTCGGTATCGGGTGCCGAGAACTGCTTCAGCGTATGCAGAAAACGGTTGCGGGCCATCTCCTGGCGACGGATCTCCAGAATGTTCAGCCCGTATCTGTGTCGCACGTCGAGCCCGGCGACGGTCCGCCCGACGGCGGCGCTCCCGGCAACGACGCGCGCCCGGAACAGATTGCTCGACAAGCCGTACTCCTTGACCAGCTGGGCCAGCGACTTGCCCGTGCGCGAACGTTCGTCACCAGTCCCCTTCCCCGTGAGGAACCATTTGCTCAGGGGCAGAAGCACGAGCGTACCCACCCCGACGCATACCAGACCTACGGGCAGGAACGAGAAGAAGGAGAGCGACTCGAAGCCGGCCTGCACCAGCGCATCCTGAATGATAAGGTTGGGCGGCGTACCGATCAGTGTCATCATGCCGCCCATGCTGCTGGCAAAGGCCAGCGGCATGAGCAGACGGCTCGGATTGCTTCCGGCGCCGGCCGCCATGCTCACCACGATGGGCAGCATCAGGGCCACCGTGCCCGTATTGCTCACGAAGGCCCCGATGCCGGCCGTAGTCAGCACCACGAGCAGGAAGAGCCTCAACTCGCTCTGCCCCGCCAGCTTCAGAATCCGGCTGCCTATCATTTTGGCCAGTCCGGTCTGGAAAATGGCTCCGCCCACGACGAAGAGTCCGACCATCATGATGACGACCGAATTGGAGAAGCCCGAAAGCCCCTCATCGGGGGTCAGGATTCCGAATACGAGCAGCGCCAGCAGAGCGCAGACGGCGACCAGGTCCGACCGGATCTTGCCGCTCATGAAGAAGACGACCGCAATGGCCAGTATTGAAACCGTAATGAGCATGTCGCGAAAATTTTTCTCTCCGGCACTGCACGCGGAATCGCACTTCCGTGCATGCGGCCGAACAGCCGCCCCGCACGGGGTATACGTGCCGTTAACAAAGATAGGTATTTTTTTCGCGTCCGCCAAACAATCCGCCTGACGCGTTCCGCCCCTGCCGGAGTATACCTACCGTCCGCGCAGCTTCCGGCTATACTCCGACGGGGTCATGCCCGTCTGCCGGCGGAACATGCGGCTGAAGTGCTGCGGATGACTGAATCCCAGCTCTTCGGCAATCTGCTTGAGATTCTTCGCCGGATCGAGCAGCCACTCCTTGGCCGCATCGAACATCTTCAGCCGGATGTACTCCTGTGCCGTCCTGCCGGTTCCGGCCTTGACCAGATCGCCGAAATAGTTCGGCGAGAGGCAGATCTTGTCGGCGAAATAGCGCACCGTGGGCACGCCCCGCTCGACTGCCAGGCCCGAATACAGGTATTCGTCCAGCAGACTTTCGAAGCGGGCCAGTACGTCGAGATTCAGATGCTCGCGCGTGACGAACTGCCGTTCGTAGAAACGCATGCAGTAGTTGAGCAGAATCTCGATGTTGGATACGACGAGTGCCTTCGAAAAGCGATCGGCGGGACGCTGCAGCTCCGATTCGATCTTGTGCATGTAGTCCTCCAGCACGCACCGTTCCTCGGCCGACAGATGCAACGCCTCGTTGGAGGCGTAGGAAAAGAACGTGTACTGTCTGATACTCTCTCCGAGAGCCGTACGGTGCAGATAATCGGGATGAAACAGCAGCCCCACGGCCTCGGGAGCCGGTCCCCCGCCGATCTGCTGGATGCCGACCGTCTGGCCCGGGGCGAAACTAACGACCGTCTCGTCATCGAAATCGTACTTCGTCCGTCCGTAGTCGATGAGACATCCCTTCGTCTTCTTGAGAAAAAGCGCATAAAAGCCGAAAGACATCCGATAGGCCGGCTGGCTCTCCGAACGGTCGAAATGCACGATCTCCACCAGCGGATGGCGGGTCTCGAATCCGAAGAAACGATTGTAATGTTCGATGGTGTCGGCATCGTAGATTGTCGGGTCCATGGTTTCGTATGATTGGCCGGTACAAAGAAAGCGCTTTTTCCGGCACGTTCGAACGCTCTTCGCCGTCAAAAGAGGAATCGGGGTATCTCTGCCCGGAAGCAGGGTATGCGCGGACTGGTCCGAATCGGTTTTCTTTGCGGACTGAAAGGACCGGATTCCGCAAACGATAAACAGCATGAAAAAAACGATATGCATGGCGCTGCTCGCCCTTTCGGCCGCAGGATGCATGAACCGAAACGCTTCAAGTAACGGATACAACGATATGGAACAGAATCTCGAACTAACCCGGGAGTGGGACAAGGTATTCCCCGAAAGCGACCGGGTGCTCCACGACAAGGTCACCTTCCGCAACCGCTTCGGCATCACGCTCGCCGCAGACCTTTACGTCCCGGAAAAGGTCGGAAAGCCCTTTGCGGCCATTGCCGTATGCGGACCTTTCGGAGCCGTGAAGGAGCAGTCGTCGGGGCTCTATGCCCAGACGCTGGCCGAACGCGGCTTTCTGACCATCGCCTTCGACCCCTCCTACACGGGCGAAAGCGGCGGAGAGCCTCGCCATGTGGCTTCGCCCGACATCAACACCGAAGATTTCTGCGCCGCGGTGGACTATCTCTCCACACGCGACGACGTGGATCCCGAGCGCATCGGCATCCTCGGCATCTGCGGCTGGGGCGGCCTGGCCATCAATGCGGCGGCCGTCGATACCCGGATCAAGGCCACGGTCGCCTCGACCATGTATGACATGAGCCGCGTAAGCGCCCGCGGATACTACGATTCGATGGATGCCGACGCCCGTTACGAGCTGCGCAGACAGCTCAACGCCCAACGCACGGAGGACTATCGCAACGGTTCGTATGCTCCGGCCGGCGGTGTGGTGGACCCGCTGCCCGACGACGCGCCGCAGTTCGTGAAGGACTACCACGCCTATTACAAGACGCCGCGCGGATACCACAAGCGTTCGCTCAACTCGAACGACGGCTGGAACAGAACTTCCGTCCTCTCGTTCATGAACACGCCCATTCTCGCCTACAGCGACGAGATTCGCAGCGCCGTGCTGGTGGTGCACGGAGAGAAGGCCCACTCGCGCTACTTCGGCGAAGAGGCCTTCGGGAAGCTGCGGGGTGACAACAAAAGGCTGCTCATCGTGCCGAATGCCAATCATACGGACCTCTACGATACGGAAAAGATACCGTTCGACAGCATAGAGCGCTTCTATCGCGAGTATCTGAAATAATAAGGTGTCTCCGGCATGCGGCGGCGATTGGAGGCTCCCGCGCCGTTCAGCCCGAGGCTACAGTCCGCGCAGCTTCCGGCTATACTCCGACGGGGTCATGCCCGTCTGCCGGCGGAACATGCGGCTGAAGTGCTGCGGATATTCGAATCCGAGATCTTCGGCCACTTGCGTGACACCCTTTCCGGCCGCCAATCCGTTCTTCGCCAGCCGGACGACGTGACGGCGGATACGGTCGCTCGCCGTATCGCCCGAGACGTCGCGCACCAGGTCTCCGAAGTAGCCGGGCGAGATGCAGAGCCTTCCGGCGAAGTACTGCACGGTCGGGAGGCCGTACTTCAACTGGAGCCCCTCCTCGAAATAGTCGTGCAGGAGCCGGTCGAAACGCACGAGCAGATCCGAGTGTTCCGGTTCGCAGGAGGCGAACTGGCGGTTGTAGAGACGCTGGCACAGTTTCAACATCACCCCGATATAATTCACGAGAATGGCATCCTGCAAACCGTCGTGCCCGCCGTCGAGCTCCTCCTTCATCTGCCGCATCAGCGAGACGATCCGTCCGCGTTCGTCTTCGGTCGTATATAGCGCCTCGTTGACCTGATAATCGAAAAAGGAGTAACTCTCCATCTCCCGTTCGACCGGAGTGCCACGCAGCAGATCGGGATGGAAGAGCAGAGCCCACCCGGTGAGCGCCACCCGTCCGCCGTCGTCTTCCCGCCCGCCTACCTGTCCGGGAGCCACGCAGATGACGGCTCCGCTCCGATAGTCGTAGCGGCCGCATCCGTACGTCAGCTCTATCTCGGCCTCGTCGTGAAGAAAGATACCGTAGACGCCGTAGTCGTTCAGACTGTGAGGTACGGGCGACACCTCCGCATAGTCGATGACGCTGATCAGCGGATGACGTCCGGCGTGCCCGACATGACGTTCGTAGTCGCCCACTTTCCGTATCTTCAGGATATTCTTCATCTCCTCCGACACAAATTTACCTCTTTTCCGGAGATACGTCATGAAAAATCCGGAAAAACGATACGTATTGCCCCCATATCGTTACCTCCTTCCGCGAGCGGCGCCCTAACTTTGTCCTCGGCTCCGGGAAGAGAGCTAAAAAACGGAACATGTGGAGACATATCATCATTCCGGGCATCGCGCTCGTCCTCCTCGTCTCGTCGTGCGGAACGGAGAGAGTAAGGAGCAAAGAGACAACGGTCCGGATAGAGACAAGCGAAACAGGCATGGACAAGAAAATCACAAAAACAGGGCCGGCGCTCCGTCCGACACCGACAACGGCGGTCGGATGTACGAAGCAGCCGATGGCGGACGACGGCATCGTGCGACTGTCGAAAATCGTGGTTCGGCCCCAATACCTCGATCAATACATAAGGCTTGCGGTCGAGGTGGGCGAGATCTCTCTGCGCACAGAACCGGGCGTGCTGACCATGTACGCCGTCAGCGAGAAGGAGGACCCATGCCGGATCACCATTCTGGAAACCTACGCGAGCCGTGAGGCCTACGAACTGCATGTGGCCTCGGGCCACTTCCGACGCTACAAGCAGGCTACGCTGCACATGATCGAGTCGCTGGAACTCTCCGACCAGACTCCGCTCAACCCGGCGAGCCGAATCGAGAACTTCATCCAGTCAGAACCATGAAATCCGATAGTACCATGAAACGAATCTTCCTGATTTTCCTGTTCAGTTTTCTAACAATCAATGCTATGGCACAGAAAAAAGCAGTACAGACAGCCGGACGCGACCAGCTCGGCGAGTTCGCGCCCAAGTTCGCCGAACTCAACGACGACGTACTCTTCGGCGAGGTATGGAGCCGCACAGACCGGCTCGGCCTGCGCGACCGCAGCCTGGTTACGGTCACCTCGCTCATCAGTCAGGGCATCACCGACAACTCGCTGACATATCACCTGCAGTCGGCGAAGGAGAACGGCGTTACCCGAACCGAAATCGCCGAAGTCATCACCCATGTCGGCTTCTATGCCGGGTGGCCGAAGGCCTGGGCGGCATTCCGGCTCGCCCGGGAGGTATGGGCCGAAGATACGGCCGGAGCCGATGCCCGCGCCGCCTTCCAGCGCGGGATGATCTTCCCCGTCGGCGAACCGAACAAAGCCTATGCACGATACTTTACGGGCAACAGCTACCTCGCTCCCCTGTCGTCCGGTCCGATTTCGTTCGCCAACGTGACGTTCGAACCCGGCTGCCGCAACAACTGGCATATCCATCGTGCGACGAAGGGAGGCGGACAGCTGCTCGTCGGCGTGGCCGGACGGGGCTGGTACCAGGAAGAGGGCAAACCAGCGCAGGAGATTCTGCCTGGCACGATCATCCGCATTCCCGCGAACGTCAAGCACTGGCACGGCGCCGCCGCCGACAGCTGGTTCGCTCACCTCGCCTTCGAGATTCCGGGTGAGGAGAGCTCCAACGAATGGCTGGAGCCCGTATCGGACGAAGCGTACGGCAAACTGCAAAGAGACGATGAAAACTAAGATATTTCTGACGCTCGCCGTCGGCATCCTGTTCACCAACATTCACTTGCAAGCCATGACTCGGAATAGCAGCTACGGGGAGAATCCCCGCGTACTGATCGCCTATTTTTCGGCAACGGGAACAACGGCCCGCATCGCCCGGCAGCTGGCCGATATCACCGGAGGCACGCTCTATGCCATCAGGCCGGAGCGGCCCTATACGGACGACGATCTCGACTGGCGCAATCCCCGTTCGCGCAGCTCCGTCGAGATGAACGATCCGGAGTCGCGCCCGGCCATCCGCGAGAAGATGGCCGACATCAACGCATACGACGTGATCTATGTCGGCTATCCCGTCTGGTGGGATCTCGCCCCGCGCATTGTCAACACATTCATCGAGAGCCACGATCTGAGGGGAAAGACCGTCATTCCGTTCGCCACGTCGGGCAGCAGCCCGATCCGCAACAGCGCGGCGGTACTGAGGAGCACCTACCCCGAACTGCGCTGGCAGGAGGGACGTCTGCTCAACCGTCCTGACGAGAGGGAACTCCGCGAATGGGTCGTCGGACGCTGATTACCGGAGCCGCAAAAGATAAAAACGGAGGCAGGGAGCGATTGCATGATCGCTCCCTGCCTCCGTTTGGTGATCCCGCTGGGGCTCGAACCCAGGACCCCAACATTAAAAGTGTTGTGCTCTACCTGCTGAGCTACGGGATCTCCGATGCCGAAGAGCCGACACGCGGCCGATCTTTTTCAGCGGGCACAAATGTAGGGATTATTTTTGTATTGCCAAAAAAAAAGCTACTTTTGTTGCGCGCAATACAATGCGGAAATTAACCCTATAACGGAACTGTTCAATATGAAAGCCTTGATCATCGGCGCCGGCGGTGTCGGCACCGTGGTGACCCAGAAGATTGCCGCCAACCCCGTCTTCACGGAGGTGATGCTCGCAAGCCGCACCAAATCCAAATGCGATGCCGTGGCGGCAGCCATCGGCGGCGGGCGCGTGCAGACCGCACAGGTCGATGCCGACAGCGTACCGGAACTCTGCGCCCTCTTCCGGAGTTTCGGGCCGGACATCGTGGTCAACGTTGCCCTGCCCTACCAGGATCTCACGATCATGGACGCCTGTCTCGAGTGCGGCGTCAACTACCTCGATACGGCCAACTACGAACCCAAGGACGAGGCTCATTTCGAATATTCGTGGCAGTGGGCCTACCAGGACCGATTCAAGGCCAAGGGGCTCACGGCGATTCTGGGCTGCGGCTTCGATCCGGGCGTGACGGCCGTCTTCACGGCCTATGCGGCCAAGCACCATTTCGACGAAATCCACTATCTCGATATCGTGGACTGCAACGCCGGTAACCACGGCATGGCTTTCGCCACCAACTTCAACCCCGAAATCAATATCCGCGAGGTGACGCAGAAGGGGCGTTACTACGAGAACGGCCGTTGGGTCGTGACCGAACCGCACGAGATACACAAGCCCCTGCACTACCCCGAAATCGGCGAGCGCGAATCGTATGTCATCTATCACGAGGAACTCGAGTCGCTCGTGAAGAACTACCCCACCATCAAACGTGCCCGCTTCTGGATGACCTTCGGACAGGAGTACCTCACGCATCTGCGCGTGATTCAGAACATCGGCATGGCTCGCATCGACCCTATTCTCTACAACGGCGTGGAGATCGTGCCGATCCAGTTTCTCAAGGCGGTGCTCCCCGATCCCAAATCGCTCGGCGCCAACTACCACGGACAGACTTCGATCGGATGCCGCATCCGGGGCATCAAGGATGGCAAGGAGCGTACCTATTACATCTATAACAACTGCGACCACGAGCAGGCTTACCGCGAAACGGGAACGCAGGCCGTCAGCTTCACGACGGGTGTTCCGGCGGCACTCGGCGCCTCGATGTGGGCCAAGGGACTCTGGCGCGGCGCCGGCGTCTTCAACGTCGAGGAGTTCGATCCCGATCCGTTCCTGGCCGAGCTGGGACCGCAGGGGCTGCCGTGGCACGAGCTTTTCGACGTGGATCTGGAGGTCTGATCATCAGGCGGAACCTACATTGTACGAAAAATGGAGCGGTGTCCCTTTTGTCGGGACACCGCTCCGCACTTATCCGCCGGGGAAATAGGTGAGGGACACCCTGCCGAAAGGGAAAAAACCGGCAGGAGTTGGCCGGTCGGTGTTTTTTTCTTATCTTTGTACCTCACCGTGGTACAATGCGACATTACGCCGCATCTTTGCCCGGATCTGCGACCGGATGAGCGAAAAGGAACAATACCGCAACGAAACGGCACCCCGCGGCTTCTGCCATAAGAGTGCCGGGATATTCCGTGCGGCCGCTCCGGCTCGGAATCCGCGACAGGACATGTGACACTCCAACAACCTCCCGAATCATGAAAGGCATCGTTCTGGCCGGCGGTTCCGGCACCCGACTCTACCCCATCACGAAGGGGGTGAGCAAGCAGCTTCTGCCCATCTATGACAAACCGATGGTCTACTACCCCATCTCGGTGCTGATGCTCGCCGGCATTCGCGAGATTCTGATCATCTCCACCCCCACGGATCTGCCCGGATTCCAGCGTCTGCTGGGCGACGGATCGGATTTCGGGGTGCGGTTCGAATACGCCGAGCAGCCTTCGCCCGACGGTCTGGCCCAGGCGTTCCTGATCGGCGAGCGGTTCATCGGCAACGACAGCGTCTGCCTCGTGCTGGGCGACAACATCTTCCACGGCGCCGGCCTTTCCGATTATCTGCGTGCGGCGGTCCGCCGTGCCGAAGAGGAGCAGAAGGCGACCGTCTTCGGTTATTGGGTCGACGATCCCGAGCGCTACGGCGTAGCCGAATTCGACAAGGCGGGCAACTGCCTCTCGATCGAGGAGAAGCCCGCCCGTCCGAAGTCGAACTATGCGGTGGTGGGGCTCTATTTCTACCCCAACCGAGTGGTCGAAGTGGCCAAAGGAGTCCGTCCTTCGGCCCGTGGCGAACTGGAGATCACGTCGGTCAACCAGGAGTTTCTGCGGTCGGGAGACCTGAAGGTGCAGACCCTCGCCCGAGGCTACGCGTGGCTCGATACCGGAACGCACGACTCGCTGGCCGAGGCATCGATATTCGTCGAGGTAATCGAAAAACGCCAGGGACTCAAGATCGCCTGTCTTGAGGGTATCGCCTACCGCAACGGCTGGATCGACGAGGAGAAGATGCGGGCTCTGGCACAGCCCATGATCAAGAACCAGTACGGGCAGTATCTGCTCAAGGTAATAGACGAATTGAAGAGAGACCGATGAAAGTCATTCAGACCGGGATCGAGGGCGTCGTCATCATCGAGCCCGACGTGTTCGGCGACGAACGCGGCTACTTTTTCGAAAGCTATTCGCAGGCCCGTTTCGACGCAATGGTGCGCCCCGTGCGCTTCGTACAGGACAACGAGTCGAAATCGAAGCGCGGCGTGCTGCGCGGCCTCCATTTCCAGAAGGGAGCCGACGCCCAGTCGAAGCTCGTGCGCGTGGTACGCGGGCGCGTGCTCGACGTGGCCGTGGACATCCGCCGCGGATCGCCCACCTTCGGACGTCATGTCGCCGTAGAGCTGACCGAAGAGAACAAGCGGCAATTCTTCGTGCCGCGCGGTTTCGCCCACGGCTTCTCGGTCCTGAGCGACGAGGCCGTATTCCAGTACAAGTGCGACAATCTCTATGCGCCCCATTCCGAAGGAGCCATTGCCTGGGACGACCCCGATCTCGGCATCGACTGGCGGCTCGATCCCGCCGAGGTGCTCCTTTCGCCCAAGGACCGGATGCATCCGCGGCTGAAAGACGCCCCCGAACTCTTCGACTATCACACGGACTACTATGCGTAACATTCTGATAACGGGTGCCAACGGGCAACTCGGAAACGAGATGCGCCGCCTCGGAGCCGAGTCCGGCAACCGCTACATCTGCACCGATGTGGCCGAACTCGACATCACCTCCGAAGAGGCCGTGCGTCGTATGATGGCCGAGGAGCATGCGGACGTCATCGTAAACTGCGCCGCCTACACCAATGTGGACAAGGCGGAGGAGGAGGAAGAACGCGCCGACCTGCTGAACCACAAGGCTCCCGCCATCCTGGCAGCTGCCGCGAGGGATTTCGGCGCGACACTCATACACGTATCGACCGACTACGTTTTCGACGGCACCGGACATCTGCCCTATACCGAGCAGGATCCTACGGGGCCGACAAGCGCCTACGGACGGACGAAACTCGCAGGTGAAGCCGCGATTCAGCAGTCGGGGTGCAACTACTTGATTTTCCGTACTGCCTGGCTGTATTCCGAATTCGGGAACAACTTTCTGAAGACCATGCTTCGCCTCACGGGCGAACGCGAACGGCTGACGGTTGTCTTCGATCAGATAGGTACGCCAACCTACGCGGCCGACCTCGCCGGAGCCATATTCCGAATCGTCGAGGAGGGCGCCTACACCGGCTGCAACGGCATCTACCACTACTCGGACGAAGGGGTCTGCTCGTGGTACGACTTCGCCACTGCCATAGCCAGGCACGCCGGACATGCGAAGTGCGAGATTCTCCCCTGTCATTCATGGGAGTACCCCTCGAAAGTACGCCGCCCGGCCTATTCGGTGCTGGACAAAAGCAAGGTGAAGGAGAGTTTCGACCTGCGCATCCCACATTGGCACGATGCGATGGAGCGCTGCATGCAACGATTGAAATAAAGCTGTCCAACCATATGAAACGCAACATTCTGATTACCGGAGGCGCCGGTTTCATCGGGTCGCACGTCGTGCGGCTTTTCGTCACGAAATATCCCGATTACCGGATCGTGAATCTCGACAAGCTGACCTATGCGGGGAACCTCGAGAACCTCCGCGACATCGAAGATCGCCCCAACTACCGCTTCGAGAAGGCGGACATCTGCGACTTCGATACCGTCTGCGAACTTTTCCGCCGATACGATATCGACGGAGTCATCCACCTTGCGGCCGAGAGTCACGTTGACCGCTCGATCCGCGATCCATTCACCTTTGCCCGCACCAACGTGCTCGGTACGCTGAGTCTACTGCAGGCGGCACGGCTCTACTGGGAGGCGAAACCCGAAAAGTACGAGGGGAAGCGTTTCTACCACATTTCGACCGATGAAGTGTACGGCGCACTGGAGCTCACCCGTCCCGAAGGGGCCCGGTCCGACTTCTCGGCCCACGAGGTCTACGGCGACGAATTCTTCACCGAGGAGACCAAATACAATCCCCACAGTCCCTACTCGGCCTCGAAGGCGTCGTCAGACCACTTCGTCCGGGCCTTCCACGATACCTACGGTATGCCGACCGTCGTTACGAACTGCTCGAACAACTACGGCCCGTATCAGTTTCCCGAAAAACTCATTCCGTTATTCATCAACAACATACGTCACGAAAAGCCGCTCCCCGTCTACGGTCGCGGCGAGAACGTGCGCGACTGGCTCTACGTCGAGGACCACGCCCGTGCCATCGATCTCATCTTCCATAAGGGCAAGGTGGCCGATACATATAATATCGGCGGATTCAACGAATGGCGCAACATCGACCTCATCCGCGTCCTTGTCCGCACGGTGGATAGGCTGCTCGGACGGCCCGAGGGCGCTTCGGAGAGACTCATCACCTTCGTGACCGACCGTGCCGGCCACGACCTGCGCTACGCCATCGACTCGCGCAAGCTGAAGAACGAACTGGGTTGGGAGCCTTCGCTCCAGTTCGAGGAGGGAATCGAGAAGACGGTACGCTGGTATCTAGAACACCAGGAATGGATGGACCGCATCACCTCGGGCGAATACGAGCTTTACTACGAAACGATGTACCGCTACAGATAGGAGCGTTTAACGAATACGAAACAAAGTGAAGGAGAAGATGATGAAGAAATTGGCCGTCGCGTTCGTTGCCCTGCTCGCGTGCTGGGGCACCGCATCGGCCCAGGCCGTTTCGGATGCACAGGCAATCCAGTATGCCATCGAATGCAAGAACCGGGGCATGTCCACCGAGCAGACGATCCGCACCCTGCAATCCAAAGGGGTGACAATCGCCCAGATGCAGCGTCTGAAGTCGCAATACGACAGCGGACAGCTCTCGTCGGCAATGCACGGGGCGGCGTCCGGACAGCAACACTACGCCGGAACGGGTTCGGCGGCAACGGTATCCGCGACCGCACAGCATACCATGCGTACGGGTATGAATGCCGGAAGTTCTGCAACGGGATACGGCATGGGGGCATCGCACGGCGGCCTCTTCGGCGGATCGAATCTCTTCTCCTCGCGACGGCCTCTGCTGCTGACGCGCAAGGACTCGGTCAACCGCATCTACGGTCACGACATCTTCGGCGGCGAGCAGGCCGTATCGTTCGCCCCCAACATCCAGACGGCGACTCCCGAGAGCTACGTCGTGGGGCCGGGCGACTATCTCGGCATCTCGGTATTCGGCGCGACCGAAACCGACATCTCGCAGAGTATATCGCCCGACGGAACGATCTACGTACGGGGCATCGGTCCCATCCCCGTACAGGGACTGACCATTGGACAGTTGCGCACGAAACTCAAGAAGGAACTCTCGCGCATCTTCGGAGGTCTGGCCGACGGCAGCACTTCGCTCGACATCACGCTCAACGACCTGCGCAGCATACAGGTACACGTCATGGGCGAGGTGGAGTTCCCGGGGTCCTATACCCTGCCGTCTCTCGCCACCGCTTTCCATGCGCTCTACGCGGCGGGCGGCTCGACGGACGAGGGTACGATCCGCAGCATACGCGTGATGCGCGACAACAAAGTGGCGGGCGAGGTGGACCTCTACAAGTTCCTGACCACGGGCGACAAGTCGGGCGACATCGCGTTGCAGGACGGCGACGTGGTGCTCGTGACACCCTACGTGCATCTGGTCTCCATACCCGAAGGTGTGAAGCGTCCCATGCGCTACGAGATGATTCCGGGCGAGACGCTCGACGACGCCGTGACCTATGCCGGCGGCTTCACCAACGATGCCTACCGTTCGGCGCTCAGCGTCGTGCGGCAGGACGACATGGGTCTCAAGGTCTTCCATGTCGAGGAGCCCGAATACGGCTCTTTCGAACTGGCCGACGGTGACAGCATCGTCATCGGCCGCCGCTATCAGCGCGCCGAGAACCAGGTGGATATCGGCGGTGCGGTCTACAACCCCGGAGTCTACGCCATCGACGATAACGTACGAAGCGTGAAGCAGCTCATCGCCGCAGCCGGCGGCGTGCGCGAAGACGCCTTCCTTGACCGTGCGCTCATCCAGCGCGAAATGGAGGACTGGACGCTCGAGATGGAGTCGATCGATCTCGGAAAGCTCCTGGCAGGAGAAATCGCCGACATGGAGCTCCGTCCCAACGACAAGGTATACGTCCCCTCCAAGAATTCGCTGCGCGAAAAGTACGAGGTATCCATCAGCGGTCCCGTACAGAAGCCGGGCGACTACTCCTATGCCGAAGGGATGACGATCAAGGATCTGATCGTACGGGCCGGCGGCCTGCTCGAATCCGCATCGCTCGTAAAGGTCGATGTGTCGCGCCGCATCAAGCTGCCCCACAGTACCGAATATTCGCCCCAGCGCTCCGAAATATTCACCGTATCGCTCGGCAACGGGCTTGGGGACGGCACGGGCGACGACTTCGTGCTGGAGCCGTTCGACCAGGTCTTCATCCGCAAGTCGCCGGCATACAACACGCAGAATACCGTCACACTCAACGGAGAGGTGCTCTTCGCCGGTTCCTATGCCCTCGAGAGTTCCAACGTGCGAATCTCGGAGATCCTCGCCAAGGCGGGCGGCATCACGCCGGCAGGCTTCCTCGAAGGGGCCTCGCTCGAACGCCTCATGACGCCCGAAGAGCAGAAGAGGATGGACGAGGTGATTTCCATCCTCACGCGTCAGGCCAGCCGCGGCGATTCGGTGGATTCGCGCGTCTTCGACAAGGCACGCTACTACAGCGTCGGCTTCGACCTGCAGGAGGCGCTCAAGAATCCCGGTTCTCCGGCCGACATCATCCTGCAGCCGGGCGACGTCATCACCGTGCCGCAGTACAACGGTACGGTACAGATCCTCGGCGCCGTGCTCTACCCCAACGCCGTGGCCTACGAAAAGGGCAAACGGCTCGACCAGTACGTGAAGGCCGCGGGCGGCTACAGCTCGCTGGCCCGCAAAAACAAGGTATTCGTCCTCTACATGAACGGTACGGCTGCCACCGGCCGCAACGCGAAGATCGTTCCGGGTTGCAAGATCGTCGTACCGATGAAGTCGCGCGTGGGCTACATGGGAGTCGCCGACGTGCTCAGCATCGCATCGTCCACCGCATCGCTCGCATCGGTCGTTGCCTCGATGGTCACACTCATCAAATAACCGACTGACATGAACAGAAATACGGAATCCCCGCAGAAGCCGGAACAGCGCGACGAGGCGCAGGATATCGACCTCGTCGAACTGCTGCGCCGGCTGTGGTGCAGCCGCCGGCTCATACTGAAAATCACCGGCATCTGTTTCGTGATCGGCCTGCTGCTGGCCATCTTCGGCAGCAAGGAGTACACGGCCGGCTGCCAGTTCGTGCCGCAGACCAAGAGCAACATGGCGTCGAGCGGCATGGCGTCGCTGGCCGCGCTGGCGGGCGTCAACATAAGCAGCCTGATGGGCAGCGACCAGCTCATCTCGCCGATGGTCTACCCCAACGTGATGAACAGCACGGCCTACCGCCGCGACCTGCTCCGTACCGAGATACATCTCGAAGGCGAGGAGGAGCCCGTCACGCTGCTCACCTATCTCTCCGACAAGAAGTACCGCAAGCTGTCGGTCGGCGGAGCGATTCTGAAGTACACCATCGGCCTGCCCGGAGTGATTATCCGGGCCATCAAGGGCGATCCCGACGAACGGGATTCGACGCTCGCCGGCAACGGGGGCGACTACCCCTTCATCGTGCTGACGAAGGAGGAGCGCAAGGCTATTCGCGCGCTGAAGAAGATCGTCACGATGAAGGTTGAAGAGAAGAAGGGCTACGTCGTCATGCTGGCCCACATGCCCGAAGCGCGTGCCGCCGCCGAAGTGGCCGAGAGTGCCGTACAGCTGCTGCAGCAATACATCACCGACTTCAAGCTGCAGAAGGTGCAGGGTAACCTCGACTTCATCCAGGCTCGCTACGAGGAGACGCGGCAGGAGTACGAACGCATACAGGAGTACCGGGCCGCATACATGGATGCCAACCAAGGGCTCTCCACGAACCGGGCCACCACGACGGTCGAGAAGCTCGACAACGAGTACAACCTCGCTTTCGACCTTTATCAAAGCATGGCCTCGCAGTTGGAGCAGGCACGCATACACGTGAAGGAGACGACTCCCGTATTCACCTTCATCGACCCCGTGACCATGCCCGTCAGACCCTCCAAGCCACGGCGGATGATGACGCTCGTCGGCTTCACCTTCTTCGGTCTCGTGCTCGGCTGCGGATATGTATTCGCACGCCCCGCACTGCAGCAGATCTTCGGCGAAGAGAAACGGGAAGAGTAGTTCAGATGGCACGTAAAGAGCCGAAGCAGAGGAACACGGCACGCATCTCCCCGGGCGGGGAGGAGCAGAGGCGCGTCACGGCAGAGGAGCTGCTGCTCCGGCTCGTCGCGGCAGGACTGCATCCCGCCGCAGCGGTCGACACGGCGGGATGGCCCCCGGCCGACACCGCGCCCTGGAGGGAGATCTACCGTCTCTCGGCCGCACAGGGGGTTCTGGCCGTTGCCTACGATGCCGCTCTGCGACTGCCGGCAGCACTAAGGCCGCCGAAGGAGGTGCTCATACCGTGGGCCGTGAATACCGACCGCATCGAGCACGCGTACGGACGTCGCGCGGAGGCGCTGGAGACGCTGACTGCCTTCTATGCACGCCACGGCATGCGCCTCATGTTGCTGAAGGGTACGGGTCTCGCATCGCTCTACCCCATTCCTGCCCATCGTCCGTGCGGCGACATCGACATCTGGCTCTTCGGCCGGCAACGCGAAGCAGACCGTCTGATGGAAAAGGAGCTGGGCATACGCATCGACCGTGACGTACATCATCACACGGTCTTTACCTGCAAGGGTGTGCCGGTCGAGAACCACTTCGATTTTCTGAACATCTGGTCGCACCGCTCGAACCGCAGGCTGGAGCATCAGCTGCGCCGCTACGCCGATGACGAGGGGGTGCAGCTCGCCGTCGGAAAAGAGCGCGTATGGCTCCCCTCGCCCGACTTCAATGCGCTCTATCTGATGCGGCACATGGCCGTCCACTTCGCAGCGGTCGAAATAGGACTGCGACATATCGCCGACTGGGCCCTCTTTCTCGAACACGACGGAGACCGTGTAAACTGGACGGAGATACGCCGGATCTACGAACAGGAGAACATGCACCGCTTCGCCGATGCCGTGACGCAGCTCTGCGTCGAATGGCTGGGTGTTCCCGCGGCCAGGTGCTACGACTATACCCGTGACGCCGAGCTTGCCGACCGTATCCTGCACGAGACGCTCCACCCCGCCTTTGCGGAAAAGCATCCGCAGGGCGGACTTCTTGCACCGGCGCTCTTCAAACTGCGCCGCTGGTGGGCCAACCGCTGGAAGCACCGTCTGGTCTACAGCGACTCGCTCGCCGGCAGTTTCGCGTGGCTCTGCTGGGCGCATCTGATCCGCCCCAAAAGCATCGTCAAATAGACTCGGCTCCATCGCGGCGCGGAGTGCCGCGATGGAAGACTGAAGATTACGGCTCCGCCACTCCGTCGTCGTGCTTCGGCCGGCTGAGGGGGGCGAGATGCGCCCCCGTGCAGTCGATCAGGTCGGCCGGAGCCAGCCGCAGCTGCAGGCCGCGTACGCCGGCGCTCACGTAGAGAAAGGCATGCTCCGCAGCCGTTTCGTGGATGTAGGTCGGAAAGCGCTTCTTCATCCCGATGGGCGAACATCCGCCCCTGATGTATCCGGTCAGAGGCAGCAGCTCGCGCACGGGGACCAGGTCGGCCTTCTTGTTGCCCGAGATCCGCGCGGCGGCCTTGAGGTCCACCTCGTGGTCGCCCGGAACGACGCAGACGAAACATCCCGTCCGATCGCCGCGCAGGACGAGCGTTTTGAATACGGTCGCCACATCCTCGCCGAGCTGCGCCGCGACATGCCCGGCATCGAGATGCTCCTCGTCCACCTCGTAGGGCACGAGTTCGTAGGGTATCTTCGCCCGGTCGAGAAGCCGTGCCGCATTCGTCTTGTCGGGGCGGCCTCCCCGCATTTCGCCCGTATGTTTCATGTGATCTGCCGGTATTTTCGCACAAAGATAGGCGCTTCCGCGCAACGACGGTGCGCAGGACGTCGAAAAACGCCGGACAAGGCGCACCGAGCCCGGTATTTGCGTATCTTTGCGCCATGATCCGAGGAATCCTATTCGATATGGACGGCGTGCTGGTGGACAATACCGCCGTGCACGTCGAGGCGTTCGGCCTCTTCTGCCGCCGCTACGGCGTGACGGACTGGGAGCAGAAGCTCGCCTCGGCCTACGGTATGGGTAACGACGACATCCTGCGGCTGCTCCTGCCCGCCGGGCTCATCCGCTCACGCGGACTCCGCGCCCTGGCCGAAGAGAAGGAGGCGCTCTACCGCTCGCTCTATGCACCGACCATCCGTCCCGTGGCGGGTTTGCGCGAACTGCTCGCCGCCCTGCACGATCGGGGTCTGCCCTGCGCCGTCGGGTCGTCGGGGCCACGTGCCAACGTCGACTTCGTGCTCGACGCATGCGGCGTGCGGCCCTACTTCACGGCCATCGTGGACGGCGACCGAGTCGCCCGCTGCAAGCCCGACCCGGAGATATACCTCTCAGCCGCGGCCGAACTGGGTGTACGGCCGTCCGAATGCCTCGTCTTCGAGGATGCTCCCGCGGGCATCGAATCGGCCCGGCGCGCCGGCGTCGGACGGATCGTTGCGCTCGCCACCTCGCTCCCGGCCGAAGAGCTGCATGCCTCGGCGCCCGACCGGATCATCGCCGATTTTACCGAGACGGGGAGTCTCGAAGAGCTCCTGACACCTGCTAACTCCTGATCGTATGAGAGGTCTGCTCGCCATTGCACTGCTCGTCGTATCCAACGCCTTCATGACGCTCGCCTGGTACGGCCACATCGCCTTCCGCTCGAAACTCGAACGCTTCGGCATCGTTGCCGTCGTGCTCGTCAGCTGGGGCATCGCCCTGTTCGAATACTGTTTCCAGGTACCGGCCAATCGAATCGGCAGCGTACAGTTCGGCGGACCCTTCACGCTCTGGGAGCTGAAGGTAATCCAGGAGGTGGTATCGCTTTGCGTCTTCACGCTATTCGCCGTGCTTGTCATGAAATCCGAACCGTTGCGGTGGAACCACCTGGCCGGCTTCTGCTGCCTTGTGCTCGCCGTCTGGTTCGTCTTCCGTAAATAGCCCGGAACGAAAGCGAAGCGTCCGGCACCGGGAACAACCGGTGCCGGACGCTCTCCGCATACCGCCGAAAGATTTAGGCCAGCAGCCTCTTCACCTCCTCTGCAATACGCCGGCCGTCGGCACGGCCCGCCAGACGTTTCGAAGCTATGCCCATCACACGCCCCATGTCGCGCGCCGACGCGGCTCCGCACTCGGCGACAATGCTCCGCAACGCGTCGACGAGCTCCTCGTCGGTGAGCGGCCGCGGCAGGAATTCGCGCATTACGGCTACCTGTGCAAGCTCTTCGGCCGCCAGATCCTCGCGGCCCTGCTCCCGGTAGATGGCTGCCGACTCCTCGCCCTGTTTGGCAAGTTTCGAGATGATCTTCACCACCTCTTCGTCCGGCAGTTCGTCGATTCCGGGGCCGGCGGTCTTCGCCTCGATAAGATACTTCTTGATGTTGCGCAGTGTCGTCGTGCGCACGGCGTCCCTGGCCTTCATGGCTTCCATGATACCGCGGGAAATAGTCTGCTCCAATGACATGATACTGTTTATTTTATCGGGTTTACATATCTTTTCCCTGTTTCAGGAAACGGAGAATCTCCTCCATCATCCGGTCGCGCAGCAGGGCGCTCTCGATGCATTCGAACGGGAAGGCGGCGACCGCACAACGGCCGCTTCCGGCACCGCTCCATGCCACGCCGGCCGCCCGTCTGTCGTCGGCATGGCGTATCCATACAAAGGCACCTGCCGCCGGAAGCAGCGCATCGGTCGTCTCCACCGCATAACGTTCCGGCGAACGGCTGACACCGAAGGTGCCGATTCCGGGCGCGATTCCCGCGGACGAAGGCACCACGACGAACCTGCCGCTGCGCCGCGCCGGCGCACCGTCGGGCAGGCAGTGCAGCACATCGGCGGCAAAACGCCGTGCCCCGCCATCGCCGGAGGCGCAGAGATCCGACACGACGTAACAGCCCGATACGAAGAGTGCCCCGCCCCGCCCGACGTAACGGCTCAATGCGGCACGCAATCCGGACGGAAAGGCGGCGAATTCCGTACCCCGCATTCCGCGTCCAACACTTACGGAGCGCTGCTTGCCGAGCACCAGGTCCACCGCATCATATCCGTCCAATGACTCGGGCCGTGCGGCTACCGCCTCGGCCGAAAGCGACGCGAACGACCAGCCGGCACGCATGACACTGAGGCCGTGGAGCGCAGGATAGTCGAAGCTGTTGCCTCCTCCGACCGTACCGCCATATTCGTCGCCGCAGCTTCCGAGCGCGCAGGAATCGGCCGCACGCAACGCATCCGGATCGAAAACGCGCTGCCGGCCCGCGAAGGCGATGTCACAGAGGTAGGGAACGCCGCTGTCCAGGTCGTTGCGGAATCCGACCAGCGTATCGCTCCGCTCGGCCAGAGGGCCGCTCACGCGGTCGAATCCGTTGACGACAACAAGTCTGCCGACTTCGTCGACAGCGCGACAGGCGGCGAGCGTCTCGCTCGGAAAACTCTCGCCTCCGTCGTTCACTGCCGTCACACGATAGCTGCAGAGCACCCCCCGGGGCTGGGCAAGCGTTACGGTCTGCCCGGTCGTGAAACGTCCCGCATCGAATCCGCCGTCGCCGAGACGCGTATAGACAAGGTAGCCGTCCGGACGGGCCGTCGGTTCGAGCGGGTCGTCGGTCGGCCTCCACGCGAGGGTCACGCTGTCGGACGATTCGTCAAGGTGGAGCGCAAACTCCCTGACGGGCAGAGGCTGCACGACACAGGGACGGTCGTACTGCGCGGCCACGTGCTTCAGAATGGCCTTGTAGACGGCACGGCTCACTGTAAAACGGAAACGCGGATCGCTGCCGTAGCACATGTCGGCGAAGTTCTGGTGCGAGAGGAGTTCGAGCAGAAGCGTCGGCGCATGCGGCACACGCGCCTCGTAATAGGCCCTGTTCCAGAGCCCGCGGCGCGTCCAGCGCGGCTCGAAGGTACGACGCACGTCCTGCACCACCTGTGTCATCACCAGATCGGTAAGATCGCGCGAAAGGTAGCGGCTTCCGCCGCCGCCGAAGCGCCCGCGGTCGTCATGCGTGCAGCAGATGCCGAGCGTCCCTACCGTCTCGTCGCCTTCGCGTACGCCCGAATCGGTATGGAACGCCAGCGCGAGGTCGATCGGTATGCCCAACCCCGTGCTGTCGGGCAGCTGCGACGAGCCGCCCATGAGGGCATTGACCCAGAGGGCACGCGACCGGTAGTCATCGAGATAGTCGTCCGTATGCTCTTCGGGCGAATAGACCGCATCGTCGAATCCGGCCCACTGGAGCCAGTAGCGAGCCCCTTCGCAATAACGCGGGTAACCGCTCGGCTCCTCGGCATAGCGCTCACCGTCGCGGCGCAGCGAATCGCAGACCGAACGGACGATGTTTCCGTAGCCGCCGCCCAGCCGCACCGCATCGGCCGTCACGATACGGCCGCCGCGGTCCGAGCGGTTGTTCAGGGTCACCACCGCCTCGTCGCCCGCGCGGAAACGGAAACGGCCCAGATGGATCCATGTGCCGCCGCCCATCGTCTGGTTGACGGCGAAACGGCTGTCGCCGCCGGCGTGCCGGACCGTGTAAAGGGCATCGTCGGCACTCTCGGGAAGCGACGCATAGGAGACATAGACCGAATAATCGCCCGTGCGCGGCACGCGAAGACGCCACTCCGCTTCGCTCACGTCACCGTGTGTCACCGTACGCACGGCACGGAACGTACCGTCGTCGAAGGGATTCTCACCCGTACGGTAAAGCCGTGCAACCGGTGCGAAGCCCGTTCCGGCCGTCTGCCATGCCTCGCGCCCGGACCGCTCGGCATAGAGGCTCCGGCCATCGGAAGGCGCGTCGTTGTCGGCGATGAGTTCGCACTCCTGAACGTCGCGTTCGCGCGGCAGCAGCACGCAGGCTCCCGCCTGCTCGAGCATCGGGACGAGAAACGGAAGCACGTAACTCTGCGTATAGAGGTCTTCGCAGGTCTGCCAGCGCGGCACGCGCTGCCATCGCCATCGGTTCTCCTGCTGATCGAAATAGCGGCCATGACTCTGCCACAAGGCTATGTGGTTCCCATACAGACCGCTCGCGGCCCTCCAGCGGACCGACAGCGGCTCGACCAAAGGCCGTTCCGAACTCTGGACGAAACGTTCGGCCCGTCGCCGCGCCTCGGGGTTCCGGGCGGCAAGCGGTATCAGATCTTCGATCCGGCGTCCGTCCGTGCGCAGTTCGATTTCGGCCTGACGATACTCCTCGGGAAGACAGAGTCGCACGGAGTCGTATAGCGCACGCACGTTCGCTTCGCGGAAGGGATAATAGGAGAGCCCCACCGACGCATGGATGCGCACGCGCTTGCGCGTGGCATATACGGATTGCACGCGGACCCATCCGAGTGCCACCTCGCGTGCCGTGATGCGGGTCAGCGTACGGGCTATCTCGCGACGGCATGCGGCGTCGATTCCGCCCGCCGTCAACTTTCCGGCGGAGAACAGCAGGAGGGAGAGCAGGCAAAAAGCGTATCGGGCGAACTCAGCTCTTTTCATGACAGCGCAGCGAAAGAATCCACATGCCGAACATGGTGAACAGGGCATTGTAGACGAGCAGTTCGAAACCGACCGAATAGCCGAACCACTGCCAGGCGCCCCACCGGAGCAGGGCGCAGAGCACCGGAGCGGCAAGGGCTACGACGGGCATTGCCCGGTCGTGGATACGGCGCCGGCAGCAGATGCCGAAGGCGAACATGCCGAGTATGGGGCCGTAAGTATAGCCAGCCACACGATAGACGACATTGATGACACTGTCGCCCGCCGAAGCGCCGAAGCCGAGCACCGTGAGATACATGAGCAGGGCCACGGACAAATGCACGCCGCGACGCAGACGCGCAAGACGCCCTTCATCGAGGCGACGCGGCCCATCGAACAGATCGACCGTAACGGAAGTCGTGAGCGCCGTGAGTGACGAGCCGGCCGACGACCAGGTCCCAGAAATGACCCCCACGACGAAAAAGAGCCCCGCGGCAAGGGGAAGCCCTCCGTCGACGGCCACGAACGGGAAAACGCGGTCGCCGCGCTCGGGCACGGGCTGCCCCGTGCGGTCGAGATAGAGGTAAAGAAGTGCACCCAGCGCAAGAAAGAGCAGGATGACCACCGTCTGACAGAGGGCCGTCAGCACGATATTCTTCTGTGCATCGCGCGCCGAGCGGCAGCTCAGGTTCTTCTGCATCATGTCCTGGTCGAGTCCCGTCATCGCCACGAGCGAGAAGAGGCCGGCGGGAAACATCTTCCAGAAATAACGGTCCGAAGCCGGATCGTCGAAGAAGAAGATGCGCGCATGGGGCGAATCGACGACCGCATGCAGCGCCTCGCCGGAAGAGAGGCCCAGCGCCCGGACGATACAGACAAGCGGTACGAGCAGGCCGGCGAGCAGACAGAGCGTCTTGAGCGAATCGGTCCACACGAGCGACTTCACGCCGCCGCGCCGTGTATAGAGCCAGACGAACGCCAGCGTGACGGCCACCGTACCGGCGAAGGGAAGGCCGAACGGCTCGCAGACGAGCTGCTGCGCCACGGCACAGACCAGATAGACCGAAAGCGACGTGCGCAGCATTTTCGAAACGAAGAATATCCATGCGCCCGTACGATGCGACACCCGTCCGAAGCGGGCGCCGAGGTATTCGTAGAGCGAAACGATGCGAAAGCGGTAGAAGAGCGGTATCAGAACGAAGGCCACCACGAGCTGTCCAGCGGCAAAACCCAGCACCATCTGCATGTACGAGAAGGAGTCGTGACCCACCGATCCGGGCACCGATACGAACGTCACGCCCGACATGGCACCGGCAATCATGGCGAACGAAGCCATGTACCATGGCGTGCGTCGGTTTCCGGAGAAGAATCCCGCATTGTCGGCATGTCGTCCCGAAAGCCACGCCACGACGAAAAGCAGAGCCACGTAGGCCCCCAGGACGAGGAGAACGGAGGTGGGAGACATGCGGAAGCGTTTCGGTTTTTGAAGCCTGAATGACAAAGTTAGCGATTCTGTCCGAATGGCAGAAAGAAAAGTCCGTTATTTTTTTCGACGAAATGAGACGATATTGAAATAAGTTCCCTATCTTTGTTAGTCGTATAACAGTGTACACACCTTAAATTTCAAACATACTATGGCGAAAAATCTTAAAATCAGAGACTTGACGCTGCGTGACGGACAGCAGTCCTCGTTCGCTACGCGTATGACCCAGGCACAGATCGACCGCTGCCTGCCCTTCTACAAGGACGCGAAGTTCTATGCGATGGAGGTATGGGGCGGCGCCGTACCCGACTCGGTGATGCGCTATCTGAACGAGAATCCGTGGACCCGTCTGGAGAGCATCCACAAGGCCGTGGGCGACGTATCGAAGCTCACCGCTCTCTCGCGCGGCCGTAATCTCTTCGGCTATTCGCCCTACACGGACGAGATCATCGACGGCTTCTGCCGCAACTCCATAGAGAGCGGACTGGGCATCATGCGCATCTTCGATGCACTGAACGACGTGGACAACGTGAAGTCGACGGTCAAGTACGTGAAGCAGTACGGCGGTATCGCCGACTGCGCCGTATGCTACACGGTGGATCCCAAATACCCCAAGCTCGGCTTCATGGACCGCCTGCGCGGCAGGAAAAATCCGGAGCCCGTCTTCACCGACGCCTACTTCCTCGACAAGGCGAAGCAGATGGCCGCACTGGGCGCCGACATGATCACCATCAAAGACATGTCGGGTCTTATTCCGCCCAAGCGCGTGAGCACGCTCGTGAAGCTCTTCAAGCAGCACCTGAACATTCCGGTAGACTTCCACACCCACTGCACCCCGGGCTACGGCCTGGCGTCGGTACTGGCGGCCATCGTCGCCGGAGTGGATATCGTCGACACGAACTGCTGGTACTTCGCAGGCGGCACGGGTGCTCCGGCCATCGAACTGGTCTATGTCTTCTGCCAGAAGCTGGGCATCGACCTCGGCGTGAACATGGAGGCCGTAGCCAAGATCAATACCCAGCTGCGTGAGATCCGCAAGGAGCTCAACCTCTCGGTGTTCAACACCGAGAAGCCCGAGCCCAAGGCTTTCAACCCGCTGACGGACAAACTGCCCGCCGAGGTGGACGCCCTCTTCGACAAGGCAATCGCCGCCGCCAAGGCCGACGACGAGGCCGGCACGATCGACGCCTGCCGCCGCATCGAGGCATACTTCGGATTCCCCGCCCCCAACGAGCTCGTACAGAAGGCCGAGATTCCGGGCGGCATGTATTCGAACATGGTAGCCCAGCTCAAGCAGCTCAAGGCCGAGGAGATTCTGCCGCGCGCCATGGAGCTGATTCCGTCGGTGCGTCTGGCCGCCGGTCTGCCGCCTCTGGTGACCCCCACGTCGCAGATTGTCGGCGCACAGGCCGTGAACTGCGCCCTCGACGAAAAGGCCGGCCGTCCGATGTACACCAACAAGAGCTCGCAGTTCGTGGGCCTGGTGAAGGGCGAATACGGACATACGCCCGTACGCATCGATCCTGAGTTCCGCCTCAAGATCTGCGGTGTGCGCGAGGAGACCCCCTACGACACCTCGAAGTATCAGATGCAGCCCAACCCCGCCCTGCCCGAAGCAGGCGGCGTAAAGCTCGCCGAGAACGAGAAGGAGGTGCTGCTGCTCGAACTCTTCCCGCTGGTGGCCAAGAACTTCCTCACCGAGATGAAGAAGAAGGCATACGCCGCATCGAAGCCGGCCGCCGCACCTGCCGCCGAAGAGAAGCACGAGGAGAAGAAGACCGTGAAGATCACGGGCAACACCGTGAACGCCCCGCTGCCGGGTCGTGTAATCGACATCAAGGTAAAGGTCGGCGATACGGTAGCCGACGGCCAGGAGGTCGTGGTACTCGAGGCGATGAAGATGGAGAACTCCATCACGTCGAGCTACTCGGGTAAGGTGAAGCAGATCTTCGTCGAAACGGGCGAGAACGTCGCAACCGACGCTCCGCTCATCGAGATCGAATAGAACGGCAGACGCCGGAAGCGCGGAGGGGTTCGGACCGGGGTCCGGACCCCTCCCTCCGTTTGCGGCAGCCACGGCTTATTCGGATTTAATGCATATATTTGCACACGTATTAATTGAAAAAACGGAAAACTGATGGCTTTCTTCAAGGAATTCAAGGCGTTCGCACTCAAGGGGAACGTTATGGATATGGCCGTCGGCGTCATCATCGGCGGCGCCTTCGGTAAAATCGTCTCGTCGCTCGTAAACGACATTCTGATGCCGCCCATCGGGGCGCTGATCGGCAACACCGACTTTTCGCAGTTGCGGCTCGACCTTTCGAAGTTCCGCGATGCGACCGCCCATGCGACCCAGGCCGTCACGGGGGTCTTCTCATCCGACGGAGGCACCGTGGCCGCGGCATCCGAGCCCATCTACTGGAACTACGGCGCCTTCATCCAGCAGTGCGTCGACTTCGCCATTCTCGCCTTCTGCGTCTTTCTGATGGTAAAACTGATGAACCGCATCATGAAAAAGAAGGAGGCGGCTCCCGCACCCGCACCCGCACCTTCGCGAGAGGAGCAGCTGCTTGCAGAGATCCGCGACCTGCTGCGCGAACATAAGGAGCGCGAATCGGCAAAGTAACCCCCTGTCCACGACACGGCGGAAACGAAGAGGGGACCCTGACCGGGTCCCCTCTTCGTTTTCAGCGCGGCTGCGCCGCGTGTCGGCCGCTATGCCGCAACCGGAGCTTCGGACTCGGCGATACGCTTCCAGCCTATGAGTACCAGGATGAAGGCCACGACGTCGAGGATGAATTCGAAGATGCCGCCCACGAGCGGAATAAAGCCCAGTACGCCGCCGATCACACCCAGAATCATCGCTACGAAGAGTTTCGAGGCGCCGTTGCGAGCCAATTCGGGGAAAGTCGCCGAATTCTTCAGTCCGACATAGGCCACGAGCATCATGATCCAACCGATCAGATTGAGGATGCTGCCCGCCCAGCCGATGACGGGAATCAGCGCGACAACCACGCCGATAAGCGCGAGAATCGTAGCGGTCCGGATGTTGGCAATCCGCGGAGCGTCGGGTGCGAGCACCTGACCCTTGAAGATGTCGAGCGACTTCAGGAAGAGCCAGTAACCGTATACGATGGCCACGGTGGCAAGGATATCGAGCACGTCCCACACACCGAAACCTACGCTCATGCGTCCCGAAGCGAGGGACTGCATGGCATCCGCCTTGTCGGCGAACCATCCGAAGAAGCCGATCACTGCCGAGGCCACGCCGGCCCATGCATAGATCTGAACGGCCTTGTAGAGGTCGGCCGTCGTCTTTTTCCAGCCTTGTTGAGTTTCCATCATGCGAACAGTTTTAAGGGTTTTACTTGTTACCCGTGCAACGAATACACGGCTTTACGGCAAACAAGATACGAAAAATTTTCCGTAATACAATGCATCGCTCCTTTTTTTACTCTTTTTTCACGGGCGCACGGTATACGGAAAGGATATATGCCGTGAATACCGGGAAGAGCATCATGCCCAGGACGGGCAGCAATACGCAGAGAACCTTGCCCGCCGTCGTCACGGGCAGGAGCGCCGCGCCGACCGTCGTCACGTTCATGCAGGCCCACCAGAGCGCATCGCCGAATCCGTCGAGCTGCCGGTTGACCGGCACCTCGCAGTCGTAGAACACGAGGGCCGATATGTAGGTGAATAGTACGACCGTAAGCACATAGGCCGCGAAAAGCCGTCCCGTGCGGTTCTCGACGAGCCAGCGCACGATGAGAAAGAGAGCCAGGAAGAGTCGCGCGAAAGGGACGATACCCACCAGCAGAGCGACATCGCGCGGCAGTTCGAAAGGAGCGAGCAGCGTCAGATAGGGAATCGAGAGCAACAGAATGAGAATATTGCGCAGGAAATAGCGGCCCTTGTGCCCGGCCGAGGCCCAACGTGCGAAGAAATCGAGCAGAAAGACAAGGCAGACGACGAACTGTATGGTCAGGAATCCGCGCGAAAAGCGGATTCCGCCCACTTCGATGATCTCTTCGGAGAGGGCGACGAGCAGCACGATGCCGCCGATGAACGAAAGCAAGTCGAGCGTCCGGACGTAGCGGCGGCCCGACGTTCCGGAAACGGGTCTGGTGGTATCCATACACACGGGTTTGTCTGTCTCGACACCTGCAAATCCCGGGCCGGACGGAAAATCGTCGCCCTCCCGCTCCGGCTTCGGACGCGACGGACCGGCAGACCATACCGGTCCGATGAAGAGGCGGACCGAAGGCGTCACATCCGCGGAGCTCGCCCTCTTTTCCGCTTTCCGGCCCGCCTGTCCGATGAAATCGCGCGACGAAATCGTATCTTTGCAGCAATGAAAAACGCAATCGAACTCTTCTCCGGACTCGGGAAACGGCTCGCGGCCTTCGGAAACGACACCGCGTCGCGTGCCGCCATCGAACAGGCCCACGCCGAGAACGGATGGTTCTCGCCCGACGAGATATGCCGGGCCGTCGGGGCCCTTGCCGACCGGATGCTGCGTCCCGATACGCTGCGTGCATGGCTTGCACGTTACCCCGTGCCGGTAGCACGTCCGCGCCGCGTGCTGGTCGTCATGGCCGGAAATATCCCTCTGGTCGGGTTCGCCGATCTGCTCTGTGTCGTGGCGGCCGGAGACCGCTGTCTGATCAAGCCTTCGTCCAAGGACCGCGTGCTGATCGAATATGTCGTACGGCTGCTGCGCGAGGCGGATCCCGACGTGCCGATCGAATTTTCGGACGGGAATCCCTCCGGCATCGATGCGGTGATCGCTACGGGCAGCGACAACGCCAATCGCACCTTCCGCAGCCGCTACGCCTCGCTGCCGGCTCTGCTGCGCGGCAGCCGCCACTCGGCAGCCGTCCTGTCGGGTCATGAAACGCCCGAAGAGCTGCAGGCTCTTGCGGACGACATGTTTGCCTATTCGGGCCTCGGCTGCCGCAGCGTCTCGCTGCTCTTCCTTCCGCGCGGATACGACCTGCGGCTGCAGCCCCCGGTCATGAATGACAAATACAGGCACAACTACCTGCAGGCAAAAGCCGTACTCGCCATGCAGGGTCTTCCGTTCCGCGACCTCGGCACGGCGCTGCTGATCGAGGAGCGCTCCTTCCCTACAGCCTTGAGCTGCATACACTGCGCCCGATACGATTCGCTTGCCGAAGTCGAGGCATGGCTCGCGGCACACGACGCCGAACTGCAGTGTGTGGTATCGAAGGCCCTGCCCCACCCGCGGCGCGTCGGTTTCGGCGAAGCTCAGCGGCCCGGCCCGACGGACTACGCGGACGACTGCGACGTGATGCGTTTCCTGACGGAGTTGGGTTGAAAAACATTATATTTGTACCGACGAAAAATCCTTGAACTATGCCAATGGTCTTCCGATTCCGGATGCTGAGCGACGAAAACGACCGTTTCGTACGCGACTACGAGGTACGCGGCGACACGACGCTGCTGGAGTTCCACCGCTTCATCCTCGAATCGCTCGAATACGAGGAGTGCATGGCTTCCTTCTTCACGGCCGACAGACTGTGGAACCGACAGCGCGAATTCACCCTCATGGACATGGGCAGCGACGAGGGTGCGCCCGAACCGATGGAAAAGGTCACCCTGGAACAGATCGTGCACCGTCGGCACGACCGGCTGATCTATCTCTTCGACCTCTTCGGCGACCGGGCCTACTACCTGGAACTCACGGAAATCTGCGATGCCGAGCCCGAAGCGGGCTATCCGCGCGAAATATATGCCCTGGCCGAAGCGCCCGATCAATACGACCCATCGAAAATCCAGACCGACGAAGAGGACGAGGAGTCGATTTTCGACGAGATGATGGGCGACTTCCGCGAATTCGAGGGAGACGACAACTACGACGATGAATAGGCCGCTGCTGGTGGCCGTGGTCGGCCCCACAGGTTCGGGAAAGACGGAAGTCGGCATCCGTCTGGCACGGCATTGCGGAGCGCCCGTCCTGTCGACCGATTCACGGCAGGTCTACCGCGGCATGGCCATCGGAACGGCCCAGCCGACCGAGGAGCAGCTGCGGCTGGTTCGTCACTACTTTATCGCCGATCGCGACATCGGGAGCGACTTCAACTGCGGTCTCTTCGAACGCGAGGCACTCGGATTGCTCGACGACCTCTTCCGCCGGCACGACACGGTAATCGCCGTAGGCGGTTCGGGCCTCTACGTACGGGCCCTCTGCGAAGGAATGGACGAGCTGCCGCCCGCCGACCCGCTGCTGCGCCGGAGACTCGAGGAGAGGCTTCACGGCGAAGGACTCGCCGTTCTGGCAGCGGAACTCCGGCAGCTCGACCCCGACTACTGCCGCATCGCCGATCTGCAGAATCCGTCACGCGTGTTGCGGGCGCTGGAGGTGTCGCTGTCGAGCGGGCTTCCCTGTTCGTCGTTCCGCACGGGCGAACGCAGGGAGCGAGACTTCCGCATCGTGAAGATTGGCATCGAACTGCCGCGTGAAGAGCTCTACGCGCGCATCGATCGCCGGGTCGAGGCGATGATGGCCGCAGGGCTCGAAGAGGAGGCACGGGCACTCTACCCCTACCGCCATCTGAATGCGCTGCAGACGGTCGGCTACCGCGAACTCTTCGAATGGTTCGACGGAATTCTTACGCGCGACGAAGCGGTGGATCTTCTCAAACGCAATACGCGCCGCTACGCCAAACGGCAGCTCACCTGGTTCAGGCGCGACCCGGGGATCCGCTGGTTCGCACCCGACCGCATCGACGAGATGATCCGGTTCGTGGATTTTCACCGTTCGAAATAAATTCGTATTTTTGTGCCGCCTTTCGTGCCGAAAGGCCCGGCTGCTCGAATGGTGGAATCGGTAGACACGCCGGACTTAAAATCCTGTGGCCAGCAATGGCCGTGCCGGTTCGAGCCCGGCTTCGAGCACGTATGACGCGGTACCCCGGAGAGGGCGCCGCGTCGCTTTGCATGATCGCGCACTCCTCCGGCCCGGGACGTCGAGAGGATACGGCGTAATGACTTTACTTTGCAGCGATTATGGAGTGGTTGATACAATTCGGCTATCTGGGACTGTTCATCGGCACCTTCCTCGCCGGCACGGTCATTCCGTTGAGTTCCGACGTACTGCTCGTCGGCATGCTCGCGGCAAAGGCCGACCCCGTGATATGCCTCTTCGTCGCCTCGATCGGCAACTGGCTCGGGGCCATGACTTCGTACGTGCTCGGATGGTACGCCCGCTGGGAGTGGCTCGAAAAGTGGTTCGGCATCCGTCGCGAAAAGCTCGAACGACAACAGCAGCGCGTAGACCGCTACGGAGTCTGGCTCGCCTTCGTCTATTGGGCCCCCTTTATCGGACTGATCTGCATGATCGCACTCGGTTTCTACCGCGTACGGCCCCGCACCACGGCACTGCTCGCATTGGCGGGCTCCTTCGTGCGCTTCCTTTTCTGGATACTGATCCACGCCGTATGGGTACAATAGTGATGGGGGGGGGAGCCGCTCTCCGGCTCCCCCCCCATCACGCTCATCTACAGTTCTACGCTACGACCTCACGCCCGCGCAGAAAGGCCCGATGCACGAGCGGCGTCGTGTAGGCATAGGGGAAGAAGGCCACCGAGGGCATAGGTCGCGTAAGGAAAAAGTCGGCCCGTTTGCCAACGGTAATCGAACCGCACTCATGACTCAGACCCAGAGCATAGGCACCGTTGAGCGTTGCGGCGTTGATCGCCTCGGCCGGAGTCATGCGCATGCGGATGCAGGCGAGCGAGACCACGGTCTTCATGTCGCCCGAAGGCGACGAGCCGGGGTTATAGTCCGAAGCGAGCGCCACGCCGAGTCCCGCACGCATCATCTCACGGGCGGGCGGATAGCTCATGCCGAGGAAGAAGGCGGCGCCCGGCAGCATGGTGGGCATGGTGCGTGAGCCGCGCAACGCCTCGATAGCCTCATCGTCCATCCGCTCGAGGTGGTCTACCGAGAGAGCTCCGTGTGCCACGCCTACCTGCACACCGCCCGATACGGCCAGCTCGTTGGCATGGATCTTCGGAACAAGACCGTACTCGGCACCGGCCCGCAGGATGCGCGCCGTCTCCTCGGTCGTGAAGAACCCCTCGTCGCAGAAGACATCGACAAAGTCGGCCAGCCCCTCGCGGGCTACGGCCGGGATCATCTCGCGACACACCATATCGACATACTCCGACTGCCTTCCGGCGTAGGCACGGCCTACGGCATGCGCCCCGAGGAAGGTGGAACGCACCGTAAGGGGTGCCGTCTCGCGGATGCGACGGATGACACGCAGCATCTTCAGTTCGTCTTCGGTCGTAAGGCCGTAGCCGCTCTTGATCTCGACGCTTCCGGTACCTTTGGCCACGATCTCCCGGATACGCTCCATCGCCTGTGCGTAGAGCTCCTCCTCGGAGGTTTCGTGTAACCGGTCGGCCGAATTGAGAATGCCTCCGCCGCGACGGGCAATCTCCTCGTAGCTGAGACCGTTGATTTTGTCCAGAAACTCCTGCTCGCGGCTGCCCGCATAGACCAGATGCGTATGCGAGTCGCAGAACGACGGGAAGAGCATGCCCCCTTCGGCATCGACCGTAACATCGGCCGTGATGTCGGCCGGCACGGGCATCGGACCGAAGGCGGCTATGCGCCCGTCGTCGGCCAGCAGCCACGCGTCGCGGATCGAAGGCAGTTCGGCCATCTCGGCGCCGCAGAGCCGCTCGACGCCTGCGGGCCGGATGCCGACCAGTTCGGCTATATTCTCGACAAGCAGCCTCATAACGTGCGAAGGAAGCGAATCGAGGATTCGATATGCGGATACATCACTTCGTCGTTCTCGATGAAGGGCACACACTTGCGATAGGCCGCATGAATCGTCTCGATGACGGGCGACGAGTGAAGCGGACGCCGGAAATCGAGTGCCTGTGCGGCGTTGAAGAGCTCGATGGCCAGCACGCGCTCGGTATTCAGGACAACGCGGAGCAGCTTCGTGGCGGCGTTCGAGCCCATGCTCACGTGGTCCTCCTGGCCCTGAGACGAGGGTATCGAATCGACCGAAGCGGGCATACAGAGCCCCTTGGTCTGACTGACGATCGACGCGGCGGTGTACTGCGGAATCATGAATCCGCTGTTCAGCCCCGGATTCTTCACAAGGAAATGCGGCAGCTCGCGCGCTCCCGAAATGAGTTTGTAGGTACGGCGCTCCGAGATATTACCCAGTTCAGCCACGGCTATGGCGAGGAAATCCATAGCCAGCGCGATGGGCTGTCCGTGGAAGTTGCCGGCCGAAACCACCACATCCTCGTCGGGGAAGACGGTCGGGTTGTCCGTCGCCGCATTGATTTCGGTCGTCAGTACGCTTTCTACGTAGTCAATCGTGTCCTTCGTGGCGCCGTGCACTTGAGGGATGCAACGGAACGAATAGGGATCCTGTACGTGCCGTTTTTCGCGGGCGATCAGCTCGCTCCCTTCGAGCAGGCGGCGGAAGGCACGCGCCGTCTCGAGCTGCCCCCGATGGGCCCGGATCAGATGCACATTGTCGGCAAAGGGTTCGATACGGCCGTCGAAGGCGTCGAGCGACATGGCTCCCACCTTGTCGGCCTGCTCGCTCAGATGCTTGGCACGGATAAGCGACCAGACACCGAACGCGGCCATGAACTGCGTGCCGTTGAGCAGCGCAAGGCCCTCCTTCGACTGCAATTCGACGGGCTCCCAGCCCAACTCCTTCAGCACTTCGGCGGCGGGACGCACCTCTCCCCTGTACTCCACCTCACCCAGGCCGAGCAGCGGCAGGGTCATGTGTGCCAACGGCGCGAGATCGCCCGAGGCTCCCAGCGACCCCTGCTGATAGACTACGGGCAGCACGCCGTGGTTGAAGAAGTCGAGCAGACGCTCGACTGTGGCGACCTGCGCGCCCGAATAACCGTAGGAGAGCGACTGCGCCTTGAGCAGAAGCATCAGCCGGACGATCTCCGACGGTACGCGTTCACCCGTACCGCAGGCATGCGACATCACCAGGTTCTTCTGGAGCTGCGCCAGCTCCGAAGGACTTACCGAAACGTTGCAGAGCGAGCCGAAGCCCGTCGTGACACCGTAGATGGGGCGCTCGGGATTCCGTGCCTTGCGATCGAGGTAATCGCGGCATTTGCCTATGCGGGCGCGGGCGTCATCGCTGAGCGCCAGCACGTAATTGCGGGAGAGAATCTCCTCTACCCGTTCCACCGACAGATGGTCGGCGCTTATGTAATGAATCATGGTCGAATCGTATTTTATCGTTATGCGAAAAGAGGGCCCCGCACCTTGTGCGGAGGCCCTCTTCATTCAGTGTTTCAATGCTTTGCGAATCAATTCCTCATCGGCCAGATGAGGCATCGTGACCTTCAGCGAAGGGGTACGCTCCATCTCGCGGCGGATGGCGTGCATGGCCCCTTCGTTGCGGGCCCAGCTGCGGCGGGCGATGCCGTTGTTCACGTCCCAGAAGAGCATGTCGCGGATATGGCGCTCCGACTCCTCCGAGCCGTCGATCATCATGCCGAAACCACCGTTGATCACCTCGCCCCAACCGACGCCGCCGCCGTTGTGGATCGACACCCACGTGGCACCGCGGAACGAGTCGCCGATGACGTTCTGTACGGCCATGTCCGCCGTACGGTTCGAACCGTCGTAGATATTCGACGTTTCACGATAGGGCGAATCGGTACCCGATACGTCGTGATGGTCGCGGCCGAGCACCACGGGGCCCGAAAGCCGGCCGTCACGGATTGCCTCGTTGAAGGCGAGGGCTATCTTCGTGCGGCCCTCGGCATCGGCATAGAGGATACGCGCCTGCGATCCGACGACGAGATGATTGCGGCCCGCCTCCCGGATCCAGTGGATGTTGTCGTCGAGCTGGCCGGCAATCTCCCCGGGAGCCGTGCGGCGGATCTCCTCCAGCACATCGGCCGCCAGACGATCCGTGAGCTCCAGGTCTTCGGGCCTGCCCGACGCGCAGACCCAACGGAAGGGACCGAAGCCGTAGTCGAAGAACATCGGCCCCATGATGTCCTGCACGTAGGAGGGGTAACGGAAACGCCCCCCTTCGCCCATCACCTCGGCACCGGCGCGCGAAGCCTCGAGCAGGAAGGCGTTGCCGTAGTCGAAGAAGTACATGCCTGCGGCGGCGAGCTTGTTGATGGCCTTCACCTGACGGCGCAGCGACTCCTGCACGCATTCGCGGAAACGGACGGGCTCCTCGGCCATCATCTTGTTCGAGGCCTCGTAGCTCAGTCCCACGGGATAGTAGCCTCCGGCCCACGGATTGTGAAGCGAGGTCTGGTCCGAGCCCAGATCCACGCGGATCTCTTCGGCGGCGAGCCGCTCCCACAGATCCACGACATTGCCCACGTAGGCCAGAGAGACGATCTCCTTCGCCTCTACGGCACGACGGATACGCGGTATGAGCTCGTCGAGCGAATCGTGCAGTTCGTCGACCCATCCCTGCTCGTGGCGCTTCTGCGCCGCCTTGGGATTGATCTCGGCCACGACGCTCACCACGCCCGAGATGTTGCCGGCCTTGGGCTGTGCGCCCGACATACCGCCCAGACCCGACGAGACGAAGAGCATGCCCCGCGCATCCTTCTGGCCGTCGCGGAAGCGTTTGCGCGCCGCATTCATCACCGTGATGGTCGTGCCGTGGACGATGCCCTGCGGGCCGATATACATATAGGAGCCGGCCGTCATCTGACCGTACTGCGAGACGCCGAGCGCATTGAAGCGCTCCCAGTCGTCGGGCTTCGAGTAGTTGGGTATCACCATGCCGTTGGTGACCACCACGCGGGGAGCATCGCGGTGCGACGGGAAGAGTCCGAGCGGATGGCCCGAATACATCACGAGGGTCTGCTCGTCGGTCATCTCCGAGAGATACTTCATCGTGAGACGGTACTGGGCCCAGTTCTGGAAGACGGCCCCGTTGCCGCCGTAGGTGATCAGCTCGTGCGGATGCTGCGCCACGGCCTTGTCCAGGTTGTTCTGGATCATCATCATGATGGCGGCAGCCTGACGCGAGCGGTGCGGATAGTCGTCGATCGGCCGGGCGTACATCTCGTAGTCGGGGCGCAGCCGGTACATGTAGATACGGCCGTAGCGCTCCAGTTCGTCGGCGAACTCGCGGGCCAGCATCGCATGGTGCTTCTCGGGGAAGTAGCGCAGGGCGTTCTTCAGCGCCAGCACCTGCTCGTCGGGCGTCAGAATCTCCTTACGGCGCGGTGCATGGTTAATCTGTTTGTCATAGGGCTTGGCGGCGGGCAGCACGTCGGGGATGCCCGCACGGATATCGTTCTGAAACTCCTGAAGTGTCATATTACTTGATTTTGCTTTCCACCATTTCGAGCACTTCGCGCTCCATGCGCTCGGCATCGGCCGCCAGCGCCACGGCATCGGCCACCAGACGGTCTGCCACGGCGCGATCCTTCAGTCCGGCGGCGTTGATCTTCACATTGAGGCAGGCGCCCAGTACAGCGCTGCGGGCCGCCAGCGCACCTACGCCTGCGTCGGATACGGAGTTGGGGTTGCCGATTTCGGCCATCGCCTTGACTATCTCGAAGGTCTTGAAGGCCGTCTGCATCGTCCGCAGGGGCACCTGCGTGGCATAGAGCGTAGCCTCCTCGAGCGCGGCGCTGCGGGCCGCCTTCTCCTCGTCGGTCGACTTGGGCATGGCGAACACGGCCATAATGCGGTTGAAGGCTTCGGTATCCTCGTCGACCAGGTGGAGCAGTTCGCGCATCAGCGCATGGCCCTTGTCGGCCCAGTCGGAGAACTCCTCCCATCGGGCGTCCCAGCCGGCCTTGTGCGACGAAAGGTTGGCCACCATCGTACCGAGCGCAGCCGCCAGCGCACCCATATAGGCCGAAATCGAACCGCCGCCCGGCGCAGGCGACTCGCTGGCCGTCTCCTCGGCAAAGCCGTCGCAGGTGAGATCGACCAGCTTCTTCGACTTGTTGTCGGCCTCGAGCAGATATTCGATCACCTTCTCCTCGGGCTTGAAGGGCTTCAGATCGCCGAGTCCCATTGACTTGACTGCGATCTTGATGATCTCAGCCTCGGCCAGGCCCGTCGAACGCTGCTGCTTCTTGAGGAAATAGCGTCCCGCATCGACGAGCGCCCGCTTCGGAATGAGGCCGACGATCTCGGTACCCGTCACGCGCAGGCCGCGTGCCTGGGCCGCACGGCACACCTCGTCGAAGGCGACATGGAGTGGCGTAACGGAGATATTCGTGATATTCATCGAAACCTGGGCGATGCCGTACTCCTCAATGTACCAGCCGATGGCCTTCGTCGCCTTCAGCGTACCGGGCTGCATGATGGTGTTGCCCTTCTCGTCCTTGAGCGGTTTGCCTACGGGCGATCCGCCCTCGCGCACGGGACGCCCCTTCTCCCGCACGTCGAAGGCGATGGCATTGGCGCGGCGCGTGGAGGTGCTGTTGAGATTGAAGTTTACAGCAATCAGAAAGTCACGTGCGCCGACCGCCGTGGCTCCCGTACGGGCGACGCCCTCGTCGAAGGGACGGGCCCCGAAATCGGGTTCCTCACCTGCACGGGTCATGCGCTCGGGTAGCGCCTCGTATTCGCCGCGGCGGCAGACCGCCAGATTGCGGCGTTCGGGCCTGAGGGCGGCCTCTTCATAACAATAGGTCGGGATACGCAGTTCGCGGGCGATCCGCTCGGCCAGGCCGCGGGCCAGTTCGGCGCACTCGGCCAGCGTAATGCCCGAAATGGGGATGAGCGGCAGCACGTCCGTAGCGCCCATCCGCGGATGGGCGCCGTGGTGCTTCGACATGTCGATCAGTTCGGAAGCGCGCTTCACCGACTCGAAAGCCGCCTCGACCACCGCCTCGGGCGAACCCACGAAGGTGACGACCGTACGGTTGGTCGCCTCGCCCGGATCGACATCGAGCAGTTTGACGCCTTCGACCGCCTCTATGGCCGAGGTGATCTGTCCGATAATCTCCTTGTCGCGGCCCTCGCTGAAATTGGGCACGCACTCAACAATCCGTTTTTCCATATGATGTTCGGTTTAATTGATTCTTGACTTCAAAAATAACACTTTTTCGGCAATCGGCCACCATGCACCGGGTGAAAAATCGCCCATCCGACAAAAGAGAGAACGGCAGAAACGGAAACGGGGACCGCGACACGTGTCGCAATCCCCGCGTGCAGCCGGAAACGGGCGCTGCCCTACCCGCCTATCGTAAGAACGGCTCCTCCCGTCAGCCAGCGGCCGGGCAGCGGCACGCCGCCGAAATCGCAGTAGCGGGTATCGGTGAGATTCGTCGCATCGACATAGAGCCGTACGACCCCCTTCTCCCAGGAGAGACGCGCATCGACGAGAAAGTATGGACGGAAGTCGCGCCGTTCGGTCAGCATGCCCCCCGAACCGTCGGTCAGGAGTTCGCCGTCGGCATCGCGCAGATAGTACGTATAACCGCCGTAACGGTCGCAGAGCGTACCGGTCAGAACGAACGTACAGCGTCGCAGGAAAGCCACCTCGAAAAGAAGGGCGACCTTGTGGCGCATGTAGTCCATCGAGCTCGACACGATGACATCGCTGCGGCGGCTCTGGGTCAGGTATCCGTAGGAGAGCGTCGCGCGACGCACCGCACCGCGCCCGGAGCGATAACCGCCGACAAGCTCCGCGCCGAAACTCACGAGACGGCTCTCCTGCTCCGAATGCCAGCGATCGCCCAGTTCGGGACGCCACACCCAGTCGATGATGTCGCGGCCGTCGCGGCAGAAAAGATGCATCGAGGCGCTCCACCCGCCCTGCCTCAGGTCGGCGCCGAGGCTCCATGTAACGGCACGTTCGGGCCCGAGATCGGGATTGTTGAGCTGCGCGGGCGAGGTGTAGTAGAGATCCGTAAAGGTGGGAAGCCGCATGGAGCTTGCGACCGAAAGGTCCAACCGCACCCCGTCCGAGGGGCGATAGCCGCCCGAAAGGCTCCAGAGCGCTGCCGTGCCGTAGGGAGAAAGGGCGGCACCGGCGGAACCGGCAGCCTCGAAGCGTTTCCAGCATTTCGCGTGGCTTATCCAGAGATGGCCCGTATGCCGTGCGTCGGCGCGGGTATAGCACCCGTGCGGTACGGCGAGCGGATGTCCGAGGTTCGTACTGAAAATATGGGCATAGGACCAGTCGGCGCCGGCCGAAGTGGTGCCCCACCCCCACGGCCGCACGACGCGGAATTCGGCGCCGCACTGATCCGTATTGTGGCGGTTGAGCGGCGTGCCGCGCGTCCAGTCATAGCGGTCGAACACCTTGCGGTAACGCACGGCGGCGCTCGCTTCGGTCCGGCCGAAACGCCTCACCCACCGCAGCGAAGCAAGCAGGGTCCGGGTCTTCTCGTACTGGTCGGGATTGTAGGCGGCATAGAAGCCGTTCGAACCGAAGGCCCTGTCCTGGAAACCGCCCTGGAAGTCGAAGAATCCGGCGCGGGGTGTCGAGCCGTTCATCCGCACGTAAGTATTCCAGTTGCGGAAGTCGGTGTTGTGCATGTATCCGTCGCTGCGCCTCAGCGAGGCCGCCGCGAAGAGCGAAAAGGTGCCTTCGGTCACGGCCCCCGACAGGGAGCCTCCGCCATATCCGTATGCTCCGCCGAATCCTTCGGCGCGCAGATAGGTGGGCCGGAGCGGGCGGGTGCGAAGGTTCACAGCACCGGCAAAGGCGCCGATGCCCGTCACGCCGTCGAGCAGTTCGACCGACGAGATGCAGTCGAGGTCGACGGGCAGGGCATGGGACTGGTGCCCGGTACGGGCATCCGTGAAGTCGATGCCGTTGAGCAGGACCATGGTCTGGTCAGAGGAGCCTCCCCGGAGCGAGATGTCGGCCTGCACCCCCTTGCCACCCCGCTCGCGCAGGTCGACCGCCGGGACGGAACGCAGGGCCGACTCCAGGGTCTGGAAGGGAGCCGCCGCGACCGCATCGCGGTCGAGCAGCGGAACCGACGGAACGACGCTGCGCACGGGAACGGGGAGCGCAGCCGTGACGTCCACCTCGTCGACCTGCACGGTGCGACTGATGGCGAGCGTGTCGGGCATCCCCATCCGGGCGGCCGCTGCCGTCGGCAGAAGGATCGACATCGAAACGGAGAGAACCCCGATCGTCACGCGACGATGGAGGCTCGCAAAGGCTGCCCAGCCCTTGCGTGTCCACCGCCGGAAACGGGAGATTCGGTTCGTTCGGATCTCTTTCATCTGTGTGTTGGATTGATAAGTTAAAGGTAAGAGAATAAAAAGCGACCCGGAGAGCGTTCCGGCTGCACGGCACTCTCCGGGTCGTTCGGATTCACCATCCCGGCATTGCGGGAGCGTCAGGCAAAGAGCGTATCGACACGGGCCACGACCTCCTGCGGATCGGGATCGAGCGGGAAGGTGAAGCTGGGCTTCAGATACCACAGATCCTTGCCTTCCTTGAAGTGCTCCTCGCCGCCGCCGGTGATGTTGAGCATCACCACGGCATCGCGCTCGATGCGGCCCGACTCGACGCATTTGACAAGCGATGCGAGCGCCACACCCGCCGCCGAATAGATGTCGACCCCTTCCAGCTCGTGAAACAGAGCCTTCGCCTTGCGGGCCTGGGCATTGGTGCAGACCATCACGTCGCCGCCCGTAGCCTTCAGTGCATCGTAGAGACCGCCGATGATACCGTAGGGCGGCTTGCGGTTCGAGAGCACCTTGGCGTCGATGATCTCGGCATTGCGCCGCATCTTGTCGGCATCGCACGGAAGCATCTCGCGCGAATCGACCCGCCAGGCATCGTACATCGGCACGAAGGGGGCGTTCTGCGAGACGATGAGTTTCATCAGGTTCGAGCCGTAGCGACCGTCATCGATCAGACGCATGTTCGCCTCCCACGCCGCAATGGCGCCCGTACCGCTGCCCACGGCCTGGAAATAGTAGTCGGGGATACGGCCTATGGTCGTCACGGCCGAGAGGACGGTCGTAGCCATGCCGTCGCGGCGGGCGATGTTCTTGGCACCGCCCTCGGCATAGAAGTTGTCACCCTTGAGCGCCAGATCGCCCAGACGTATGGCATCGAAGTAATCGCCGCCAGCCTCGGGGCATATCAGCTTCACGCAGGGATTGAGCGGTCCGTCGAACCAGAGCGCCCCGATATTCTCGGCAGGCACCGACAGCAGCAGACGGATGTTGTTGTCGGAGCAGACCCGGGCGAAGGCTCGCGCCGTATTGCCGGCCGAAGCCACTACCAGCACGCGGCGCTCGTCGGGCGCCGTACGGGCGCAGACCGAATATGCCTCGGTCTCCTTGAACGAGCAGGTGGTCATCGTGGCTCCGATGGCCGGATAGTATCCGTTGAAGGTGATATAGAGATTCTCCAGCCCGAGGTACTTCGCCAGTCCCTTGCTCTTGTAAGTAACCGGGGCCGATGAACCCTCGAGCATGCGGTTTACCGGAAGCCAGTCTGCAAAACGGTAAAGCCCCCGTTCGGCCGGGCCCACGTCGAGCCGGCGCTTGGCGTATTTCGCACGGACGAGCGACGGCGTCGGGCAGGTGCGGTCCTCCATCATCCAGCCCTCGTCTTCGAACTCGCGTCCCGTGGCGACGCATTCGAGCGTGTAGGAAGTCGGTGTGAAATCTTTCATCTGTAGCGTGGTTGTATGAGCTTATGCTATCACGACATGCGGTCGCGGAAATCCTCGTAGCCGAAGCGGCGTACGACCTCCACCCCGCCGTCGCGGCGGGCAATGGCGATCGACGGATGGGTGACGCCGTTGAACATGGTCGTCTTTACCATTGTATAGTGGATCATGTCCTCGAAGACGATGCGGTCGCCCACCCGCGGTTCATGATCGAAGGCCCAGTCGCCGCAGTAGTCGCCCGCAAGGCAGCTGTTGCCGCCCATGCGCCAGCGGCGCTCCCCCTCCGCGGGGTCGTGCGCCCCGACGATGGCGGGTTTGTAGGGCATCTCCAGGCAATCGGGCATGTGGCAGGCGAACGAGACATCGAGCATCGCCGTGCGGATGCCGCCGTTCTCCACGATATCCTCCACGGTCGATACCAGATAGCCCGTGCGCCAGGTGAAGGCGCTGCCGGGTTCGAGTATGAGGCGCAGGTGCGGATGACGGGCATGGAAATCGCGCAGCAGCGCTATGAGCTCGTCGCAATCGTAGTCGGCATGTGTCATCAGATGGCCGCCCCCCATGTTGAGCCATGCGATGCGGTCGAGACAGAACCCGAAGTGCTCCTCGACCGCTTCGAGCGCCCGCCTAAGATGATGCGGACGCGATTCGCAGAGCACATGGAAATGCAGCCCCTCGATGCCCTCGGGCAGTTCGGGCAGCAGGCCGGCCGTAACGCCCAGCCGCGAACCGGCCACACAGGGATTGTAAAGATCGGTCTCTACGGGAGAATACTGCGGATTGATGCGCAGCCCGCACGAGATGCCGGCACGCCGTGCCCGTGCGCCGAATCGCTCGTATTGCGCCACGGAGTTGAATGTGATATGGTCGCTGCACCGTACGATCTCGTCGAAATCGGCGTCGGTATAGACCGGAGCATAGGTGTGGGCCGGACGACCGTACTCTTCGAATACCAATCGCGCCTCAGCCGCCGAACTGGCGGTGGCACCGTCCGAATGACGGGCCAGCTCGGGAAAGATGCGCCACATGGCGCAAGCCTTGAGGGCTACGATGATTTCGGCGCCCGTCGCCGCACGTACACGGTCGATCTTCGCCAAATTCGCGTCGAGCAGCCTCTCATCGAGGAGAAAGCAGGGCGACGGCACATTCCGGAAATCGATCATACGAACTCTTATGCCTGATTGGAATAACCTTGCAAAAATAGGAAAATGTTCCGCTCGGCCATCTGCCCGACGGATTATTCGGCCAAAAATACGCATTTATACCTAAACGGTCCGCTCCTTGTTCCGATGCGCCCGGGTATGCCGGCAAGCCGGTTCCGGGGAGACGGAAACCGGCTCTCCCCAATCGTACGGATCATTCCGCCCGAAGGCACTTCGGGCAGTACGAAAAGAGGGCACGGCGTAGTAAATTTCGCAAAAAACGAGAAAATAATTTGGAAGCTTCGATTTTTTCACTACCTTTGCACTCGCAATCCGGAAATCGGATGCTCATGCGGAAATAGCTCAGTTGGTAGAGCGCAACCTTGCCAAGGTTGAGGTCGCGGGTCCGAGTCCCGTTTTCCGCTCCAGAGGGCCGAAGCAAAGAGGCCCGAAAGAAGGAGTCAGGCCCTGCACACTGTGCAGGGCCTGTTCTTGTATTCTCCCGTTCCGGCCGAAGCGGAGGACGGAGAACTTGTCAAGCCTTAACTCTGAAATCGGACCGTTTTACTCATCCTTGTCTTATACCGGCCAATATAAGTACCCGGACATTCTCCCCCATCTGAGCATTGACGGCCAGCCCCCATTGTATGGACACGTCGTCCGAAGAGGAGTACGGCTGAATCGCATGCAACAAGTCCGTTATCTCTTTGTAGCTGCATGAGATTCCTTCCTTTATCTGGATAGAGACGAAAAATTCGGACGAAGGCGTATTCTCGGCAAATGACTTGCACACGTTCGGAATCACCGACCGCAGATCCCCACGTTTTGTTGTGAAATGGGATGACCGGACAATTCGACGGGCGGAAGTAAATTCCCGATAATCGTTCGGCCCGATTGTTACCAGACTCTCCCTCTTGCCGTCGAAGTGAACGGCCGCAATTTTATCCAGATTGAAATCCACAATCATATCAGTTTATCCATTAATGAATTGAATAGTTGCGCGGTAGGTATCCATCGCAGCGCGTCGCCGCGATACCCCGAGCTGTAAATCAGCACATGTATTGCCAATAACAAGCAGATCACTCCTGCGGTCTTTGCCCAATGTCTGAACTCTTTCCATTTCATATTCCGTTTCATCGGTTTTAGGATTACAGATGCAAAATAAAGCATAACCCCGGTCAAGATCAGACCGGGACTGCACATTTTCGGTGGAGGTTGCACCTGTCCACCCGGAGCCGGGCAGCATGCTTAACGTTCCATTGACAGATGCTGCCGCGCCTGCCAAACCGGGAAGCGGTCCAACTCCTCCTTGATCAGCCCGCAGACATAGATGACGACGGCTATGTCGTCCAGCCATCCGACCCACGGAAAGAAGTCGGGAACGGGATCGAACGGACTTACCACATAGAGCAGGCAGGCTACCGCTTTCTGGCAGGTCCCCCGGGAGTATCCGTATCACATGGAGACGATTCATGATTAATTTTGGATTTACATCGTGGACACTCTGTTATTGAATATCGCTTGATCCATAGAGGCATCCGAGCGTGCGGCGCCGGGTCTACACAAACAGTCCATAATGGATTCATGACACGCTTGTAAGGATTTTTGAATCTCAATCCGCAATTCTTGCACGTTACCAAGGTTTCCCCGCTCGTCAACACCGACAGAATTTTGGCAGCCAAAGGTGGTACAATCATAATTTATTATTTTTATGGGTTATAGATTACCAACACCGGCACACCCGTCCAACGAAATTCGCAAGGGGACGAACTGAAAAAGGCACCGGTCCGCAGGTCTCTGGATTCAACGGCATGCAGACCGGCTGCGCTCAATCATCACAGGATGTGCAGGGGCAATAAGCGCCCCACTTATGGCCGCAATCGTCACAGACGAACTGCAGTCCGTCGAAATAGCAGTCGTATCCGCCGCAATGAGGACATTCGAGTTCCATGGTCTAAAAACTATTGTTAAACAATCAGACAAAAGTCAGCTCTCAGCTCCCGTTTCCAAAGAGATGAAGTATTTTCTCCGGCAACCGATTCCGAGGATGCTGTTTTTGGCACAGTAGGCCGCATCGGAGAGCTCCTCGTCCGGAGTCGTCGGCGATACGCCCATGTCCTCTTTGGAGAAGGCGGCGACAAGACCGTCGCTCATGCGTTTGTACGCCCCATCCCGCAGCCTGCGGTAGAGGCACCGGCAATCCAGCTCGCCCAGATGCAAGCACTCCCCAGTTCGGAAGTTCTTGTCGGCGGGCAGTGACTGCGACAGATTCCAGTCGTACAGATAGTTTTCGCCGGCCTCGTCCACCATGTGGATAAGCGGCGCGCAGATCATTGCCACACCTTCACACTTTTTTGTCATTCCCATCATAAAGGTCTTTAAAAGGTTGGTTTTCCTGTTGCAAAACAAGTTCGAAAGACCGACAAAACACGTCCGACCCAAAATCGTCCTTACAATAAATGCTTGCGCGATTGCCGGAACACCGCTGCAGAGCGGATTGCTTCCGCTGCGTCAGAAGCCTATCCGACGCAGCGGAGAATTCGGAGAACCGTTCAGCGTCTCGGAACGGCAGTATTCGTCGAGCTGTTCGAACGAAGACTCCTCGCCCCGCAGGATCATGTCGACCATCCGCTTGCGGGCGATGTTCTCGATCTGTCCGCCGCTGAAGTCGTACCGTTCGGCCAGCGAGACCGCAGCCCGCTCGTCGAGTGTCGGGATCATCGACCGCCAGATCCGGCTCTTCACCTCCGTCGAGGGTTTCTCGAACTCGATTTTGTAGAGGAAACGTCGCTCGAAGGCCCGGTCCAGATTCTGCGTGAGGTTGGTCGTGGCAATCAGGATGCCATCCAGCTGTTCCATCTCCTGCAGGATGATGTTCTGAATCGAGTTCTCCATCTTCTCCACGGCCCGGCTGGCCTCCTCCTGACGGATGCCCAGCACGGCGTCCGCCTCGTTGAAGAGCAGAATAGGAGCCCGTTCCGTCTCCCGGACATAGACGCGGTAACGCTCAAAGGCCGCCTTGATGTTCTTTTCGCTCTCGCCGACCCAGCAGCTCTTGATCTGCGATACGTCTATGACCATCAGATCGCGCCCCGTACGGCGGGCCAGCTGGTAGACCGTCTCGGTCTTGCCCGTACCCGGTGCCCCGTAGAAGAGACAGGCGAACCCCTTGCGCAGACCGGCAGCCTCCAACCGCTGCTGAACATCGGCAAAATGTGCGGGCGAAAGCAGTTCCCGCAACCGATCGATCTGCCGCTGCACCGTCGGATTGTAGAAGAGTTCCCTTTCGGCAAAGGTCGTGCAGGATATCAGATCCATGCGTTTGCGTGTCTGCTGACTGACCAGATGCAGCCCGTCGAAAAGCGTCTCCTTGGCCGTACGTGTCAGGTGGTAGTATTCCCTGTCCTCCAATCCGTCCGAATTGCAGGGTTCGATGATCTTATGGTTCAGCAGCGAGAGCGTCCCGTCGTTCAACTGTCGAATGATGCAACGTCGTTCGAACCCATTGAAATAATCCTCCCAGTCGCGGATTCCGATCTGGTCGTCGTTCCGGTTGGCAAAGCGGTCGCAAAAGAGATAGAGGAGCAGCCGTTCCACCCGATCGTCGACAAAGTCGTACGACCGGAGCGTCCGACAGAAGGGCAGTTCGGGGTTGGCCTCGGTCAACGCGTCCAGTTCGTCGAGCAGCCGGTCGTGATCCTCTTCCGCTTCGTCGAAGATTCGCTCCATCCGGTCGAAAAACCGTTCGATCGTCAGATGGTCGAACGGAGCAGGCCGGTAGACGCGGTTTTCCTTGACCGCTTCGACCACCTCCAGCGGTACGGAGTAGCAAACCGAGTCGTCCCGTCTTCGTATCCGGCGGATCAGACGTCGTTCGGAGAGATAATCGGCTGCGGACATCATCGAAATGATGCGCACCGTACGACATCCGAGCAGCTCGGCAAAATCGCTGATCTGGATCCGGCAATCCGTGCTTTTCTCCATGAAGAGTGCGAAGACCAGCGCCTGCTCCTCGCTGAGCGACATCCTCCCGGCCACATACGCCAGCGCGGAATACGCCCGTTCGGAAAACGTATCCCCGAGTTTCAGTTCGATGGCCAGATTGACGATCTGTTCGATGGCTCCGATCAGGGTCCAGCTCTTTTCCGCCGGGCCCTTCACGGCTTGTTTGCCGGTCATCATTTCCGGCATATCGCCGTTTATCCTTGCAGTCCGTTTCATTGTTTCCGAATCTTATTCCACACGACAAAATTCGGATGATGGTCCGCCATATCCGGTCAGACCCTATCATTTTTCACACTTACATTCTCTAATATGTCAATCTTAAATTCGGATTTAAGCATTCATTATCCCAATATTCTCCCGACATGGAGAGGGGGATTTAATCCCAAGAACCAAAGATTTCTGATTTTTCATCAGAAATCTTATAAGTTACGATTATACATATCTAATTACATATCTTTGAAACGGTTGTCAACGACCCTCAGAACAAAAGTAGGCGAGACGACCCTCGGAGACCGTTCACGACGTTGGACGGAGACAAAAAGATACGAGTCTTTTCCCCCAGACAGAAGAGAGAGATACCGGAATCGGCCGTGAGATGGTATGTTGGGACAAACACAACGGTGAGTGGGGAGCATGTATAATCGAAACGGAATAGAACTGATTACCGAAGTTGCGTCATGAAAAAGTTATTGTTGTTCTGTCTTTTATGTGCCTCCTGCTACGGAGTGCAGGCACAACCCGGAAGAACTGTGACCCGAGAAGTCAGTGCTTTGGAGTTCGAAGTAGGAGCGGGAATCCTCGTCGGTGCCGACAAGTTAAATTTTGACAATTCGCGCACGGGAGCCTCCTTTTTTGTAGAAGGGCGTTACAATCTGCCCCGTATACCGGTTGATATTGGCGTACAAGTAAACGGAAGCATCTTCCATCGGGAATCGGAGCAGGCCGGAGAACTGAAGTTCAAGGCGTGGAACATATTGGCCGTTTCCGATTACAATTTCTTCCGCACGAGTAGAGTATCGTTATTTGCCGGGGTGGGATTCGGCTATGCCTACCTTGAGGAAACCGCCCCGATCTCGTTCGACGATACACAGCGCAACCGGTTAGGGTTCTTTTCGGCCGGAGAACGACACGGGGGCTGTTTCGTGCCTCGCGTCGGAGTCGAGTTTTTCCACCGTCTGCGAATAACGTTCGACTACAGGTTGCAGGAGAAAGCCAATAGACATTGCAATCTTTCTCTCGGATTCGTATTTGGAGGCGGAAAAAAACAACACCCTTATATACTTTAATGTAAAAACCTAATTTTTCGGGTTTAATACATATACAAAGATATTAAACTTTGATACAATGGCAATCACAGATCCATTTTTAAGCAAAACCTCTGTACTTGGATTAGCGGAGCGAGTAGCACTATCCCCCCCCCAAGTATTTGACCTATCAGAAACAACTGTAAATTTTGACATAGTTGGTGGCGGTCAAAACGCCAATTCCGCTTTTGAGGTCTCGTCACAAACTGCTGACTTTCACGCCAGTTGAATAACATTGGATTATTCTGTTCGGTCCTATTTACAACAAAAAATTTGACTGGTTACAGCACTTCATTAAATTTATTTGCCTTTGGGTCGGTCTCTCATATATCCGTGACGACTGCATAAAATCATTAATAATACCTATCTTCGCTGGCTCATTTTCTGAAAGTGATTTTAGTAGTCTTTCTTTATACACAAATCATGGTGGAATCATTAAGTTCAAAATTACTTTTTCTAAGGCTACAATTTCAATTATCCTTCGTCAATTTTCGGAACAACGCATAAAATAATATGGCTCTGTCATCTTTCTAAAAATCTCCACATGATTTAGTATCATGTGGAGATTTCTTGTTTACAGAGCCAAGCCCGGGAAAAACCACAACGCCCAAGGAAGCGCTTTTGCTGCCCAGCCGCAGGCAATCTTTTTCATAAGGACACCATATGAAGAGAGGTGCCAAAAATCACGAGGCGCAAATGTGACTTTAACGCTTAAAGAGTAGCCCAATATAAATGCAATATTGTCTATTATGATACCGACAATGGCAATTATAGTACCAAGTCCGATATTCATTCCCATAGCTTGCGTGAACACAAAGCACATGGCATCCACATAGATAGAGAAGCCTATATTAAGGATGAAAATGATAACTGTCAGACATCCCATATTTCAATCTTCCTCATAAGTCAAATTTATTGTAATCCCAATCTATTTCTTTAAAGACTCCTCATTATTTCTCTTGCATACTCCTCTGCGATATTCTCCGCTGTGGCTCCAACTTCCTCTAATGTTGGGAATTTTTGTACAATCGCACCACGGGCGGTGCCAGACAAATGTGGCAATGCCAAAATGTTCCGCAGTCCCATTTTTTTGCACATTCTTTCGGCACTTCTGCCAAGGCACACGATTACCGTAGGTTTGACAATCTCTATCTCTTGTCTCATAACTTCTGCATACTCGTCTATATGAGCATCGGAGAACTCATCGGTTGTCTTGTGGTCATAGATAAAGAACTTGTTGGCATCGGTCAGACAAATGCCATATCCATTGGCTACCAGTCTCTTCACGAGCAAGTCCATCATTTTGCCACCTCTTGCATTCTGTCTATGCTCCAATGAGTGCAAGCCAAATGGACTTGAAATAACCGCATCATAGCATTCTCCATAATACCTGTTGTTCCTCAACGGATCTTGTGCAACAATCATTATATGCTTGTTGTCTTGGACATTGAACCAAGTGGGCAAGTCTACACCGATAGCCCCCTTATGCAATGCCTTGATGTCAGCACCTAATTGGGAGTTGCCAATCGGAATGGTCACGGAGGTGGTGTCGTCATATCCATTAAAAGGTTTCAAATCCTCTGTAAATACGCCTTGCCATTCTGCACAAGTACAGTCATAGCACTTGCGCATTTGTTCGTAGCGGTTTTCTATCCTATGCAGATATTCCACACCAAGCAACCTTTCAGCAACAAGGTGTGGAATATCATAGGACAGACCGCATTCGTTACAGAATAGGTCTCGCATAATCATTTGCTTATCTTTTCAACCTTAATTCGACCAAATATGGTTCGATCATAGAAATCCCCCTCATGTACTTCGATGCCAAATTGAAGTCTAATTGCTTCCGCAATTTCTTTTCCGGTTGGTTCACTACCATTTTTTGATATAACTTGGAATGTTGTCCCTTTGGGGACTTTCTTGCCACTACCGCTGCGAACACCATTCGCATCTTTCTTCATAGTAACTTTAAATAATGCCATAATACTTATGTTATTAGTTTTGCCTACTCTTTGATAAGGTTTTCGGCATCCCCTTGTG
>CASELE010000002.1 GCA_949288735.1 uncultured Alistipes sp.
CGGGTTCAGTCGCGGCGCGGCTTCGGGGAGCTCTTCCCCTTTGTCCGGACCTTCGCCGTCGGTCGGCGGCCTCCCCCGTCGTGCCGTGCGGGGTCGTGTTCGTCCCGCCGATCCGGCCGCCGGCCGTCGCGGCGCTCGACGGCTTCGCCGCGGCGCACCTCGCCGCGGCGGCTCCCCTCGAAGAAGTAGGATTTCTGCCGGCGCTTCTCCTCCTGCGAACGGGCCACGTATACCCGCTCGCCGGTATAGGGGTTCTCGCCCGTGTGGAACATCACCGACGAGAGGGTCATGGGGGTGGGGGTGAGGTCCTGCACCTGCTCGAGCGTGAAATGCAGGCGCCCCAGCACCTTGCGGGCCAGGGCCTGCATGTCGCGCTCGGTGCAGCCCGGGTGCGACGAGATGAAGTAGGGGATGAGCCGGTAGGGGAGCCCTTCCTCGCGGCAGATGCGGCGGAAGTCGTCGTTCAGACGCTCGAAGAGGTCGAACGGGGGCTTGCGCATGAGCCGCAGGACATGCTCCTCGGTATGTTCGGGCGCCACCTTCAGGCGGCCCGAGGTGTGGCGCCTGACGAGCGTGCGCAGGTAGTCGCCGCGCCCGTCGAAGAGGTCGTAGCGTATGCCGCTGCCGACATAGGCCCGCTTGACTCCCTTCACGGCGAGAATCCGGTCGTAGAGCTCCAGGAGCGGACGGTGGTCGTCGTCGAGGTTGGGACATTTGGCAGGGTGCAGGCACGAGGGACGGCGGCAGCGGGCGCAGAGCGAACGGTCGCGGCCGCCCAGGCCGTACATGTTGGCCGAAGGTCCGCCCACGTCGGAGAGGTTGCCCCGGAAGCCGGGCATCCGCACGATGCGCTCCACCTCGGCGAGTATCGACCGTTCGCTGCGCGAGCGGACGAACTTGCCCTGGTGGGCCGAGATGGTGCAGAACGAGCAGCCGCCGAAGCAGCCGCGGTGGGTGTTGACCGAGAAGCGTATCATCTCCCAGGCCGGAATCGCCCCCTTGCCCTCGTAGCGGGGATGGGGGGCCCGTTCGTAGGGGAGGTCGAACGAGCGGTCGAGCTCCGCGGTGGAGAGGTCGTCGCGCGGGGGCGTGACCACCACGAAGCGGTCGCCCGTCGGCTCGACGAGCGTATGGACCGGATGCAGCAGGTTGCTCTGGGTTTCGATGACGGTGAAGTTTTCGCCCAGCGCGCGGCCGTCGCGGGCGCACTCCTCGGCCGGACGGAGCCGCAGGGTGGTCGCGGGGTCGAGCCGCTCCACGTAGTCGGCATCGGCCAGAAAGGCCACCTGCCGTATGCGGCGCAGCAGTTTGGCGTTGTAGCCGTTGTGCATGGCCCGGGCCACCTCCTGCACCACCCCCTCGGCCATGCCGTAGAGGAGCAGGTCGGCGCCGCTCGTGGCCAGGACCGAGGGCATCACCGAGTCGCTCCAGTAGTCGTAGTGGGCCAGACGCCGCAGCGAGGCCTCGATGCCGCCGATGACGACGGGCGTGTGGGGGAAGAGCCGCTTCAGGATGCGCGTGTAGACCGTCACGGCCCGGTCGGGGCGGAAGCCGGCCCGTCCGCCCGGCGTGTAGGCGTCGTCGTGGCGCAGCCGCAGGTTGGCCGTGTAGTGGTTGACCATCGAATCCATCGCTCCGGCCGTGACGCCGAAGAAGAGGCGCGGCTCGCCCAACTTGGTGAAGTCGCGCAGGTCGTCCCGCCAGTTGGGCTGCGGGACGATGGCCACGCGGTAGCCCTCGGCTTCGAGCAGACGGCCCACGACGGCGGCTCCGAAGGCGGGGTGGTCGACGTAGGCGTCGCCCGTGAAGAGGATGATGTCCGGACGCTCCCAGCCGCGGGCCCGGAGCTCCTTGAGCGAGGTCGGAAGGAACATGGCGGTCAGTTTTCGGTTGCGATGTCGTGGGCCGAGGTGTAGCTCTCCCACCGGGCCAGGAGCGCGCGGAAGTCGTCGGGCAGGGGGCTCTCGAAGCGCATCTCTTCGCCCGTGCGGGGGTGTACGAAGCCCAGCGAGCGGGCGTGGAGCGCATGGCGCGGCATGGTGTCGAAGCAGTTTTCGATGAACTGCCTGTACCGGGCGAAGGTGGTGCCGCGCAGGATGCGGTCGCCGCCGTAGCGCTCGTCGTTGAAGAGCGGGTGACCCTGCCAGGCCATGTGGACGCGTATCTGGTGGGTGCGCCCCGTCTCGAGACGGCACTCCACGAGCGTCACGTAGCCGAAGCGGCGCAGCACGCGCCAGTGGGTGACGGCCCGGCGCCCCTCGGAGCCGTCGGCGAAGACGTGCATCTTCAGCCGCTCGCGGGGCGAGCGGCCGATGTTCCCCTCGATGGTGCCCTCGTCGGCGTCGAAGTCTCCCCAGACGAGCGCCTCGTAGCGGCGGTAGGTGGTGTGTTCGAAGAACTGGCGGGCCAGCCGGGCGTGGGCCTCCTCGTTCTTGGCCACGACGAGCAGCCCGGAGGTGTTCTTGTCGATGCGGTGGACGAGCCCCGCCCGCTCGTCGCCCGTGGCGAAGAGGGGCACCTCGCGCAGGTGCCACGCCAGGGCGTGGACCAGCGTGCCGTCGTAGTTGCCGCAGCCGGGGTGCACCACCATGCCGGCGGGCTTGTTCACCACGAGCAGGTCGGCGTCCTCGTAGACGATGTCGAGCGGAATCTCCTCGGGGACGATGGTCGTGTCGCGTCGCGGCCAGGGCATCACGAGCGAGATGCGGTCGAGCGGCTTCACCTTGTAGCTCGACTTCACGGGGGTGCCGTTCACGAGGATGCGCCCCTCGTCGGCCGCCGTCTGGATGCGGTTGCGCGAGGCGTGCTCCATGCGCGCCGTGAGGAACTTGTCGAGCCGCATGAGGGCCTGCCCGCGGTCTACCGTGACGGCGAAGTGTTCGTAGCCCCCCTCCTCCGCGCCGGCTTCGGCGCTTTCGTCGGCCAGTTCGTCGAGCAGCTCGTCGTCACTGTCGCCGTATCGTCGGTCGTTCATGGTCTCTCAGAAGAAGAATTCGTCGGTCTCGTCGTCGTACCGCTGCGGCTCCTCGCGCTGCGGCATGCGGAAGCGGGGCGCCTCGCGCCGGTCGTTCCGCGGAGCCGCGCCGTCGTGCCGCGCGGCCTCCTTCCGGCCGGCCTCCGCCGCCGCGGGCCTTTCCTCCGCCGCGGATGCGGCGAGCGCCTCCTCGAGCCGCAGGCGGGCCAGCGAGTCGGCCTCGGCCTTCTCGCGCGCCAGCCGCTCCTCGAGCAGCCGCTGCACCTCCCGTTCGGCCTTCTCGCGCGCCTCGCGGGCTTTCGTCGTGTCGGAGGTCAGCCGCAGGTCCACGTGGCCGCCGAGGGCCACGGAGTGCTCGCGGAGGGGGTCCTGCCGGTAGACGAACGCCCCGTCGGGGTCGCTCCCCGGGTCGAACTCCACGCGTCCGACGTTGATGCCCTGTTCCCAGAGCCGGCTCTTGGCCTCGGCGAGCGGGAGCCCCTCGAGACCCGGCACCACCGTGGTGCCGTAGCCCCCCTCGACACCCACGTGGAGCGTGACGCCGCTCCCGGCCTCGGCCTCGATGCGGCTGCGGGGGGTCACCTCCTCGCCCCGGCAGTATTCGGCCAGCACGTAGTTGGTCGCCAGGTCGGCCTCGTAGACGAGCCGCTCGATGCCGAGCCCCGCCACCTCGAGCATGTTGCGCGCCTGGCGGAGCGAACGGCCGGCGACATAGGGCACGGGAACCATGCGCCGGCGGAAGGCGTTGACGGTGAGGTAGACCGTGCGCCCGGGCTTCACCTCGGTGCCCCCCTGTGGCAGCTGGTCGAGGACGACGCCTCCGTCGAGTGCGGCGACGTAGAGCGAGTCGTTCACCACAAGCGCGAGATCGCGTGCGGCGGCCGCCCGGCGCGCCTCGGCCAGCGGCATCCCCCCGAAGTCGGGGACGGTGCGGCGGGCGCCGTGGCGCGTTCCGGCGAGCATGAGCAGGTGGGCGGCCACGGCCAGCGCGACGAGCGTGGCGGCGGCCAGCACGATGTGGCGGAGCAGCGTCAGGCGGTCCGGACGCCGTTTGGATTTCTGCGGTTGTTCCATGATGGGGTTGGGCGTTATTTCGGAGCCTTGCGGTAGAGATAGACGGCTATGGCCAGATAGATGAGGTTGGGCGTCCAGACCGCGAGGCCGGGCGGCATGGTGCCGCTCCGGGCGAACTCCTCGAAGAAGCGGTTGAAGAGTATATAGGAGAAGCAGAGCCCCGTGCCGACGCCGATATGCAGTCCCGTGCCGCCGCGCACCTTGCGCGACGAGAGCGAGACACCGATGAGCGTGAGGATGAAGGTCGCCAGCGGATAGGCGATGCGCGCGTGGCGCTCCACGGCGATGAGGTTCACCGAATCGGAGCCCTTGGAGCGCTGCTGCTCGTAGAATTCGTTCAGTTCGGTGATGTTCATCGTCTTGATCAGGTCCTGCACGCGCCCCAGTTCGGCGATCTCGAGGTTGATGAGCGTGTCGAGGTTGCGGTGCGGCGTGAAGCGCTCCACGCCGAGCGAGTCGAACGTGCGGGTGGTGTAGCGGTTGGCGCTCCAGCGGCGCGTTTCGGGGTCGAGCCGTGCGCCGGCCGCCTCGAGCGAGTGGGTGAGGCGGCTCCCCTCGTAATGTTCGAGGGCGAAGAACTGCGCCTGCTTCGAGCGGTCGGTGTAGCCGCGGATGTAGACGAAGGTGCCCGGTTCGATCTGCCGGTAGATGTGGCGGTCGTACTGCGTGTTCTGCCGGTTCTTGCGGTACTTGCTCTCGAAGTCGACGATCGTGCGCTGCGTGACGGGTATGACCCACAGGTTGAGTGCCAGTGAGATGGCCGAGATGATGAGCGCTCCGAGGAAGTAGGGCCACATGAGGCGCCGGAACGACATGCCGCTCGAGAGCATCGCCACGATCTCGGTCTGGTAGGCCATCTTCGAGGTGAAGAAGATCACGGCGATGAAGGTGAACAGACCGCTGAACTGGTTGATGAAGAAGGGTATGAAGTTGAGGTAGTAGTCGAATACGATGGCCCGCAGCGGTGCCTTGAGTTCGGTGAAGTCGTCGATCTTCTCCACGTAGTCGAAGATTACCACCACGACGATGATCATCGCGATGGCGAAGAAGTAGGTCGAGAGGAATTTCCCGATGATGTAGCGGTCCAGTATCCTGAGTCCCGGCCAGCGGAGTTTCATGCGAGTCGCGTTTACGTGTCGGTTCGTTCGGTGCGTCAGAGGCGGCGTGCGAGACGTCCGACCATCTGCTCCTTCCAGGGGCGGAAGTCGCCCGCGATGATGTGGCGGCGCGCCTCGCCCACGAGCCGCAGGTAGAAGGCGACGTTGTGCAGCGAGGCGATCTGCGCCCCGAGCATCTCGCCCGCGGCGACCAGGTGGTGGAGATAGGCGCGCGTGTAGGTGCGGTCGACGAAGGCCGTCCCCTCGGGGTCGACGGGCGTGAAGTCGTCGGCCCACTTGCGGTTGCGTATGTTGATGATGCCCTCCGAGGTGAAGAGCTGCCCGTTGCGGCCGTTGCGCGTGGGCATCACGCAGTCGAACATGTCGACGCCCCGCTCGATCGCCTCGAGGATGTTGACGGGGGTCCCCACCCCCATCAGGTAGCGGGGGCGCTCTTCGGGCAGGATGGCGTTCACCACCTCGATCATCCGGTACATCGTCTCGGTCGGTTCGCCCACGGCCAGTCCGCCGATGGCGTAGCCGTCGGCTCCGTAGCGCTGCACGTTCTCGGCGGCGCGGGCCCGCAGGTCGGGGTAGGTGCACCCCTGCACGATGGGGAAGAGGGCCTGGTAGTGGCCGTATCTGGGTTCGGTCCGGTGGTAGCGGTCGAAGCAGCGGTCGAGCCACCGTTCGGTGAGGTCGAGCGACCGGGCGGCGTAGTCGCGCGGCGCGTCGCCCGGCGGGCACTCGTCGAAGGCCATCATGATGTCGGCGCCGATCGTGCGCTCGGTGTCGATGACGCTCTCGGGGGTGAAGAGGTGCTTCGAGCCGTCGATGTGCGAGCGGAAGTGGCACCCCTCCTCCTTCAGCTTGCGGCAGCCGGCCAGCGAGAAGACCTGGAAGCCGCCGCTGTCGGTGAGCATCGGCCCCTCCCACGACGAGAAGCGGTGGACGCCCCCCGCCCGTTCGATGATCTCCATCCCCGGCCGCAGGTAGAGGTGGTAGGTGTTCGCGAGAATGATCTGCGCCCCCGCCTCGTCGCGCAGGTCGCGGTGGAAGATGCCCTTCACCGCGGCGGCTGTCCCCACGGGCATGAAGATGGGGGTGAGCACGGCGCCGTGGTCGGTCTCGAGGATGCCGGCGCGCGCCTTCGAGGCGGAATCGGTATGCTGCAGGGTGTATTTCATGCGCATCTGTTGGCGGAGCGGTGCCGTGTCGGACGGCGGGCTCCGGTTTCTCCGTGCAAAAATAGCGAAAAATTCGGGAAATGCGGGTATAGGCCGGGCCGAACGGGAGCCCCGGACCCGCGGCGGCGCTCCTCCGCGCTTGCTTATGTGCGGGCTTTGCACTATCTTTGTTCCCCGATTCAATCTTTCGGCCATGTATTTCGCAGAGACCTTCTTGGCCCATTACGGATGGGAGGGGGCGGCCCTCGCGGCGCTGCTGCTGGTGACGTGGGGCATCCAGCTCCGGTATCGCACGCTCCTCTGCGGCCGCGTCGCCTCCTATCGCGACAACCGCCGTCCCGAGATACGGACGGAGGATCCGGGCGTCTCGGTCATCATCCCGATGTTCTCGGAGGACTACGCCTTCGTCGAGGAGCGGTTGCCGCTCATTCTCGCGCAGGAGTATCCCGATTTCGAGGTGGTGCTCGTCTACGTGGGGTGCGACGGCGACTTCTACGAGGATCTGCAGCGGCTGCGCCTCACCTTCCCGCAGATCTTCGTCACCCATATCCTGCTCAACCCCCGCTTCCCCATCTCGCGGAAGATGGCGCTCAACGTGGGCATCAAGCTGGCGCACCACGAGTGTCTGCTCTTCACCTCGACCGAGGCGCTGCCGGCGAGCGACCGCTGGCTCGCCCTCATGGCCCGCGGCTTCCGCCGCGGCGAGGTGGTGCTGGGCTACTGCGGACTCGAGCGGCAGCGCGGTGCGGGCAACCTCCTGATGCGTACCTGGCGGCTGATGCACTCGGCCGACTGGCTGGCGCGGGCCGTGCGGCGGCGCCCCTACCGCGGGACGCTCCACAACATGGGGTTCACGAAGAGCGTCTATTTCGGAGCCAGGGGCTTCAACCGGCTCAACATGAATATCGGCGAGGACGACCTCTTCCTGCAGCAGGTGATGACGCGCGACAACGTGAGCGTGATTCTCTCGCCCCGCGCCACGCTCCGCGAGCGGGCCTGGGGCGGTTTCGGCCGCTGGCTCGATTCGGAGCGCTACAACGGCTCTACCGAACGCTTCTATCCGGCTCCGGTCCGCGCCTTCACGGGCTGGGAGCGTGTGACGCACCTCCTCTTCCTCCTGGCGACGCTCTGCGCCGTGGCGATCATGCCCCCCGAATTCGGGGCGGCGGCGCTGCTGCTGGCGGCGGTGCGCTACCTCGTCGCGGCGCTCGGCGTGCGGCGCCTGGCGCGGCGTCTGGGCGAGACGGGCATCGCCGGCCGTTATCTCCTCTACGACCTTGCGGCCCCCCTCCTCGAGCTGGTGCGCGGCGCGGTGCTGCTGCGCTGTGACCGACGCGTATGGAGGGGATAGCCGACTATATCGCCGCGGACGACCGGCGGCTGGTGGAGCTCGCCCTGCAGGGCGACGACCGTGCCTTCGGCTACCTCTTCGAGCGCTACCGCGGGGCCATATACCGCCTCTTCGTGCAGCGTCTCGGCGGCGCGAACGACGCCGACGACCTGCTGCAGGAGACCTTCGTGAAGGTCTACATCCACCTGGCCCGCTACGACGCCTCCTACACCTTCGGCCAGTGGGTCTACACCATCGCGCGCAACACCTTCATCGACTTCATGCGCAAGCGGCCGGAGGACCTTCCGATCGATGACCGCTTCGCCTCGTCGCCCGCCCTCGGACCGACCCCCGAGGAGAGGGTCATCGGCCTGCAGGAGCGCTCGCAAATCGAGCACATGCTCGCGCGGCTTCCGGAGCGCTACCGCACGCTGGTGCGGATGCGCTTCTTCGAGGAGTACTCCTACGAGGAGATCGCCGAACGTCTCGGGGTACCGCTCGGGACGGTGAAGACGCAGATACACCGGGCGCGCGGACTGCTCTGCCGCATGTTCCGCGGCGAGGAGTGACCCGCCGCCGCGTACCGAATCCGAAGAACAAGACAGATGGAACTGATCGACAAATATTTCCCCGACCTCACGCCGCTCCAGCGCGAGCGCTTCGCCGCTCTCTACGACCTCTACGCCGAGTGGAATGCGCGTATCAACGTCGTGTCGCGCAAGGACTTCGGGCAGCTCTACCTGCGCCATGTGCTCCATTCGCTCGCCATCGCGCGGGTCTGCTCCTTCGACGCCGGGGCCCGTATCCTCGACGTCGGCTGCGGCGGCGGCTTCCCGAGCGTGCCGCTGGCCATCCTCTTCCCCGAGGCCCGCTTCACGGCGGCCGATTCGATAGCCAAGAAGATCGCCGTCGTGCAGGGTGTGGTCGGGGCGCTCGGGCTGGAGAACCTCGAACCCCGCTGCGTGCGGGTCGAGACGATCCGCGGCGAGCGGTTCCACTACGTCGTCTCGCGTGCCGTCACCGAGATGGCCCCCTTCGTGCGGTGGGTCTGGCCCCTCATCGAGCCGGGGCGCCACGGCTCGCTCGACGACGGCATCCTCTATCTGAAGGGCGGCGACCTGGCCGAGGAGCTGGCCCGCACCCGCATGCGGTGGCGTCTCTACGACATTTCGGATTTTTTCGACGAGGAGTTCTTCGCGACCAAGCGGATCGTCTATACGGCGCGCTGACGCGCCGGCGGACCCTCTCCGCGTTCTCCGCCCTGTCGGGCCGCGCTTCGGCGTGCGGCCCTGCCGTGCCGCGCCTGCCGGCGTGCGCTGCGGGTCGCGCTTCAGATGCCGTCGGGCCGTTCGAGGGTGGCGAGCAGGCCGCAGGCGGCCTGGATGTCTTCGCCGCGCGAGGCGCGGATGGTGGTATGGAACCCTTTGGCCGTCAGGGCGTCGCGGAAGCGGAGCATCGCCGCGTCGTCGGGCGAGAAGTAGGGCGACGAGGGGATGCGGTGGAAGCGGATGAGGTTGATGCGGCAGCGAAGGCCGTTGAGCAGGCGGCAGAGGCCGCGGATGTGGCGCGGCGAGTCGTTCATCCCGCTCAGGACGATGTATTCGAACGAGAGACGGCGTTGGTGCGTGAAGTCGTAGCGGCGCAGAATGGCGACCACCTCCTCGATGGGCCAGGCCCGTTCGACGGGCATCAGTTCGGCACGCTCCTCCGCAAAGGGGTTGTGGAGGCTCACGGCGAGGTGTACCTTCGTCCGGTCGAGCAGCCGCGGCAGCTGCGGCGCGACGCCCGAGGTCGAGAGGGTGATGCGCCCGGGCGACCAGCCGAAGCCCCACGGGGCGGTGAGCACCTCGATGGCGCGCAGCACCTCGTCGGTGTTGTCGAGCGGTTCTCCCATGCCCATGAATACGAGATTGGTCAGCCTGTCGCGTTCGGGCAGCGAGCCGATCTGGTTGAGTATCTCGCCCGCCGAGAGCGACTGTCTCAATCCCTGCCGTCCCGTGGCGCAGAAGCGGCACCCCATGCGGCAGCCCGCCTGCGACGAGACGCAGAGCGTGGCGCGTCCGCCGTCGGGGATGTAGGCCGCCTCGACGCAGTGGCCTTCGCGCGTGGGGTAGAGGTACTTCTTCGTGCCGTCGGACGAGCGGCTCTCTCCGATCGGGGAGGTAAGTCCCCGCCGGTAGTTCGCGGCGAGGGCCTCGCGTCCGCGAAGCGGCAGGTCGGTCATGGCCGCCGGGTCGTCCATATGTCTGACATACAGCCATCGGGCGATCTGCCGGGCGGCGAAGCGCGGCAGGCCCGTGCGTGCCGTCGCCTCCTCCAGTTCGGGGAGGGTCAGACCGTAGAGGGTGGCTGGTGCGGACATGCGGAGTTCGTTTTCGACGCAAAAGTAGGGAAAATATGAAGATTTTTGGACGCGGTGTACGCTTTTTCGGATTTTTCTCTTTATATTTGTGGTTGCATAAATGCCTCCTGGCCTCCTCGTGGGGCGGAGGAGGATGGAAAAAGGAGCAGGAAAACTTAAAAATCAAAGAATACAGATGGAACAAAAAAAATCCCCCAAAGCGGACCTTCAGAACAAACGGGGTCTTCTGCTTGAGATCGGTCTGATCGTATCGCTCGGGCTCGTGATCGCGGCCTTCTCCTACGCTCCGAAGGAGTATCGTATCGAGCAGGTGGAGCAGGTGGTCGAGGTGGTCGAGACCGAGATGACGGAGATTACCCGTCAGCCCGAGCAGCAGCCTCAGGAGCAGGCGCCCCGCAAGGTGGAGGTGAAGGTGATTTCGGATATCCTCGACATCGTGACCAACGACACGCAGATCACCACCGAACTCTCGTTCGACGAGTTCGACGAGGAGGCGGCCATCGAGCCCATCGTGGAGATCAAGGAGGAGGAGATCGTGGAGGACCAGCCCTTCCTCATCGCCGAGGAGATGCCCTCGTTCCAGGGCGGCGACATCAACGCCTTCCGTGCATGGGTCCAGAGCAACGTGCGTTTCCCGCAGATCGCTCTCGAGAACGGTATCCAGGGCACGGTGGTGATCGCCTTCGTGGTGGAGCGCGACGGTACGCTGACCGTCCTCGAGGTGCTGGCCAGCCCCGACCGCTCGCTGACCGACGAGGCGGTACGCGTTCTGAAGCAGTCGCCCAAGTGGACGCCCGGCAAGCAGCGCAACCAGGCCGTGCGCGTGCGCTACAACCTGCCGGTGGTATTCCGTCTGCAGAATTGATTCCGCGGTAGGATTATCTGGCGCGGGTATCCCTCCTTCGGGGGGTACCCGCGTTTTTAGCCGATGGAGCGCAACGAATATAATGAACGGAGCCGGCGCGACGACCCCCGTGGCCGGAACGCCGCGGAGGAGGGGCGCGGCCGCCGCGAGCGGGCCGTGCTGATTGCCGTCGTGCGTGACGGGCAGAGCCCCCGCCAGAGCGAGGAGTATCTCGACGAACTGGAATTCCTGGCCGAGACGGCCGACATCGAGACGGTGCGCCGCTTCACGCAGCGCATGGCGCAGCCCTCGGCCCGCATCTATGTGGGACCGGGCAAGCTCGAGGAGATCGCCGCCTACTGCAAGGAGGAGGAGATCGACGTGGCGGTCTTCGACGACGAGCTCTCGCCCTCGCAGACGCGCAACGTGGAGCGGGCGCTCCCCTGCCGCGTGCTGGACCGTACGCGCCTGATACTCGACATCTTCATGTCGCGGGCCCGCACGGCCTACGCCAAGACGCAGGTGCAGCTGGCCAACTACGAGTACATGCTGCCCCGACTGGCGGGCATGTGGACCCACCTCGAGCGGCAGCGCGGCGGCACCGGGACGCGCGGCGGCGCCGGCGAGCGCGAGATCGAGACGGACCGCCGCATCGTGCGCATGCGCATCGCCAAGCTCAAGGAGGAGCTGCAGCGCATCGATCGCCAGATGGCCGTGCAGCGCTCGAACCGCGGAGCCCTGGTGCGCGTGGCGCTGGTGGGCTATACGAACGTGGGCAAGTCGACGCTCATGAACCTCGTCTCGAAGAGCGACGTCTTCGCCGAGAACAAGCTCTTCGCCACGCTCGACACGACGGTGCGCAAGGTGGTCTTCGACAACCTGCCCTTCCTGCTCTCGGATACGGTGGGCTTCATCCGCAAGCTGCCCACCGAACTCATCGAGTCCTTCAAGTCGACGCTCGACGAGGTGCGCGAGGCCGACCTGCTGATCCACGTGGTCGACATCTCGCATCCGCAGTTCGAGGACCAGATCGCCGTGGTGCGCCAGACACTGCGCGAGATCGGCGCGGGAGACAAGCCCGTCTACATGGTCTTCAACAAGATCGACGCCTACACGTATATAAAGAAGGAGGCCGACGACCTCACCCCCGCCACGCGCGAGAACCTCTCGCTCGACGACCTGAAGCGGAGCTGGATGGCCCGTACCGAGTCGCCCTGCATCTTCCTCTCGGCCCGTGAGCGGATCAACATCGACCGCTTCCGCAGCGACCTCTACGGCATGGTGCGCGAGATCCATGCGGGGCGTTACCCCTTCAACAACTTCCTCTACTGACGCTACTGACGCTGATCAACCCCGAACCAACCGACTCAAAAACACGTAACCCATGCTGCACACGCTCACCGAGGAGAACACGATTCTCAGCAAATTCATCGCAGAGATCCGCGACAAGCGGATCCAGCAGGACTCCATGCGTTTCCGCCGCAACCTCGAGCGTATCGGCGAGATCACGGCCTACGAGATCTCCAAGACGCTCGCCTATGCCCCCCGCACGGTCGAGACGCCGCTTGGCGAGGCCACGGTGGCGCAGATCACCGACCGCGTCGTCGTGGCGACGATCCTGCGTGCCGGTCTCCCCTTCCACCGCGGTTTCGTGAACTACTTCGACGACGCGGAGAACGCCTTCGTCGCGGCTTACCGCCGCAGCACGAAGGACGGCAAGTTCAAGGTGAAGGTCGAGTATGTCTCGTGCGGCGACCTCGAGGGCAAGACCCTCCTGCTGGTCGATCCGATGCTGGCCACCGGTTCGTCGCTCGTGCTGGCCTACAACGCCCTCTGCGAGAAGGGGGGCGAGCCGAGCCATACGCACGTGGCCTCGGTGATCGCCAGCGAGCAGGGCATCGACTACGTCGAGCAGAACCTGCCGCGGCAGACGACCACGCTCTGGACCTCGGCCGTCGACGCCGAGCTCACCTCGCGCATGTACATCGTGCCGGGAATCGGCGACGCCGGCGACCTGGCCTTCGGCGCGAAGGAGTAGGGCCGCCCCCTCCGGAGCCGCTCCGTTCCTGCCCGGACGAAGCGGCGCCGCCCGCCGGGGCCGATGCGCCCGGGTGGTACTCCCGTCTCTCTCCGGTGCGTGACGGCGGGGCTACGTGTGCGACACACAAGCAAATCGATACACGATGAGACGAATCCTCCTCTTCCTGACGGCGGTATTCTGTGCGACGGTACTTCTCATGGTCGTGCAGAAGCCCCTCTTCCTTGCCGTCCATGCCGCCGCCGCAGGCGGAGCCGCCCCCGCCGAATGGCTCGCCGTAGTGCGCCACGGCCTCTCGCTCGACGCCACGGTGGCGGGCTACGTCACGGCGCTGCCGCTGCTGCTCTCGATTGCGGCGTTGTGGCTCCCCGTCGAGGGTCGCGTGTGGCGGCGTCTCTTCCGCTTCTACTTCGTTGCTGTCTCCCTCTTCGCGGCGGCGGTCTTCGCCGTCGACATGGGGCTCTACGGCTACTGGGGCTTCCGCATCGACGGGACGGTTCTCACCTATCTCACCGACCCGAAGGAGGCGCTGGCGAGCGTGACGTCCGGCGATGCGGTGCGCGGCGTGCTCCTCCTGGTGCTCTACGCCGCGCTCCAGATAGGTCTCTACACCCTCGTCGTGCGTCTCTACCCCGCGGAGCGGGTGCGTCTCACGCCGTGGCGGCGCATCCCGGCCACGGGGTGCCTCGTCGTGCTGGGAGGCCTCTGCTTCCTGGCCATCCGCGGCGGCCTGACGGTGGCGACGGCCAACGTCTCGAAGGTCTATTTCAGCACGAACCAGTTCCTGAACCATGCGGCGACCAATCCCCTCTTCTCGCTCCTCTCGACGCTGGGCCACACGAAGGATTATGCGGCCGAGTACCCCTTCTTCGGCGAGGCCGAACGCGATGCCCGCTTCGGGCGGCTGCGCGGCGACCGTGCGCCGGCCGGGGGCGATACGGTGCGGCTGCTGCGCACGCAGCGGCCCGACGTGGTGCTCGTCATCCTCGAGAGCTTCGGCCGCACGGTGATGGACGCCGAGGTCGACGGTCGGCCGGTGATGCCCCATATGCAGCGTCTCAAGGAGGAGGGGGTCTGGTTCGAGAACTTCTTCGCCAACTCCTTCCGCACGGACCGCGGCGAGGTGGCCGTGATGAACGGCTTCCCGGCCCAGACGCGCATGTCGATCATGAAGCTGCCGATCAAGAGCCGCACCCTCCCGTCGCTGGCCCGCTCGCTGGCGCGCGAGGGCTACGCCACGAGCTTCGCCTACGGCGGCGACCTGAACTTCACGGACCAGGCGTCGTACATGTACGCCACGGGCTGGCAGCGCCTCACGTGGCAGAAGGATTTCGACTTCGACGCCCCCACCTCGAAGTGGGGCTATGCCGACGACGTGGTGACCGAGTGGTTCACCGACGAGGTGCTGCGGCTGAGCGACGCGGGCGGCCCCTTCCTGGCGGGACTTCTCACGCTGAGCAGCCACGAACCCTTCGACGTCCCCTACGACCGCTTCGACGACCCGGTGCTCAACGCCATGGCCTTCAGCGACGAGTGCGTGGGACGGATGATCGAGCGGTGGAAGGCCTCGCCCGCCTGGGAGAACCTGCTCGTGGTGCTGGTGGCCGACCACTCCTATCCCTACCCCTACGGCATCGCCTACAATACGGTGCTGCGCCACCGCATCCCGATGCTCTGGCTCGGCGGAGCGCTCCGCGGCCCGCTGCGGGTCGAGAGCTATGCCTCGCAGATCGACCTCGCGGCCACGCTGCTGGCGCAGATGGGTGTGGACCATTCGGACTACGCCTACAGCAAGGACATCTTCGACCCGGCGCTCCCCAAGTTCGGTTACTATACCTTCAATGACGGCTTCGGGGTGGTCGATGCGCGCGGCGCCGCCGTGTGGGACTGTACGGCCGGGCAGGCGGTCGAGGCTTCGAACCCGGAGCTCTTCGACGTGGGTCGCACGATGCTCCAGACCACCTATGTGGACATCGGCCGCCGCGGCGGCGAAAATACCGCGTTGTAGGTATTGACCGCCGGCGGCGGAATGGCTATATTTGCCGCGGACTAACGAGCGACAGAAGAAGATGTATACAAGAACGGGCGGATATACGGCCGAGGACCGGATGAGCGACCTCGTGTGCGACCGCTACCTCGTCCTGCAGGTGATGAGCCGCTTCGGCATCGCGCCGGGCTTCGGCGACCGGACCATCGCCGAGGTGTGCGGGGCGGCGGGGGTCGACGCCGGGACCTTCCTCGCGGTGGTGAACCTGCTGCTGGAGCAGGGCGATCCGGAGACGCTCGCCGACCAGGTCTCGGTGCGGGCGCTCGTGAGCTATCTGCACAGTTCGCACGCCTACTTCCTCGACTACCGGCTCCCCTCGATCCGGCGCAAGCTGGTCGGGGCGGTGGACTACAGCCACAGCGACGTCTCGTTCGCCATCATGCGCTTTTTCGACGAGTATGTGGCCGAGGTCCACAAGCACATGGACTACGAGGAGAAGAACGTCTTCCCCTACGTCGAGTCGCTGCTTGCGGGCGAGCCCACGAGCTATTCGATAGATACCTTCCGCCGCCACCATGACCAGGTGGAGGCCAAGCTGCGCGAGCTGAAGAACATCATCATCAAGTACTACCCCGCGGGCGGGACGAACGAGCTGAACGGCGTGCTCTACGACATCTTCACCTGCGAGGAGGAGCTCGCCTCGCACAATGCCGTGGAGGACGAGATCTTCGTTCCGGCCGTCGAGCGTCTCGCCGCCGACGGGATGCCCCAGCCGCGCCAGGAACCCCTGAGCGACCGCGAGAAGGAGATAATCGTCTGCATCGTGAAGGGTATGAGCAACAAGCAGATAGCCGATGCGCTCTGCATCTCGGTACATACGGTCATCACCCACCGGCGCAACATCGTCGCGAAGTTGCAGATACACTCGGCCGCAGGGTTGACCATCTACGCCATCGTCAACAAGCTGGTCGATCTCTCGGAGATCCGACAGACCATCCCCGAATAGCCATGGCCCCTGCCGTCCGACCGGAACACGGTCACCGCCATCACCACCATCACCACCATCCCGAACTGCGCGGCGGCTCGCTCGATACGGCCTTCGTCGTCGGCATTCTCCTCAACCTGCTCTTCGTGGCCGTCGAGGCGGCCGTGGGGTTCTGCAGCGACTCGATGGGGCTCCTCTCCGATGCGGGCCACAACCTGAGCGACGTGGCGAGTCTGCTGCTGGCGATGCTCGCCTTCCGTCTGGCGCGCACGCCGGCTACGGCGCGCTATACCTACGGTTACAAGAAGAGCACGGTGCTCGTTTCGCTGCTCAACTCGGTCATCCTGCTCGTGGCCGTCGGCGTCATCGCCGCCGAGAGCATAGGACGCCTTTTCCGCCCCGAGGAGGTCGCCGGGGCGGCCGTCGCCTGGACGGCGGGCGCCGGGGTCGTGGTCAACGGCTTCACGGCGTGGCTCTTCATGAAGGACAAGGAGCGTGACCTGAATGTCAAGGGGGCCTATCTGCACATGGCGGCCGATGCGCTGGTCTCGGTCGGCGTACTCCTCTCGGGCGTGGTCATCCGCTTCACGGGGTGGCACGTCGTCGACCCGATCGTGGGCCTCGCCGTGGCGGGCGTCATCGTGGCGTCGGTCTGGTCGCTCCTGCGCGACAGCCTGCGCCTCTCGCTCGACGGCGTGCCTGCAGCCATCGACCCCGAGGCTGTGGCCCGCACAATGCAGACGACCGAAGGGGTCCGCGAGGTGCATCACATCCACATCTGGGCCATCAGCACGACCGAGAATGCCCTCACGGCCCATGTGGTGGTGGAGCGTCTGGCCGACATGGCGCAGGTGAAGCGGCGGCTCAAGGACCGGCTGCGCGAGCTGGGCATCGCCCATGCGACGCTTGAAATCGAGAGCGCCGCCGAGCATTGCGACGAGCAGCACGACTGATGCGCGGCCGGAGCGCTGTCCATACGGGAAGAGGGGGCATCCGCCGCGGCGGATGCCCCCTCTTCCCGTATGTCGCCGCTCTCAGGGCACGGGGTCGTAGCCCGAGCCGCCCCAGGGATGGCAGCGGGCGAGACGCTTCAGCGCGAGCCACATGCCCTTCAGGGGACCGTAGCGGCGCAGCGCCTCGAGGGCGTATTGCGAACAGGTGGGGACGAAGCGGCACGAGGGGGGCGTGAAGGGCGAGATGCAGAGCTGGTAGAGACGTACCAGCCCGATGAGCGGCCACGCCGCAACACGTCTACAGACGCGCAGCGATCTGCTCCAGAATCCGTCGCACGGCATGGTCGATGGTCTTGTAGGGGAGAATCTCCTTCGAGGAGTAGACGAGCGCGAGGTCCACGTTGCGTCCCGCGGCCCGTTCGCGGAGCAGCTCCTTGCCGAGCCGGTAGGCCTCCTTCGTGCGGCGGCGCAGCAGGTTGCGGCGCACGGCCCGCTTGTGGAACTTCTTGGGGACGCTGAAGAGCACCTCGACCGAGGGCTCGGTGTCGGCCTCGGCATACCATACGTAGCGGAACGGGAAGACGAAACCGCTCTCTCCCGACTCGAAAAGGCGGCGGATAGCTCCGAGCGAGCGGAGCCGTTCGGCGTGCGGGAGTCCGTGCTGCGCCATCGCGTCAGCGTTTGCTTTCGGCGGCGGGACGGCGGCGGCTCTTCTTGGCCAGCCGGTTCTGCTGCGTGCGGAGAAACTCCTCCTTGCGGGGGTCACCCGTTACGGCGATGTCGCCGAACTCCTCGCCCGCCTCGGTCTTGGTGATGAATATGTCGACCGCCTTGGCCATCGAGGGGGCCTCGGGCGTCGGTGCCGCGGCGCGTACGGTGAGTCCCGCCTCGACGGCGGCGCGGAGCGTACCCTCGCCGAAGACACCCACGGCGGGCAGCTTTTCGGCGCCGAAGCGCTCGACGAGCGTCTTCACGTCCGACGGCGAGTAGAGCGCCAGCAGGTCGTAGGCCGAGGGGTCCACCGTGCTGAGATCCGAGGCGACCGTGCGGGCGAAGATCACCGGGTCGAACGGTATGTGCAGCTTGGTGAGGGTCTCGGGCAGCTCGGGCTTGTGGGGCTCGCTGAGCGCCAGCAGATACTTCTCGTCCTTGTGCTTGACGATGAGCTCCATGAGCGAAGTGAACGAGCCGTCGCCGAACGAGATCTTGCGCTTGCGGTAGACGATGTATTTTTGCAGATAGAGGGCCACGGCCTCGGTCTGGCAGATGTATTTCATGGTTTCGGGGACCGTGATGCGCGCCTCCTCGCAGATGTGGAAGAAGCTGTCGACGGTGGTCCGCGATGTGAAGATGACGGCCGTGTGGGTGAGAATCTCGACCCGCTGGCTGCGGAATTCCTTGAGCGTGACGCCCACCGCGCGGAAGAAGGGCATGTAGTCGATCTGTACGCGGTGCCGTTCGGAAAGTTCGTAGAAGGGAGATTTCTCGGGGATGGCCGGGCGGGGCTGCGAAACCAGGATTCTGTTGACTTTCAAGGTATTTCTGTTTTGAAAAGCGGATTCATCCATGCCTTGCGACCAGCTGCCAGAGCAGGCTGATCGGGAACAGTTCGACGGTGCAAAGGTACAAAATCCAGTGGGAAATCGAAACTTTTTTCGCGACAAAGAGCTCCAGCGTACTCTTCAGGAACAGAAAGAGGACGATTCCCGACAGAACGACGATGCATCCCAGGATGCCGGCCCCGGAGCCCGCCGGGAGCGGCAGGTAGCAGAGCAGCACGGGGGGCAGCAGCAGGGCGTAGAGCGCCAGCGCCGAGCGCTTGGCGGCGATCACCGCGTCGGTGAGCTCGCGCGTGAGGGTGAGGGCGCCGGCCAGACGGAGCATGGCGCACTGCAGCAGCAGGACGAGGGCGAAGCATGCCGCGGCGAGCAGCGCCAGGGCCGGCTGCGGAAGTTCCGCGGCGAACCGGTGCGGCGTGCCGAGACGCAGCGCGAGAAGTCCGCCGAAGAGGAGGGCGAGGAGACCCGCGCGGTTGAGGAAGGGGAGCGACCCGCCGCCTGCCGGGTCGGCCGTGCGGCCGTGCGGCGCGGCCGTGCGGGTGGCGAGCTCCCAGGCCATTCCCGGATGGCTCGAGATGAGCAGCACGTAGAAGAGGCCGAGCAGCAGCATGAGGAGCTGGACCGACGGGGCGAGGAGCCCCTCCGCGCCTCCGGAGCCTGCGGCGGCCGTCTGCGGCGCGAGGGTCGAGAGCGCTCCGTAGAGGTCGGCGGCGCTCGTCGGCGGCAGCGTGTCGGCCGAGGGAGGAGCCGAAAGCCCCTCCGGCACGGACCGGGCCCCCTCGATGAAGAGCCGTTCGAAGGCGCGGCGCAGCGAGTCGCCGCAGAGCAGGGTGTCGGTCGTCTCGGGCATCAGTCGAAGAGCCTTTTGAGGGTGATGCGTATGGTGGTGCCCCGTCCCATCTCCGAGTCGACCACGGCGATGCGTCCCTGGTGGTACTCTTCGACGATGCGGCGCGAGAGCGAGAGGCCGAGGCCCCAGCCGCGGGTCTTGGTGGTGAAGCCCGGCTCGAATATGCGTTTCCAGTTGCTCTTGGGGATTCCCTTCCCGGTATCCTTCACGTCGATGGTCACGTGGCGCTCGTCGGCCGCGATGTGTACGTCGATGGCGCCGTGGCCCTGCAGGGCGTCGAGCGAGTTCTTCATCAGGTTCTCCACGACCCACTCGAAGAGGGCGGGGTTGATGTTCGCCCGTATCGGCGCGACGGCCAGCCCGTTGTAGCCGAGGGTGACGTTGCGCGGGATGCGCCGGCGGAAGTAGGCGACCGATTCGCCCACCACCTCGTTGACGTTGGCCGGGGCGAGGGGCGTCTCGCTGCCGATCTTCGAGAAGCGGTCGGCGATCTTGCGCAGATGGTCGAGGTCCTTCTGCATCTCCTCCACGGCGTCGCGGTCGACCTCCTGCGTGCGCAGGTACTCCACCCATCCCATCAGCGACGAGGTGGGCGTCCCCAGCTGATGGGCCGTCTCCTTGGCCAGTCCGATCCAGATGCGGTTCTGCTCGTCGTGTTTGGCCGAGCGGAAGGCCACGAAGCCCAGCAGCACGAAGGCCGTGATGACCGAAAGCTGCACGTAGGGGAAGTAGTAGAGCGACTTGAGCAGCGTGGAGCGGCCGTAGAAGATGATGTGGTAATGCTCCTCGGACCACCAGAAGCGGACCGGTATGGGGGCGTTCTCGGCCGAGAAGCGCTCGATGGTGCGCCGCAGCCGGTCGGGATGCAGGATGACCTGCTCGGGAATCAGGTGGTGGTGTACGACCTCGAGGTTCTCGTCGGTCATGATGAAGGGGATGTTGTTCCCGTTGCTCATGATGTCGGCCACGAGCGGATCCTCCAGCGCCCCGCCCATCACGTCGCGGTTCACGCGCTCCATGGCGTGGGCCCAGAGCGAGACGTCGTGCTGCTCCTTCTCCCGCAGCCGGCGCGCCATGGCGTTCGTGTAGAGCAGCGAGAGCGCTCCCAGCAGGATGCCCGCCGCGATGAGCGCCACGCGCTTGCGGTACGAGAAGATGTTGTATCGCCACCCCGACGGCTTCATCCGGGAATCTCCTTTCGGCTATTTGCGTTCGGTATCCTGTTCGGTCAGTATGCGCCTGTACTCCGTGCCGTCGGCGACTATGGCGGCCGCGCGCAGCACTTCGGCATCCTCGCCCAGGCGGCGCTCGACGACTCCTGCGGCGTAGTTGCCGCGCAGCACGAGGTCGTTCTCGATGAGTTCGGCGATCTCGTCGCGGTAGGTGCGCAGGTTGGCCTCGGTGTCGTCGTCGAGCTTGTCGGCCAGGGCCTCTGCCCCGGCGCGGATCTCCTCGTAGCGGTCGCGTCCGGCCGCCTCGGCGAGTCTCTCGAGCGCCCGCCGAGTCTCCGACTCGTAGGGTACCTCCCTGTCGGCCATGAAGCGCACGAACGCCTCGTAGTCGGCATCGGAGAGGGTGAAGTCGTGCGGGTCGGCGTGGAATCCGGGGTGGAGCTCCATGTAGCTGTCGCCGAACTCCTCGATGAAGCCCAGCACGTAGAGCGTCATGGCGAAGCGGCTGCCGTACTCGGGTTCGAGCCGCACGTCGGGCATGATGCCGCAGCCGTCGTAGACCTTGCGGCCGCCGCGCGTGGTGTACTCGCCGATGAGCGAGTCGGGTATGTCGCGCACCTCGCCCTCGGCGGCGTGGGAGTAGTCCACGGCCTGTATGCAGCGCCCCGAGGGGATGTAGTAGCGGGCGGTGGTGAGCTTCAGGTAGGCGTTGTAGCCCAGCGGCCGGGTGCTCTGCACCAGACCCTTGCCGAAACTCCGCTGTCCGACGACGACGGCGCGGTCGAGATCCTGGAGCGCGCCGGCGACAATCTCGGCCGCCGAGGCGCTGCTCCCGTTCACCAGCACGGCCAGCGGCAGGTCGGGCAGAATGGGATCCGATCCGGTGCGGAAGGTGCGGCTTTCGGTGCGGCCGCGCGTGGAGACCACCTCGGTGCCCCGCGGCACGAACATGGAGAGAATCTGTACCGCCTCCTGCAGGATACCGCCGCCGTTGCCGCGGTAGTCGAGCACCAGACCGCGCAGCGTGTCCTCGCCGCGCAGCCGTTCGATGGCGGAGCGCATCTCCTCGTAGCACCCCTCGGTGAAGTCGCTGTGCTGGATGTATCCGATGCCCTTCTCCACCCATCCGGCGTAGGGCACGCCGGGAATGGCGATCCGTTCGCGGCGCAGCGTGAGCGTCTCGCGCCCGCCGCCGGCGAGTCGTTCGACCGTCAGCTCGAATTCGGTCCCCGGCTCGCCCTTCATGAGTCCCGAAACCTCGGCCGTCGAGAGCCCGCGGGCGTCGCGACCGTCGATGGCGACGATGCGGTCGCCGATGCGGAGCCCCGCCCGGTCGGCGGGCGAGTTCCGGTAGGGCTGCGCGATGACCACGTAGTCGCCCCGCTTGCGGATGAGCGACCCGATGCCGCCGTACTTGCCCGTGGTCATCAGGTCGAAGTCGCCCATATCCTCCTCGGAGAGGTACTCCGTGTAGGGGTCGAGCAGTCCGGTCATGCCGTCGGCGGCCCCCTCCATCAGACGGTCGGGCTCCACCTCGTCGACGAAGTAGAGCGAGAGTTCGCGCATCATGTTCACGGCGATCTCCATGTTGCGTCCCAGCCCGAAGTCGTCGCGCCGGCCGGCGGTGAGGAGCAGCGCCCCGCCGGCGGCGAACAGTGCGGCGGCCGCAAGCAGCCACTTGCCCCTAAGCGTTCTCATGGCTGCGGTCCAAATGGCGTTTGAGCGGGAGTTCGAGCCGGGCCAGCACCGAGCGCGGCCCCTCGATTTCGATGCAGGAGCCCTGCTGTGCGGTGGTGATGCGGTCGAAGCGCAGCAGGAGACGGCGCACGGGGTTTGCCGCGCGGAAGAAGCGCACGCCGTGGGTGCCTCCCGCGGGTTCGAAGCCCACCTCGCGCATCGCGTCGGCCAGCCGCACGCTGTCGAGTGTCGCGTTGCCCTCGACGCGCAGCGTCGTGTAGCCCATGCGCGGGTAGAGAAGCGTGAGCACGACGACCAGGCCGATGAGGATCCACCCCCGCGTGGTGTGGAAGAGCATCGCGAAGACCGTCTCCGGCGAGGAGGCTCCCAGCCCCAAGAGGTTCAGCACGACGATTACCGCGGCGATGAGCACGCAGAGCCAGACGAAGTATTTGACGGCTCGAATCAGGTATTTCATGGTATGCAGGTTTTTTGTTCGTTTTACTTGTCGCGCCGTGCCGGTGCCTCCCCGCTTCCGGCGCCGTAGCGTGCGCGGATCGTGTCGGCGGTCTGCTGCATGAGCCACCGCGGTGTGGAGGTGGCGCCGCAGATGCCCACCGACCCGGCCCCGCGGAACCACTCGTCGCGCAGCTCCGAAGGCTCCTCGATGCGCTGCGTGGCGGGATTGGCCGCGCGGCACACCTCGAAGAGCACCTTGCCGTTCGACGACTTGCCGCCGCTGACGAAGACAACCGTGTCGAAGCGGCGGGCGAAGGCGGCCAGATGCTCCTCGCGTCCCGAGACCTGGCGGCAGATGGTATCCTCGACCGTCACGGCCGCGGGATCGGAGGCCCGGCGGCGGAGCTCGGCGCTCAGCCGCTCGAAGAGGGCGATGCTCTGCGTCGTCTGCGAGAGGAGGTAGACCGGGCGCGTGAAGTCTATGGAGTCCAGATCCCCGAGCGTCTCGACCACGAGGGTCGGGTCGGCCACCTGGCCCGTGAGCCCCACGATCTCGGCGTGGCCCCGCTTGCCGAGTATCACTACCTGCCCGCCGACGGCACGCATCGCCTCGTGGGCCCGCTGCACGCGGCGCTGCAGCCGGGCCACGACCGGGCAGGTGGCGTCGATGAGCTCGATGCCCAGTGCCGCGGCGCGTGCGTAGGTGGCCGGCGGTTCGCCGTGGGCCCGGATGAAGAGCCGCTCTCCGCCGAGCCGCTCCATCTCCGCGTGGGAGACGGTGCGCAGTCCGAGCCCTTCGAGCCGCTGCACCTCCATGCGGTTGTGTACGATGTCGCCCAGCGAGTAGACCGTGCCGCCCGCCGCGAGGGCCCGCTCGGCCTCGCCGATGGCGCGTACCACGCCGAAGCAGAAGCCCGACCGGTCGTCTATCTCGATGCGCATGACTCTTCCGCCGTTGCCGGCTCTCCCGTCCGCTGACGGTAGAGCCGCATGAACCACTCCATCTGCTCCTCCACGCTCATGTGGCTGTTGTCCAGCACGACGGCGTCGGGCGCCTGCCGCAGGGGCGATACCGTGCGGTGGGTGTCGGCCTCGTCGCGGGCGCGCACGCTGCGTTCGATCTCCCCGAGCGACACCGTCTCGCCGCGGGCCTGCAGCTCGTCGTAGCGGCGCCGCGCCCGCACGGCGGGGTCGGCCGTCATGAAGAGCTTGATCTCGGCGTCGGGGAAGACCACCGTGCCGATGTCGCGGCCGTCCATCACCACGCCGCGGCGACGTCCCAGCTCCTGCTGCATGGCCACCAGGCGCCGCCGCACCTCGGGAATGGCGCTCACGCCGCTCACGCAGTTGCTCACCTCGACGGTGCGGATGCGACCCTCGACCGGCTCGCCGTTCACGTAGATGTCGCTGGCTCCGCGCGCGGGGTTGAAACGGAAGGCGATCGTAAGGTCGTCGAGCAGGGCGACGACCCGCTCCTCGTCGACGATGCCCGAACGGATGGCTCCTCTCTCGAGCGCGTGGAGCGTGACGGCGCGGTACATGGCGCCCGTGTCGATGAAGATGTAGCCCAGCCGCGCTGCTATGGCGCGGGCGAAGGTGCTCTTGCCGCACGACGAGTAGCCGTCGATGGCGACGATGACGCGGCGCGGCGCGGCGCGGCGGATGGTTTCAGTGTCCGACATGGGGAAAGATATCGAAAAAGGTGGAGAGTATCGTATAGATGCCCAGCACGCCGATCAGCGTGCCGGCCACGCGGTTGATCGTGAGCATGTGGCGCGGTCTGAAGCGGCGGCGGAAGAGGTTGAGCGCGCAGGCCAGCAGGGTCCACCACATCGTCGCGCCGCCGAAGAAGCCGGCGATGACGAAGAGTGCCCGCACGAACCCTCCGGCTCCCTTGTCCGTCATCTCGGCCCCCGAGAGGTCGAATACGGCGAAGAAGGCGAGGATGTAGGGGACGACCATGATGAAGTTGGCGAGCGTGAGCCCGAAGATGGAGGCGAAATCCTGCCAGAGGCTCGTCCGTCCGGCGCGGTTGCGGCGGATCTGCGGCACGGGATTGCGCAGGAAGATGCAGACGCCGACGATGACCACGAAGATGCCCCCGATGACGCGCAGCAGCGTGTCGTACTGTTCGATGCTGCTCTGGAGCATGGAGTAGAAGAAGAGGGCCGCCATGGCCATGAAGGTGTCGGCGCAGGCAACGCCCAGACCCGAGACGATGCCCGAGCGGCGGCTCTTCGAGAGGGTGCGCTGCATGCAGAGCACGGCCACGGGGCCGACGGTGATCGAGGCGGCCAGCCCGACGCATATCCCCCTGAACAGCACTTCGAAAATATCCAGTCCCATGGGCTTCCTTCCGTTGGATCGCTTGTTTCGGTTGCCTGTCTTGGCAGAGGGCAAAGATACGAAAACAACGGGAATAAACCGAATGACGGGGCGCGAATTCGGTCCGTGTGTCTCCGCGGACTCCGCGGAGTGGTGATAAAATGTCGAAAACTTGGTCTGCCCGAGGGTATATCGAGCGGGAAAAGAGGGTATTTTTGCACTGCGCAACCGCCCTCCGACGCCCTGCGGGGCCCGCGGCGGTGAAATGACGTATCCGACATGGCAGAAATCAAGAAGGTAGGTCTGGATATCGACCTCGACGAAACGGTGGCGCAGGGCGCCTACTCCAATCTGGCTATTATCTCGCACTCCGCTTCGGAGTTCATCCTCGACTTTGCGGCCATCCTGCCCGGGGTGGCCAAGGCGAAGGTCAAGAGCCGCATCATCCTCACGCCCGAGCACGCCAAGCGGCTGCTTCTCTCGCTGCAGGAGAATGTCACCCGCTACGAGAGCGACATGGGCAAGATCGAGATTTCGAAGCACCAGACCCCCGGCACCTCCGGCCCCGTGATGGGCGAGGCGTAGCCTGCCCTCCGGCGGGCGGTGCCCCGGATTGCGGCGCACTGCGCTCCTCCTCTCCGACGGATCCTCCGTTTGCGGACGGTCCGCGGCGGCACGGCCTTCTCTCCGTCGGGGAGAGCAGGTTCCGCCGGATCCATAACCGCTCGAAATGTCCGGAGATATGCCGTCGGACAGGGAGCGGCCAAAGAAAACCGCGCCGGAGTCTCCTCCGGCGCGGTTTTCGTGCCCGGGGTAATTCCCGGCCGATTCTGCCGCGGTCCGCGTGGTTGTGGCGGGAGGCTGCGCATTGCCACGAACGCCCGCATAATAGCGGCTTCTGCATGGCGATGTCGCGCAGCTTGTGATTTCAAGGACCGGTAAGCCGGAACAAGAAGTCGGACGGGAACCGTTTTATGTTTCGTTTTACGGTCTGGTTCGGTGGGTCGGTGCAGCTCGGTCGAAAATCGTCCGGCATATCCTGCCGGCCCCGTATCTCGAGAATCCCGCCTTGGAGGGCTTATGGTCCCGGAGCCGTGTCTGAATGTTATTTGCGATGCAACTCTACGACTTGCCCGAGATGGAAGGCTATTACCCAGAAGGCATAGAGCCCGCCCCTGATGATATGGGGCTCGAACGAGAAGCCCGTTACCTCGACAATCGCCGTATCGCGCTCTTTGGCGTATCCTACGGCCAGATGGAGGTATTTGATTGAGCGTTTCGGCAGGAAGGGGAACTTCCCGTTGTTGTAGCCGTCGACATAGTATTTCCTGCCGGGTTCGGTGCATTCGGGGTTCAGGGCGTATTCGCCGCCGGCCTCACGCTGCAAATAGCGGTTGGCCGTGATGCCTTCCTTGATATCCCGATACTCCCTGTCTTTCGTTCCGGCGATAATCTGGTCGAAATAGACCTGTTTGATGGGTAGGTAGAGGGTGTTTTCTTTAGTCGGCTGCTCCATGTCTATCTTTTGCTGACGCCGTTTCGCGGTGACGTAACAATTTTATTTTTAATCAATCGTCGATTTTTTTCGAGGGGGCAAATGTGGAATTGCCGTCGACGGCTTTCGCCGGACCTGCAGGGGTCATGCCGATTTTCGGCTGATTCCATTGTTCCGAATATGTCGATAGGACAGGGCAGAAATAAAAATCGCGACCGACTGTCGGTCGCGATTTTTCTTCAGTGCCCAGGACAAGACTCGAACTTGCACGAACTAAACGTTCACTACCCCCTCAAAGTAGCGTGTCTACCAATTTCACCACCTGGGCGACACTCCCCGAACTCGATTCGGGTGTGCAAATATAGGGACTTTTTCGCAACCTGCAAAATATCGGACCGAAAAATTTGCGATACGCCCGGAAAGCATGCGGCCGGAGCCCCGTTCCCGGGCTCCGGCCGCATCTGCGGAGCGGTGTCCGCTACCGGAGCGTCATCTCGTCGAGCAGGTAGCCGGCGCCGCCCACCCGGTCGATGACGAAGAGCACGTAGCGGATATCCACGGCGATGTTGCGGCATATCGAGGGGTCGAACTCGAGGTCGCTCATCGTCGAGCGCCACGTGCGGTCGAAGTTGATGCCGACGAGCTCGCCGCGTCCGTTCAGCACGGGCGAGCCCGAATTGCCGCCCGTGGTCTGGCACGTGGCCAGGAAGCAGACGGGGACGGTAGGTCTGCCGTCGGGTCCGTCGACGGCCCAGCGGCCGTAATCCTTCGCGGCGTAGAGGTCGCGCAGCCGCTGCGGGATGTCGTAGTCGTAGACGTTCGGGTCGTCCTTGGCGATGATGCCGTCGAGCGTGGTGAGCGGCAGGTGATACTCGCCGTCGGCATACTCATAGCCCGAGACGATGCCGTAGGAGACGCGGAGCGTCGAGTTGGCGTCGGGGAAGAAGGCCCGTTCGCGGTCCCACTCCTGCAGGCCGCGCATGTAGATCTTGTAGAGCGAGTCGAGCCGGGCGCTGCCGAGCGTGCGCACGCGGACGAGTCCCAGCGAGTCGCACAGCGCGCGGATGCGGCCCGCCAGCTCGCCCTTCAGCGCGGCGAGTTCGTCGGCGCGGGCCGTCGTGTCGGAGGCGAGGTCGAAGAGGCGGTCGGCATAGGAGTCCGCGCTTCCGGCCGCGTCGATTCCGGCGCGTACGGCGGGGAGCATGCTCCCGGGTTCGCACCGGCGGGCGTACTCCCCGACGGCGAGCCGCCAGAGGGCCCGTTCGGTCGGCCGCCGCGCCTCGAAGAGGGGATCGCGGAGCTCGGCCGCCGCGTAGGGCATCGGCAGCGTGCGGAGCGTTTCGGAGAGGAGCTCCAGATCGAAGTAGTGGGGGATGATGCGGGCGTATTCCCGCTTCATCTCCCCGACCGTGCCGCGGTATCCGGCGCGGTCGGCGGCCCAGAGGTCGAAGGCCTCCTCGTAGGCCCGCTTGCGCTCGGCCGTGCCGAGCCGTTCGAGCCCCAGCACCTCGCCCTGCCACTTCTTCCAGGCGTTGGCGACGTTGGCGTAGCGGGCGGCGTAGAAGATGCGCAGGGCGGGATCCTCGGCCTGCGCCTCGGCCATGAGGGCGAGGCGGGCGGTGCGGATGGCGATCTTCGCCGGGTCGGAGCGGTGCTGCACGTAGTCGACGGCGTCCGAGAGGACATACTGCTGCGTGGAGCCCGGGAAACCGTAGGTGAGGGCGAAGTCGCCCTCCTCCACGCCGCGGGTCGAGACGGTGAAATGGCGGCGCGGACGATAGGGCACGTTCTCGGGCGAGTAGGCGGCCGGCTCGTTGTCGGGGGCAGCGTAGACGCGGAAGACGGAGAAGTCGCCCGTGTGGCGGGGCCAGATCCAGTTGTCGGTGTCGCCGCCGAAGCGTCCGATCGACGAGGGGGGCGTGCCCACCAGCCGCACGTCGTCGTACTGGCGGTAGACGAAGAGGAACTGCTGGTTGCCGTAGTACATCTGTTCGACCGAGGCGCGGTAACCCTTGCCTTCGGCTTCGGCTTCGGCGATGATCTCGCCGGCCGTCTCGCCTGCGGCGATGCGGTCGGTCACCTCCTCCATGCGGACGAGTATGCGGACGTAGAGCCCTTCGGCGGGGAGCTCTTCGGCTTCGGAGCGTGCCCAGTAGCCGTAGGTCAGGTAGTCGTGCTCGACGGACGAGAGGGCCTGGATGGCGCCGTAGCCGCAGTGGTGGTTGGTGAAGAGAAGGCCGCGGTCGGAGACCAGTTCGCCCGTGCAGAAGCCGCCGAACGAGACGACGGCGTCCTTCATCGAGGCCTTGTTCACCGCATAGATGTCCTCGGCCGTGAGGCGGAATCCCCGCTGGCGCATCTCCTTGATGCGCGGCTGGATGAGGCTCGGAAGCCACATCCCCTCGTCGGCGACGGCCGCGAGGGCGGAGAGCGTACAGAGTACGAGCAGAAGCGTGCGTTTGAGTTTCATATGGGTAGTGTTGGTTTCGGGATTTCTGTATGCGATTTCCGGCCGGACTATCCGAGGAAGCGGTCCAGCTCGACGTAGAGCCTCTGCACGGGAAGCCCCATCACGTTGTAGAACGATCCCTCGATGCATTCGACGGCGGCGTAGCCTATCCACTCCTGTATGCCGTAGGCGCCCGCCTTGTCCAGGGGGCGGAAGCGCTCCACGTAGTAGGCGATCTCCTCGTCGGCCAGGGGGCGGAACCAGACGTCGGTGCGTGCCTCGAAGGCGTGCAGCCGCCCGGCCGTGCGCAGGGCGACACCCGAGACCACCGTATGGCGCGATCCGGCCAGCCGCCCGAGCATCGCCGCGGCTTCGTCCGTGTCGCGGGGCTTGCCGAGCACCTCGCCGCGGTGGACCACCACGGTGTCGGCCGTGAGGAGGATGTCGCGCGGGCCGAGCGGCACGGGGCAGGCCTCGCTCTTGAGCCGTGCGAGGTAGAGGGGCACCTCCTCGGCCGGCAGCGTTTCGGGATAGCGTTCGTCGCAGCCGTACTTCGGGGCCATTTCATAGGGTATCCCGCAGGCGGTGAGCAGCTCGCGCCGGCGCGGCGACTGCGAGGCCAGCATGAGACGGTACGGGGCGAGTTTTTCGTGCAGCAGCATGGGTCTCTCTTCGGTTTCGGTCCGTCCGGGCGCTCCGCTCCGCCGTTCGGGCGGGGCGGTCGTGCATGGGACGGCGCGTTGCGGAGAGCAAAGATAGGGAAAATCTGCGTTTCGCCGCCCGAAGAGGCCGTAATTTCGGCGCGGGGCGCCGCCGCGTGCCTCTTCGGGCGGGCCGCGTCAGCGTATGTCGAAGTCGAGCAGTGTCTCCCCTTCGAGCGCGGCGCGCAGCGTGTCGCCCGGACGGAGGGCGACAGGGGGTGCCGGCGACCCCGTGAAGAGGAGGTCGCCCGTGCGCAGGGTGAGGTATTGCGAGACGCAGGCGATGAGGCGGTCGACCGGGCGGAGCATGTCGCCCGTGAACCCCTCCTGGCATACGGCGCCGTTCACCTCGAGCGTGAAGCGGAGCCGTCCCGTGTCGCCCGCCTCCGCGGGCGCGACGAAGCGCGGGGCGATGGCGAACGAGTGGTCGAAGGCCGTCGCACGCTCCCAGGGCAGCCCCCGCGCGGCGTCCGCGGCGAGCAGGTCGGCCGCCGCGAAACCGACGGCGAGCGTCACCTCGCGGTAGTAGCGCGAGGCGAAGCGCTCGTCGATGCACTTGCCCACGCGGTCGATACGCACTACCAGGCCGCAGCCGCCCGTCACTCCGCGTGTGAAGCGGGGGATATAGAGGGGGTCGTTGTTGCGCAGCAGCGCTGTGTCGGGCCTCAGGAACCAGAGCGGTCCGGCGTCGTGCTCCGCCCCGGCGGCGGTGGCGGGATAGTTGCAGTCTATGCAGATGATTTTCATGGCCGTATGGTAGGATTCTCTCCCTCTTTCTCCCTCTGTCCGGCAGCGCGGGCTGCCGTGGCGGCGACCAGCAGCACGCCGACGAAGCCGGCGAAGAGGCGTCGCCGCATCCGCCGCCAGGCGGCATACTGCCGCCCGTCGGCCGGCCTGGGGGCGTATCCGGCCATCAGCTGCGGAAAGAGGCCGATGCCGAGTCCCGCGGCCGCGATGGCGAGCCCGATGCAGAGCCCTGCGTGTTCGTCGAAGAGCGCGCTCATGCCTCTCCTCCTCTCCGCTTCTCCATGCGCCGCAGTTCGTCGGTCATGCGGCGTGCCACCCGCTCGCTTGCGCCGGGGCCCCCGATGAGGCGGCGCAGCTCGTCGAAGTCGCGGAGCATCCGCTCGCGTTTCGCGCCTCCCGTGAGGATGGCGCGGAGCTCCTCTTCGGCCCGTGCGATGTCGAGATCCCACTGGATGATTTCGGCGACCGACTCGCGGCCGAGGTTGAGATTCACCAGCGAGACCCAGGGGACCTTCAGCACGTAGGGCCTGAGCCAGCACTGCACGCGCAGCGTGCGGTAGACCACCACCTCGGGCGTGCCCAGCAGGGCCGTCTCGAGGGTCGCCGTGCCCGAGGTGACCACGGCCGCCTCGGCGGCGTGGAGCACCTCGTAGGTGCGGTCGACGAGACAGCGGATGCCCGTGCCCTTCAGCCATTCGTCGTAGAGGGCGCGGTCGAGCCACGGCACCCCCGCCACGACGAACTGCCTGTCGGGGAAGCGGCGGGCCAGGGCGACCATCAGCGGCAGGTTGTCGCGTATCTCGCCGCGGCGGCTGCCGGCCAGCAGGGCGACGATGGGACGTTCGTCGAGCCCTTCGCTGCGGCGGAACTCCTCGGGCGAGGGGAGCGCCGCGCGTCGTGCCTCGACGGCGTCGGCGAGCGGGTTGCCCTCGAAGAGGGGTTCGACGCCCCGCGCCGGGAACCACTCCCGCTCGAAGGGGAAGATGACGAAGAGCCGGTCCACGTAACGGCGGATCGACTTCACGCGCCACTCGCGCCACGCCCACACCTTCGGGGCGATGTAGTAGAAGACGCGGATGCCGCGTCCGTGGGCCCAGCGGGCCATCTTCATGTTGAAGCCCGGGTAGTCGATGAGCACGAGCGCGTCGGGGGCGAACGCGGCCACGTCGGCGCGGCATTCGCGCATCTGGCGGCGGATGGTGCCGAGGTTGGCGAGCACCTGAACGATGCCGAAGAAGGAGGTCTCTCGGTAGTGCTTCGCCAGGGCGTCGCGGCCGCCTGCGGCGGCCATCTTGTCGCCGCCCCAGAAGCGGAAGCGTGCTTCGGGATCGCTCCGCTTCAGCCCCTCGATGAGGTTGGCGCCGTGCAGGTCTCCCGACGGTTCGCCGGCTATGAGGTAGTATTTCATGCCTGTTCCGATGATGTCCTGACCGGACGATTGTGTTGTCGTTTACTCTTCCCCCAGCAGGTCGGGACGCAGCCGGCGGGTGCGTTCGAGCGACTGCTCCTCCTGCCAGCGGGCGATCTCGGCGAAGTTGCCCGAGAGCAGCACGTCCGGGACGCGCCAGCCGCGGAACTCCGCGGGCCGCGTGTAGACGGGCGGCGCCAGCAGGTCGTCCTGGAAGCAGTCCGTGAGGGCCGAGGCCTCGTCGCCGAGGGCGCCGGGCAGCAGCCGCACCACCGAGTCGGCGATGATGCAGGCGGCCAGCTCGCCTCCCGTGAGGACGTAGTCGCCGATCGAGATCTCGCGCGTGACGAGATGCTCGCGGATGCGGTGGTCGATTCCCTTGTAGTGGCCGCAGAGGATGATGAGGTTGCCGAGCGTCGAGAGTCTGTTGGCTTCGTGCTGGTTGTAGCGGATGCCGTCGGGCGAGGTGTAGATCACCTCGTCGTAGGGTCGCTCGGCCTGCAGCTTCTCGACCAGCTCGAAGACCGGCTCGGGCTTCATGACCATCCCCGCCTCGCCGCCGAAGGGGTAGTCGTCGGTCGTCTTGCGCCGGTCGTGGGCGTAGTCGTGGAGGTTGTGCACGACGATCTCCACGAGTCCCTTCTCCTGGGCGCGCTTGAGTATCGACTCGTTCAGGGGCGACACCAGCAGGTCGGGGACGGACGATATGATATCTATACGCATATCTTTCAGTCGTTTGGTTCGGGTCTGCAGGGCCGGAATATGATGTCTTTCGTGCTGTCGGGGGCGAGGGGCGCCTCGTCTCCGCGGTCGAGCGTGAAACCCCGGTAGCCCAGTTCTCCGAAGAGGGCGACGATTCGCGTGCGGTTTTCGCCGCCCGTCTCGACGAGCACGGTGGGACGGAAGCGTTCGAGCAGGGGGCGCATCTCGCCGAGGACGACCGTCTCGTAACCCTCGATGTCGCACTTGATGAAGTCGAGCCGTTCGAGACGGGCGAAGAGCTCGCTGCCGCGCCGCATGGGGGCCGTGAACTCCATGGCGGCCGCGGCGCCCGACTCGTTGACGAAGTTGCGGCCGGTGCCGAAGTATCCGGCCGAGCGCACCGAGTCGTTGCCCATGCGGACGGTGCGCTCCCCGTCGCCGAGGGCGCAGGCGAAGATCTCGACGTTGGTGCGGCGGCGCAGGTTGCGGCGCAGCACGGCGACGACCGGCGGCACGGGCTCGACGGCGTAGACACGGCCCCGGGGCCCGACCAGCCGGGCGAGCGGCCGGGTGTAGTAGCCGAGGTTGGCGCCGATGTCGATGCAGATGTCGCCCGGGCGGACCAGCCGCGGCAGGTGGTAGAGATACTCCATGGCGGGCGAGCGGCGGCCGATGCCGAGCCGCAGTGCGGCGAAGCAGAGGAGGCTCACGGCCCGCAGGTATCCTTCGAGCGGGAGGAGCCGGTAGAGCAGTCTGTGGAGCGGTTTGTTCAACGCGGTGCGGATGGTTGGGGCCTTCGGGGCCGGGTCAGTTGCTGCAGTTCACCTCGCCCTGGAGCACTTCGACGATGAAGGGGTTGTAGAGCGTCTCGTGTCCGATGGTGCTCTCGGGGCCGTGGCCGGGAAGGAGGCGCACGTCGTCGCCCAGCGGGAGGATGCGGTCGAGTATCGAGCGCATGATCCACGAGTAGTTGCCTCCGGGCAGGTCGGTGCGGCCTATCGATTCGCGGAAGAGGGTGTCGCCCGTGAAGAGTGTCTTCGACAGGGGCTCGTAGAGCGCGACGTGGCCCGGCGTGTGGCCCGGCGTGGGGACGACGCGCAGCGCGGTGCGGCCGAAGCGCACCTCGTCGAGCCCGTCGAGATCGAGGTCGACCCTTTCAGGCATCGGTCCGACGGGCACGCCGTAGACCGAGCCGCTCGTGCGGGCGTGCTCCACGAGAAAGAGGTCGCGGGCCGAGAGGGCGAAGGGTATGCCGTATGTGCGGCGCAGCCACTCGACGCCCAGCACGTGGTCGAAGTGGCCGTGGGTGTTGACCGCGAGGCGGGGGGTGAGTCCGTGCTCCTCGATGAACCGGCGGAGCCGTTCGTTCTCCCGGTCCGAGGCGTTGCCGGCGTCGACGACGGCGCACTCGAGCGTCTCGTCCCACAGGACGTAGGTGTTCTCCTGGATGGGGTTGAAGGTGAGCGTGGCGATTTGCATGGTATGCGTAAATGTTACGTGCGGTCTCTTCCGCAGGACAAAGATAGCGTTTTTGTGCGAAATGCGCACCATCGGCCCGCCGCCGTGCGACGGAGCCGGTGCGCGGGGTTGCGGAAAAATTCGTACCTTTGAAGCCCGAAATACCGAACGACGCATGGCACGCAAGAGAGCGAATCTGCCCCTGATCGAGGGGCTCGAGATTACGACCCTCGCCGCCGAGGGCAAGGCGATGGGACACTGGAACGACATGGTGGTCTTCGTCCCGCTCGCCGTTCCGGGCGACGTGGTGGACGTGCAGGTCCTCCGCCGTCGCCGCCGCTACATGGAGGGGCGGGTCGTGCGCTACGTGCGGCGGTCGGACCTGCGCGCGGAGCCCTTCTGCGAGCACTTCGGGGTCTGCGGCGGCTGCAAGTGGCAGAACCTGCCCTACGACGAGCAGCTGCGCTTCAAGCGCGAGCAGGTGCGCGACCAGCTCACGCGCATCGGCCGGGTGGCTCTCCCCGAGGTGGAGCCCTGCCTGGGTTCGGCGCGGACGCGCTGCTACCGCAACAAGTTGGAGTTCACCTTCGCCGACCGCCGCTGGCTGACGCGCGAGGAGGTGGCCGCCGGCGGCGACATCGCCGCGGAGCCGGCCCTCGGCTTCCACATCCCGGGCATGTTCGACAAGGTGCTCGACATCCGCGCCTGCCTGCTGCAGCCCGACCCCTCGAACGCTATCCGGCTCGAGGCGAAGCGCTTCTGCCTGGAGCGGGGCTACTCCTTCTACAACGCACGCACGCACGAAGGCTTCATGCGCAACCTGATCATCCGTACCGCCTCGACGGGCGAGGTGATGGTCGTGGCGGTCGTCGGGGCCGACGACCCGGAGCGTGTCGGGGCGCTGCTCGACCGGCTGGGCGACCGCTTCCCGGAGATCACCTCGCTCATGTACGTGGTCAACACCAAGTGGAACGATTCGGTCTCCGACCTCGTGCCGGTCTGCTGGCGCGGGCGCGACCACATCATGGAGCGGATGGAGGAGCTGAGCTTCCGCGTGGGCCCCAAGTCCTTCTACCAGACCAATTCCGAGCAGGCCCTCGTGCTCTACCGCGTGGCGCGCGACTTCGCGGGGCTCACGGGTTCGGAGACCCTCTACGACCTCTACACGGGCACGGGGACCATCGCCTGCTTCTGCGCGGCGCGCTGCCGGCGGGTGGTGGGCATCGAGTATGTCCCCGAGGCCATCGAGGATGCGCGCCGCAACGCCGCGCTCAACGGCATAGACAACGCCGAATTCTTCGCCGGCGACATGAAGGAGGTGCTCACCGACGCCTTCGTCGCGGCCCACGGCCGGCCCGATACGGTCATCCTCGACCCGCCCCGCGCGGGAGTCGACGAGCCGGTGCTCGACGTGCTGCTGCGTACGGCTCCCGGGCGCATCGTCTACGTGAGCTGCAATCCGGCGACGCAGGCGCGCGACCTGGCGCGGCTCGACGCCGCCTACGAGGTGCGGCGCGTCCAGCCCGTCGACATGTTCCCCCATACGCACCACGTGGAGAACGTCGTGCTGCTCGTGCGGCGGCCGTAGCGCCCGCACCGCACGGACCCGGCGCGGCGCACCCCTGTGCCCGTGCCCCGTGCCGCGAAACGACGGCGGGACACCCCCGGAGAGGGGCGTCCCGCCGTCGTTTTACAGCCGTATTTTATAAAGGTGCCCGGCCGTCAGGGTTCCAGCACGAAGCGCGCCTGCACGTCGTACTGCAGTTCGATGTTGCGGAACTCGGGCATCTGCCGTGCCGGTCCGGCGGCCGCCTCGGCGTCGAGCGAGACCTTGGCCCGCACGAGCGGGCTGTTGAGGTAGAGCGGCGCGGCGGAGCCGTGCGAGTCGTAGACGTAGAAGCAGGCCCCCGCCTTCTGTCCCACGGCCTCGGCGAGGGTGCGGGCGCGCTCCAGGGCGTCGCGCATCGCCTCGGCGCGCAGCTCCCGCTCGAACTCCTCGAGCCGTGAGTGCGAGACGCTGACGAGCTCCACGTCGGCGATGCCCGCCTCCTGGAGCGCGGCGCAGACCTCGGCCACCTCGGCCACCGAGCCGAGCGTGAGACGGTAGCGGACGGTGGTCACGGCGGTGCCGCGGCGGAAGAGCTCGCTCGAGAGGTCGGTCGTGCGGAGCTGCGTCCCGGCGTCGATGCCGAGCGCGGCGAGCACCCCGATCATGGCGCGCTGCTGCTCCTCGACGCTGATCCGCCCCTTCGAGTCGCGCTCGTCGAGGAGGATCGAGAGGAGGTATTCGTCGGGCACGATTTCGCGTTCGGCGTGTCCGGTCGTCTGGATGTAGCTCGTGTGGGTCTCCCCGCCCTGGGCGAAGAGGGGTGCGGCCAGCATGAGGGCGCAGGCCGCCAGAATCCATCTTTTCATCGGTATGTTCGTTTTGGGATCGTTCTGCCGACAGAACGTGCGGCGGCGGGGAAAAGTATCCGCCGCGGCTCTTTTTTCAAAAAAAACCGGAATATTCTTTGTTTTTAACGATGCGTTGCGTATATTTGTATGCAAACTCGGTGCCGGACGCGCGGTCTCCGGCGGCTGCGGGCTCTGCGCGCCGCGGCCGCGAAGAGCGGGAGACGGTACCCGGGCGGAGAGAACACAATTTAACAACCTAAAAGAACTGATTATGAAACACGAAATGCAACGCTACGAGATGCCCGAGATCCGGGTGTCCGAGATTTCCGTTGAGTCGGGCTTTGCTGCCAGTGTCAGCGAAGACGGTCTGAGCGGCGGTATGCCGGGCTACGGCGACGGCGGCAGCTGGGAGTGGTAGTGAATCGAAAACGTGAAACAGGAAACAACAAGATGAAGAAATCCTTTCTTTTCCTTGGGCTGGCATCGGTGATGGCGGCCTTTACGGCCTGCTCGACCGATGATATCGACGCCGTAGCGGGCGGCCGGGAGCAGACCTCCCGCATGGAGCTTAAGGCTGTCATGCCGGCTTCCGCGACCCGTACGCAGATGGGTGAGAATAGCGCCCTCTGGAGCGAAGGCGACCGCATCGCCCTCTTCACCGACGGCCCGGTCAACAACTGGCTCGCCTTCGACGTGGCTTCGGGTGCCGGGACGGCATCGGCCACCTTCACCGTCGACGCGATGTATGCCGACGCGTGGGAGAACCTGGATATTACCCCCAAGTCGGTTCCCTATCCCTCCGAATACCGCATCGCCGCCGTATACCCCTATGACAATGCGATAGCCGAGGACCCCAGCGGTTCGGGCTACCAGTCGCTGGGCCAGATCGGCGCCCGGATTCCCAAGGTGCAGAACTACGTGAAGGGCTCGTTCGACAAGAACGCCCTGCCGATGATCGCGCTGACCACCACGACGCAGAGCTTCGACAGCTTCACGCCGCTGCAGTTCCTCTACATGGGTTCGGTGCTGAAGTTCCAGGTAGGTTCGGACGAGGCCGTCACGATCGATAAGATCGAGCTCTCGTCGAGCTCGGTAAGCATCGCCTCCGAGGTGGCTGTAGAGTTCATGCCGTCCTATATGAACGCTGCCGTCGTGAGCGCGCTGGATACCGGCGCGGGTACGCTGGGCTCGGTAGGTGCAGGCTTCGTAATCCGCACGACGCCTGACGCGGCATCGGAGACGATCACGATGAACGGTCCCATCGAGGTAGAGGCGGGGTCGCTGACGGACGTATACTTCGTGGTAGTACCCTGGGCATACGACGAACAGGGGGCCAACTTCACGGTACGCTTCTACAAGGAGGGCGTCGATGAGCCGGTCGTACGTACGATTTCGGCGCACGATCTGAAGGCCGGCGACGTGGCCGAGGTAGCCGCACTCTACCTGAGCGAGGGCGACGTGCCGGAGCTGTCGAAGTCGGGCGAGGAGGTGATCAGCTGGACCGCACCTTCGCAGACGGTGAAGTCGTACACATGGACGATCACGGAAGACGACGAGATTCTCCGTTCGGGCGCTCTCGAAGGCACGGCCACGGAGTTCGATCTGAAGAATGTCGAGCTTCAGCTTTCGGCAGGGTCGCACACGCTCGCGTTCAACATGACGGTCGAGTATGCGAACTACATGTCGGTGGCATGCGCCCCGGTAGAGTTCGAGCGCACGGCCCTCGGTTTCGAGCCGACCGTCACGTACAGCGAGGGCAAGCTCACGGTAACGAACTGGGACGAACTGAAGAGCGAGGCGAACGGAACGCCGGAGGTAGAGTACGCATCGGTGAACACGCTTGACGCCGGCGAGGAGGCATTTGCGGATGCCAGCTTCACGGAACTGACCGAGGCGACGCTCGATCTTTCGGCCCTTGCTCCGGGCGACTATACCTACATGGTACGTGCAGACTATGGCGGCGAGTACCTCTCCGACATCGTGTCGTTCTCGGTGGCCGATCCGAGCGAGAATCCGCTGACGGTATCCTACGACTACCAGGAAGGCATCCTGACCGTCACCGTGCTGACCGGCAAGGAGCTCTGCGTAGAGGCGTTCGATGCCTGGAGCGGCTATGTGAAGTTCGATGACGGCAGCGAGTTCCCGACGTCGGTTACGCCGGTCGTGGGCAGCACGAGCGAGGATTGGAACCCCGAAACCGGTGTAATCACGATCGATATCAACCAGTATAACGGCTGGGGTACTATCCTGAAGGGTACCGAGTACAAGGTCAGCCTCATTCTGGAGGATCCGAATGCCTGGGGCGTTGTCGAATATCAGACCGATCCGGTTCCGATGACGTTCGACTAAGCGAAAGCTCGCAAGGTGCCTCGGAAAAGAGGTGCTGTGTAAAAAACGGGTGGGGCTTTGCCCTACCCGTTTTTTACACCCTGAGCTTGTCCTCGCTGTACGTGACGGTCGGCTCGAAACCGAGTGACCGTCTCCGACGCCGCGTCAGGCGTCGTGCGCGCATAGCGGAAATATTCGTATCTTTGCCGCGAAACCCTGCCACGTCATGGAAAGCACCTTCACCTTCGGCTACGAGCGTTACGACACCCTCGCGGCCCTTCCCGAGGCCGACCGCGAGCTGGTCGCCGAGGCCGGCCGGGCCGCCGCACGGGCCCATGCCCCCTACTCGCACTTCCGCGTCGGCGCCGCTGCGCGGCTGCGCAGCGGCCGCATCCTCTGCGGCGCCAACATCGAGAGCGAGGTCTTCCCCGCCGGCCTCTGCGCCGAGCGCAGCCTGCTCTTCTACGCCCAGGCCAACTTCGCCGACGACCCCGTCGAGACGCTCGCCATCGCCTCGGACCCCTCGGAGCGCATCTGCACCCCCTGCGGGCAGTGCCGCCAGGTGCTGGTCGACGTCGAACGCCGCCAGCGCTCGCCGCTGCGGGTGGTCATGAGCGGCGCCGGCAGCGCCGTGGCCGTTGCGTCGGCCGAACTGCTGCTCCCCTTCACCTTCAAACTCTGACACCGCCGTGTTCCGACCCGAAGAAGACATCCTCTACGAGGACAACCACCTCATCGTGGTGAACAAGCATGCGGGCGACCTCGTGCAGAGCGACCCGCAGGGCAGCGAGGCGCTCGAGGGGTGGCTCAAGGAGTACATCCGCCGCCGCGACGCCAAGCCCGGCGCCGTATTCCTCGGCGTGGTGCACCGCATCGACCGCCCCGTGAGCGGCGCGGTGCTCTTCGCCAAGAGCTCGAAGGCCCTCACGCGTCTCAACGGAATGATCCGCGAGGGGCGCATCGGCAAGAGCTACTGGGCCATCGTCGAGCGGACCCCCGAACCCGAGGAGGGCGAGTTGCGCCACTACATCGTGCGCGACGCCGCCGCCAACCGTTCGCGCGCCTGCGACGCCCCCCGTGCCGGGGCGAAGGAGGCGCGGCTGCGCTATGCGACGCTCGCCCGCTCGGACCGCTACACGCTCCTCGGCATCGAACTGCTCACCGGCCGCCACCACCAGATACGGGCCCAGCTGGCGCGCGTCGGCTGCCCCATACGCGGCGACCTGAAGTACGGCGCCCGCCGCTCGAACCCCGACGGCGGCATCTCGCTCCACTCGCGCGCGATCCGCTTCGACCACCCCGTGCGCCACGAACCCGTCGAGGTCGTCGCCCCCGTGCCGGCGGGCGATGCCCTGTGGCGCTATTTCGAGGAGGCCGTGCGATGAGGCTGCTCGTGCAGCGCGTGCGGCGCGCATCGGTGGAGGTCGGGGGGCGCCGCTGCGCCTCGATAGGCCCCGGGCTGCTCCTCTTCGTCGGCGTGGAGACGGGCGACACCGAGGCCGACGCCCGGTGGCTCGCCGGCAAGGCGGCGCGGCTGCGCATCTTCGACGACGCCGAGGGCCGGATGAACCTCGACGTGCGGCAGAGCGGCGGCGAGCTGCTCGTCGTCAGCCAGTTCACGCTCTGCGCCTCGACCCGCCGCGGCAACCGCCCCTCCTACGTGCGGGCTGCCCCCGAGCCCCTCTCGCGCCCCCTCTACGAGCGCTTCGCCGCCCTCGTCGGCGAGGAGGCCGGACGCGCCGCCGCCACCGGAATCTTCGGTGCCGACATGCAGGTGGAGCTCGTGAACGACGGCCCCGTGACGCTGTGGCTCGATTCGCGCGACAAAGATTAACGGAGCCGATACTCCATCGAAACGTTTTTTTCGTACATTTGCACCCACAAAATTCGGAACATATGAAGAAATTGACTGCGAATCAGGTGGCCATAGGCATCAAGGAGTACCTCATGATGACCTTCGGCATCCTCTTCTACACCTTCGCCTGGATCGCCTGCATCATCCCCGCCCACGGTACGGGCGGCGGTGCGACGGGTCTCTCGCTCGTGCTCTGCGCGGCCCTCGAGAACCTCTTCGGCTTTCAGGTGAGCATCGGTACGATGGCCTTCATCGTGAACGGCATCCTGCTGCTCTTCGCCGGCTTCATCATCGGATGGAAGTTCGGCATCAAGACCATCTTCTGCATCATCATCCTGCCCCTCGGCCTCGACTTCTTCACGGCCGTGCTGCCGCCCTTCCAGGAGTGGCTCGTCACGAAGGGCGTCATCGCCGCCGGGTCGATCAGCATCTTCGGCAATCTGGAACCCATCCTGCTCGTCATCATGGGCGGTCTGCTCTCGGGCGTGGGTATCTACTTCTGCCTGATGCAGGGCGGTTCGACGGGCGGTGTCGACATCGTGGCGCTGCTCATCAACAAATACCACCCGATCAACTACGGCCGCGTGGTCATCGTCCACGACTCGGCCGTCATCCTCGCCTCGCTGCTCGTGGGCAACGGTCCCGAGACGGTCATCTACGGTTTCCTCATGACCATCGTCTTCAGCATCACGGCCGACGCCATGCTCAACGGCAACCAGCAGTCGAACCAGGTGCTCGTCATCAGCCACGAGCACGACCGCATCGCCGAGGAGATCACCGCCCAGGCGCACCGCGGCGTGACGATGCTCAACGGCATGGGCTGGTATACGAAGGAGCCCTCGCAGGTGGTGATGGTCATCTGCCGCAAGCGCGAGACGAACGACATCCTGAAGATTGTCAAGAGCGTGGACGCCACCGCCTTCTGCTCGGTGGCCTCCGTGACGGGCGTCTACGGCAAGGGCTTCGGCCTGATCGGCGGCGGCATGCTCAACGGCATCCAGCAGGACAAGAAATAGCGGCGCGCCGCATCCGCACGGCCCGGCCGCGCGGATCTCCGTTCCGGGGGTCTCCGCTCCGTGTGCACCCCGCGCCCCGCGGCGCGGCGCGCGCCGCAGGGGAGACCCCTTCATCGCATCCGAAGCACGTCATGCCCTACGCCGACATCGTCCTCCCGCTGGCGCTCCCCCCCTTCACCTTCGCCCTCCCCGAGGGGATGCGGACGGCGGAGGGGTGTGCCGTCGCCGTGCCGCTGGGCGCCAACCGCATCCATACGGGTATCGTCTGGCGGATCCACGACCGCCGGCCCGACCGTCCCGGAGTGAAGGAGGTGCTCCGCACGCTCGGCGCGGAGACGCTCGTCGACGCGCGGCACCGTGCCTTCTGGGAGTGGATGACCGACTACTACATGTGTACGCTCGGCGAGGTGATGCGTGCGGCGCTTCCCTCCCTCATGAAGCCCTCGGCGCGCACCCTCGAGGAGTTTGCCGGCGCCGGGTTCCGGCCCCGCACCGAGCGCTTCGCGGCCCTCGCCCCCGAGCTGCGCAGCGCCGCGCGGCTGCACGAGCTCTTCGAACGGCTCGCACGGCGGGCCCCCCGCCAGTACGAGGCGCTGCTCGAGGTGGCCTCGGGCGGTGCCGGCGGCCGGACGGGCGACGAGGCCGCCGGAGCCGACGCCCTGCCGGACGAGCCCTTTGCGGGCGAGGTGCCGTGCCGGCTGCTGCGGGCCGAGCGTCCGGCACTCGAGGCGCTGCGCCGCAAGGGCCTCCTGCGCTTCGCCGAACATGAGCCCCGGCCGCAGGCGCCCGAGACGGGACGCTTCCTGCTGCCCGGGCCGAGCGCCGCGCAGCAGGAGGCTCTCGGGGCCGTGCGGCGGCAGTTCGACGGGGGGCGCGGAACGGTGCTCCTGCACGGCGTCACGGGATCGGGCAAGACCGAGATATACATCCATCTGATCGCCGAGACGCTCTCCCGCGGTCTCGACGCGCTGCTGCTCGTCCCCGAAATAGCCCTCACGGCGCAGCTCATCGCCCGCATGGAGCGGGTCTTCGGCAGCCGCGTGGTCGTCTACCATTCGCGGCTGACCGACCGCCGACGCACGGAGTGCTACCTGCGTCTGGCGCGCGACAACGGGGGGAGGCTGGTGATCGGGGCCCGCTCGGCGCTCTTCCTGCCGCTCGGCCGCCTCGGGCTCGTCGTGGTCGACGAGGAGCACGACTCCAGCTACAAGCAGTCCGACCCGGCGCCCCGCTACCAGGGGCGCGACAGCGCCGTGATGCTGGGCCGCCTGTGCGGCGCGCGGGTGCTGCTCGGCAGCGCCACCCCCTCGCTCGAGACGTGGCTCAACGCCTGCACCGGCAAGTACGGGTCGGTGACCCTCGCCGAGCGCTACGGCGGCGTCCCGGCACCCCGCATCGTCGTCTCGGACGTGCGCCGCGCGGCGCGTCGCGGCGAGCGGCGCGGACCCTTCAACCTCCTCCTGCTCGACCGGCTGCGTGCGACGCTCGCCGCGGGCGGGCAGGCGATGCTCTTCCAGAACCGCCGCGGCTTCGCCCCCTTCGTCGAGTGCGACGCCTGCGGCTGGACGGCCCGCTGTCCCCACTGCAACGTGACGCTCACGCTGCACCGGGCGGGCCGGCGTCTCGTGTGCCACTACTGCGGCCATGCCGAGCCTCTGCCCGCGGCCTGCCCCGGCTGCGGCGGTGCGGTCGCGCCCCGCGGCGTCGGTACGGAGCGGGTGGTCGAGGAGCTGGCGCGGCTGCTGCCCGAGGCGCGGGTCGTGCGTCTCGACCGCGACGCCGTGACCTCGGACCGCGCCTTCGGCGCCGTCGTGGCCGACTTCGGCGCCCGCGCCTACGATATCATGGTGGGGACGCAGATGATTACCAAGGGTTTCGACTTCGACGGCGTGCGGACGGTGGGCATACTCAACGCCGACAACCTGCTCAACATGCCCGACTTCCGCGCTGCGGAGCGGGCCTTCCAGCTCATGACGCAGGTGGCCGGACGGGCCGGACGCCGCAGCGAGCAGGGCGAGGTGATCATCCAGACCGGCGAACCCGACAATCCGGTGATCCGGCAGGTCGTCGCGGGCGACTACGAGGCGATGGCCCGCATGCAGCTCGCCGAACGCGAACGGTTCTTCTATCCGCCCTACGCCCGTCTTGCCGCCCTCACGCTCCGGCACCGCGACGCCGCCCTGTTGCGGGACGCCGTGCAGGAGCTCGCCGCCCGGCTGCGCGGCCGCTTCGGCCGGCGGCTGCTCGGGCCGCTCGCCCCGCCCGTGGACCGCATCCGCGACGAGCACCTCGCGGGGCTGCTGCTCAAGATCGAGGCGGGAGCCTCGTTCGCGCGGGCCCGCGCACTGCTTGCCGCGGAGCTCGCCGCCTTCGCACGGGAGCGGACCTTCCGCTCCGTAACTGTCGTGACCGATGTCGACCCTCAGTGACCTGCTCTTCGACGTGGCGTCGCTTCTCTTCCCGCCCGTGTGTCCCGTATGCGGCCGCCTGCTCGACGACGGGGCCCGCACCCTCTGTACGCGCTGCCGCATGACGGCGCCCCTCACCCGCTTCTGGGAGGAGTTCGACAATCCGATGACCCGCCGCCTCTGGGGGCTGCTTCCCGTGGTCCACGCCTCGGCCTTCTACTACTACACCGAGGGCGGCGCCTGGAGGCGTCCGATCTACGCCTTCAAGTACGGCGGCGCCTGGCGCCTGGCCCGCGAACTGGGACGCTGGTACGGCGGCTACCTGGCCGAGAGCCCCTTCTACGGCGACGTGGAGGCGGTGGTCCCCGTGCCGCTCCACTGGCGCAAGCTGCTCGTGCGCGGCTACAACCAGGCCGAATATCTGGCCGAGGGCATCGCCGCCGAACTGGGCGTCGGGGTGGAGCGTCGCAGCGTGGTGCGTCTGCGCAACAACCCCTCGCAGACGCACGGCGGACGGCGCGAGCGGTGGCGCAACGTGGAGGGCATCTTCGGCGTGCGCCGGCCCGAGCGGCTCGCGGGGCGCCATCTGCTGCTGGTCGACGATGTCTTCACCACGGGTGCGACCGTCGTCTCGTGCGCCTCGGCCATCCTCTCGGCCGTGCCCGACTGCCGGATCAGCATCGCGGCGCTCGCCGTCTCGAAGCACGGGGTGGGCATCGAGGGGTGAGGCCCCGCGCGCTGTTGTTTTTTTTCTGCCGAATAGCTACTTTTGGGGGTCGAAAACTCCGTTATGCCTATGTCTGAAAAACGCACCTCCGCCACGCGGAACCGCGAGGCCTTTGCCGCGCTCGCCGATGCGGGCGGCAACCTGCCGCCCCAGGCCGTCGAACTGGAGGAGGCCGTGCTCGGCGCCCTGATGCTCGAGAAGGACAGCATCATCGCCGTGCAGGAGTTCGTCACCGCCGATGCCTTCTACACGGAGGAGCACAGACTCATCTACCGGGCCATCGAGGAGCTCTCGATGGAGCTCAAGCCCGTCGACCTCTACACCGTCACCGAGCGCCTGAAGTCGAAGCGGGAGCTGCAGCGGGTGGGCGGCGCCTCCTATCTGGCGCAGCTCACGCAGAAGGTGGGCTCGGCGGCCAACGTGGAGTTCCATGCCAAGATCATAGCCCAGAAGTACGTGCAGCGCGAGCTGATCCGTTCGGCTACCGAGATACAGCGCCGCTCCTACGACGAGTCGACCGACGTGACGGACCTCATCGGCTTCGCCGAGGGCGAGATCTTCAAGGTGGCCGAGGGCCACGTGAAGCGCTCGGTGCAGTCGTCGAAGGATATCCTGAAGCGGGCCCTCGACCAGATCGAGGAGGCCTCGAAGAATACGAGCGCCTTCAACGGCGTGCCGTCGGGCTTCATGGCCATCGACCGCGTGACGCTCGGGTGGCAGCCTTCGGACCTGATCATCGTGGCGGCCCGTCCCTCGATGGGTAAAACGGCCTTTGTCCTCTCGATGGCGCGCAACATGGCCGTGGAGCACGAGGCGGGAGTAGCCTTCTTCTCGCTCGAGATGTCGGCCGTGCAGCTCATGATGCGTCTGATTGTCGCCGAGACGGGACTTCCGGGCAACGACGTGAAGTCGGGACGCCTCACGCCCGAACAGTGGCGCCACATGGAGAGCGCGACCAAACCCCTCGGCGCCGCGCCGCTCTACATCGACGACACGCCGGCCCTCTCGGTCTTCGAGTTTCGCTCGAAGGCACGCCGCCTGAAGATGCACAACGATGTGAAAATCATCATTATCGACTATCTTCAGCTCATGACCGGCAACCAGGATTCGAAGGGCAACCGCGAACAGGAGGTGGCCTTCATATCGCGTACGCTCAAGGCCATAGCCAAGGAGCTCGACATTCCCGTCATCGCCCTGTCGCAGCTGAGCCGTGCCACCGAGATGCGCGGCGGTTCGAAGCGTCCGCAGCTCTCGGACCTGCGCGAGTCGGGCGCCATCGAGCAGGATGCCGACATCGTGGCCTTCATCCACCGCCCGGAGTACTACGGCATCAACCAGGACGAGAACGGCATGCCGACGGCCGGACTGGCCGAGATCATCATAGCCAAGCACCGTAACGGCGCCGTCTGCGACGTGAATCTCCGCTTCCTGAAGGAGCAGGCCCGCTTCGTCGACATGGACGACGCCTCGCTGCCCGCCGCCGGGCAGCAATACGACGATTTTGCCAGCGGGTCGAACGACTTCGCGGGCGGGACGCCCGCCCCCGTTCCGGGAGCCCCGTTCGGCGCCCTGGGCCAGTCGTTCGGCGGCGGCGAGTTCGATGTGAAGCCTCCGGTCCTGACGGACGAGCCTCCGTTCTGATACCTCCAAGAGCATGTTTGTCAGGGTATACAGCGGTGCGGTCGTCGGCATCGACGCCGTGCGGGTCGAGGTCGAGGTCAACATTGCCGGCGGCGGCATCGGCCTCTTCCTGGTGGGCCTTCCGGACAATGCGGTGAAGGAGAGCGAACAGCGCATCCGTGCCGCCTTCGAGAATTCGGGCCGCCGCATGTCGGGGCGCAAGGTGGTGGTGAACCTCGCGCCGGCCGACCTGCGCAAGGAGGGGGCGGGTTTCGACCTGCCCATCGCGCTGGGAATCCTCGCAGCCCAGGGGCAGCTCTCGTCGTTGCGGCTGGGCGATACGCTCGTGGCGGGAGAGCTCTCGCTCGACGGTACGGTGAAGCCCGTGCGGGGCGTGCTGCCGATGGCCGACCGCGCCCGCCGCGACGGGATGCGCCGCGTGGTGGTGCCGGCGGAGAATGCCGCCGAGGCGGCCGTGGTCGAGGGCGTGGAGGCGATCGGGGTGCATACGCTCGACGAGGCGGTGGCCTATCTCAACGGCGAGGCGGAGCTCGAGCCGGCGGCCGCGGCCGCGGCCGAAGCGCTGCCCGACGGCGGGCGCTACGCCGAGGACTTCGCCGACGTGAAGGGGCAGGCCCAGGTGAAGCGGGCGCTGGAGATCGCTGCCGCCGGCGGCCACAACGTGCTGATGATCGGTCCGCCCGGCTCGGGCAAGACGATGCTGGCGCGACGGCTGCCCACCATCCTGCCGCCGCTCACGGCGGCCGAGGCGCTCGAGACGACCAAGATACACTCCGTGGCGGGCAAGCCCGGCGCCGTGCGCGGGCTGCTCGTGCAGCGTCCCTTCCGGGCGCCGCACCACCTCGCTTCGCGCGTGGCCCTTATCGGCGGCGGACAGTCGCCCCAGCCCGGCGAGGTGTCGCTGGCCCATAACGGCATCCTCTTTCTCGACGAGCTGCCCGAATTCGGGCGCAGCGTGCTCGAGGTGCTGAGGCAGCCGCTCGAGGAGAAGCGCATCACCGTGTCGCGGGCGAAGTACAGCGTGGAGTATCCCGCCAACTTCACCCTCGTGGCGGCGATGAACCCCTGTCCGTGCGGCTACTACAACCATCCGGACAAGGAGTGTACCTGCCCGCCCGGGGCGGTGCATCGCTACATGGGCCGCATCTCGGGACCGCTGCTCGACCGTATCGACCTGCATGTCGAGGTGACGCCCGTGCCGGTCGGCGAACTCGCGGCGGCGCGCCCGGCCGAACCGAGCGCCGCCATCCGCGAACGGGTGGTCCGCGCCCGGGCGGTGCAGGAGGAGCGGTTCCGCGGTCTGGGAGGAGTGCATACGAACGCCATGATGAATACGAAGATGCTGCGCGACTGGTGCGTGCTCGACGCCGCGTCGTCCGCGCTGCTCGAGCGTGCCATGGAGCGGCTGGGCCTCTCGGCGCGGGCCTACGACCGCATCCTGAAGGTGGCGCGCACTATTGCCGATCTGGCGGGCGAGGAGCGTATCGGGGCGGCCCATGTGGCCGAGGCGATCAACTATCGCTCGCTCGACCGCGAGTCGTGGGGCAGGTAAGCAATACGGATCATGAAGAGAAGAATCATACTTTCGGGCGGCGGTACGGGCGGGCACATCTATCCGGCCGTGGCCGTTGCCGAGGCGCTTCGCCGCCGGCTGGGCGACGAGGCGGAGCTCCTGTTCGTGGGGGCCGAAGGACGCATGGAGATGGAGAAGATTCCGGCTCTGGGCTACCGCATCGTGGGGCTTCCGGTGGCGGGACTGCAGCGGCGTCTGGCCGCGGAGAACTTCGCGCTTCCCTTCAAGGTGCTGAGAAGCGTGCGCCTGGCGCGCCGCACGGTGCGCGACTTCGGTGCCGACGTCGTGGCCGGCTTCGGCGGTTACGCCAGCGCCCCCGTGCTGTGGGCCGCACAGCGCATGGGGGTGCCGACGCTCATCCAGGAGCAGAATTCCTATGCGGGCCTGACGAACCGGATTCTGGGCCGCCGGGCCCGCCGCATCTGCGTGGCTTACGAGGGCATGGAGCGCTTCTTCCCGGCCGACCGCATCGTACGGACGGGTAACCCGCTGCGCGGCTCGGTAGCCGCCGGAACGGTCGACCGGACCGCGGCGCTGCGCAGCTTCGGGCTCGGCGCTGCGCTGCCCACGCTGCTCGTGGTGGGCGGCTCGCTCGGCACGCGCACGCTCAACGAGGCGGTCCGGGAGTGGCTGCTGCGCCAGGGCGGCGAGGCCCCCGTGCAGCTCATCTGGCAGACGGGCCGCTACTACGAGGCCGAGATGCGGCGTTTCCTCGCCGACCATCCGGTGCGCAACGTCTGGCAGGGTCCCTTCATCGAGCGGATGGATCTGGCCTATGCGGCGGCCGACGCGGTCGTCTCGCGCAGCGGCGCCTGCACCGTATCGGAGCTCTGTCTGGCGGCGAAGCCGACCCTCTTCGTCCCCTCGCCCAACGTGGCGGAGGACCACCAGACACGCAACGCCGAGGCGCTCGTGGCCCGCGGCGCGGCCCTTCTGGTGCCCGATGCCCGGGCCGTGGGGCACGTGATGGACGAAGCGGTGGCCCTGCTCTCCGACCGGGCGCGGCTGGAGTCGCTCGGACAGGCCATCGGCGCGCTGGCCGCACCTCGCGCGGCGGAGCAGGTGGCCGACGAGATCGTGAAACTGATCGGTTGACAGGTATGGAACATACGAAATACTACTTCCTCGGGATCGGCGGCATCGGCATGAGCGCGCTGGCCCGCTATTTCCTGCACGAGGGGCGGCGCGTGGCGGGCTACGACCGTACGGAGACCCCTCTCACGCGGGCTCTGGAGGCCGAGGGGGCCGACATCCACTACGGCGAGGGGGAGGAGATGCTCGTGCCCGACGCCTTCCGCGACCCGCACGGTACGGTGGTGGTCTACACCCCCGCCGTGCCGGAGGAGCACGCCGAGCTGCGCTGGTTCCGGGCCCGTGGCTTCGAGGTGGAGAAGCGGTCGCAGATGCTGGGCCGCGTATCGCAGGGCAAGTTCGTCACGGCCGTGGCCGGCACCCACGGCAAGACCACCACCACGACCCTCGTGGCGTGGCTCACCCGTGCCCTCACGGGGGGCGGCAGCGCCTTCCTGGGAGGCATCTCGGTGAATTTCGGTTCGAACCTCGTGCTGGGGCCGGGCGACCGCCTCGCCGTGGAGGCCGACGAGTTCGACCGTTCGTTCCTGCGGCTCACGCCCGACGTGGCGGCCGTCACCTCGGCCGATGCCGACCATCTGGACATCTACGGGACGCACGAGGCGGTGAAGGAGGCCTTTGCCGAATTCGTGCGCCGCATCCGTCCGGGGGGCATGGCGGTCGTCCGCCGCGGGGTGGAGCTGCGGCTCGATGCGCCGCATGTCACCGTATGGCGCTATGCGCGCGAGGAGCCGTGCGACTTCTACGCTTCCGGCGTGCGGCCGCTCGAGGGGGGCTACTATGCCTTCGACCTGCATCTGCCCGACCGTACGGTCCGGGGATGCCGGCTCGGGATACCCGGTCTGGTGAACGTGGAGAATGCCGTGGCGGCGGCCGCCTGCGTATGGTGCGGGGCCCGCATGCGCGGCGAGACCTTCGACGAGGAGGCGCTGCGCGGCGCGCTGGCGTCGTTCGCCGGTGTGAAGCGCCGCTTCGAGATCTATGTCAATACACCGCGTCAGGTCTACATGGACGACTACGCGCACCACCCGCGCGAACTCTCGGCGGCGCTCGGCTCGCTGCGGCGCATGTTCCCCGGCCGGAAGGTGACGGCGCTCTTCCAGCCCCACCTCTACACGCGTACGCGCGACCTGCACGAGGGCTTCGCCGAGGCGCTGTCGCTGGCCGACGAGGTGGTGCTGCTGCCCGTCTATCCGGCCCGCGAGGAGCCCATCGAAGGGGTCACGAGCGAACTGATCGCCCGCGACGTGCGGGTGCCGTGCCGCATCGTGGAGCGGGCGGCGCTGGCCGACACGGTGGCGACGATGGATACGGACGTGGTCGTCAGCTTCGGCGCGGGCAACATCGATGCCTGCTGCGAGGCGCTGGCCGAAACCCTGCGCAGAAAGGCCGGTGCGTAACGTTTCGCGATATCTGCCGCCTCTGCTGCTGTGGTGCTGCGTGGCGTTCTATCTGGTCTGGGCTTCGTCCCGGGCCCGGACGGTGCGCCGCGGGCGGAGCGTCGTGCGGGTCGAGGTCGGAGTGCGCGACAGTTCGTCGCGCGGCCATCTGGTCTCGCCGGAGAAGATGCGGCAGCGGATTCTGCGCGGCGGTCTCGCCTCGGAGGGCATGCCGGCCGGCGAGGTCGATCTGTCGGGTATCGAGCGCTTTGTCGAACGCAACGGTTTCGTGGAGCGGGCCGAGGCGAGCATCGGCTACGACGGCGTCGTGCGGGTCGAGCTCCGCGAGCGGCGCCCCGTCGTGCGGCTGCGGTGCGGCGGCCGCGACCTCTACGCCACGGCCGACGGCTATCTCTTCGGCGCCCCCTCGGGCTCGGCGCTCTATGTGCCGGTGGTGACGGGCAGCTACCGCCCGCCCTTCCCGGCGGAGTTCACGGGGAGCCTCGCCGACTTCGTCGCCGCGGAGCGGAGCCGTACGGCCGAGCGGATCGCGGCGCTCGAACGGGAGAAATATCCCTTCTACCGCCGCGAGCGGACCAACGACGAGAACATGCGGGCGCTGCGCCGCCGGCGCATCTCGAAGGGGTGGTTCGAGAGCGAGGAGCTCTTCGCCCGCAAGGTGGAGCGGCTGCGGGCCGAGAATGCGGCCCTGCGGCGCCGTTACCGCGACGAGGCGCGCCGTGTCGAGGCGGAGATCGCACGCCTCGCGGCACGACAGGAGGCGGAGCGCGCGCGGCAAAAAAAATTGGAGAAATCCTGCGAAGATTTCTTGAAACTGCTTACCTTTGTAGAGTTCCTGGAAGATGACGCCTTCTGGCGGTCGGAGGTGGTGCAGATCGATGCATCGACCTCGGCGAGCGGGGCGATCGATCTGACGCTGGTGCCGCGCAGCGGCCCCTTTGTCGTCCGCTTCGGCCGACCCGAACGGGCCGAGGAGAAGCTGGACGTTCTGATGCGTTTCTACCGCAACGGGCTGGAGCACCTGGGGTGGGAGCGCTATCGGACCGTGGACGTGCGTTTCGCCGGACAGGTGGTCTGCAGCTGACAGGAGAGAAGCCATACATCACAAGAGAGGGGGAGACCCGAAAGAGGAAGTGGAAAAGAGAAATTATACGATAGCGATCGACCTCGGATCGTCGAAGGTGGCGGTGGCCGTCGGCGTGCGTAATGCCGAGGGGCTCGTCGACGTGGCGGCCCTCGGCGTGAAACCCGTCGTCGGGGTCAATGCCGGGCGTATCGACAACATAGAGCAGGTGAGCCGCGCCGTGAAGGAGGCTTTGGACGAGGTGGAGGAGCAGCTGGGCATCCGCGTTACGGAGGCCTATGCGGGCATCTCGGGCGAATTCGTCCGCTGCGCCCGCCATACGGACCACGTGTTCGTCTACGACCCGCAGAACGGCGTCTCGCAGCACGATGTGGAGGCCCTCTTCGACCGCATGCGCGACGTGCAGGCACCCGAAGACGAGACCATCATGGAGCGTGTGCCGCAGAACTACGTGGTGGACGACGTGCAGGAGGTGCAGGACCCCGTGGGGTCGTTCGGCCGGAAGCTCTCCTCGACCTTCAACTTCGTGCTTTGCCAGCGCACCCCCATGCAGCGGCTCGACATGGCGCTGCGGCGGCTCGGCATCCGGATGCTGACCCTCTGGCCCGATGCCCCGGCCACGGCCGAGACGGTCCTCTCGCCCGAGGAGCGGCAGGAGGGGGTGGCGCTCGTCGACTTCGGCGCCGGAACGACCGATGTGGCCGTCTACTGGCGCGACGTGCTGCGCTACGTGGCCACCGTCCCGATGGGCGCCTCGGCCATCAACGCGGACATCCGTTCGCTGAGTCTGCCCGAGAAGTATGTCGAACCGCTCAAGTGCCGCTTCGGTTCGGCGGTCGCCGAGCTGGCCTCCGAGTCGAAGTATGTCCGCGTGAGCGGCCGCACGGCCAAGGATGCGAAGGATATCCTGTTGCGCAACCTGGCGACGGTGATCGAGGCGCGCGTGACCGACGTGGCCGAGTATGTCGCCCAGGAGGTGAAGGATTCGGGCTACGGCCAACGCCTCTCCTGCGGCCTCGTGCTGACGGGCGGCTCGTCGCGGCTGAAGGATGTGGACGAACTCTTCCGCCGTGTGACGGGACTGGAGGTGCGCCTGGGGTCGGCCGAGGCGGGACTGACGGAGGCGGCGCGCGAGCGGCTCGCCGATCCGGCGCTCGCCACCGTGGCCGGCCTGCTGGTGCGCGGAGCGCAGCAGTCGCCATGCGCCGTGGGCGAGCGGCCGGTACGTGAACGCGCGGCGAGTGCATCGCGTACGGCGGAACAGGAGGAGAACGGACCGCGCCGGGGAGGCTTCGCCCCTTCGGCAGGAGCGGTGCCGACGCCGCGGTCCGAGGAGCCGCGCCGTATCCGGCCGGCGGTGCAGCCCGCGCCGGAGCCCGCGGCCGCACCGGAACCGAAACCCGAAACCGAACCGCAGCCGGAACCCGTTTCCGAACCGACGCGCCGTCCCGGACTGCTCGAACGCATGAAGCGTACGCTTCAGAGCAGTGCACGGTCGCTGAGCGAGAAGTTCGACGGCGACGACGAAGAGATCTGATGCACGAACAATACAGAGAAACCGACGAAAAGGATATGAAGACCGAGGAGCTGATCTCCGAACTGAACGCACGTCCCGAGAAGGGGTCGATCATCATGGTGGCCGGCATCGGCGGTGCCGGCGGCAACGCCGTGAACCACATGTGGAACCTCGGCGGCATACAGGGCGTGGACTTCATGGTCTGCAACACCGACCAGCAGGCGCTCGACAAGAGCCCCGTACCGACGCGCATCTGCCTCGGCGCCGAGGGCCTCGGCGCGGGCAACGACCCCGAGAAGGGGCGCCAGGCTGCCGTCGAGTCGCTGCCCGAGATCCGTCAGCATCTGGAGGCTGCGGGTACGCGCATGATCTTCATCACCGCCGGTATGGGCGGCGGTACGGGTACGGGCGCCTCGCCCGTGGTGGCGAAACTCGCCCGCGAGATGGGGCTGCTGACGGTGGCCATCGTCACCTCGCCGCTGGCCGTCGAGGGGCGCCAGCGCTACGAACAGGGCTTCCGCGGTATCGAGGAGCTGCGTCAGAACGTCGATTCGCTGCTGGTCATCAACAACGAGAACATACTCGAGATGTACGGCGGCCTCTCTGTCAAGCAGGCCTTCGGCAAGGCCGACGACATCCTCGCCTCGGCGGCCAAGGGCATTGCCGAAATCATCACGGTGAAGAGCGACCTGGTGAACGTCGACTTTGCCGATGTCTCGAGGGTGATGCGCGACAGCGGCCGTGCCCACATGGGCGTGGCGACGGCCGAGGGCGAGAACCGGGCCGAGGCGGTGGCCGAGGCGTCGCTCCACTCGCCGCTGCTCGATCACAACCACATCTGCGGCGCGAAAAACATCCTGCTCAACATCTCGGTGGCCAACGCCGACGAGCTCCGCTACGCGGAGGTGGTCTCCATCCTGGAGTATATCCAGTCGCATGCCAGTTACCGCGACGAGGAGGGGCGTCTGCACGATGCCAATATCATCTGGGGTACGAGCGAGAAGCCCTATCTGGGCCGTGCCATCGAACTGATGGTGGTGGCTACGGGCTTCGAAGACGAGGCCATGTCGGGTCTGAAGCGCATCGTCCCCCCCGCCCGGACGACGGTGGAACCCGCGACCGAGCGCTCCGCGACGCCGGTGCTCGAACCCATCGGAGGCACGGTCGCCGCGTCGTTCGAACGGCGGCAGGTGCAGCCCGTCGAGCAGGTGGTGCTCGGTGCCAAGACGTCGCGCTACGCCAACATGGCGCAGATCCTCGCCATACCCGCCTACAAGGCCCGCAACGCCAAGATGGTGGTCGAGACGGCGGGAGGCCGGCGCGAGGTGCTGAAACAGGAGAGCTCCGCCGAGGCTTCTGCCGAACGACAGAACGGCGGATCGCTCTTCGACTAATCCGATACGCTGCGGTTTGGAACCCGACTCTGCCCCGATACTCTCTGCCGGAGCCTCGCCCGAAGCGGTGGCGCTGATTGCGGCCGCTGCTCTTCTTCTGCTGCCCGCGGCCCTCGTCGCCGGAACCGGGACGGCGCTCGGCTGTCTGACCCATACCGATCTGCGGTGCCTGCGCCGGGGCGCGTCGCCGCGTCGCCAGTCGGTGCTCGACCTGCACCAGGAGGGCGACGCGCTGCATGTCGCTCTTCTGATGGCCGGCGCCGCCGTTGCGCTCTGCGCCGTGCTGCTCGCCGTCGCGGGCGGCCGGATGCTCTTCGGACCGCCGATGCGCGGAGCGCTCGCCGGCGCGGGGACGTCCGCCGTCGCGCTCCTGCTCGGCGGTGCGATCTCGCGCTCCCTTGCCGCCGCGTCGCCCCTGCGTTTCGCCTGTTTTGCCGTGCCGGCCGTCGCCCCGCTGCTGCGCCTCTTCCGCCCGCTGGCATGCCGTGCGCTCCGCCGCGGCGAGCTGACGGAGGAGCGGTCGCCGCGGCGCCGCGAGCTGTCGCTCGACGAACTGGCCGATGCCGTGGACCGCACGCAGACCGCGTCGCACGAGGAGAAGGAGATGCTTTCGGGCATCGTCGGCTTCGCAGGTACGGAGGCGGTCGAGGTCATGAAGCCCCGCGTGGATATCACCTTCGTCTCGCTCGCCGACGGCTACGCCCGCGTGAAGGAGACGATCATCCGGTCGGGATTTTCTCGCATACCGGTCTGCGGCGCCGGGCTCGACGACATCCGCGGCATGCTCTACGTGAAGGACCTACTCCCGCATATCGACCGCGACGACTCGTTCGCCTGGCAGCGGCTGGCGCGCCGCGCCCATTTCGTGCCTGGCAACCGCAAGATCAGCGACCTGCTCGAGGATTTCCGCAACGAGAAGGTCCACGTGGCCGTCGTGGTCGACGAGTACGGCTCGACGCTGGGGCTCGTCTCGCTCGAGGATGTCATAGAGGAGATCGTGGGCGAGATTACCGACGAGAGCGACGCGGAGGCACCGCTCTACGAGCGGCTCGACGACCGTACCTATCTCTTCGACGGCAAGATACATCTCGGCGACTTCGAGCGTGTGCTCGGTCTCGACGAGGAGCTTCTCGCCGGGGTGCGGGGCGAGGCCGAGACGCTCGGCGGCCTGATGCTCGAACTGCGGGGCGGCTTCCCGGCGGCGGGCGAACGCTTCGGTGCGCACGGCCTGCGCTTCACGGTGGAGCGGCTCGACGGCCGTCGTGTCGCCCGCGTGAGGGTCGAGCTGACCGAACAGGACGAGAAGAAGCACGATGGCGATTAGAAGAGCCCTTTTTGTGGAGCCCGTACCTGCCGAGGAGGTGCTCCGCCGCTTCGCGACCGGAGAGGAGCTCCGACGTGCGGAGCGTTTCGCCCCGGCGCGCCGGAGCGAGTACCTCGGCTGGCGGGCGCTGCTGCGCCGCGAACTCGGAGCCGTGGAGGTGGAGTATACCGCCGCGGGTGCTCCGCGCGTGGCGGGGTGTCCGGAGATCTTTCTCGGCGTGTCGCACGGAGCCGGTCGTGTGGCGCTCTGCCTCTCCGACGCCCCCTGCGCCGTGGATGTCGAGCGGCTCGACCGGCCCTATGCCCGCATCGCCGAGCGCTATCTGACTCCGGGCGAACGGGCGCTCTGCGGAGACGAACCCCTGCGGCTCGCCGCCGCCTGGTGCGCCAAGGAGACGCTCTGGAAGCTCCACGGCGCCGGCGGCCTCGACCTGCTGCGCGACCTGCGGGTCACCGCTCTTTCCGACGATGCGGTGTACGGGCGTATCCGCGGTGGTGCCGGGCTCCTCCGTCTCGCCCTCCGGCGGCTGGAGGATGCCGTCGTCGTCTGGTATCTCTGACCGCTTCCCCCTTCCCCGCCACGCGAAAGGGGCGCCCCGACGGGGCGCCCCTTTTTGCATGCGGACCTCCTGCTTTCGAATCAGAGGCCGAGCTTTTTGCGGATCTCCTTCGGCATGGCGTTCTTGTTCACCATGACGGTAAGGGTCTTATACTCCACGAACGGACGCGAGAAGTACCAGAAGCCCTCGTAGGGGGGAACCGTATCCCACGAGTTCTGCACCTTGTAGTACTCGTTGCCGAGCTGGTCGGTCGCGATGCCGATCAGCACCATGCCGTGGTCGTCGGTGGTCTCGTAGTTGTCGAAGGCTTCCTGACGCATCTGCTGCGTAATCTTCTTCTCCGGTACGGGACCGTCGAATTTGTAGAGCGCCGCCTGCTTCTCGGCCTCGGTCAGGCCGCCCCAGCGGGCCGACTCGGTGCCGCCCATGTGGTCGATGTTCTCTTCGGGGACGATGCCGAGGCCCTTCGTACGGCTGAAGCCGCGCTCGCTCACGTCGGTGCTCCAGGCTACGGGGTAGTCGTTCTCCAGAGCGTAGTCGACCGTCTGCATCAGCTCCTCGATGGGGAGGTTGTAGACCGTGTCCCACGACCAGTTGTCGGGAACCTCGAGGATGAACTGCGTGTAGAAGGGGTGGTGCGTGAAGGAGGAGAGCTCCACGTAGTTGTCCATGTCGAGCGGCAGCGTGGCGGCGAAGCTCTTCGGCGTATACTCTTTGCCCTCGTAGACGAAAGTCTCGGGCAGCGGGCCGAAGTAGGCGTCGAGGATGGCGTTGAAGCCGCGCTTCCAGGCGGTCGAGAGGGGAGCCCCCTTCTGGGCGTTGGCCGCGATCACGGCGTCGAGGTAGCCCTTCGTGACGGTCGAGAATTCGCGGAAGTCGGGCTTGTCGGTACCGTACTCAAGTCCCGGGTAGGCCTCGAAGGGGACGATGCCGTAGCGCTTGATCGTCTCGGTGACGTCGTGCAGGGCACCGCCCTCGCCGAAGTTCAGGCAGCCGTGCAGACGGATGTATTTCTCGGCCTTCTCCATGTAGGAGTGGCGGGCAATCCACATCTCGGAGAGGTGTACCGGAGCGCCGCCGGCACGCAGGATCTCGCTCTCGAGGTACGAGAGGGTCGAGAACGACCAGCAGGTACCGCTGCGGTGCTGGTTCTTGACGGGTGTCGTGGCCACTACCTTGTGGTCGGTGAACCGGTAGCCTTCGGCCTGTCGGTCGTCGGTCTGCGCTGCGGGGCTCTGGGCCGAGGCCGCGAAGGCCACGCAGAGGGCGGAGAGGAGCGTGAACGCTTTTTTCATGGGTCTGTTTGGTTTTTATGGGTTTTGGTATTCGCTTGCTGTTCGGGTTATTTCTTCGATGAGGCGACGATGCGGCGGCACTCCTCGAGGGTCAGCTCCTCGGGTTTCGAACCCTTGGGCAGCCGGTAGTTCTTTCCCTTGAAAACGATGTAGGGGCCGTAGCGGCCGTTGCGGATGATGAGGTCGGGTTCCTCGTCGAAGGTGCGCAGCGGCGTGTGGGCGGCGGCAGCGGCGGCGCGGTGCTCGTGCACCAGCTCCACGGCCCGCTCGTAGGTGAGCGTGTAGGGGTCGTCGTGACGGGCGAGCGAGGCGAACGACTTGCCGTAGCGTACGTAGGCGCCGTAGCGGCCGAGTCCCACCACGAGCTCCTCGCCGTCGAGTTCGCCCAGTCTGCGGGGCAGCGTGAAGAGCGTGAGCGCCTCGTCGAGCGTGATCGACTCGATGAGCTGTCCCTTGCGCAGCGAGGCGTAACGGGGCTTCTCGCCCTCCGGGGCCTCGATCTCGACCATCGGACCGTAGCGGCCGATGCGGGCCTTCACGATGCGCCCCGTCGCAGGGTCGGTGCCGAGGATGCGCGCCTGCGCCTTGCGGTCGGTCTGGGTGTCGATGGCCTTGTCCACCATCTCGTGGAAGGGGGCGTAGAAGGAGGAGATCATCGATTCCCATGTGATCTCGCCCCGCGCGATGCGGTCGAACTCCTTCTCGACGTTGGCCGTGAAGTTGTAGTCGATGATGGGCTTGAACTGCGCCTCGAGGAAGTCGTTCACCAGCATGCCGATGTCGGTGGGCTGAAGCCGGTTCTTCTCGCGGCCGAAGCTCTCGGTGAGCTCTCCGCGCGTGATGCGGTCCCCCTCGAGTACGAACTGCCGACAGATGCGCTTCTCCCCGTCGCGGTTCTGCTTGACCACGTAGCCGCGGTGGATGATCGTGGTGATGGTCGGGGCGTAGGTCGAGGGGCGGCCGATACCCAGCTCCTCGAGCCGCTTGACGAGCGACGCCTCGTTGTAGCGCGCCGGGGCCTGCGTGAAGCGCTCTGTGGCCGTAATCGCCCCCGCCTCGAGCCTGTCGCCCGCCTGCAGTTTGGGCAGCCGGCCCTCGGTCCCGGATTCGGCCGCGTTGTCGTCGTCGGTCGATTCGGAGTAGAGCCGCAGGAATCCGTCGAAGCAGATTACCTCGCCCGTGGCGACGAACTGCAGCGGCGAGGCGTCCGATTCGATGACCACGGTCGTGCGGTCGATCTCGGCCGGCACCATCTGCGAGGCGACCGTGCGCTTCCAGATGAGGTCGTAGAGACGCTTCTCGGCGGGCGTGCCGTCTATCGTCTGCCGTTCGATGTAGGAGGGGCGGATGGCCTCGTGGGCCTCCTGCGCCCCCTTGGTCTTGGTCTTGTAGTTGAAAGGCCGTGCATACTCCGCACCGAAGAGGCGCGTCACCTCCTCCTTGCACTGGGCCAGAGCCTGCTGCGAGAGATTCACCGAGTCGGTACGCATGTAGGTGATCAGACCCTGCTCGTAGAGGTGCTGTGCCACCGACATCGTCTGCGAGACCGACATGCCGAGCTTGCGGCCCGCCTCCTGCTGGAGCGTGGAGGTGGTGAAGGGGGGCGCCGGATGGCGCTGCGCGGGCTTCTCCTCGGACTTGGCCACGGTAAAGGCGGCGCCGCGGCACCCTTCGAGGAAGGATTCGGCCTCGTCGGCCGTCGCGAAGCGTGTCGGGAGCTCGGCGCGGAAGGAGATGCCCTCCTCACCGGCGCGGAACTGCCCCACAACGCGGAAGTAGGGGGCCGAGCGGAAGGCGATGATCTCGCGCTCGCGCTCCACGAGCAGCCGCACGGCGACGCTCTGCACGCGGCCGGCCGAGAGCGATGGACGCACCTTCTTCCACAGCACGGGCGAGAGCTCGAAACCGACCAGACGGTCGAGGATGCGGCGCGCCTGCTGTGCGTTCACGAGGTTCATGTCCACCGTGCGCGGATGCTCGATGGCCTCGAGTATGGCACGCTTGGTGATTTCGTGGAAGACGATGCGGCGGGTCTGGTCCACGGGCAGCCCCAGTACCTCGGTCAGGTGCCAGGCGATGGCCTCTCCCTCGCGGTCTTCATCGGAGGCGAGCCATACGGTCCTGGCCTGACGGGCCAGCCGGGCCAGCTCCTCGACCACCTTCTTCTTGTCGGCCGGAATCTCGTAGACGGGGCTGAAGCCTTCGTCGATACGGATGCCGAGATCCTTTTTCGACAGGTCGCGGATGTGGCCGAAGCTCGACTTCACCGTATAATCCTTGCCGAGAAACCGCTCGATGGTCTTGGCCTTGGCGGGGGACTCGACGATTACTAAATTTTCCTGCATGTCTGTGGCTCTCTTCGTCTCTCTCGGTCCGGGACCCGGACCGCATCGGGTCATCGGATCAACGTATAGGTGAGGTCTATCTTCAGCGGGGCCGTATTGCCGTCGCCCTCCATGCCCTGCACGACCGTGAAGCCGTCGGTGTAGAGCGAGTAGGCATCGGGCCCGAGGTATATCGTACGGTGTTCGACGAGGCCGAGGTCCACGGCGGCGCTCTCCGCGCTCCGAGCCTCCTTCGCCTCGATGTAGCTGTTCCACAGCTCCTGAAGATAGCTCGAGATGTCGAGCTCGTAGCATCCCTTGCTGCGGTTGATGTAGCCGCCGTAGGTCAGTTCGTAATCCTCGGTGCTGTGTTCGGTGTAGTAGTCGTAGTCGGTGATTCCGGTGATGCGCTTGTAGTCCGTGTAGGAGCCCAGGCGCGAAAGCGACGCCTCCATGAGCGGCGTCGCGACCGTCGGGTCGAGCAGCGTCCAGTCGTAGTCCGCGCCGCGGAAGTAGAGCGTGAGCAGGGCGCGGTTCACGGCCAGCGTCGTGTAGTTCTCCCCCTCTTCGGCATTGACCCGTGCGATCTCGGCCTCTATGGCGTCGAAGAAGGGCTGCGCGAAGGTGAGTTCCGAGAGTACGCCTCCGAGTCCCGAGACGATGATCCGGCTGCTTGTCGGGCGGTCGGCGGCCGTCTCGTCGGCCGTTGCGGCGTCGACGAGCGAGGCCGTGTAGTCGTGGCGCACGCTGTTGACCGAGAGATTCCCGCTCAGCGAGGTCCCCGATTCGGTCGAGGAGAAGTAGTAGGTGGCGCCCACCGTGTCGCGAATGAGCGTGGGGTCGGACTCCACGCGGTTGCGGGCGTAGATCGTGAAGCCCGACGAGGCGAGGTCCGCTCCGAAGACCGAGCCCCGGTCGCCTGCGGCGACCGGCTCGGCCGGTACGATGCAGAGCCCCTTGAAGACCTTGCGGAAGGCATCGGCGTCCGAATAGACCGAATAGTCCACGCCCGCCTGTACGGGTTTCGTGCCGTCGGAGATCATCAGCCGGTAGGCGAAGGCGCGTCCCGCGTCGGTCGGCTCCAGCCGGACCGAGACGTAGCTCGAACTCCTTACCTGTCCCTGCGGGAAGGTGAAGCTGAAGAGGGGTTCGCTGCCGATGTATGGCGCGGGGTCGAAGTCGAGGTAGAAGACCGAGTCGGCATTGCCGGCGATGAAGCTGTCGTCGGTGACCTCGTAGACGAGAAAGCGCTGCGGCGTGATCGTGTCGCGTCCGTAGCTTTTCACGGCCAGGTGGATCTGTGCCGAGTCGAAGATGGGGCGGTAGCCGAAGTAGCCATCGTCGACCAGATAGCCGCTCAGGTATTGGCTGAGGAATCCGCTCTCGACGAGCCCCGTCGTGTCGTTGCGCGACGAGCCGAAATAGCCGTAGCCCACATTGCTGCCGCGTACCGAATCGGTGCGGTAGAGACGTGTCTCGAAGAGCCCGCGCCCGCCGAGCCGTACCATTCCCGTGCGCATCCCCTCGTCGTCGGGGCGGAGCGCCGCGCCGAGCGTGTCGTCGGAGGTGGTGCAGCCGCCGAAGGTGGCGCCTGCGGCGAGAAGGAGCACCGCGAGCGCGCGGACGATGCGGCAAAGGCTATTGCAGTGCGTCATAGAAGTGATCGTAGGTTGCGAAGAGATCCTCCGCCTCGGGCGACCGGTACTCCAGAAGGGGCTTTCCGCTGCCGCGCGCCATATCCAGCACGGCGGGGTCGACCCCCTCCGAGGCGATGATCACGCCGTCGGCATACTGCATAACGAAGCGGCAGAGATTTTCGTATGAAGGACGGGCGAGCAGTTCCAGATTTTCGTCGTCCATCCCCTCGTGGGCGATCTTCGTGCGGAAGGCGCCGTCGAGCTCGCCCTCGAAGCCGTCGCCGTAGAGCGAGACGACGATCTTCGTGTCGCGGAAGATGGGGTCGTCGGCGAAGACCCGCTTCAGATAGACGGGCATCACGGCCGTGAACCAGCCGTGGCAGTGGACCACGGTCGGGGCCCAGCGCAGCTTCTTGACGGTCTCGAGCACGCCCCGCGCGAAGAAGATGGCCCGCTCGTCGTTGTCGGGAAACCACCTTCCGTCGGCGTCGCGCAGCACTGCCTTGCGGGCGAAGTAGTCGTCGTTGTCGATGAAGTAGATCTGCACGCGCGCCGACGGTATCGAGGCCACCTTGATGATGAGCTGGTGGTCGTTGTCGTCGATGATCAGATTCATCCCCGAGAGGCGGATTACCTCGTGGAGCTGATGACGCCGTTCGTTGATACAGCCGTAGCGCGGCATGAAGGTGCGGATCTCGTTGCCCCGTTCCTGCATGGCCTGCGTGAGCCTGCGGCAGAGCAGCGAGCACTCCGTATCGGGGAGATAGGGAGCGATCTCCTGACAGACGTACAGTATCCTGCTTGATGCCATCGAGTGTGTGTTTATTGGGCAAAGATACGAAAAAAACCGTATTTTCCGGCATTTCCGCCCTCCGTCCGCGTTGCGCGGCGCACGGGGCGGGTCAGAGAATCAGCATCGCGTCGCCGTAGGTCCCGAAGCGGTACCCCTCCTCGCGGGCCACGCGGTAGGCCTCCATGATGCGGTCGTAGCCTCCGAAGGCGGCCGTCATCATCAGCTGCGTGGAGTAGGGAAGGTGGAAGTTGGTCACCATGGCGTCGGCCACCGAGAACTCGTAGGGCGAGAAGATGAACTTGTTGGTCCACCCCTCCGCCGCCTTGATGTGGCCGTGGGTCGAGACGGCCGTTTCGAGCGTCCGCATCACGGTCGTGCCGATCGCCGCGATGCGGTGCCCCTCCTCCTTGGCCCGATTGACGGTGGCGGCCGCCTCGTCGGTCACGAAGAACTGCTCCGAGTCCATCTTGTGCTTCGAGAGATCCTCGACGTCGACCGTGCGGAAGTTGCCTAGCCCCACGTGCAGGGTGATGAAGGCGCTCTCCACCCCCTTGATCTCCATGCGCTTCATCAGGTGCTTCGAGAAATGCATGCCGGCCGTCGGGGCGGCCACGGCCCCTTCGTGGCGGGCGAAGATGGTCTGGTAGCGCTCGGCGTCCTCGGGTTCGACCTTGTCGCGCACCCACTTCGGCAGCGGCGTCTCGCCCAGCCGGAAAAGGGTCTCCTTGAACTCCTCGTAGGAGCCGTCGAAGAGGAAGCGCAGCGTGCGGCCGCGCGAGGTGGTGTTGTCGATCACCTCGGCGACGAGCAGGTCGTCGTCACCGAAGTAGAGTTTGTTGCCGATGCGGATCTTGCGGGCGGGGTCGACCAGCACGTCCCACAGCCGCAGCTCGCGGTTCAGTTCGCGCAGCAGGAAGATCTCGATTTCGGCCCCCGTCTTCTCCTTGTTGCCGTAGAGGCGGGCCGGGAAGACCTTCGTGTCGTTGAAGACGAAGACGTCGCGCTCGTCGAAGTAGTCGAGAATATCCTTGAATATTCGGTGTTCGATGGTGCCCTTCGCCCGATTGACGACCATCAGGCGCGATTCGTCGCGGTTCGGGGCGGGGTATTTGGCCAGCAGCTCGGGGCTGAATTCGTATCCGTACTGGGAGAGTTTCATGGATGTAGACGGTCGATTGTGTTCCGGCGGGGGAACGATACCGGAAGCAATACGTGAAAAAGACTATTTTGTTTCGCTTTCGAGCAGTTTTTCGCAGAAATACTCCGGCGGGCAGGCCGCCTCGAGGCGGAAGCCGCCGCTGCGCGTGCGGCAGAGCGAGGTGAGGTGGGCGCCGCTGTGGAGCGCCTCGCCGATTTCGCGGCCCAGCGAACGGATGTAGGTCCCCTTGCTGCACCGCACGTGGATGCGGATGCGCGGCAGGTCGTACTCCACGAGGTCGAGGTCGTAGATGCGGACGAGCGTCTGCCTGAGTTCCACCTCCTCGCCCGTGCGGGCCAGTTCGTAGGCGCGCGTCCCCTCGATTTTCTTGGCCGAGTAGAGGGGCGGCGTCTGGTAGCGTTCGCCCGTGAGCGAGGCGAGCGCCTCGACCACCGCCTCGCGCGTGATGTGGTCGATGGGATAGGTGCGGTCGACGGGGTGCTCGAGGTCGTAGCTCGGCGTCGTGGCGCCGAGCATCAGGTCGCTTACGTACTCCTTCTCCTCGGCCTGGAGCGCGTCGACCATCTTGGTGGCGCGGCCGATGCAGATGACCAGGACCCCCGTGGCCAGCGGGTCGAGCGTGCCGGCGTGGCCCACCTTGATGCGGCGGTAGCCCAGCCGACGGAGCGTGAACTTGATCTTGCGCACCACATCGGCCGAGGTCCACCCCAGCGGCTTGTCGATGACGGCGATGTAGCCCTCCTCGAAGTTGATGCCCCGCAGGTCGAGGGGCGCTCCGGTACGTATCTCTTCGCTCATCGTCAGAACAGGTAGCTGAACAGGGAGACGGCGCCCGCCACCGCGCAGTAGAGGGCGAACCAGATGAGGCGGCCGCGCCGTACGATGCCGAGCATGAAGCGGCAGGCGAGACAGCCCGAGACGAAGGCGGCGAGGAAACCGGCAGCCAGCGGGGCGAAGCCGATGTCCGTAGCCAGCTCGCCGCTCAGCAGCTGGAGCAGCGTCTCGCCGAGGATGGGGGCCAGCACCATTAGGAACGAGAACTGCGCCACGGCCGCGCGCCGGTTGCCGAGCAGCAGCCCCGTGGCGATGGTCGTGCCCGAGCGCGAGAGCCCGGGCATGGCGGCGCAGGCCTGCGCGAGGCCGATGACGAAGGCGTCGCGGTAGGAGATCTGCTCTCTGGGGCGCGGCCGCGCGTAGTGGGCGAAGGCGAGCAGCAGGGCCGTGAGCAACAGCATGGCCCCCACGACGGCGAGGATGGCGGGCGAGGCGAGCAGCGCGTCGAGCTCATCCTTGAAGGCGAAGCCCACGATGCCGATGGGAATCATCGATAGCAGCAGCTTGAGGATGTAGCGTTTCTCGTCGTTCATGCCGCGGCGGAAGAGCCCCGTGAGGAGTCCGCGGATCTCGGCCCACAGCACCACGAAGGTGCTCAGCACGGTGGCGGCATGGAGCATGACGTCGAACGAGAGGTTCTCCTCCAGCTCGACGCCGAGCAGCTCCTTGGCTATCTGGAGGTGCCCGCTGCTCGATACGGGCAGGAATTCGGTGAGGCCCTGCACGATGCCGAGCAGGATGGCTTGCAGCGTATCCATCGTTCTATCGGTCGAAACGTTTGAGCAGTGCGTAGATCTCGAAGGCGAAGCCGCCGACGACCAGCAGGGGCGCCAGCGTGATGCGGCGCCACGAGAACATGGCGTAGTTGAATTCGTCGGGCGAATCGCTGCCTCCGCCGGCCATCAGCACGAAGCCGAGGAGGATGACGGCGAAGCCGGCCGCGAGCAGCAGGTAGTTCTTGCGCGTGAGCGGCAGCCGGGGGTCGCCTCCGCGTTGCGGTTCGGCACCGCGCTCCTTTTCGTTTTTCATGTCAGTAGAGGTGGATCTTGTTCGATTGCATGTTGACGAATTTGTTGACGGCGAAGAGGGTGAAGAGCAGCGAGATGATCAGTCCGCCGACAATCATCGACCCGAGTATGAGGGCGGCGTCGCGCGTCTGCGCCGCGGTGATCAGCTCGGGAACGGTCTCCGCGAGCCCGTAGACCGAGAGGGCGAATAACGCCGCCGCGACCGTGCCGGCCAGAAGCCCCTGCGTGATGCTGCTCGCCAGGAAGGGTTTCATGATGAACCACTTGGTTGCGCCGACGAGCTTCATCGTGTTGATCAGGTAGCGTTTCGAGAAGATGGCCAGCCGGATCGTGTTGTTCAGCAGGATGAGCGAGATGCAGAGCAGCGCCCCGCCGAAGAGGAGCAGCACGAAGCGGATCTTGTGTACGGTGGTGTGGAGCCGTTCGACCATCATCGCCGGGTAGGAGACGCGGTCGACCCCCTCCCAGCTCTCGAGCCGTGCGACAAAGGCGCCGAGCTCCTCGCTCTCCTCCGAGCGGGCCGTGAGGGTCAGCTCGAAGGAGTCGAGCAGGGGATTCTCCTCGAGCAGCTCTTCGATTTCGCTCTCGAACATCTTGCGGAAGTCGCCGTCGGCGAGCTTCTCCTCCTTCGTCGAGTAGATCATTGTCCCCACGAGGGGTTCGGCGGCGAGCCGCTGCGCGAGTTCGGCGCGGAGTTCGTCGCTCACGCCGTCGCTCAGTTCGATGGTTACGGGCACGCGCTCCTGCAGCGTGCGCGACATGTGCAGGGCCGCCGTCAGCAGGTAGCCCACCGACCCCAGCAGGAAGAGCACCAGCGCGATGCTCGCCGTGGAGACGAGGTAGGAGTTGCGGACCTTGCGTTTGAGCCTCTTGTCGTCTTTCATATCTCGGTTATGCGTTCTTCGTCCTTCCGTCGCGCCGCCTCTCCCCGCGGCCGCGCATCTGTCCGGCGACGGCCGTCGCGCCGGCGGCGAGCGTGCCGCCCAGGATGACGAGCGACGCGGCGAGCGTTACCCCCTCGACCGTGCGCCAGCCCGGGGCGCGGAAGCTCCATTCGACCGTGTGGCTGCCGGCGGGCAGCTCCATGGCACGCAGCACATAGTCTGCGCGGAAGAAGGGGGCCTCCTCTCCGTCGATGCGGGCCGTCCACCCCTTGTCATAGTAGATTTCGGAGAAGAGGGCGACGGCCGGCGCGTCGGCCGTATATTCGTAGAGCAGCCGGTTGGGCCGGTAGGAGACGAGCCTGATGCTCCCTCCGCCCTGCGGCTCCGCCGCGGGGGCCGTGCCTTCGCGCACGACGGCGGCGCGGCGCGTATCGATTCTCCCCAGCAGCTCGAGCTCCTCTTCGGCCGATGCCGCCGGGACGAGCTCCTCCACGAACCAGGCGGGACCGTACTCCGTGCCGCGCGGCAGCGCCTCGGGGCTGCCGTCGGCGCCGGGAACGATGAGGTAGCGCGTGTTGAGCAGGTCGAGCACCGCCGGGTCTGCGCGGTTGAGGTAGCGGTCGATGAGGTCTTGGTAGCGCGAGAGCTTGGCTCCGTGGTAGCCGCCCACCGAACGGTGGAAATAGGAAGTGGTGGCGTCGTTGAAGGGGCTGACGGTGAGGTTCAGCACCCGGAATCCGGGGAGCGTGTCGGCCAGGATCTGCCGGTCGGCCGCCGAGGGCACGATGCGCTGGGTGCGGGGCAGCACGAAGCGGTCGTGCGGTAGGTAGCGCAGTCCTACGGCCGCGAGGTCGGCGACGATGAGCGCGACGGCGGCCGTCGTGAAGAGTCCGCGGCCGATGCGGCGGGCGGCGAAGAGCCAGAGGGCTCCCGCCGCGAGGGCGACGAAGAGGAGCGACCGCGCGGCGTCGGCACGCATGACCGAGAGCCGTTCGGCGGCCATGGCGTCGCCGCAGGCGAGCCCCATCTCCTCGGGCATGCCGCGGTCGATATACTCCTGCAGCCCCGACTGGGCGAAGAGCCCGCGGAACTGTTCGGTCATCAGTGCGGCCGAGTCGTCGCGGCCGAAGTCGAAGAGGAGCCCTCCGGCCGCTATGAGCAGCAGGCAGACGCCGCCCGTGAGACCTGCGGCCCAGGCGATGGCCTGCCGCAGGCGTGCGGGCTCGACGTCGCCGCGCCAGAGCCGTCCGAGAGCCAGGGCCGCCAGCAGGGGCACGCTCCACTGCACCACCACGAGGGTCATCGAGACGGTGCGGAACTTGTCGTATCCGGGCAGGATGCGGAACATCAGCTCCGTGAGCCCCATGAAGTGACGCCCCCAGGCGAGGAGCACCATGAGGAGCGAGATGGCCAGGAGCCACCAGCGGGTCCGACCTCCGACCAGAAAGAGCCCCGCGACGGCGAAGAAGAGGACCGCGGCGCCCAGGTAGGTGGGACCGGCGGTGTAGGGCTGGTCGCCCCAGTAGAGGGGCAGCTGCCCGGCGACCGAGGCGGGCAGTCCGTAGTCGGTGAGGAGGGCGGCGACGGGTCCGTCGTCGGAGAAGCCGCGTCCGGAGTCGCCCCCCATGAAGTCGGGGACGAGCAGTGTGAGGGTCTCGTCACGGCCGTAGCTCCAGGCCGTGGCGTAGTCGAGGTCGAGTCCCGACTCCGTACCGGCGTCGGCGCGCAGCTCCGAACCGCCGCGTACGGTGTCGGGACTGTGGCGGGCGGTGTACCACAGCGGGGCGAAGTTGGAGCCCACGGCCAGCAGGCCCGCCGCGACAAGGAGCGCCGTGCGCCGTCCGAAGTCGCGCAGCGCACGGCCACGCACCGCGACGACGAGCTCCGAGAGCCAGAAGGCGGCCATCGCCATGAGGAAGTAGTAGGTGATCTGCGGGTGTCCCGCCCCGATCTCGAGCGAGGCGGAGAGGGCGGTGAGGACCGCCCCCGCCCACATGTTGCGGCGCAGTGTCATCCAGGCGCCCCCCATCATGAGGGGGGCGTAGACCGCGGCCCACATCTTGGTGATGTGTCCCGCCCCGATGATGAGGAAAAAGTAGGTCGAGAGGCCGTAGGCGAGCGCTCCGGCCGCCGCCGGCCATCGTCCGACGCCCATCATGAGAAGCATGGCCCACATGGCCGCCGAGGCGAAGAAGAGAAAGGCGGCCGGCGTGTCGAGCAGTCCGGTGATCTTGCCCGCGGCGCTCTTGACGATCTGGGCCGGGTAGGCCACGTTGATCAGGTAGGCCGGCATGCCGCCGAACATGCGTCCGGTCCACTGCGGGTCTTCGCCCGTGCGGGCGCGGCAGTCGCGGATGTCCTGCGTCATGCCCTCGTACTGGAGCACGTCGTGCTGCGGCAGCACCTCGCCCGTGAACTGCGGGGCGAAGCAGAAGGCGGCGACCGCGAAGAAGAGCAGCAGAATCGCGACGGCGGAGCCCGTGCGGGCGAGGAGCCTCTTGGGTGGTGTCATCGGCGTGGATGTTGGTCGAACGACAAAGGTACGAAAAAATCGCGACGTGCGGGAGCCGTCCGCGAAAAATCACTATCTTTGCGGAGTCAATTCCGCATCCTGCATGATCACGCTCGACTCCATACGTCGTCCCGTCGAAAGGGAACTCGAGGCGTTCGACGCCTTCGTGGAGCGGAATATCCGAGCCGAAGGAGAGCTTCTCTCCGAGATGCTGCGCTACGCCCTTTCGTCGCGCGGCAAGGGCATACGCCCCATCGTGGTGATGCTCTCGGCGGCGCTCCACTCGCCGGAGGGGCGCGTCGTCGCGCTGGAGCGCAGCTGCCTGGCCGCCATGCTGGTGGAGATGATCCACGTCGCCTCGCTCATCCACGACGACGTGATCGACGAGGCGGATACGCGGCGCGGCAAACCCTCGGTCAACGCCCGCTGGCAGTCGCACCGTGCGGTGTTGCTGGGCGACTACATCCTCGCGAAGAACCTCGGCGTGGGGATGGCGAGCGGCGAGTTCGACCTCGTCTCGCACGTATGCGCGGCGATGGCCACCCTCTGCGAGGGCGAGGCGTTGCAGAGCGACTGCGCGGGGCGACGTGGGGCGACGCGGGGCGAATATTTCGACATCATCAACAAGAAGACGGCGAGCCTGATAGCCGTGAGCGCCTCGGCCGGCGCCATGGCCGCAGGGGCCCCGGCCGAGGCGGTGGAGCGCATGCGCCGCTACGGCGAGGCGCTCGGCACGGCTTTCCAGATACAGGACGATATCCTCGACTATACGCGCTCGGCCCGCACGGGCAAGCCCGCGAACAACGATCTGCGCGAGGGCAAGGTGACGCTGCCGCTGCTGCCGCTGCTCGAAGAGGCGGATGCGGCGCGGCGCGACGAGCTGCTCGACCGCCTCGCCCGCTGTGCCGACGACGAACGGAGCGTCGACTATCTCCAGCAGGCCGTGGAGCGGGGCGGCGGTCTGGCCGCTGCGGCCGCCACGATGGGGGAATACGTGGCCCGGGCCCGGGCGCAGCTGGCCCCCTATCCCCCCTCGCCGGTGCGTGCGGCGCTCGACGCCCTCTGCTCCTACGTCGCCGAACGCGACCGCTGACGTCGCCGCGGCGTCTTCCGGAATCCGAACGAAGAAAACCAAACGATAGGAAGTATGGACCAATCCAAGAAAAGCAACCTGCTGCCGATCGTCGCGATGTGCTTTCTCTTCGCGATGATTTCGTTCGTGACGAATCTGGCGGCTCCGTTCGGCACCATCTGGAAGAACGAATACGCCGGCGCCAATACGCTGGGCATGATGGGCAACCTGATGAATTTCCTCGCCTACCTCTTCATGGGCATACCGGCCGGAAACCTGCTCGTGCGCATCGGCTACAAGAAGACGGCGCTCATCGCCATGGCCGTCGGCATCGCGGGCCTCTTCACGCAGTATCTGTCGAGCGTCGTCGGCGCCGGGAAGACGGTCTTCTCGCTCGGCGACTACGTCATCGAACTCGACTTCGTCATCTATCTGCTGGGCGCCTTCATCTGCGGCTTCTGCGTCTGCATGCTCAACACGGTGGTCAACCCGATGCTCAACCTGCTGGGCGGCGGCGGCAACCGCGGCAACCAGCTCATCCAGACGGGCAGCACCTTCAATTCGCTGGCCGGCACGCTGACCCCCTTCTTTGTCGGGGCGCTGATCGGTACGGTGACGCCCCGCACGGCGATGTCCGACGTGACGCCGCTGCTCTTCATCGCCATGGGCGTCTTCGCCTTCGCCTTCGTAATCATCTCGCTCGTCTCGATTCCCGAGCCCGACATGGGACGTGCCGCTGCACCGGCCGCCGGCCGGCGCTACAGCCCCTGGAGTTTCCGCCACACGGTGCTGGGCGTGGTGGGCATCTTCGTATACGTGGGCGTCGAGGTGGGTATCCCCGGTACGCTCAACTTCTATCTGGCCGACCCCACGGCGCGAGGTGCCGGACTCGCGACCGACGGCGCGGCCGTGGGCGGCGCCATCGCCGCGATGTACTGGCTGCTCATGCTGGTGGGCCGTTCGGCGAGCAGTCTCGTGAGCGGCCGCGTGTCGAGCCGCACGCAGCTTGTCTGCGCCGCTTCGGTGGCCCTCCTTCTCGTGGTGGCCGCCATCCTGATGCCCCGGTCGATCACCGTCTCCATGCCCGGCTACGGCGTAGAGTCGGGCTTCAGCATGGCACAGGTGCCCCTGAGCGCCCTTCTGCTGGTGCTCTGCGGTCTCTGCACCTCGGTGATGTGGGGCGTCATCTTCAACCTCGCGGTCGAGGGACTCGGTCGCTATACGGCCCAGGCTTCGGGCATCTTCATGATGATGGTCGTGGGCGGCGGCGTGCTGCCCCTCGTGCAGCAGTTCATCTCCGACGGCGTCGGCTACATGGCCAGCTACTGGGTGATCGTCGCCGGGCTGCTCTATCTGCTCTACTACGCCCTGTTCGGGTCGCGGAACGTCAACCGCGACATACCGGTCGACTGACGCCGCCTCCGGTACCATGCGAAGCGGGCACCCCGGCCGGGGTGCCCGCTTCGCATTCTGTCCGCCGCCGTCGCAAGGGGGCGGAGCCTCATCCGCCGATGCGGTAGGCGCGCTGTACGCCCCGGAGTTGCTGCAGCGCGTGCAGCAGCCGGTCGAGGGTTGCCGTGTCGGGCACCTCGACGCTTACGGTGCCGGTCGCCGTACCGCCCCGCCGGCTCTCGAAGCGGATGGAGCGGATGTCGAGTCCCAGGTCGCGGCTGATGACCTCGGTGACACGGTTCCCGATACCTGTCAGGTCGGCCGCGACGATGCGCACCGTGGCGCGGAAGGCTCCTTCCGTCCCCTCGCGCCAGCACGCCTCGATGACGCGGTATGGGTACTTCTCGCGCATGCGCCGGGCATTGGGACAGTCGGCGCGGTGGATCGTGATGCCCGAGCCTACGGTGACGAAGCCGAATACCTCGTCGCCGCGCACGGGGTTGCAGCAGCGGGCCATCTTGTATTCGAGCTTTCCGATGCGGTCGTCGATGACGAGCGCATCGCTGCTCCGCCTCTGCCCGGCCTCGTGGTTCTCTCCCCTGCGACGTTCGGCCTCGGCGGCGCGTCGCTCCTCTTCGGCGCGTCGTCGCTCCTCCTCGGCCGTACCCGAGAGTTCGCTGCGGAGCACTTCGCGGACCTCGGTCAGGTCGAGCGAGCGGGTGGCGATGAGGGCGTAGGCCTCGGTGCCGCTCTTGAGCCGGTATCGGCGGACGAGCAGGGCCACCGCCTCGTCGATGGTGCAGGGCAGCTTCCAGTTGCGGAGCTTGCGTTCGAACTCTTCGCGTCCCATGCGGGCGTGGCGGGCCTGCTCCTCGCGCAGGAAGGCGCGGATGCGGTTGCGGGCCTTCGACGTGGTGACGAACCCGAGCCAGTCGGCCTTGGGCGTCTGGTTCTTCTGGGTCAGAATCTCCACGATGTCGCCGTTGTGGAGCACCTCGCGGATCGGTACGGCGCGCTGGTTCACGCGACCGCCGACGCAGGTGGCGCCGAGCCCCGAGTGGATGTCGAAGGCGAAGTCGAGCACGGTCGCCCCTTCGGGCAGCTTGCGCAGGTCGCCGTCGGGCGTGAAGACGAAGACTTCGCCCGAGGCGGGGTGTGCATCGAAACGCCGGGCGAGCGTGCGGGGCGTCTCCTCCATGAGGCGGCGCAGGCGGCCGAGCCACTCCTCGCTCGTTGTGCCCCCCTGCCTGAGCCCCTTGTAGCGCCAGTGGGCGGCGATGCCGCGCTCGGCCACGGCATCCATCCGCTCGGTTCGGATCTGCACCTCGACCCACCGGCCTTCGGCCGAGACGGTCGTATGGAGCGACTCGTAGCCGTTGGATTTCGGAATCGAGATCCAGTCGCGCATGCGGGTGGGGTTGGGGGTATAGAAGTCGGTGACCACCGAGTAGACGGTCCAGCACTGCGGTTTCTCCTCTTCGGGCGGACAGTCGAGTATGATGCGTATGGCGAAGATGTCGTAGACCCCTTCGAAGGGGACGCGCTGCCGGCGCATCTTGTTCCAGATGGAGAAGACCGACTTCGTGCGGCTCTTCACGTGGTAGCGGAGCCCCATGCGGTCGAGCCGCCCGGTGACGGGGCGCAGGAAGCGGGCGATGAAGGCGCGTCGCTCCTCCTCGGTTTCGGCGAGCTTCTCCACGATGTGGGCGTAGTCCTTCGGCTCGAGGTATTTGAGCGCGAGGTCCTCCAGCTCGCTCTTGAGGTTGTAGAGTCCCAGCTTGTGGGCGATCTGTGCGTAGAGGTTGAGGCTCTCCCAGCTCTTGGACCGCCGCTTTGCGGGCGGGAAGATGTCGAGCGAACGCATCACCTCGAGCCGGTCGGCCAGCTTGATGAGCAGCACGCGCGGGTCTTCGGAGTAGGCGATGAGCAGGTCGCGGAAGTTCTCGGCCTGGGCCTGGTCCGCTTTCATCCGGGTTTCCGAGATGTTGCAGAGCCCCAGTGTGATGCTCACGACCTCTTCGCCGAAGAGGCGGCGCAGCTCGGCCGTCAGCTCCTCGAACGGCTCTCCCTCCTGGCGGGTGTGGGCCATGCGCACCACGTCGTGAAGCAGGGCCGCGACGGCCGAACTGCCGTCGAGACCGATATCGCCCACCGCTATGGCGGCGACGGCGGCGCCGTGGTCGAGCATCGGGGTGCCGTCGTAGCGGCGCTCCCCCTCCAGTCTTGCGGCGGCATACTCCAGGGCGCGCCGCGTCGCCTCGAGGCTCTCGGCGGGAAGGCTCTCCGCAACGAGGGAGAGCAGTTTTTCGTAACGCTTCGTCTCCATAATGCTTCGTTCGGACGGACCGGGCGGTGCCGCGGTCCGCTTCGCTAACAAAGATAGCGAAATTTTCCATATTGGCGTGCGGAGAACGGACCTTCCTGAAACCGGAGCGTCGGAGAAGCTGTCCCGTTTTTCGGCTGACGGACCGCTCCCTCGCATGGCCGCGGCCTGCCCGCTTCTATCGTTTCATCTCCAATATCGGGAACGGATTGCCTCCGCTGTCATGTTCATTGCGCCTGAATACCCTGAATCCCATCCGCTCGTAAAATCTCGTGGCGCCGGGATTCTGCTCGTTGACATCGACGAATATCGCGTCCGACTCGTCGAAAGCCCGTTGTACGAGCTCCCGGCCCAGCCCTTTCCTGAAATATTCGGGATGGAGAAAGAGCATCTCTATCTTTCGCTCCTGCACGCCCATGAAACCGACGGGCCGCAGTCTGTCCCGCACGATCCAGAGCGTGTTGACATGGCGCAGGGCCTCTTCGGCCTGTGGGGCCAGACGGTCGATGTCCGCTTCCGTCAGGAAACGGTGGCTGGCGCGTACGGATGCCTTCCAGAGATGCAGCAGCCGGCTTATCAGCGCCGGGTCTCTTCTCTCTTTTCCGACCACTCCGATGACGAATCCTTCGTGCTCCGGTACGTTACTCATTTTTTTATTCCGGTTCCGTCGTGAATTTTTCCTATTTTTGAAGCGTTTCCCAAAACCTTGCACATGCGAACCGATTCCTCTTCACGGCCGGCCTACCGCTCCACTCCGGGCGAGGAGGCGGCCAATACGGCGACGCACGCCGTCATGGCCCTTGCTGCCCTCTGCGCGCTGCCCTATGCGGCGGTGCACGCCTATCTCCACGCCGCCGGCGACCCGGTGCGGGCCTCGGCGGCCACGAGCCTCTTCGTGGGTTCGGTCTTCCTCATGTTCCTCGTATCGGCGCTCTACCATGCCATGGCGCCCGGATCGCGCCACAAGGAGGTGTTCCACGTGCTGGACCACATCTGCATCTTCGTGGCCATCGCCGGCTCCTATTCGCCCGTGGCGCTGCTGGTCATCGGCGGATGGCAGGGGTGGCTGGTCTTCGGGTTGCAGTGGGCCATGGTGTTCTGCGGCATCTTCTACAAGAGCCTGGCGCGCAGGTCGATTCCCGCGCTCAGCCTGACCATCTATCTCGTGATGGGTTGGTCGCTGCTCTTCTTCCTGCCGCTCTTTCTGCGTCATGCCTCGCCGGCGCTCGTGTGGTGGATTGCCGCGGGCGGACTCTTCTATACGGCCGGAGCCTGCATCTATGCGAAGAAGGGGTTCCGCTACCACCACGCCGTGTGGCATCTGCTTATCAACCTCGGTGTGGCGAGCCACTTCGTGGGGCTCGTCTACTGCATCGGCTGATGCCGTGGCGTCTTCTCAGAGCAGCAACCCCACGGTCAGCACCACTCCGAAGAGGAGCAGGTTGCGCGCCGTCTGGCCGAGCGAGGCATTGAGCGCCTCGCCGTGGTCGGTGCGTACCATGCGCCGCCAGGCCGGCACGAAGAGCAGCAGCCACCACGCCGCGGGGAGCGCGAGGGCCCAGGGGGCGCCTCCGAGCGCCAGCGGCAGGCAGCAGAGCGTGGCTCCGGTGCCGAGCGCGAAGTAGGCCCACTTGCCGAATCCCTTTCCGAAGAGGACCACGACGGTGCGCTTGCCGCAGCGGGCATCCTCCTCGCGGTCGCGGAAGTTGTTCACCATGAGCATCGTGTCGATGACCAGCCCGCAGGCCAGCGCCGCGAAGGTGGTCTGCGCGGTCCAGGCGTGCGTCTGTATCCAGTAGGTGAAGCCGACGGGCACCACGCCGAAAAACAGGATGACGGCTACGTCGCCCAGTCCGTTGTAGGCGAGCGGCCAGGGCCCTGCCGTGTAGAGGTAGGCGAAAAGCAGGCAGGCGATGCCTACCCACAGCAGCCCCCACCCGCCGTAGCAGAGAAGCCCGGCCCCTGCGGCGCAGGCCGCGAGCGAGAAGCCGGCGATGCCCCCCTTCATGGCCCGCGGCGTGATGTAGCCCTTGGCGAAGGCGCGGTCCGGACCGAGACGGTCGGGCAGGTCGGAGCCCTTGAGGAAATCGCACAGGTCGTTCACGAGATTGGCCACGCACTGCATGAGCAGCGCGAAGAGCAGGCAGAGCAGCGCGGGCCGCCATCCGAAGTGCCCGTTGCGCCAGGCGAGGGCCGAGGCGACGAAGACGGGAATCGTGGCGGCGCCGAAACTGTAGGGGCGCACGGCGATGAGCCATGCGCGCAGCGAGTTGGTCTTTACGGGTTTTTTCATGGCTTGCGTATCACGTAGAGACGGTCGGCGGTGCCGAGACCGTAGAGACGCCGTTCCGAGGCGTCGAGTCGTGCGGCGTAGTCAATCTCCTCGGCCTCGAAGCCGGCGCTCCGCAGACGGTCGGCGTAGTCGCGGCCGTAGAGACGCCGGTGGTCGTACTGCCCGAAGAGCCGGGTCCGCTCGTCGGGGTCGGTGACCGAGTCGTCCTCGAAGGTGGTGCCGCGGCTGTAGTCGACCGGCGCGAGGAGTACGCCCCAGCCGCCCGGACGCAGGATGCGGCGCAGTTCGCCGAGGGCGGCGCGGTCGTCGGCGACATGTTCGAGCAGATGGTTGCAGAAGACGACGTCGAACGAGCCGTCGGGCAGCGGGATCCGCTGTACGTCGAAGTGCATTTCGGCGAGCGGGCTCTCGAGGTCGGCCGTGACGTAGCGCGACGGGGCGTCGGCGTAGAGCTGCCGCAGCCGTCGCATGAGGCATACTTCGGGTGCGATGTGCAGCAGCCGCGGACGCACCGCCGCCGTGTCGGCGAAGCGGGTTTCGCGTATGAGCCAGAGCCATAGCAGCCGGTGGCGCTCCAGCGAGAGGCAGCGCGGGCAGAGCGCGTCGGAGCGCGCGGCGACGTAGCCGTAGGGCAGGAAGCGGCGGCGCCGGAGGCCGCAGAGGGGGCAGGTGCGGCCGCGGCCGACGTAGAGCAGTCCCATGAGCGGGACGCTCCACCCGGCGAGCCGCTGCAGTACGGGACGCGGCACGTGGTTGAGCACCCAGCGGATAAGTCGTTTCATCATTTTTCCGAGCCTTTCTTCCCGGTGCTCCCGCGGGGGAGCGCGGCGGGACTATTCCAAAATCTTCTTCACCTCCTCTTCGGCCTTCACGAGCCGCTTGCGGCAGTGGGCGATGAGCTCCGTGGCGCGCTTCACCTCGGCGGCGAGGCGGTCCACATCCATAGCCCCGTCGCGGAAACGGTCGAGGATGGCTTCGATTTCGGCCATCGCCTCGGCGTAGGAGGGCTCCGCGGCGGGAGTCTCTTTTTCCTTTTTGCTTGCCATGTTCGGGTATCTCGTTTTCCGTTATTTCACTTCGGCTTCGAAGCGGCCGTCGGCCACCTCGATTTCGAGCCTTCGGCCGCGCTCCGCCGCGCGGACCGAGGCGACGGCCTTGCCGTCGCTGCGCACCACGGCGAAGCCCAGCTGCAGGATGCGTTGCGGCGAGCGGCTGCGGGCGAGCGCGTCGGCCGCATCGAGCCGTTCGCGGCAGCGCTTCACGAAAGCGGCCGCCTCGCGCGGCAGGGCCGCCGCATGGGTGTCGAGCCGGTTCCGTTCGCGGGCCGCGAGGGCAGCCGCACGGCTCGCCGCCTCGCCGCCGAGACGGTGCAGCTCCACCTCGCGCTCGCGCAGCAGCAGCACGACGGCGTCGTGGAGCCGTGCGGCTGCCTCGCCGAGCCGGCCCTCGGCCTCGGCGGCGCGTTCCGTGAGCCAGACGGCCACGGCCGTCGGGGTCTTGAGCGGGGTGTGCGCCACCATGTCGGCGACGCTCGTATCCTTGTCGTGGCCGATGCCCGTGAGGACCGGGAGCGGAAACTGCGCCACGTAGGAGCAGAGCCGGTAGGCGTTGAAGCAGTTGAGGTCGCTCACCGAGCCGCCGCCGCGCAGGATGGCCACCGCGTCGAAGCGCTCCTCCGTTTCGGCCACGGCACACAGGGCGGCGATGATCGACTCCTCGGCCGCCTCGCCCTGCATGAAGGCGTCGAAGAGGCGGTGCTCGATGCGGTAGGGCGACCGCTCCAGCTCCTTGCTGAAGTCGCGGTAGCCCGCCGCCTGGGCGCTCGACACGACCGCCACCCGCTGTACGGGCAGGGGCATGGCGAGCGAGCGGTTCATATCCCACACCCCTTCGCTTTGCAGTCGGGCGATGGTCTCCTGGCGCTGGCGTTCCATGTCGCCGAGCGTATAGGCGGGGTCGATGTCGGTGATTCGGAGCGAGAAGCCGTAGAGCTCGTGGTAGCTGACCGCCGCACGTACCAGGATACGCATGCCCGAGGCGAGGGGCCGGCCGGTCGCCGCCTCGAAGTCGGCGGCGAGGCGTGCGTAGTGGCTGCGCCAGATGACGGCCCGCGTCTGGGCCGTGGGGACACCGTTGTCGCCCCCCTTCTCGACCAGCTCCAGGTAGCAGTGCCCCGAGTAGTTCACCTTCAGGTCGGCGATTTCTGCGCTCACCCACACGGGGAGCGGAAAGCGCTCGTCGAGGGCGGTGCGGACGAGCCGCTGCAGTTCGGAGAGGGTGATATGGTGTTGCACGGTCCCGGTTCGTATTCTATCGGATGACGACCTCCGCCTCGCGGGGCAGCTCCTTGCCTGCGGGCAGTTGTACGGTGAGTACTCCTTCGCTTGCGACGGCCTCGCCCCGTTTCGTGGCGGGTTCCCATGCCGGGGCCTCCTCCACGGCGCGCATCACGCGGCGCAGCAGCCGGCGGTCCGTGACCTCCAGTTCGCGTGTGACGACGGCGCGTCCCGCCGGAGTCACCGTGTAGCGCAGCACGACGCGTGCGGCCGGTTCGCGTTCGGACCAGACGACCCGCGCGGCGATGTAGTCGTCGAACGAGGCGTCTCCCGTGAAGCGGGCCGCGCGGTCGTGGCGCAGCGTGACGAGCAGCACGCCGTGGGTTGCGGCCGGGCCGTAGCGGGCGATGGTCTCCTCGTCGGCGGGCAGCCGCTCGGCCCGCTCGATGAGATCGGGCGGGATGGAGCTTATCTCCTCGCGCACGGTGCCGTTCACGATGTAGAGCGGCTCCTGGGCGGCGGCTCCGCCCGGGAGCGCCATGGCGAGAAGCAGAAGAATCGGTAGTCGTGTCATCGGTCCGTTCACTTGGTGCCGCCGCGTTGCGTCGCGACGCGCTCCGCCGGACGGCCCGGCCGTCCGGCGCCGGTGCGCGGCTCGGGTCTCAGAGCTCGCTCTCCTTCAGACGTTCGGCATTCTCGGCCACGATCAGATGGTCGATCACGTCCTGGATGTCGCCGTCCATGAAGGCGGCGAGGTTGTAGACCGTATAGTTGATGCGGTGGTCGGTGATGCGCCCCTGCGGATAGTTGTAGGTGCGGATCTTGGCCGAGCGGTCGCCCGTCGAGACCATCGTCTTGCGTTTCGAGGCTATCTCGTCGAGATACTTGGCGTATTCGAGGTTGAAGACGCGCGTGCGCAGCTCGGCGAAGGCCTTGTCGAAGTTCTTGAGCTGCGACTTCTGGTCCTGGCACTGCACGACGATGCCCGTGGGGATGTGGGTGAGGCGGATGGCCGAGTAGGTCGTGTTGACCGACTGCCCGCCCGGTCCGCTGGCGCAGAAGATATCCTTGCGGACGTCGTTCATCGAGATCTCCACGTCGAACTCCTCCGCCTCGGGCAGCACGGCCACCGAGGCGGCCGAGGTGTGGACGCGGCCCTGCGTCTCGGTCTGGGGCACGCGCTGCACGCGGTGCACGCCCGACTCGTACTTCAGCGTTCCGTAGACGTTCTGCCCCGTCACCTTCAGCACCACCTCCTTGTAGCCGCCGGCGCCCCCTTCCGAGAAGGAGGAGATTTCGTAGCGCCATCCCTTCGATTCGATGTATTTGGAGTACATGCGCAGCAGGTCGCCGGCGAAGATGGCCGCCTCGTCGCCGCCCGTGCCGCCGCGGATCTCCATGATGGCGTTCTTCTCGTCCTGCGGATCCTTTGGGATGAGCAGCAGCTTGATCTCCTCCTCCATCCGTTCGATGGCGGGTTCCAGCTCGGCGATCTCGCCGCGTGCCATCTCGCGCATCTCCTCGTCGCGGTCGTTGGCGTAGACATCCTTCGCCTCGGCCAGGTTGGCCAGCGCCGTGCGGTAGCGCTCCGAGGTCTCGACGATGGGCTGCAGCTCCTTGTACTCCTTGTTGAGCTGCACGAACTGCTTCACGTCGGCGATCACCTCGGGGTCGGTGAGCTTCTCGCCGATCTCTTCGTATTTCAGCTTCAGGCCGTCCAGCCGGCCCAGCATGGTGTTGTCTGCCATATCATGCAATTTCCCGCAAAGGTAGCGATTATTCGCGATTCGGCAAAGGCGAAACGCAGGGAGGGGCGGAGCCGACGGCTCCGCCCCTCCCTGCGGCGCTGCGGGGCGCCTCAGAGCACGATGTTGATGATCTTGCCCCGCACGACGATCACCTTCTTCGGCGTGCGGCCCTCGAGCCACTTGCGGGCTTCGGGCGCCTGCACCACGTCGGCTTCGATGTCGGCCGGGGCGGCGTCGAGCGGATACTCCCGCCGGAAGCGCAGCTTGCCGTTCACCGAGACGGGGTATTCGAAGCTGCTCTCGACGACGTAGCGCTCGTCGCACGTCGGGTAGGGGGCGTCGCATACCATCTGCGTGTGGCCCAGCCTGTGCCACAGCTCCTCGGCCATGTGCGGGGCGAAGGGGGCCACGAGCGCCACGAGCGGCTCGAGCACCGCGCGCTTGCGGCATTCGCCCAGTTCGTTGAGGCAGATCATGAAGGCCGCCACGGCCGTGTTGAACGAGAAGTGCTCGATGTCGTCGCTCACCTTGCGTATGGTGCGGTGGAGCGTCCGCAGCTCGGCGGGCGTGGCCTCCTCGTCGGTCACGGCGAGCCGGTCGCCCTCGAAGAAGCGGTTCCAGAGACGGCGCAGGAACTTGTGCACGCCGTCGATTCCGTTCGTGTCCCACGGCTTCGACTGCTCGAGCGGGCCGAGGAACATCTCGTACATGCGGAGCGTGTCGGCGCCGTAGCGCTCGACGATGTAGTCGGGGTTCACCACGTTGAACATCGACTTCGACATCTTTTCCACGGCCCAGCCGCAGACGTAGCGCCCCTCCTCGAGGATGAATTCGGCATCCCGGAATTCGGGGCGCCAGGCGCGGAAGGCCTCGATGTCGAGCAGGTCGTTGTGCACGAGGTTCACGTCGACGTGGATCTCCTGCGTCTCGTACCGCTCCTTGAGTCCGAGCGAGACGAAGCGGTTCGTTCCCACCACGCGGTAGACGAAGTTCGAGCGGCCCTGGATCATGCCCTGGTTCACCAGCCGGCGGAAGGGCTCCTCCTCGCAGACGACGCCCAGGTCGTAGAGGAACATGTTCCAGAAGCGCGAGTAGACGAGATGGCCCGTGGCGTGCTCGATGCCTCCCACGTAGAGATCGACATTGCGCCAGTAGCGGTTCGCCTCGGGGCTTACGAGCGCCTCGTCGTTGTGCGGATCCATGTAGCGCAGGTAGTAGGCCGACGAACCGGCGAAGCCCGGCATGGTCGAGAGCTCGTAGGGATACCCCTCGTCCGTGTGCCATCCGGCCACGCGGGCCAGCGGCGGCTCGCCCTCGGAGGTGGGGCCGAAGTCTTCGACGGGAGGCAGCTCGAGCGGCAGTTTCTCGTCGGGCAGCGGCCGGGCCGTCTCGCCCGTATAGTAGACGGGGAAGGGCTCGCCCCAGTAGCGCTGGCGCGAGAAGATGGCGTCGCGCAGGCGATAGTTCACCAGGCGTCGGCCCAGACCGCGGCGCTCGATCTCGCCGAACATGAAGGCGATGGCCTCCTTGACCTGCTTGCCGTCGAGCAGCTGCGAATTGATGAGCCTGCCCTCCTTGGCGTCGTAGGAGCCCTTTTCGGGGTCGCCCCCCTCGACCACGGGCACGATCTCGAGTCCGAAGTGGCGGGCGAAGGCCCAGTCGCGCGAGTCGTGGGCCGGCACGGCCATGATCGCCCCCGTGCCGTATCCGGCCAGCACGTAGTCCGACATGTATACGGGTATCTTCTTGCCCGTGAACGGGTTGATGGCGTACGAACCGGTGAAGGCGCCGCTCACGTGCTTCGTCTCGGCGATGCGTTCGCGTTCGGAGCGGCGGCGGGTCCGGACCTGGTAGGCCTCGATCTCCCCGCGGTGCTCCGGGGTTGTGAGTTCGGCGGCGCAGGGGTGTTCGGGGGCGATGACCATGAAGGTGACGCCGAAGATGGTGTCGGGGCGCGTGGTGAAGATCTCCAGGCGGCGCTCCGAGCCGGCGATGTCGAAGAAGAGCTGCGCACCCTCCGAGCGGCCGATCCAGTTGCGCTGTATCTCCTTGAGCGAGTCGCTCCACTCGAGCCCGTCCAGTCCGCGGAGCATCCGTTCGGCGTAGGCCGTCACGCGCAGGAGCCACTGTTTCATGCGCTTCTGCTCCACGGGGAAGCCGCCGCGCACGGAGAGCCCGTCGCGCACCTCGTCGTTGGCGAGCACGGTGCCCAGCTGCGGGCACCAGTTGACCATCGTGTCGGCACGGAAGGCGAGTCGGTAGTTTTGCAGCACCTCCTCGCGGCGCGTCTCGTCCCATCCGTTCCACTCCGCGGCCGTGAAGTGCAGCTCGCGGGTGCAGGCGGCGTCGAGCCCCTCGGTGCCGCGGGCGGCGAAGGCTTCGGCCAGTTCGCCGATGGGGCGGGCGCGCTCCGCCCTGCGGTCGTACCAGTGGCCGAACATGCGCAGGAAGGCCCACTGCGTCCACTTGTAGTATTTCGGGTCGCAGGTGCGCACCTCGCGGCTCCAGTCGAACGAGAAGCCGATCTTGTCGAGCTGCTCGCGGTAGCGGGCGATGTTGTGCTCGGTCGTCACGGCGGGGTGCTGGCCCGTCTGTATGGCGTACTGCTCGGCCGGCAGGCCGAAGGCGTCGTAGCCCATCGGATGCAGGACGTTGAAGCCCCGCTGGCGCTTGTAGCGGGCGTAGATGTCCGAGGCGATGTAGCCCAGCGGATGACCCACGTGAAGCCCCGCCCCCGAAGGGTATGGGAACATGTCGAGCACGTAGAATTTCGGACGCGACGGATCCTCCGTCACGCGGTAGGTCCCCTCCTCCCGCCAGCGGCGCTGCCAGTCGGTCTCCACTCTTCTGAAGTCGTATTCCATTCGAAATCGGATTTTCGTTCGCTATTTCGACGCAAAGATACGAAACATTCGCCGTCGCGGCAAGCTGTCGGGCCTCCGGTCTTCCGGTTTTCCTGCCGGAAGGCCTTCCGGCGCGGCGGCGCTTCGCGACGTGACGGCCGGAGCGGAACGGGTGCTCCCGCGCCGTCTCCGTATCCCCTCTTTCCGTCGTCCGGGGTCCTCCCGGGCTGTTCGGCAGGGTCGGGTATAAAGCTCGGAATACAAACTGATTGCGGAAAAAGGCATAAATGAAACATTATAGTTTTTCAGATTGTATAAGCGCAAAAGAAGCAAAATGGGCTAAAATCCTGAAAAAGGAGAAAAAAGATGCGGATTTCTATGGTTTCTCGGAAAAAATGCCTACCTTTGCAGTCCATTATCGGACAATGGAGATAGATTTTTAACAACAAAGGACAAAAACCAAAAGCAATGCCAACGATTCAACAGTTAGTTCGTAACGGTCGGGTAAGTCTGGAGGACAAGTCGAAGTCGCCGGCTCTGGCCGCGTGCCCGCAGCGCCGGGGCGTGTGCACCCGTGTGTACACCACGACTCCCAAGAAGCCTAACTCGGCCATGCGTAAGGTGGCCCGTGTGCGTCTGACCAACGGCAAGGAGGTCAACGCCTACATTCCGGGCGAAGGCCACAACCTGCAGGAGCACTCCATCGTGCTGGTACGCGGCGGTCGTGTGAAGGACCTTCCGGGCGTACGTTATCACCTCGTGCGCGGCGCGCTCGACTCGGCCGGTGTGGACGGCCGTCGCCAGCGTCGCTCGAAGTACGGCGCCAAGCGTCCCAAGGCGGGCAAATAGTCGAACGGAGAACAAACACATTTTTAGCCAATAACGATGAGAAAAGCTAAGCCAAAGAAGCGAATTCTACTTCCGGATCCGAAGTTCAACGATGTCGAGGTAACCCGATTCGTGAACAACCTCATGCTGGACGGTAAGAAGAGTATTGCCTACACCATTTTCTACGACTCGCTGGAGCTGGTGGGCAAGAAGATGAAGGATGCTGATAAATCTCCTCTGGAAATCTGGAAACAGGCCCTCGAGAATATCACGCCCCAAGTCGAAGTGAAGTCGAAGCGTGTCGGTGGCGCGACGTTCCAGGTTCCGATGGAGGTCCGGCCCGAGCGCAAGATTTCTATTTCCATGAAGAACCTTGTCCTTTATTCGCGCAAGCGTGCCGGTAAGACGATGGCTGACAAACTCGCGGCTGAGATCGTAGACGCCTACAACCAGCAGGGTGCCGCCTTCAAGCGCAAGGAGGAGATGCACCGCATGGCCGAGGCGAACAAGGCTTTCGCGCACTTCAGATTCTAACAGGGAGCGTAGCACATGGCAACGAGAGATTTGCATTACACCCGCAATATCGGGATCATGGCGCACATCGACGCCGGCAAGACTACGACGTCGGAGCGCATCCTCTTCTATACGGGCAAGACGCACAAGATCGGAGAGGTGCACGAGGGCGGCGCCACGATGGACTGGATGGTCCAGGAGCAGGAGCGCGGTATCACCATCACGTCGGCCGCGACGACCGCTTTCTGGAACTATCAGGACAAGCAGTACCAGATCAACCTGATCGACACCCCGGGTCACGTGGACTTCACGGTCGAGGTGGAGCGTTCGCTCCGCGTGCTCGACGGCGCCATCGCCACCTTCTGCGCCGTGGGCGGCGTGGAGCCCCAGTCGGAGACGGTGTGGCGTCAGGCCGACAAGTACAACGTCCCCCGTATCGGCTACGTGAACAAGATGGACCGCACGGGCGCCGACTTCTTCGCCGTCTGCGCGCAGATCAAGAAGCACTTCGGCGCTACGGCGCTTCCCGTGGTGCTGCCGATCGGTTCCGAGGACAAGTTCGAGGGTCTGGTAGACCTTATTTATAATAACGCCATCTACTACAACGACGACAAGACCGTCCGCGACAACTTCGACATCCGAGAGATTCCCGATGCGATGAAGGCCGAGGCGGCCGAGTGGCGTGCGAAGCTCATCGAGGAGGTGGCCTCTACGGACGAGGCCCTCATGGAGAAGTTCTTCGAGGATCCCGACTCGATTACGCCCGACGAACTGCTCGCGGCCATCCGCAAGGCGACCATTTCGATGCAGCTCGTGCCGATGCTCTGCGGCTCGTCGTTCCACAACAAGGGCGTGCAGAAGCTGCTCGACTACACGATCGCCTTCCTGCCTTCGCCGATGGACGTGCCCCCCGTGCAGGGTATCAACCCCAAGACCGAGCAGCCCGAAGAGCGCAAGGCTTCGGAGGACGAGCCCTTCTGCGGCCTGGCCTTCAAGATCGCCACGGATCCCTTCGTGGGCCGTCTGGCTTTCGTACGTGTCTACTCGGGCAAGCTCGATGCCGGCTCCTACGTGCTCAACGCCCGTTCGGGCAAGCGCGAGCGCATCAGCCGTATCTACCAGATGCACGCCAACAAGCAGAACCCGCTGGAGACCGTCGGTGCGGGTGACATCTGCGCCGCCGTGGGCTTCAAGGAGATCCGTACGGGCGATACGCTCTGCGCCGAGGACCATCCGATCGTACTCGAGCAGATGACCTTCCCCGAGCCGGTGATCGGTCTGGCGGTAGAGCCCAAGACGCAGAAGGATCTCGACAAGCTGGGCATCGCCCTGGCGAAGCTCGCCGAAGAGGACCCCACCTTCACGGTACACACCGACGAGGATTCGGGACAGACCGTCATCAGCGGTATGGGCGAGCTGCACCTCGACATCATCGTGGACCGTCTTCGCCGCGAGTTCGGCGTCGAGATCAACCAGGGTGCTCCGCAGGTGAACTACAAGGAGGCTCTCACGCAGACCGTACAGCACCGCGAAGTCTTCAAGAAGCAGACCGGCGGCCGCGGTAAGTTCGCCGACATCATTTTCGAGATCGGTCCCGCCGAGGAGGGCAAGATCGGCCTTACCTTCGTGGACGAGGTCAAGGGCGGCAACATCCCCAAGGAGTTCATCCCCTCCGTTCAGAAGGGCTTCGAGGCCGCCATGGCCAACGGCGCTCTTGCCGGCTACACGATGGATTCGATGAAGGTGACGCTCAAGGACGGTTCGTTCCACCCCGTGGACTCCGACCAGCTCTCGTTCGAAATCGCGGCGCGCAACGGTTTCCGCAACGCCGCCCCGAAGGCCGGTTCGGTCATCATGGAGCCCATCATGGCCGTGGAGGTCGTGACCCCCGAGGAGAACATGGGCGACATCATCGGCGACCTGAACAAGCGCCGCGGCCAGATCACCGGTATGGAGTCGAAGGGTACGGCCCGCGTGGTGAAGGCCAAGGTTCCCCTGTCGGAGATGTTCGGCTACGTCACCGTGCTGCGTACCATCTCGTCGGGCCGCGCCACCTCGTCGATGGAGTTCTCGCACTATGAGGAGGTTCCCGCAAACCTTGCCAAGGAGATCATCGAGAAGGCGAGCGGCAAACGTAAGGATTTAGAATAAAAAACGGATATGAGCCAGAAAATCAGAATCAAACTGAAGTCCTACGATCATAGTCTGGTCGACAAGTCGGCCGAGAAGATCGTGAAGACCGTCAAGAGTACGGGTGCCGTCGTGAGCGGCCCCGTGCCCCTGCCCACGCGCAAGCAGATCTTTACGGTGAACCGCTCCACCTTCGTCAACAAGAAGGCCCGCGAGCAGTTCCAGCTCTGCACCTTCAAGCGCATCCTGGACATCTATTCGTCGACCCCCAAGACGATCGATGCCCTGATGAAGCTCGAGCTTCCCTCGGGCGTGGAGGTCGAGATCAAGGTCTGATCACAGGCCGCCCCGGGGCGGCCTTACGGAACGCAAGAAGACTCACAGAATACAAACACGTAATTTGACAAGAAATGTCAGGACTTATTGGAAAGAAAATCGGAATGACTTCCGTTTACAGTGCCGAGGGTAAGAACATACCATGCACTGTCATCGAAGCTGGTCCGTGTGTAGTTACGCAAATCAAGACCGTCGAGAAGGACTCCTACGCGGCGGTACAGATTGCCTATGACGACAAAAGTGAGAAGCACACCAGCAAGAGCCTGCTCGGCCACTTCAAGAAGGCCGGCACGACGCCCAAGCGCAAGCTGGCCGAATTCAAGGAGATGCCCGAGGTGAATCTGGGCGACACGCTCACCGTGGAGCTCTTCTCGGAGGAGGACTGGGTGGACGTGACCGGGATCTCGAAGGGCCGCGGTTTCCAGGGCGTAGTGAAGCGCCACGGCTTCGGCGGCGTGGGCGGCCAGACGCACGGCCAGCACAACCGTCAGCGCAAGCCCGGTTCGCTGGGAGCGTCGTCCTATCCGTCGCGCGTATTCCCCGGCAAGCGCCTTCCGGGCCAGATGGGCGGCGAGCAGGTGAAGGTTCTGAACCTGAAAGTATTGAAAGTGATTCCCGAGAGCAATCTGATTCTCGTGAAGGGGTCGATTCCCGGGGCCAAGGGTGCTTATTTAACGATTGAGAAGTAGTATGGAATTAGCTGTTTACAATATCCAGGGAAAGGAGACCGGACGCAAGGCGGTTCTTTCGGACGCAGTCTTCGGCGTGGAGGCTAATGACCACGCGATCTATCTCGATGTGAAGCAGTACCTCGCCGACCAGCGTCAGGGTACGCACAAGTCGAAGCAGCGCAACGAGGTGGCCGGCTCGACCCGTAAGCTCAAGCGCCAGAAGGGTACCGGCGGCGCCCGTGCGGGCAGCATCAAGTCGCCTCTCTTCCCGGGCGGCGGCCGCATCTTCGGCCCCGTGCCCCGCGACTACAGCTTCAAGCTGAACAAGAAGCTCAAGCAGCTCGCCCGTCGCAGCGCGCTCACCTACAAGGCCCAGGCCGGTGCGATCAGCGTCGTGGAGCCCCTCTCGATGGAGGCCCCGAAGACGAAGAGCATGGCCGCGATGGCCGATGCGCTGAAGGTATCGGACAAGAAGGTGCTGCTCGTGCTGCCCGAGTCGAACGCGAACGTGCAGCTCTCGTGCCGCAACCTGCCCTATGTGAAGCCTGTGCTGGCCCGCAACCTCTGCACCTACGACGTGATGTCGGCTTCGGCCATCGTGCTGGTGGAGGGCGCCGAGGAGATCCTCAATACGATGTTAGCCTAAAAAACGCTTTCGGAGATGGAAATTATTATTAAGCCGGTTTTGACCGAAAAAATGACGATTCAGGGCGATAAGTTGAATCGCTACGGTTTTATCGTGGACGTGAGAGCCAACAAGCTGCAGATCCGGAACGCGGTGGAGCAGATGTACAACGTCGTCGTGACGGACGTGAACACCATCAACTGCATGGGCAAGCGCAAGAGCCGTTACACGAAGGCGGGGCTGCTCGAGGGCCGCACCAACAACTTCAAGAAGGCGATCGTCACGCTGAAGGAGGGAGACAAGATAGATTTTTACAGTAATATCTAACGAAGATGGCAGTAAGAAAGTTCAAGCCTGTTACCGCAGGCACGAGGCATAAGATCATCGGCACGTTCGACGACATCACGACGAACCTTCCCGAAAAGTCGCTGCTGGCCCCCAAGAAGAGCACCGGCGGCCGCAACAATACGGGCAAGATGACGGTCCGCTACATCGGCGGAGGCCACAAGCAGATGTACCGCATCATCGACTTCAAGCGTGCGAAGGACGGCGTGGCGGCTACTGTAAAGTCTATCGAGTATGACCCGAACCGCACGGCGCGTATCGCGCTGCTGGTCTATGCCGACGGCGAGAAGCGCTACATCATCGCTCCGAACGGTCTGCAGGTGGGCCAGACGGTGATGAGCGGCGCAGGTGTCGCTCCCGAGGTGGGCAATACGCTCTTCCTGAGCGAGATTCCGCTCGGTACGGTGATCCACAACATCGAACTCTACCCGGGCCAGGGCGCCGCGATGGCGCGTTCGGCCGGCTCGTATGCTCAACTGCTGGCTCGCGAGGGCAAATTCGCCATCATCAAGCTGCCCTCGGGCGAGACCCGCATGGTACTCGTAACCTGCCGTGCGACGATCGGCGTCGTCTCGAACCTCGACCACAACCTCGAGAGCTCGGGCAAGGCCGGCCGTGAGCGCTGGCTGGGCCGTCGTCCGCGCAACCGCGGCGTCGTGATGAACCCCGTCGATCACCCGATGGGTGGTGGCGAAGGCCGCGCTTCGGGTGGTCACCCGCGTTCGCGCAAGGGTCTTCTGGCCAAGGGATACAAGACCCGCAACCCGAAGAAGACGACCTCGAAGTTCATCATTTCCAAGAAAAAGTAATTAAAAGAGAGTACACATAATGAGCCGTTCATTAAAAAAGGGACCGTACATCGAGCCGAAACTCGAGGCCAAGGTGGTCGCACAGGTCGAGAGCAACAAGAAGTCGGTGATCAAGACCTGGTCGCGTGCGAGCATGATCTCGCCTGACTTCGTGGGTCAGACGATCGCCGTCCACAACGGAAACAAATTCATCCCGGTCTACGTGACCGAGAACATGGTGGGACACAAGCTCGGCGAATTCGCCCCCACGCGTACGTTCCGCGGTCACAGTGGTAACAAGAAAAAATAGTAGGCAGACATGGGTGCAAGAAAAGCAATAAGAGCCGAGAAACTGAAGGCTGAGAAGAAGCAGAAGGCAATCGCCGTGATGCGCGACTGCCCCACCTCGCCCCGCAAGATGCGCCTGGTGGCCGACATCATCCGCGGCGTGGAGATCAACAAGGCGCTGGGCATTCTCCGCTACTCGAAGAAGGAGGCGTCGATCCGTCTGGAGAAGCTCCTGAAGTCGGCGATCGCCAACTGGGAAGCCAAGAACGAGAACGAGCGTCTGGAGGACACGAAGCTCTGCGTGAAGGAGATCTTCGTGGACGGCGGCCGCATGCTGAAGCGTATTCAGGCTGCGCCGCAGGGACGTGCGCACCGCATCCGCAAGCGTTCGAACCACGTGACGATCGTAGTAGACAAAATGGTAACCGAAGAAAAGAAGTAGACAAATGGGACAGAAAGTTAATCCGATAGCCAATCGTCTGGGTATCATCCGCGGTTGGGACTCCAACTGGTACGGAGGCAAGGACTTCTCGGACAAGCTGGTCGAGGATGCCAAGATCCGCAAGTATCTGAATGTCCGTTTGGCCAAGGCGAGCATCTCGAAGATCATCATCGAGCGCACGCTGAAACTCGTCACGGTTACCATCTCGACCGCCCGTCCGGGTATCATCATCGGTAAGGGCGGCCAGGAGGTCGACAAGCTGAAGGAGGAGCTGAAGAAGCTCACCGGCAAGGAGATCCAGATCAACATCTACGAGGTGAAGCGTCCCGAGGTGGATGCCGTCATCGTGGGCCAGAACATCGCCCGTCAGCTCGAGGGCCGCGTGTCGTTCCGCCGCGCCGTGAAGACGGCAGTGGCCTCGACCATCCGCATGGGCGCCGAGGGCATCAAGGTGCAGGTGTCGGGCCGCGTGGGCGGCGCCGAGATGGCGCGCAGCGAGACGGTCAAGGAGGGACGTATTCCTCTGCACACCTTCCGTGCCGACGTGGACTACTGCCTCACGGAGGCGCTCACGAAGGTGGGTATCCTCGGCGTGAAGGTGTGGATCTGCCACGGTACGGTATACGGCAAGCGCGACCTCTTCGAGATCGCCGGTGCTTCGGCCCAGGCCCCGACCGGCGGACAGCGCGAGGGCGACCGTCGTCGCGGCGAGCGTCGCGGCGGACCCCGTCGTCGCGGCAACAAGCAGTAAGTAGGACCTTTTAAAGCAAACTCAAGATGTTACAGCCGAAGAAGACCAAGTTTAGAAGAATGCAGAAGGGCCGTATGAAAGGTTTAGCTCAAAGAGGTAACCAGCTTGCATACGGATCCTTCGCCATCAAGGCGCTCGAGTCGTCGTGGATCACGGGCCGTCAGATCGAGGCAGCCCGTCAGGCCATCACCCGATACATGAAGCGTGAGGGACAGCTCTGGATCCGCATCTTCCCCGACAAACCGATTACGAAGAAGCCCGCCGAGGTGCGAATGGGTAAGGGTAAGGGTAATCCCGAAGGATTCGTGGCTCCCGTTACTCCCGGCCGCATCCTCTTCGAGGCCGAGGGCGTGCCCCTGGCCGTGGCTCAGGAGGCGCTGCGCCTGGGTGCGCAGAAGCTGCCCATCACGACCAAGTTCATCGTGCGGCGCGACTATGTAGAAACTTCAATCTAAGGAGGAGAGAACAAGATGAAAAGTGCAGAAATAAGAGAGCTCTCGACGAAGGACCTCACCGAGCGCATCGAGGCCGAGAAGGCCGAGCTCGCCAAGCTGAAGGTGCAGCACGCGGTGTCGCCCGTCGAGAACGCTTCGATCATCAAGAAGAGCCGCAGAAACATAGCGCGCATGCTGACCATCCTGCGCGAGAAAAACGCCAAATGCTAATTACGACTATGGAAAGGAATCTGAGAAAAGAGCGTATCGGGTTGGTTGTCAGCAATAAGATGGAGAAGACCATCGTGGTCGCCGTGGCCCGAAAGGTGAAGCACCCCATCTACGGCAAGTTCGTGAACAAGACCACGAAGTTCGTGGCCGAGTGCCTGGACGACTCCTGCCGGGAGGGCGACACCGTGCGCATCATGGAGACGCGGCCGCTGAGCAAGACCAAGCGTTGGAGATTAGTACAAATCATTGAAAGAGCGAAGTAATTATGATACAGCAAGAAAGCAGGCTCGTAGTAGCTGACAACAGCGGCGCGAAGGAGGTGCTCTGCATCCGCGTGCTCGGCGGTACGAAGCGTCGCTACGCCTCGATCGGCGACAAGATCGTGGTGGCCGTGAAGAGCGCATCGCCCTCGGGCGACGTGAAGAAGGGCGCCGTATCGAAGGCCGTGGTCGTGCGTACGACCAAGGAGATCCGCCGTGCCAACGGTTCGTACATCCGGTTCGACGACAACGCCGTCGTACTTCTCAACAACCAGGGCGAGATGCGCGGAACCCGTATCTTCGGTCCCGTGGCCCGCGAGCTGCGCGACCAGTACATGAAGATCATCTCGCTCGCACCCGAAGTATTGTAACCTTCAAAACACAGGGAACATGTCAGTCAAATTGCATATCAAGAAGGGGGATACGGTCTACGTCAACGCGGGCGACAACAAGGGCCAGCAGGGCAAGGTCCTGGAGGTCGACGTGAAGAAGCAGCGCGCGATCGTCGAGGGCGTGAACCTCTGCAAGAAGGCCACCAAGCCCAATGCGCAGAATCCCCAGGGAGGCATCGTCGAGAAGGAGGCGGGCATCCACATCTCCAACTTGCAGGTCCTCGACCCCAAGAGCGGCAAGCCGACCCGTATCGGCCGCCGGGAGAACGATAAAGGTAAATTAGTCCGTTACGCTAAAAAGTCAGGGGAGGAGATCAAATAATGGCAGCATACGTACCTACACTGAAGACCCAGTATAAGGAGCAGATCGTCGCTGCCCTTATGAAGGAGTTCGGCTACACGAGCGTCATGCAGTGTCCGAAACTGGAGAAGATCGTCATCAACCAGGGTATGGGTCAGGCCGTCGCCGACAAGAAGCTCATCGACGTGGCCCAGCAGGAGCTGACGATGATCGCAGGCCAGAAGGCCGTACAGACCCGTTCGCGCAAGGATATCTCGAACTTCAAGCTGCGTCGCGGCATGCCTATCGGCGTGCGTGTCACGCTGCGTGGCACGCGCATGTACGAGTTCCTCGAGCGTCTGATCGCCGTGGCTCTGCCCCGTATCCGCGACTTCAAGGGTATCAACGAGAAGTTCGACGGCCAGGGCAACTACACGCTCGGCATCACGGAGCAGATCATCTTCCCGGAGATCGACATCGACAAGATCACGAAGATCTTCGGCATGGAGATCACGTTCGTCACGACGGCCCGGACCGACGAAGAGGCCTATGCCCTTCTGCGTGAGTTCGGTCTGCCTTTCAAGAATGCCAAAAAGAACTAAACGATGGCTAAGGAATCGATGAAGGCGCGCGAGGTGAAGCGCGAGAAGCTCGCCAAGCGCTACGCACACAAACGCGAGGAGATCGCCGCCAAGGTCAAGAGCGGTGAGATGGACCACGAGGAGGCATGGATCGCCCTCTCGAAGCTGCCCCGCAACTCGAACCCCATCCGTCAGCACAACCGCTGCAAGATCACGGGGCGTCCGAAGGGGTACATCCGTCTCTTCGGCATCAGCCGTATCCAGTTCCGCGAGATGGCCTCGCAGGGACTGATCCCGGGCGTGAAGAAGGCCAGCTGGTAGTCGCAGGGCGCATGGTCCGACCGTGGGCCGGACCATGCGCCGCGAGCACCCGGCGCACAGGGGTCCTCTTGCCGAGGGTGTACCGGCGACGTGCGTGGAGTCTCTCCGCAGCGTGTCGGCCGGGAGCCTGCAGGCGAGCGTTGCGGGGTCGACGGGTTAGTCGGCCGCGGATGCTTTGCCGGGACGCGGGATGATCCGATACGGGCGCGGAGTCCGAGTAACGGAGGCGTGAAGCCGGGGAAAGTGCCGTCGCAAGCGGTAACTTCCCGACGGAGCGTGCCGTGAAGGGGTCCGGCGCAGGTTACAAAGTTTCCGGAATCCGGGGCGGGTCGATACGGCGCAGATGCCGCCATCGGCAGTTCCGGCGCTTCGGCACCCGTCGCAGGCGGGTGCGCGGGGCACCGTTCCGGCGATTTGTGCGGGTGAGATGTTGGCTGCCGATGGCATGCCGGCATCGTCCGCATTCCGGCGGAGAGAGTAAAATACTGAAATAAAAGGCCCTTTCCGCGGGAATTCGCGAAAAAATGCCTATATTTGCGCGCTTGTGCCCGCGGCATGTCCGTGCACGAGGGAGGGCAGATGCCCGCTACGGCCGGTGCAAATGCCTGATACGAAAGAAGAAAGAGATTTAACGACCATTTAATTTTTAACTTTTAATTCACCATGACGGATCCTATTTCGGATTTTCTGACCAGAATTAGAAACGCGGTGAAAGCCAACCACAAGGTGGTTGAAGCTCCCGGCTCAAAAATTAAACAGGAGATCACCAAGATTCTCTACGAACAGGGCTACATCCTCGCCTACAAGTTCGATACGGACGAGAAGGGTCATCCGACCATCAAGATCGCCCTGAAGTGGGACGCCGCGACGAAGTGCAACGCCATCAAGGGCCTCAAGCGCGTGAGCCGTCCCGGTCTGCGCCGCTACGCTTCGGTGGCCGACATGCCGCGCGTGCTCAACGGTCTGGGCATCGCCATTCTCTCCACCTCGAAGGGCATCATGACCGACGCCCGTGCCCGCCGCGAGAACGTGGGCGGCGAGGTGCTCTGCTACATCTACTAACCCGTAACATCAAACACCCGGATAAATCATGTCAAGAATTGGTAAATTACCTGTAAACCTGCCCGCCGGCGTGACCGTGACGGTCGCACCCGACAACGTGGTCAGTGTGAAAGGGCCTCTGGGGTCGCTCGACCTCAAGGTAGACTCGGACATCAAGGTCGAGGTGGGTTCCCATACCGATGCGCACACCGGCAAGGAGATTCCCGCGGTGATCGTAACGCGTCCGACGAACCAGCCGCGTCACCGCTCGCTGCACGGGCTCTACCGCGCCCTGATCAACAACATGGTCATCGGCGTTTCGAAGGGCTACGAGATCAAGCAGGAGCTCGTGGGCGTGGGCTTCAAGGCCGACGTGAAGGGCAACGTGCTCGAGATGAGCCTGGGCTATTCGCACGATACCTACCTGATGCTTCCGCCGGAGGTGACCGCCACGGCCGTGACCGAGAAGAAGGGTAACCCGATCGTCACGCTGAAGAGCATCGACAAGCAGCTCGTCGGCCAGGTGGCCGCCAAGATCCGTTCGCTGCGCAAGCCGGAACCGTACAAGGGCAAGGGTATCAAGTTCGTGGGCGAGCAGATCCGCCGCAAGGCAGGCAAGTCCGCGGGCGCTAAATAGTAAAGAGATATAGAGCTATGTCACTGAATAAGATAGAGAGAAGGGAGCGTATCAAGATGCGCATCCGCAAGATCGTGAACGGCACCTCGGAGCGCCCCCGCATGACGGTGTTCCGCAGCAACAAGCAGATCTACGTGCAGTTCATCGACGACCAGAAGGGCGTGACGCTCGCCGCCGCCTCCTCGCTCGAAAAGGAGGTTGCCGAGGCTGCCGCAGGCAAGAACAAGTGCGAGGTTGCCGCGCTGGTGGGCAAGCTGGCCGCCGAGCGCGCCGCCGCCAAGGGCATCTCGGCCGTGTCGTTCGACCGCAACGGATACCTTTATCACGGAAGAGTTAAACAGCTGGCCGACGCAGCGCGCGAGGGCGGTCTTAAATTCTAACTGGGGATATGTCTAATACGAACGTAAAGAAAGTACGCACCAGCGACCTCGAGCTCAAGGACAGACTCGTGAGCATTCAGCGTGTTACGAAGGTAACCAAGGGAGGCCGCACATTCAGTTTCTCGGCCATCGTCGTGGTGGGCAACGAGGACGGTGTCGTAGGCTACGGCCTGGGCAAGGCCTCGGAGGTGCAGGCCGCCATCTCGAAGGGTATCGAGGATGCGAAGAAGAACCTCGTGCGCATTCCCGTGATCAACGGCACGATTCCCCACAAGCAGGAGTTCCGCTTCGGCGGCTCGCTCGTGATGGTGCGTCCGGCCGCTCCCGGTACGGGTATCATCGCCGGCGGCGCCATGCGTGCGGTGCTCGAGTCGGTGGGCGTGAAGAACGTGCTGGCCAAGAGCAAGGGCTCGTCGAACCCCCACAACCTCGTGAAGGCGACGATCGGCGCCCTGTGCGAGCTCCGCGATGCCCGCAGTGTCGCCCAGCTCCGCGGCATCTCGATGTCCCAGGTGTTTAACGGCTAATCAAGGAGGCAGACTATGGCAAGATTGAAGATCACTCAGGTGAGGAGCCGCATCGGCGCCACGGAGCGCCAGTGCCGCAACCTCGACGCGCTGGGTCTGAAGCGGATCCATGCGACGGTCGAGCACGACGACTCGGCGATCATCAAGGGTATGATCGAGCGCGTGAAGCACCTCGTGAAAGTGGAAGAGGTAAAATAAGTCTAACCGATCAACGTAAGAAAGATGGAACTCAATAATCTCAAACCCGCCAAGGGTTCTACGCACCACGACAAGCGCGTCGGCCGCGGCGCCGGCTCGGGTCTGGGCGGATACTCCACGCGCGGTAACAAGGGCGCCAAGTCGCGCTCGGGCTACAAGCGCAAACTGGGCTTCGAGGGCGGTCAGATGCCGCTGCAGCGCCGTGTGCCGAAGTTCGGCTTCACGAACCTGAAGCGGGTCGAGTACAAGGCGATCAACCTCTCGACGCTCGAGGAGCTGGCCGCCAAGAAGTCGCTCTCGGAGATCACGGTCGATACGCTCGTGGAGGCCGGTTTCGTCTCGTCGAAGGACCGCGTGAAGATCCTCGGCGACGGCTCGCTGACGCGTGCGCTGAGCGTGAAGGCACACGCCTTCTCGAAGAGCGCCGAGGCGGCCGTGACGGCTGCGGGCGGCAGCGTCGAGAAACTCGGATAACGGATCCTAAGCGCGAAAATCATGAATCAGTATCTCGTAGTTGGTATCGTCTTTTTGGTGATCATCGCTCTTTTGGCGACCAACAAGAAGGTAGTCGAAACGCTCAAGAACATCTACAAGATCGAGGAGCTGCGCAAGCGTGTGATCTACACGATCGGGCTGCTTTTGGTCTACCGTCTGGGCAGTTTCATCGTGCTTCCGGGCATCAACCCCAACGCCCTGGGCGAGGGGTCGGCGCTCGCCAGCCAGCTGGAGGGCAACGGGCTCCTGGGCCTGCTGAACGTCTTCTCGGGAGGCGCCTTCGGCAATGCGGCGATCTTCGCCCTGGGAGTGATGCCGTACATCACGGCCTCGATCGTCATACAGCTTGCCGGTATGATGATTCCTGCGGTGCAGAAGCTGCAGAAGGAGGGCGAGAGCGGCCGCCGCAAGATGAATCAGTGGACCCGTCTGCTGACCATCGTGGTACTGGTGCTGCAGGGCCCCGCATACATCGCGAACCTCTATCACCAGGTGCCCAACGCGTTCGTCTACGGCAATTCGTTCGGCTTCATCGCCTATGCGACGACGATTCTGATCGCCGGCACCATGTTCGTCATGTGGCTGGGCGAGAAGATCACGGACAAGGGTATCGGCAACGGCATATCGCTGATCATCATGATCGGTATCGTGGCGCGTCTGCCGCACGCCCTGCTGGCCGAGGTGAACGCCCGGTTCCAGACCTCGACGGGCAGCGCCATCATGCTGATCCTCGAGCTGGTGCTCCTCTTCCTCGTCTTCATGGCGACGATCGCGCTGGTGCAGGCGGTCCGCAAGGTCCCCGTGCAGTACGCCAAGCGCATCGTGGGCAACAAGCAGTACGGCGGCGTACGTCAGTATATCCCGCTGAAGATGAATGCGGCCAACGTGATGCCGATCATCTTCGCGCAGGCGCTGATGTTCATCCCCGTGCTCTTCACCGGAACGAAGTTCGCCGCTGCGTTCAGCACGATGACCGGGTTCTGGTACAACTTTACACTGGCAGTGCTGGTGATCGCGTTCACCTATTTCTACACCGCGATCATCATCAATCCCCAAATGATGGCCGATGACATGAAGCGCAACGGCGGCTTCATCCCGGGCGTGAAACCGGGCAAGCAGACGGTGAACTACATCGACACCATCATGACGCGCATCACCCTTCCGGGTTCGATCTTCCTGGCCATCGTGGCGATCCTGCCGGCTCTGGCCATGAAGTTCCTCGGTGTCCAGCAGGCGTTCGCCTACTTCTACGGAGGTACGTCGCTGCTGATCATGGTGGGTGTGGTGCTCGACACTCTGAAGCAGATCGAGAGCTACCTGCTGATGCGTCACTACGACGGTCTGATGAAGACGGGCCGTATCCAGGGACGCCATTAGCCGTTTGCGAGAGTCAGACGAAGATGATATACCTGAAGACAGACGAGGAGATCGAGCTTCTGAGGGAGAACAACCTTCTGGTGAGCATGACCCTGGCCGAAGTGGGCAAGCACATTCGGCCCGGGGTCACCACCAAAGAGCTCGATACGCTGGCCGAGACTTTCATCCGCGACCACGGGGCGGTACCGGCCTTCCTCGGATACGAGGGTTATCCCGCGTCGCTGTGCATCTCTGTGAACGAGCAGGTGGTTCATGGCATTCCGTCCGCGAAGTGCGTCCTCCGCGAGGGCGACATCGTATCGGTGGATTGCGGTACGTTCATGAAGGGGTTTGTTGGTGATTCAGCGTACACGTTCGCCGTAGGGGAGGTCTCCGCCGAGGTGCGGCAGCTCTGCGACGTCACCAAAGAGGCTCTTCATAAAGGTACGGCGCAGGCCGTGGCGGGACATCGCGTGGGCGATGTTTCGGCGGCCGTGCAGGAGTACGCCGAGAGCTTCGGCTACGGCGTGGTGCGCGAACTGGAGGGACACGGGCTGGGTCGCTCGATGCACGAGGACCCGGGCGTGCCGAACTACGGGGCGCGCGGCAGGGGACCGCTCCTGAAGGAGGGGATGGTCATCTGCATCGAACCGATGATAACGATGGGAAACAAGGCGGTGGTCTTCGAGCGGGACGGATGGACGGTCCGGACGCGCGACCGCAAGCCGGCGGCTCACTACGAGTTCGCGGTGGCGGTACGGCGGAGCGGCCCCGATGTGCTGACGGACTTCAGCATCATAGAAAACGCACTGAAAAACTGAGGCTCTATGGCAAAACAGGCTGCTATCGAACGGGACGGTACGATCATCGAGGCCCTCTCCAACGCGATGTTCCGCGTCGAGCTGGACAACGGCCACGTGCTCACGGCCCACATCTCGGGTAAGATGCGGATGCACTACATCAAGATCCTGCCCGGTGACAAAGTGAAGGTGGAGATGACGCCCTACGATCTGACGAAGGGTCGTATCTCCTTCAGGTACAAGTAAAACACAGATCCTAAGAAAGACCATGAAAGTTAAGGCATCCATCAAGAAGCGCAGCGAGGATTGCAAGATCGTGAAGCGTAAGGGCAAGCTCTACGTGATCTGCAAGAAGAATCCCAAGTTCAAGATGCGCCAGGGATAGTTCAACGTTTACCAAACAGAAGAAAAGAAAAGCATTCATATGGCACGTATAGTTGGTGTAGATTTACCCAAGAACAAGCGGGGCGAAATAGGCCTTACCTACATCTACGGTATCGGCCGTTCGACGGCCCGCAAGATCCTCGATGCCGCCGGCATCGGCTACGACCTCAAGGTACAGGACTGGAACGACGACCAGGTGAGCGCCATCCGCTCGACGATTGCCGAGATGGGCATCAAGGTCGAGGGCGAGTGCCGTTCGGTGGTCCAGCTCAACATCAAGCGTCTGATGGATATCGGCTGCTACCGCGGTATCCGTCACCGTCTGGGCCTTCCGGTTCGCGGCCAGTCGACCAAGAACAACGCCCGCACGCGCAAGGGTCGCAAGAAGACCGTCGCAAACAAGAAAAAGGCAACTAAGTAATCGCAGAGAGCTATGGCAAAGAAAACTGGAACAGTCAAGAAGAAGGTTGTCAAGGTGGGCGCCGTGGGCAACGCCTATGTGCATTCGACTTTCAACAACGTGATCATCACCATCACCAACGAGAACGGCGACGTGATCAGCTGGTCGTCGGCCGGTAAGATGGGTTTCCGCGGTTCGAAGAAGAATACGCCCTACGCTGCCCAGACCTCTGCGGCCGACTGCGCGAAGGTCGCCTACGACATGGGCCTGCGCAAGGTGAAGGTCTATGTGAAGGGTCCGGGTGCCGGCCGCGAGTCGGCCGTGCGCACGATCCACGGTGCAGGCCTCGAGGTGACGGAGATCATCGACGTCACGCCGCTGCCGCACAACGGCTGCCGTGCTCCCAACCGCCGTCGCGTATAGTGCGCGCAAGCGAAGGGGAGAACTATTCGGATATTTAAAAATGTCAAAGCAATGGGAAAATACATAGGACCTAAATCGAAAATCGCCAGGAAGTTCGGCGAAGCCATCTACGGAGCGGACAAAGTGCTCGAGAAGCGCAACTATCCTCCCGGACAGCACGGCATGATGCGCCGTCGCAAGAAGGTGTCGGAGTACGGCACGCAGCTCAGCGAGAAGCAGAAGGCGAAGTACACCTACGGTCTGCTCGAGAAGCAGTTCGCCCGCACCTACGAGGCGGCCGCACGTATGGGCGGTATCACGGGCGAGAACCTGCTCAAGCTGCTGGAGTGCCGTCTGGACAACGTGGTATACCGTCTGGGTATCGCTCCGACGCGTGCGGCGGCCCGTCAGCTCGTGTCGCACCGTCACATCTGCGTAAACGGCAACGTGGTGAACATTCCCTCCTATTCGCTCAAGGAGGGCGACGTGGTGTCGGTTCGCGAGAAGTCGAAGAGTCTGGAGGTGATCACGGCATCGCTCGCGGGCGGCTCGCGCAGCCGCTACGCATGGCTCGAGTGGGACGGCGCCGCCATGGCGGGCAAGTTCCTGCAGCGGCCCGAGCGCGAGGAGATTCCCGAGAACATCAAAGAGCAGCTGATCGTCGAGTTGTACTCCAAGTAGTCGTTAAACAAATTCCGTATTATGGCAATATTAGCATTCCAGAAGCCTGAGAAGGTCATTATGCTGGAGTCCACTTCGTCGTTCGGAAAGTTCGAGTTCCGACCGCTGGAGCCCGGTTTCGGCATGACCGTCGGCAACGCGCTGCGCCGCATACTGCTCTCCTCGCTGGAGGGCTATGCGATCACGACCGTCAAGGTGGCCGGTGTGGATCACGAGTTCGCCGCCGTTCCCGGCGTGATGGAGGGAATGATCGACATCATTCTCAATCTGAAGCAGGTCCGCTTTATCCGTACCGTAGAGAACCAGGATGCCGAGAAGGTATCGGTGAACGTGGCGGGCGTGACGGAGCTTACTGCCGGATACATCTCGAACTATCTCTCGTTCTTCAAGGTGCTGAATCCCGATCTGGTCATCTGCCACCTCGCGCCCGGCACCAAGATGCAACTCACGCTCACGATCGGCAAGGGCCGCGGCTATGTGCCTGCCGAGGAGAACACTCCGGCAGACTGTGAGTTCGGCACGCTGCCTATCGACTCGATCTTCACGCCCATCAAGAACGTGAAGTACACGATCGAGAACTACCGTGTGGAGCAGAAGACCGACTACGAGAAACTGAATTTGGAGATAACGACCGACGGATCGATCCATCCGAAGGAGGCGCTGAAGGAGGCCGCCAAGATCCTCATCCAGCACTTCATGCTCTTTTCGGACGAGAAGATCACCGTCAACATGGAGGACAACAACGGTGCCGAGGAGTTCGACGAAGACGTGCTCCACATGCGTCAGCTGCTGAAGACGAAGCTCTCGGACCAGGACCTGAGCGTGCGCGCGCTGAACTGCCTGAAGGCGGCCGACGTGGACACGGTCGGCGATCTGGTGAAACTCAACCGCAACGACCTGCTGAAGTTCCGCAACTTCGGCAAGAAGTCGCTCACGGAGCTCGACGAGCTGCTGGCTTCGCTCAACCTCAAATTCGGCATGGACGTATCAATCTACAAACTTGACAAAGACTAACGTATGAGACACAATAAGAATTTCAACCACCTGGGCCGTCAGGCAGGGCACCGCAAGGCGCTGATGTCGAACATGGCCTCGTCGCTGATTCTGCACAAGCGCATCGAGACGACGCTGGCGAAGGCAAAGGCCCTCAAGCAGTTCGTCGAGCCTCTGGTGACGAAGTCGAAGGAGGATACGACGCACCAGCGTCGCGTGGTCTTCTCCTACCTCAAGCAGAAGGAGGCCGTGACGGAGCTCTTCCGCACCATCGCGCCGAAGATCGCCGACCGTCCGGGCGGCTACACGCGCATCCTGAAGACGGGTTTCCGTCTGGGCGATGCCGCCGACATGTGCATCATCGAGTTCGTTGACTTCAACGAGGCCTACACGCTGGGTGTGACCCCGACGGCCGAGGCCGCGAAGCCCAAGACGCGCCGTTCGCGCAAGTCGTCGGCCGCGAAGAGCGCCGAGGCGGGCGAGACGGCTGCCGAGGGAGAGAAGAGCGCTCCGAAGAAGGCCGCTCCCAAGGCTCCGAAGGCTGCCGCTGCCAAGGCTTCGGCTCCGAAGGTCGCCAAGAAGACGAACGTCGGCAAGAAGATGTAATCGGACCGACGGCCGCGTGGCCGGTCGGCTTCCGTCGAGATTCCCGGGCGGGACACAGTGCGTGTCCCGCCCGGGAGTTTTTTGGCTCGGACCGCCCCGGGACGCGTATGTCGTGCGGGCCCTTCGGCCGGCAGGCGGTATTGCCCGTCCGGTATGTCCGTGTTACGAAATGGGGTCCTCCGCCGATGCGGAGGACCCCATTTCCGTTGTCCGTATGCGAGGCCTATTTGCCGAAGCCGTTGCGACCGATGGCCAGGAAGTCTTCGGCCTTGAGGGCCGCTCCGCCGATCAGGCCGCCGTCGACATCCTCCTTGGCGAAGAGTTCGGCGGCATTGCCCGGCTTGCACGAGCCGCCGTAGAGGATGGCCGTGCCGTCGGCGGCGGCGCCGAACTTCGCTGCCAGCACCTTGCGGATGCAGGCGTGGATCTCCTGCGCCTGGTCGGCCGTGGCGGTCTTGCCCGTACCGATGGCCCATACGGGTTCGTAGGCAATCACCAGCTTCGCGAACTGCTCGTCCGTCAGTCCGTAGACCACCTCCTCGATCTGTCTCTTCACCACGTCGAAGTGTTTGCCGGCTTCGCGTTCGGCGAGGTTCTCGCCCACGCAGTAGATCGGCGTCAGACCGTGCGCATAGGCCCTCTCCATCTTGGCGCGGAGCGTTGCGGAGGTCTCGCCGTAGTACTGGCGGCGTTCCGAGTGGCCCAGGATGACGTATTCGCATCCCAGGGCGGCGAGCATTGCGGCCGACACCTCGCCCGTGTAGGCTCCCTGCTCCTCGGCGGCGCAGTTCTGTGCGCCGAGGGCTATTCCGCTGCCCTTCAGTGCATGGGCCACCTCCGAAAGGTGGGTGAACGGAGGGCAGACGATGAAGCTCACGCAGTCGCATACCGTACCCTTGCCGCCGACGATCTCGCGTGCCAACGCGACGCCCTCGCCCGGGAGGGTGTTCATCTTCCAGTTGCCTGCTACGATTCTCTTTCTCATATCTCAGTCTGTTTTGGTGTTGGACATGGTCGTATCCTTCTCCGTGCGGAACTCCGTGCGGCGTGCCTCGCGGCCGTTGGCCAGCCGCTCCCAGGTGACGAATCCCTCCTCCCCCTGCCGCAGCTCGAAGAGCCGGGCGCCGCTCAGGAGCTCCTGATATTCGGCGAATCCGCCGCTGTAGCGTCCGTATCCGAGGGCGATGCCTTTCTTGCGGGCGACGTAGTTGTTCGCGTGGTCGTGGCCCGCGAACAGTCCCATCACCTCGCCGCGCCGCACCAGCGCTTCGAAGAGTCCGTGGTTGTCGCGGCCGGGACATTCGCGTTCGAGTCGGAAACCGACGGCCTGCGGATCGGCGTCGAAGGCCTCGGCGAATTCATTCAGGGGTATGTGCAGGAAGAGGAGCGCCGGAACCTTGCGGCCGCACTGCCGCTCCAGCTCCTCGCTCCGCCGTTCGTACCATGCCACCTGCGCGGCGTCGACGCCGGCGTAGGAGTGGTCGTCGGCGTTGTAGTCGTTCGAATCCATCATGTAGATGCGTGCGGCCACCCGGCCGTCGGTTCCCTGCAGCGGAATGACGAAGTCGCCCTGCCGCTCGTCGTCGGCGTTGTAGCGGGCGTTGATGCAGCCCGGGAGGGTGCGTATCACTCCGTACACCTCGTCGCGCGTGAGTCCCTGCTCGGCGTCGTGGTTGCCCAGCGTGACGGCATAGGGGACGCCCGTTGCGGCGAGGGCCGCACCTATGCGGCGCAGCAGCCGTTCGGCGTTGCGGGCGTAAACGAGGTCGCCCGTGAGGACGATGAGGTCCGGATGCTCCCACTCGACGAGCTTCGCCACGAGCGGCAGCACGTGGCCCGACTGGTGCTCGGCGGCGGTATAGTGCAGATCGGTGAGCTGCATGATGCGGAACCGGCCGTCCGAGCCGAAACGGAGCGCCTCCTCCGCCTCTTCCCCGTCGGCAGCCGACCGGTGCGGGACGCCGGTCACGGCGTCGCTTCCACCCCTCTGGCCGCGTGCCGGTTCGGCCGCGGCGGCCTGAGCGAGCGCTGTGCCCGCGAGGAGCAGCAGCGAGCCGATGAGGATGCGTGCCGTCATGGTCGTGCGGGGACTATCGGTCAGCGGACGGCTCCTCTTCGTCACCGCACCAGCGTTTCACCTCGTCGGGCGTGGGGTTCTTCAGCCCGAGCTTGTTCTTCTTGTTGAAGCCGCACAGATCGTTGAAGAGGCGGCCGGCGGGAAGCTTGCGGAGCGAGTCGGCCGTCACGTAGCCCATCTTGCGGAGGACGGGAATCCACTCTTCCGGAATGCCGAGGGCCGCATACCGCTCGTCGGGGTCGTTGGCCACGCGCTTTTCGGGGCGCATCTGCGGGAAGAGCAGCACGTCCTGGATGGAGCTCTGCCCCGTGAGGAGCATCGTCAGACGGTCGATGCCCATGCCCATGCCCGAGCAGGTGGGCATGCCGTATTCGAGAGCGCGCACGAAGTCGGTGTCGATGAACATCGCCTCGTCGTCGCCCTTCTCCGAGAGGCGCAGCTGCTCCTGGAAACGTTCCAGCTGGTCGATCGGGTCGTTGAGCTCGGAATAGGCGTTGCAGAGCTCCTTGCCGTTGACGAAGAGCTCGAAGCGCTCGGTGAGGGCGGGGTCGGCGCGGTGGCGCTTGCTGAGGGGCGACATCTCGATGGGGTAGTCCATGAGGAAGGTGGGCTGCACGAGATCCTCCTCGCAGAAGTGACCGAAGAGGGCGTCGATGAGCTTGCCCTTGCCCATCGTCGGGTCGGTCTCGACGCCGAGCCGTGCGCAGGCCGCGCGGAGCTGCTCCTCGCTCTGGCCCGTGATGTCGTAGCCGCACTTCTCGCGGATGGCGTCGGTCATCGTGAGACGGCGGAACGGGGCCTTGAACGAGATGCGCCGACCGCCGATCTCCACCTCGGGGGTGCCGTTCACGGCGACGGCGATGCGCTCGAGCAGCTGCTCGGTGAACTCCATCATCCAGAGATAGTCCTTGTAGGCGATGTAGATCTCCATGCAGGTGAACTCCGGATTGTGGGTGCGGTCCATTCCCTCGTTGCGGAAGTTGCGACCGATCTCGTACACGCCCTCGAAACCGCCGACGATCAGGCGTTTGAGGTATAGTTCCGTAGCGATGCGCAGATAGAGCTCCGTGTCGAGCGTGTTGTGGTGCGTGACAAAAGGACGGGCCGCCGCGCCGCCGGGGATGGGCTGCAGGATGGGGGTCTCCACCTCCAGATAGCCCCGCTCGTCGAAAAAGTCGCGCATGGCCCGGATGATGCGGGCGCGCTTGGCGAATACATCGCGTACCTGCGGGTTGACCGCCAGATCCACGTAGCGCTGGCGGTAGCGGGCCTCGGGGTCGGTGAAGGCGTCGAAGGTCTGGCCGTCCTTCTCCTTGACCACGGGGAGCGGACGCAGCGACTTGGAGAGAAGCGTGAAGCGGCGGCAGTGGACCGACAGTTCGCCCGTCTTGGTGATGAAGGCCGAGCCTTCGACCCCCACGATGTCGCCGATGTCGAGCAGTTTCTTGAATACGGTGTTGTAGAGCGTCGGGTCATCGGCGGGACAGATGTCGTCGCGTCGGACGTAGACCTGGATGCGCCCCGTGTGGTCCTGCAGTTCGAAGAAGGAGGCGCTGCCCATGATGCGGCGCGACATGATGCGCCCCGCGATGCGTACGTCGGCGTAGCTCCCTTCCGAGCCGTCGTAGCGGTCGGCTATTTCGCGGGCCGTGGCCGTCACGTCGAATCGTGCGGCGGGGTAGGGTTCTATGCCCAGTTCGCGCAGCGCGGCGAGCGACCGGCGCCGGAGCTGTTCCTGTTCGCTGAGTTCGGTTGCCATATCGGATTCTTGCTTTTTCGTTTGGAATTTACAAAGATAGGCAATGACGGCCGGATCTCCAAATCCGGCTTCGGGTTTCGTGCGAAAAGCCCCTTTTTCGTGCCGCCGTACCTTCTTTTGCGGTACGATGGCAATAATTGGCTATCTTTGGACCCAAAACCGATACGAGATGTACCATACAAGCTTCCGCCGCGCGGCCCTGCTGCGCATGTTGCTCCTCTGCGCCGTGCCGATGCTCTTCGGCGCTGCGGCCTGCTCCGACTCCGGTTCGGAGGCCCCCTATCTGCGCGTCGATCCCGCCGCCCTCCTCTTCGACCCCTCCTCCGGCGAGGCGTGCGTCGTGAGCGTGGCGTCGAATACGTCGTGGCGGGTCGTGCCCGACGACCCCGCCCCCGCTACCGATTTGCGCGAAGGCTTCGGCGACGGCGCGATTCGTATCGTCGACGCCCCCGAGGGGCGGAGCTCCTTCGTCGTGCGGGCCGAGGGCGCGGACGACCGGCGGGTGACGGTCACCCGTTTCGGCGGTCTTCCCGACGACCCGGACAATCCCGAAGACCCCGAAGACCCGAACGATCCCGAAGACCCGGATAACCCGGAAGGTCCGGATACGCCCGACGGTCCGACCGACGCCCTCTTCGGCAAGTCGTGGGCCGAGCTTCCTTCGGAGGTGGAGCGTGCGGGCGACTACTACTACGCCTGCCACATGCGCGCCGATGCGCGGTCGATCCGCAACTATACGGTCTGCTACAGCCGCGAGATGATGTGCCCGGTCTGGGTGGCGGCGCCTATGCACGAGTGCTATACGGGCAGCTCGGGCCGCACGGATTCCTATCGGCAGGATCCCGACCTGGGATGCGAGCAGGCGACGAAGTGGGACGGCTATACGCGTGGCCACCTGCTCGGCTCGAGCGACCGCACGGTGAGCCGCGAGACCAACCGCCAGGTCTTTTACTATTCGAACATCGCCCCGCAGCTCCAGAACGGGTTCAATACGGGGGGAGGCGTATGGAACAATCTGGAGGAGTTCACCGATCGGCAGTGGTGTGCCGACACGCTCTATCAGGTGGTGGGGTGTTACTGGGCCGACCGTGACACGTGGGTCGACGGCACGGTGATTCCGACCCACTACTACAAGGTGCTGCTGCGCACGCGCAGCGGCCGCACGGGCCGGCCGGTTGCGGAGTGTACGGCCGACGAGCTGAAGTGCGCCGCCTTCGTGGTGGAGCACCGCGGCAGCAAGGGCGAGCAGCCGAACGCCTCGATGATGATCTCCGTGAGCGAGCTGGAACGGATGACGGGCTTCACCTTCTTCCCCAACGTGCCCAACGCCCCGAAGGATCGCTGCAATCCTTCGGACTGGGGACTCTGACCCCGCTTCGCGGCGGAATCCGCGGGCCGCACCCGGAATGCCGGATGCGGCCCGTTCCGTTCCGGCCGGCGGAGGGAGACGGAAATGTTTGGAAATATACGGTGGAATTCTTATTTTTGTCCTTATCGGAACAATCTCGAACATAACCGGTAACCCTAAAATTTCAGGTATGAAACAAACTCTCTTCCATTCATCCTCCCTCCTGCGTCTGTGCTTTGTCCTTGCGTCGGGCCTCCTCCTTCTGGCCGGGGCCTGCTCCAAGTCGGACGAGGAGTCTGCGGAATCCTATCTGAGACTCTCGGTCGAGAAGCTGCTCTACAACGAGGCTCTTGCCGACGTGAATGTCATCGGTGTGGAGACCGACGGTGCCTGGAGCGCCTCCTCCGACGAGGAGAGCCTCCGCTTCGAACCGACCGAAGGAGTCGGTCCCGCGACGATACGCATCCTCGACCTGGAGCCTGGCCGCACGGCCGAGCTGGTCGTTACGTCCGGCGCTCTCGAACGCCGTGTTACCGTCACGCGCCGCGGCGGGAACGAACCCGTCGAGCTGACTCTCTCGCCCGAACGGCTCCGTTTCGACCCCTCGTCGGGCGACGGCAACCGGATCGAGGTGCGGTGCAATGCGCCGTGGAGCGTCTCGGCCGACGAGGGGCTCCGCTTTACCCCCGCGTCGGGTTCGGGCGACGGCACGATCGAGGTGACCGGTGCCGTCGAGGGCGCCACGCTGACCCTGACGGTGACGGCCGGCGAGGGCGACGAGGCGGTGAGCCGCAGCGTCGAGGTGTCGTACGAGGCCCAGGCGGAGCCCGGACGGATCATCTATGCCGACGACTTCGACCTTACGCCGGTCGAGGGTACCGTCTGGGTCAACCAGGATGCCGTGTCGTGGCCCGAGCCCGAGGGCGAGGGCGCTTCCGGCGTGACCTACGAAGGCCTCTATACGCAGGTGCGCAGCGACAGTTACGGTTCGGCGTCGGTAGGCTCGGGCGAGAACTACCTGCGTCTCTACTACGAGGGCGGCGGGGGACCCTACTTCCTCGTGCGGGGCATCCGTCTGCCGGCCGACGTGCGAGACTATACCCTTTCGATGAGCGCATCGTTCACGGAGGCCGACTGTACCGTCGAGCTGAGTGCCGACGGCGAGATCTGGGTCGGGCTCGACTACGAGGGAGCGGCCACCTACAACCGTTGGGAGAGCATCTCGACCGGTTTCACGCTTCCCGACGGTGTCTCGGAACTCCAGATCCGGATGCGTCCCGCCGGAACCTCCCAGAAATACGGCATCAACTTCGACGACCTGGAACTTGCCGCGGGCGGCGGAGGCCAGCAGATCGTCTTCGCCGAGCGCAACTACCGTTGGCCCGAACTGCCGGCCGAGTGCCTCTCCGCGGGCGACTACGTAGTCCATACGCACTGGGCCGAGACCGTGACCTCGCACCAGCGGCTGCGCAACTACACCTACTGCTACGACACGCGCCGCCACTGCCCGCTGTGGATAGCCCATCCGCAGCACGAGTGCTACGAGGAGGGCTACGGCCGCACGAACGTCTGGGCAGCCGATCCCTATATGACCGACGAACAGCAGGCCATCATGTACCCGATAGCCGGCTACCAGTACGTCTCGCTCTATACGGCGGCTACCGGTACGCAGTGGACCCGCGGCCACATGCTCATGTCGAACTATCGTGCCGGTGAAGGCTCGGAGCTCAATGCGCAGACCTACTATGCGAGCAACGTGGCGCCCCAGAGCGGCGAGGCTTTCGCCAAGCTGTGGAACGACGCCGAGATGCGCATCCAGGACTACTACGTATGTCCCGATACGCTCTACTGTGTCTCGGGCGCGTATTTCGAGAACGAGAATACCGTGGCGATGGATGCCACCTATACGAGCGGCGGCACGCGCTACTACATCGACGGGTATTCGAAGGAGTGCATCGTCCCGACCCACTACTACAAGGTGCTGCTGCGCACGCGCAGCGGCCGTACGGGCAAGGCCATCCAGGAGTGCGATCCGTCCGAGCTGAAGGCCGTCGGTTTCTGGTTCACCCACGCCGAGGTCGACCCCGTGAGCGGTTCGACGTCGCCGACGCTTTCGCAGGCCTACATGAAGTCGGTGAAGGATATCGAGGAGCTGACGGGCTTCACCTTCTTTCCCGACGTGCCCGACGAGGTCAAGGCCACCTACGATCCCGCCGACTGGAAACTCTGACGCCGTACCGGCAGGATGCGGGAGGGGCCGTCCGACTGTGTCGGGCGGCCCCTCTCCGTGTGTGCTGCGGGCGAGACTCACCGCTGCCTTCCGTACGGCCCGATATGCGGAGCGGCCAGCCTGTAGACGAGGAACATGAGGCCGCCCGTGAGCAGGCCGACGCCTGCGCCGAGCAGCAGGTCCAGGGGGAAGTGCTTGGCCAGATAGATGCGCGAATAGCAGACGAGCAGCGCTGCGGCGACCGTCGCGACGGTGAACCACCGGCGGCGGACAACGGGGATGGTGAGGGTCGCGAGGGCCGCGATGACGGCCGCATGGGAGGATACCGTGCCGTAGAGCCCCGCCACGGAGCCGGGCGGTACGTGAACGGCCCAGTCGCCGGCCGCGTAGGCCCGGCGGGCCGCGATGAGCGAGTCGGCCGGCAGGATTCCCCCCTCGAGCTCGGGCGTGAACATGGGCCGCAGGCGCGGCGGAAAGTCGGGCCAGAGCCCCTTCAGCGGGCCGGAGTGCTTGAAGATGCCCGCCGCCATGTCGGCGAGGGCGAGGGCCGCGGCGGCGCACGCCAGAAGGAGGAGCGTCTGTCGCCAGCCGCAGCGGCGTCCGACGATCCAGAGTGCCGTCGCGGCGAGCAGCGTCTGGAGCCAGGGTCCCGAGACGAAGGTCATGACGAGGTCCGTGAAGGGGCCGCCGTCGAAGTTGAGGGCGAGGAAGAGCCCGTGGTCGCAGTCGTAGTGCATGGACGGATCAGAACTGGAAGTAGATGAAGGGTTGTATGTCCGACGACTTGATCTGCATCACGCACCAGATCATGGCGGCGGCCAGCACCACCTGCACCGCGAGGGGCGAGGCGGCGACGATGCGCCGGGCCAGCCGGTCGCTCGAGGCGGGGAGCATGTGCAGCAGGTAGCCGATGCCCATGAGCAGGAAGACGCCGGGGTACCCCGAGACGACCTGCGGGGCGACCGGGAGGTTGAAGTCGTGGAATATCTGGTGGAGCATCAGTGCGACGGTCTGCATCGATTCGGCACGGAAGAGGAGCCATCCCAGGCAGACCAGATGGAAGGTGAAGAGGATGCCCGCGATGCGCCAGCCGGGCCGCATCTGTTCTCCGAGCGCCCGCGAACGCGGCACGAGGCGCATCCAGAGCTTGTGCAGCGCCAGAGCCACGCCGTGGAGCGCCCCCCAGAGTACGAAACGCACGGCGGCGCCGTGCCACAGGCCGCCGAGCAGCATGGTGACGAGCAGGTTGACGTAGGTCCGCACGCGCCCCTTGCGGTTGCCGCCGAGGGGGATGTAGAGGTAGTCGCGCAACCAGGTGGAGAGCGAGATGTGCCAGCGGCGCCAGAATTCGGTGATGGTGGCCGACTTGTAGGGTGCGTCGAAGTTCTTCGGGAAGCGGAAGCCCAGCATCAGCGCGATACCGATGGCCATGTCCGAGTAGCCCGAGAAGTCGCAGTAGATCTGCAGCGCGTAGCCGTAGATGCCCATGAGACACTCGAAGCCGGAGTAGAGGAGAGGTTCGTCGAAGATGCGGTCGACGAAGTTGAGCGATATGTAGTCCGAGATGATCGCCTTCTTGAAGAGTCCCGTGAGAATCAGAAAGACGCCCGTGCCGAACATTGCGCGCGAGACGTGGAGCGGCCGGCGTATCTGCGGAATGAAGTCGCGGGCCCGTACGATGGGACCGGCGACCAGCTGCGGGAAGAACGAGAGGAAGAATAGATAGTCGGTCCAGCGGTCGAGAGGCTTCAGTTCGCGACGGTAGACGTCGATGGTATAGCTCAGCGACTGGAAGACGAAAAACGAGATACCGACGGGCAGGAAGATGTTGCGGAACTCGAGAAATCCTTCGCCGAACAGGTTGTTTGCTATGTCTATCAGGAAGTTGGTATACTTGAAGTAGGCCAGCATCCCGAGATTCACCGCCACGCTCAGCGCTACCCAGACCCGCCGCACCCACGGCCGGCGTGCCCGGTGCAGGGCATGGGCGATCCAGTAGTCGCTCGTGGCGGCGAAGACCAGCAGCAGGAAGTAGATGCCGCTCGACTTGTAGTAGAAGTAGAGCGAGAAGAGGATGACGTAGACGATGCGCGCCGAGGTGTCGTGACGCAGCAGCGCATAGAAGAGAAGAAACCCGGCGAAGAGGAAGAGGAAGAGGCCGCTGCTGAATATGAGCGGCTGCTGCGCGTCGTAGACGAGCAGTCCGAGTGCGCGGTCGATGATATCGCTCAACTGCGTCATGGCATGCGCTTGTCGGATGCGGGGGGCGGTACGGGAGCGACCGGCGCCAGCAGTTCGCGGCGCAGCCGCTGCCGTGTGCCGTCGGCCACGGCGCGGCCCAGCTCTTCCCGCTGCCGGAGCACCTCGCGGTTTCGGGCCTCGCGGCATGCGCCGTCGCGGAGGGCGGCGGCCAGGGCCCGGGCTACCTCGCGGCCGCCGGCGAAGTTGATGTGCGTGTAGTCCTTGCCGGCCCAGCCTTCGGCCACGAATCGCTCCATGCCTCCCATGGCCTCCATGGCGGCCGCCGTATCCCAGAAGGCGGCCCCCGCGGCGCGGGCCGCCGCGCGCTGGGCGGCTGTCATGTGGGGCACGGCGTCCATCCGCTCGAATCCGTGGTCGGTGCGTACCGACCGGTCGCTCACGCCGAGCACGAGTACGGCAGCTGTGGGGAAGCATTCGCGCACGTAGGCGATCATCTTCTCCACCTGTGCGCCGTAGTTGGTGTAGCGGAGGATGCCCTGCTGCATGATGTTGAGGCCGTATTGCAGGATGACGAGATCGTATCCGCCGACCAGGGCGTCGGCCTGGGCGTTGAGCGCGGGATCGGTGCGGAAGAGGGCCTGCCCATTGTTGCTGCGTACCGAGTAGTTGTCCACGCCCACGCCGCCGATACCCAGCACGGCTCCGTAGCCCACCACGCTGTCGGCCCCTTCGGCAATGCGGAAGAGGAGCGAGTGGAGCGGGGTGCCGCGCACGACGATCTGACGCAGCGCCTCCGAGCCTTCGATGCCGAAGGAGCGGCGCAGCGTGTCGTTCACCTCTACCTCGATGCGGCTCCGGCCGCGGCTGAGGAAGAGTATGCGGGCCCCGTCGCATGGGTCGAGCCGACGGCGGGCGTCGCTCCCCGTCCAGCGGGTCTGAGCCCCCTCTTCGGGCCGGCAGACCCAGCCCGAGACGAAGAAATCGCCCCGCAGCGGTTCGGGAGTCGTGCGGTACTGCATGATGTTGTAGGGGGTCCATCCTTTCGATTCGGTGCGCACCGTGCGGCGGAAGCCCGTGAGCGGCGAGGCCATGGGGGCGAAGCCGGCGCCCGAACCGCCGTAAAGCTCCTGGAGCGCTTCGCGCAGGTCGGCGGTGAGGATGTCGCCCTCGATGAAGGAGTCGCCCAGCACGGCGATGCGTACGGGGCGGCCTCCGAGCAGCCGGGCGTAGAAGCGTTTCAGGGGGTCGTTCCCCGTGGTGTCGAACTCCTCGATGGGGCGTAGAGGCCCCTCCTCCTGCGGCGGAAGGGCGGCGGGGCGGGGCAGCGTGTCGACGGGGCCGATCTCCCAGTCGTAGGTGACGGGCGGCAGTACGGTCCGGAGCGAGTCGGCGCTCCGGGCGAGCGAGTCGGCGGTCGCGGCGTGCCGTGCGACCTGTTTGGCGACGGCCTCGAGGTCGACGCGGAACTCCTCCTCGTCGATCGCCGCCTCGGCGGGGGTGCCGACGGCGGCCGCATCGTCGAAGTCGATGAGGTCCGAGAGGATGTTGGCGCGTCGCAGCGTGATGCCTCCGACGCTCTGCGGGGGTATGAAACTCACGCCGACGAGCACCGCGATCAGCGCCGTCACCGCCATCCATCCCCGGCAGGTGTAGTCCCGTCCCCCGTTCATCGAGTCTCTATTCGCGGCGTCCCAGGATCAGGAAGACGTAGTAGAGAAGCGAGGCGATGGCGCTGAGTGCCGCCACGAGGTAGGTGCGGGCTGCCCAGCCGAGCGCTTCGCGGGCCTGGCCCACCTGCGCGCCGGCAATCGTGCCGCTCGACTCGAGCCAGGCGAGCGCGCGGGCCGAGGCGTTGTACTCCACGGGCAGCGTGACGATGGAGAAGAGGGCCGACATGGCGATCATGCCCACGCCGATCCAGCAGAGCAGCTCGTTCTGCGTGGTGGCCAGGATGCCCAGGCCGATGAGGATGACCCACGTGGCCATCTGCGACGAGAAGCTGACCACCGGAACCAGCCGCGAGCGCAGCACCAGCGGGCCGTAGCCCTCGGCGTGCTGCACGGCGTGGCCGCATTCGTGGGCCGCTACGGCGGCCGCGGCCACGCTGTTCGAGGAGTAGACCGAATCGCTCAGGTTGACGGTCATCGTCCGGGGGTTGAAGTGGTCGGTGAGCTGTCCGGCGACGTGGGTGACGCGGACGTTGTGGATGCCGTGGTCGCGCAGCATCTTCTCGGCTACCTCGGCTCCGGTGAGACCTCCCGGGAAGGGCACCCTGGAGTATTTGCGGAATACGGACTGCAGGCGGGCCTGCACGATGTATCCGAGGACGCCGATGACGATGATCAGTATGAACATGCCCATCGTTGCGGCCGAGTAGTGGGCCGACTGCTGCGCGGCGGCCGAGTTGGCGTAGACTCCCGTCTGGAGCAGGAGCGCGGTAAGCGGAAGTGTCATTTCGGTGATGTGTTGTGCCCGGACCGGCGGGGGGCTCCGGCGTACGGGCGGGTGTGTGTCGGGTGTTGCCGGTGTTTCCTTGCGGCGGAGCCTCTATTTCTCGTTCTTGCGGAAGGTGTAGTAGGCTCCCGCCTGCTGTGCGGGCATCAGCACGATGTCGTTCACGTTCATGCGGGCGGGCAGCTGCACGATCCAGGCGATCGCCTCGGCGATGTCGTCGCCCGTGAGGGGCTCGACGCCCCGGTAGGTGCCGTCGGCACGCTCGCGGTCGCCGTGGAAGCGGACCAGCGAGAACTCCGTCTCGACCATGCCCGGGCGGATCTCGCTCACGCGGATGCCGCTCGAGAGCAGATCGGCGCGCATCGACTGCGAGATGGCGTGCACGGCGTGTTTCGAGGCACAGTAGACGGCGCCGTTCTCGTAGGGCTCCGTTCCAGCGATCGAGCCGATGTTGACGATGTGGCCTCCGCCTGCGGCGACCATCTTCGGCGCGATGATGCGCGTGACGTAGAGCAACCCCTTCACGTTGGTGTCGATCATGGCGTCCCAGTCCCCGGTGTCGCCGCAGTCGATGTGTTCCAGTCCGGCGGCGAGCCCCGCGTTGTTCACCAGCAGATCGACCCGTCCGAGCGGGGCGAGGTGTTTCTCGCAGGCGGCCAGGTCGCGCACGTCGAAGCAGAGCGTCGTGCAACGGCCTCCGTTGCCTTCGATTTCGGCGCGCAGTGCGGCGAGCCGCTCCTCACGGCGGCCTGTCGCCACGATGTCGTATCCGAGCCCGGCCAGGCGCAGCGCCGTGGCGCGGCCGATGCCCGATGTGGCTCCCGTAATCAGTGCCAGTCTGTTCATAGTCGGGGTGTGCTTGTATGTAGTAGCTTGCAAAAATAGCCATTTTGCGCGAATGAAGAACGTTCCGCCCCTCTTTTTTATTTTGTCCGCCGGGTTTCGGCGGGACGGAATGTGCGAAAAAAGGGAAAAATGCGTTACTTTTGCGGCGGGTGCCCGACCGCACCCCAGCAAGCGTGGATGTCTCCTGGTTCATAGCCCGTCGTACGGCCCGTGCGGCCGATGGCCGTCGCAGCGTGATGAATCGCGTCGCCGGGGCGGCCGTGGCGCTCGGAGTCGCGGCGATGCTCCTCACGCTGGCCGTCGTCACGGGGTTCAAGCGCGAGATTTCGGGGCGTCTTGCGGGACTGCTCGCCCCGGTCGAGGTGACCGAACTGCAGGGCGGCGGCATGCCCGGAGCGGTACCCCTGCGCCGCAGCGCGGAGCTCGAGCGGACGATCCGTTCGGTCGAAGGGTTCGGGGCGCTCTGGCCCTACGCCGTGAAGGAGGCTGTCGTCCGTACGCCCGATGCGGTCGAAGGGGTGCTTCTGCGCGGCATGGACGCGACGGGCGACTGGAGCTTCTTCGCCCGGAGTCTGGTCGCGGGGCGGCTGCCCCGCGTGGCCGATTCGGTGCGGACGAAGGAGCTGCTCCTTCCGCAGCGGCTGGCCGACCGGATCGGGGCGGTGCCGGGCGACCGGATCGAGTTGCTCTTCGTCGATGCGTCGGAGATGCCGCGGCGCGACCGATTCCGCATATCGGGGCTCTACGCCTCGGGGCTCGACGAGCCGGACGGAGCGCTGCTGCTGGGCGACCTGCGTGACGTGCAGCGGGTTGCCGAGTGGGGCCCCGACGAGATTTCGGGCTACGGTGTCGCGGTGCGCAATCCGCGCGAGGCGGCCGACTTCGCGCGGCGTCTCTCCCGGGTGCTCCTCTACGAGGCTCCCGACGACGGGGGACACCCCGTGGCGAGCAGTCTCGAAGAGCTCTATCCCCACCTCTTCGGGTGGCTCCGCACGCACGACGTGAATGCGGCGGTCGTCGTCGGAGTGATGTTCGCGGTGGCATTCTTCAACATGGCCACGGCGCTCATGATTCTGGTCCTGGAGCGCAGACGTACCATCGGACTGCTGAAGGCACTGGGCATGACCAACGCCGCCGTCGGGCGCATCTTCCTGTGGCGCGCCTCGTTCCTTGCCCTGCGGGGCATGGCCTGGGGCAACGCCGCCGCGCTGGCTCTCTGCCTGGTGCAGGGAGTGTTCCATCCGCTGCGTCTCGACCCCGAGGCCTACCTGCTCGATGCGGTGCCTGTGGCGGTGGAGTGGGGGTGGTGGCTGCCGCTCAACGGGGGCGTGCTGGCGGCGATCGTTCTTCTGCTGACGCTGCCGGCGCGGCTCGTCGCGACCGTGAAACCGAGTGAAACCATACGTTACGAATCATGAAACCATACCATACGGAACGGAGCAAGAAGGAGGAGGTGCGCGAGATGTTCGATCGCATCGCCCCGACCTACGACCTGCTGAACCACACCCTCTCGTTCAACATCGACCGGCTGTGGCGCCGCCGTGTCGTACGCATCGTGCGGCGGCTCGAGCCGCACCGCATACTCGACGTGGCGACCGGCACGGGCGATCTGGCCATCGCCCTCGCCCGCCGCATCCGGGGTACCCGCGTGCTGGGCGTGGACCTCTCGGAACGGATGCTCGACATCGCGCGGCGCAAGGTCTCCGAGGCGGGGCTCGACGGCCGCATCGTGCTCGATACGGGCGACGCCGAGCATCTCGACCTGGCGGACGGCGCGGTGGATGTGGCGACGGTCGCCTTCGGTGTCCGCAATTTCGGCGACCTGGGCGCCGGGCTCCGCGAGCTTGCCCGTGTGGTGCGGCCGGGCGGCCGGGCCGTGATTCTCGAATTTTCGACCCCGTCGAATCCGCTCGCACGGGCCTTCTACGGGATCTGGAACCGGCGCGTGCTGCCCGGTGTCGGAGGCATGGTCTCGCACGACCGGGCGGCCTACCGCTATCTGCCCGATTCTATCGGCGCCTTCCCCTCCCCCGACCGTTTCCTCGCCATGCTCTCCGAGGCGGGCTTCCGCAACGGACGGGCCCGGAGCCTGAGCTTCGGAATAGCCCACATCTATACGGCCGAACGATGAAGATGAAAAGGTGGCTCGTTGTGCTGTTCCTCGCCGCGCTGCTGCCGGCCTTCGTCTCGTGCCGGCGCGGCGACGGACGTGCCGCGCGTCCCGTCCGGGGCGTCGGCATCGAGGCGGTGGAGGGTATCGAACTCCACGGTCTGGCGGGCGCCGACCTGACGCTCCTCGTGCGCAACGGCAGCCGCATGAGGCTCGCGCTGTACGATGCGGATCTCGAACTCTGTCTGAACGACACTCCCGTGGCGGGAATGCGGCTTGCGCAGGAGGTCTTCGTGCCGCGCCGTTCGGTGCAGCGCGTCGTGCTGCGGTGGGATTTCCGACTCGACGACCCGCTGACGCTCTATGCGCTCTCGCGGCGACTGGGCCGCGGCGAGGCGGCGGGGGTTACGGTGAATCTCCGTGCGGCGGGCCGGAGCGGTCCCGCGCCCGTGCATATCCGGCGCGACGGAGTGCCGCTGTCGGATTTTCTTCGTATCTTTGGCATCGATACCGACGAGTTGAAAAACTACCTGAACGAATGAAGTACCTTCCGAAAATCCTCCTTGCCGGCGCGGCGCTGCTGGCGGCCGCAACGCTCCGGGCGCAGTCGCTCGATGACTTCCGTGCCCGTCTGGCCGTGCCCGAGCCTGCGGCGTGGGGCCGCGGGGCCACGGTGACGGTCACCGAACACGGCGATGCGGCGGCGCGTCTGGCGCAGGCCTCCGAGGGCGAGGTGCGGCTGCGGTTCAAGGGCTACCGGGTCTGCATCTTCTTCGACAACGGCCCCGAAGCGCGGGCCGGAGCCGAGGCGGCGCGGCGGCTCTGCGCGGAGAACTATCCCTCCGTGCCGGTCTACATCTCCTACAGCGCCCCCTACTTCACGGTGACGGCGGGTGACTGCGTGACGGCCGAAGAGGCGATCGTGCTGATGGGACGCATCCGTGCCACCTTTCCCAAGGCCTTTCCCCGCAGCGAGGAGCTCTCGGTGGCCGATTTGGTGCTGAAGGAGAGCGCCGAACCGACTTTTTGAAAAAGTATCGCGCTTTTTTCTTGCGGATTTCCTGCGAATGAGTAACTTTGCGAGCGATAAACAATCAATAACTCAAACGTTCGAAGCGATGAAAAAGTTCTTTACGTTTGCTTTCGTTGCAGCAGCGGCCCTTTCGCTGGCCAGCTGCGGTGGCAACGCCAACACGAAGAAGGCCGCTGCGGAGTCCGAGGCTGCCGCAACGAAGACCGAGGAGGTTTGCTGCGAGCAGGCCGACAGCTGCGCTGCCGCTTGCGAGGAGGCTCCCTGCGAGGAGGCTGCCCAGCCCGCCGAGGCTCAGACGAAGTAATCCGTCCGATGCGAGCGAGGCCGTCCGGTGAGGGCGGCCTCGCTCTGTTTGTGCCATGACCGACTTCGCAGCCATCGATTTCGAGACCGCCAACCGCGAGCGCACGAGCGTCTGCTCGGTGGGGGTGGTCGTCGTGCGCGAAGGGCGCATCGTCGATACGCTCTACCGCCTTGTCCGCCCCTCGCCCGACTACTACAGCCGCTTCTGCACGGCGGTGCACGGGCTGACGGCCTCCGATACGGCCTCGTCTCCCCGCTTCCCCGAGGTGTGGAGCGAGGTGGCGCCCCGCCTGTCGGACCTTCCGCTCGTGGCCCACAACGCCCCCTTCGACGAGGGGTGTCTGCGGGCCTGCTTCGACTACTACGGGATGGAGTGGCCCGGTTATCTGTTCTATTGTACCTGCCGGGCGGCGCGGCGTTATTTCGGCCGCCGTCTGCCCGACCACCGTCTGCCGACCGTCTCGGCCGCATGCGGCTATCCGCTCGAGGCGCACCACCATGCCCTGGCCGACGCCGAGGCCTGCGCACGCATCGCCCTGCGGATTCTCTGAACCGCCGCATCCGCGCAGGTATCCTATATTAACTATATTTATATAGGTATCGGTCCCGATACCTCTCCGCCGCTGTTCCGTGCGGGCCCTCTTCCGATGCGCGGGGTGTTCCCCGATGCGGAGACGGGACCGACGTACGGCTAAAATGGTCGTCCGGAGTTTTCGGACCGTGAGGGAGAATGCAATTTTTTTCGTGCCCTCCGCGGGCCGTCTCCGTGGCCGGAAGAGACAGCGGCGACTCCTTCGAAATATCGCGAACAGGGGTCGTAATAACAATCATACCAAATAATTGCCGTTCTGAAAGCGCCGTGTCTGCCAGCGGCCGGATCCGGCCGGAGCGGCCTTCCGTCCGGCGGAACGGAACAGGCGGCGAGGCGGTGCTCCGAAAAAAAATCCGGCGTTTTTTTGCTTTTTTCCTTGCGCCTCCTTACATTTGTTAGCAATTATTCTACTCACACAACTAAAAAGTGTTTCGTTATGATGAAAAAACTCTTCCTGACCCTTGCCGCTCTGACGGGCCTCGTCATGGTGGCTACGGCGCAGAATCGGATGCCTAATGTCAAGATCGAGAACGAGAAAGGCGAACTGATCCAGACCGCGTCGCTCATCGACGGCAAGACGCCCATGATCATCTCGTTCTGGTCCACGACGTGCAAGCCCTGCATCCGCGAGCTGAACGCGATCAACGATCAGCTGGTGGATTGGCTCGATCAGGCCGATTTCCGTGTAGTGGCCGTCTCGATCGACGACAGCCGCTCGGCATCGAAGGCGAAGGCCATGGCCAGCGGCTACGGCTGGTCGGATTTCACGGTTCTCTACGACAAGAACCAGGACTTCAAGCGTGCGCTGAACGTGAACCTCGTGCCGCAGGTCTTCGTGGTGGACGGCAACGGCAACGTAGTCTATTCGCACACGGGCTATAACCCGGGCGGCGAGGCAGAGCTGCTCAAGCAGGTGCTCAAGCTTCAGTAATCCTAAGGAGACGACCGACAGATGAAATCTGCAAAACTGCTCACCCTCGCGGCGTGCACGCTCTTCGCGGGCGCCGCTTTCGCCCAGGGCGACGAGGCCGGCGACAAGAAGGGATTCCTCACCGGCAGCTTCGAGACCAACACGACCTACTATGTGGCCGACGGCGAAGTGCCCAACTACAACGTCCCCAACGACCGCTTCGGATCGAACAACTATCTGAAGGTGGACTATATCCGTGACAAGTTCACGGCCGGTCTGCAGCTCGAGAGCTACCTCCCGCTGCTCTATGGCTATCCGACCGATTTCGAGGGCACGGCCATCACGAACATCTACGCTTCGTGGGTCGACGACTCCTTCTCGATTACGGCGGGTTCGTTCTACGATCAGTTCGGCAGCGGTCTGCTCTTCCGTGCCTGGGAGGACCGCGCGCTGGGTCTGAACAATGCGCTGATGGGTGCCCGCTTCACCTACAACTTCAAGAACTACCTGGCCTTCAAGGCAATCTGGGGTACGCCCCGCCTCGGCATGACCTACGATACGGGCGTGCAGTACCGCGGTGCCGACCTGAGCCTCAACCTCTCGGAGATGTGGGGCGCGCAGAATGCCACGCTGCTGGTCGAGGGTTCGATCCTGAACCACTACGAGGCGCTTCCGCAGTCGCTGCGCAACAGCGACATGGCCCCCAGCTCGACGGGCTTCTCGACCCGTGTGAACTACGAGGTCGGCGGCTTCATGGCCAAGGGCGAGTGGGTGGACAACGGTACGAACTACTACCAGGACGCCACCTCGGAGAGCGGCTTCAAGGGACGTCGCGGTAACGCGCAGCTCGTCGAGCTGGGCTACAGCGGCCACGGTCTGGGCCTCTTCGTCTCGGCCCGCCGTCTGGAGTGGATGTATTCGTGGGGCACGCGCAACAGCACGAGCACGACGAACGTCTTCAACTACATTCCCGCCATGACGCTGCAGTACACCTACCTGCTGACCAACCTCCATCCCTACACGCCGATGGCCGGCGACAACGGTCTGGGCGTTCCGGGCGAGCTCGGCGGCCAGGTGGATGTCTACTACAACGTGAAGCGCGGTACGGCGCTGGGCGGCCGCCGCGGCATGAAACTGCACGCCAACTTCTCGACCTACTACGGCCTGCAGGGGAGCGGCAGCATCTTCAAGACGCGCCACATGCTCTTCCGCGACTTCAGCGCCGATATCGAGAAGCAGTGGACGCGCAACTTCAAGATGAACCTGCTCTACTCGATGCAGGAGCGCAACACCACCTACGGTACGAGCGACAATACGGAGCTCTCGCACATCATCGTGGGCGACTTCCTCTACAAGTTCACGCCGATGTTCTCGCTGCGCCTCGAACTGCAGTACCTGACCTCGAAGGAGGGCGAGAAGGATTGGATGGCCGGCCTGCTCGAGGCGTCGTTCGCCCCGAAGTGGAGCGTCTTCGTGAGCGACATGTACAACCACGGCAGCTCGAAGCTCCACTACTACAACGCCGGCGTCAGCTTCGCCCATTCGCGTACGCGTCTGCAGCTCAGCTACGGCCGCAACCGCGAGGGTTACGTCTGCTCGGGCGGCGTATGCCGTATCCAGCCCGCCTATACGGGTGCCAACTTCGCCATGACCATCTCCTTCTAACCGAAGGGGATGCGTCGGCGCGATGCAGTATTTCAGACGCTGCACCGTTATATATATAGAAAACGAAAGCGAGGCGCGCTCCGGAGCGACGCCGCTACAAACTTGCAATACAACGAAACGAAGATGAAAAAGTATCTTATCCTCGCGCTTGCGGCCCTGACGGGCGGTGCATTCGTGGCCTGCAGCGGCAGCGAAGAGGGTGGCGGCGATCCGTCGACGGCCACCTCCATCACCCTCGCGGTCGACAAGGAGACCATCGAGGCCGACGGCGCCGATGCCGTGCGCTTCACCGTGACGACCGATACGGGCGTGGACATTACCGGCATGCAGGGCGTGCGCATCCTGATCCCCGGCGAGCAGGGCGACGCGGACGCCGTCTTCCTCGACGGCATGGAGTACACGTCGGTGACGAACGGCCCCGTGACCTTCCAGGCCCGCTACAACGGCATGCTCTCCAACAAGGTGACCGTGACGGCACAGAACCGCGGCGAGTACGAGAAGTACATGCGCCGTCTGCTCATCGCCGACCTGACGAGCGTGGGCTGCATCAACTGCCCCAACATGACGACGGTGCTCGAGTCGCTCGCCGAGCGCTACCCCGACCGTCTGGAGGTGCTGACCTACCATACGGACTACGACGGTAACGTCGACCCCTTCTCGACCGAGCTGCTCAACTCCATCTACAGCGATTTCGGCATCATGGGCTTCCCCGCCGCAGTGGTCGATTTCCGCATCGGCATCAACGGCGCCAACTCCTCGCGCCTGATGCAGGAGATCGAGGCTTCGCTCTACGACTATCCCGCCACCTGCGGCATCAAGCTCTCGTCGAGCTACGACGAAGCCAAGCAGGAGGCTACGGTCGTGGTTACGGTGGCCGGCGCCAACGAGGTGGCCTCGGAGTACACGCTGGGCTATCTGCTCGTGGCCGACAACATCGAGGCCGTGGGCGGTGCGACCCAGAAGGGCGCCGACGCCAGCTACGTGCACAACGGCGTGGTGCTGGCGGGTTCGGAATATCTGGGCGACCGTCTCGACGGCGGTCTCCAGGCCGGTGTGGAGCGCGAGCCCGTCACGATCAAGTTCAACGTGGGCGGCCACATGCAGCCCGAATACTTCGGCGTGGAGGATCTGCGCGTCGTGGCCTACGTGATGGCCAAGAACGACGACAACACCTACTACGTGAACAACGTGGCCAGCTGCGCCGTCGACGGCGGTTCGGCCGACTACGTGCTCAACGAGTAACGGAAAGCTGAAAACCTGAAGGACCATGAAACGTATTCTCAACAGTTTCGTTCTCTTCGCCCTGGCCGCAGGCTTCGCGGCCTGCTCGGGCTCCTCGGATTCGCCCGCCCCGTCGGGCGTGGTGACGATTTCGGCCGACAAGACCGAGATCCTGGGCAACGGCGCCGACCGCGCGCAGTTCACGGTGATGAACGGCGACGTGGACATCACGAACGACGCCTATACGCGCATCATGCTCGTCGAGCGCAACGGCGAGACGGTCAACGAGCGCCAGCAGTCGCCCATCTTCGGTACGCGCGAGGCGGGCACCTATGTCTTCGAGGCGCGCTATACGGGTTCGAACCCGGCTCTCGTCTCGCAGAACCGCGTGACGATCACGGCCACCGAGGCCGATCGTCCGGAGGAGGTCTTCTACCGCCGCATCCTGGGCCAGTACTTCACCTCGACGGGCTGCCACAACTGCCCGCAGATGATGAACACCATCCATCAGCTCGAGTCGCAGCGTCCGGAACTGGCGGAGCGTCTGGTGATCGCCTCGTTCCATACGAACATGTCGCCCTTCACCGACCCGATGCTCATCTCGGAGACCCTCTCCTACATGAACGACGTCTTCATGACGCAGGGGCTGCCGAACTTCTACCTCGACGTGGATCCCGCCATGAGCTGCTACAACACGCTGGCCTACCAGACCACGGTGGACAACCTGGAGCGGACGCTCGCGGATTATCCCGCGGCCTGCGGCGTGAAGCTGACGTCGACCTATGACGAGGCGTCGCGCCACGGCAAGGTCGACGTGACGGTGAAGGCCTCGTTCGCCAACGAGTACCGCCTGCTCGCCTTCCTCGTCGAGGACGGCATCGAGGGCACACCCGGCACCGCCTACGAGCAGCAGGGCGCCAACGGCACCTACATCCACGAGAACGTGGTGCGCCACTGCTTCGCCAGCTCGCTGGTGGGCGAGCGCCTCGGCATGATCGAGGCCGACGGCGAGGCTTCGCTCTCGCTCGAGTTCGACGTGAACTCCGCCTGGAAGGCCGAGAACATGCGCGTGGTGGTCTGCGTGCTCGAACCCGCCGAGGGCGGTTCGTTCCGCGGCAACAACGCCGCCACGACCGAGGGCCTGAACGATACGGTCGACTACGCCTACAACGAATAACAACTAACAACCGTACAACGACTATGAACCTGAAGCATATCATCCGCAACCTCGCCCTGCTCGCCCTGCCTCTCGCGGTGGCGACGGCCTGCGAGGGCAGCAGCAGCGGCGACACCCCCGAAGGCGAGGCCTCGCTCCTGCTCGAGGCGAGCCGCACCACGATCATGGCCAACGGCTCCGACGAGGTCACCTTCAAGGTACAGAACAGCAGCAAGGTCAACGTCTCGACGCGCGCGACCATCACGATGACCGATCCTTCGGGCGCCCAGTCGCGCCTGCAGGGGCTCCGCTTCTCGACCGAGATTCCGGGCACCTACTCGTTCGTCGCCTCGCTCGACGGCGAGGTGTCGAATACGGTCGAGGTGTCGGTTACGGGCCTCGTCGAGGAGATCTTCTACCGCCGTGTCTGCATGATGGAGATCACGAGCGTGAAGTGCTCGTTCTGCCCGCAGGCGGCGGAGGCGATCAAGGAGATGAAGCGCAACCGTCCGGACCGCATCGTCTCGATGGCCTTCCACGGCGCCGGCATGGGCGAGGATCCGATGATCACGCCCGCGTCGACGGCCCTCGAGTCGCTCTTCCCCGATGCCTCGGGCGGCTATCCCTTCGTCGTCACCGACCTGCGCGCATACTCGTCGGGTACGCTGACGTCGCAGTGGTCGCAGTGGTACAACGACTCGCGCCAGCTCTATTCGGCCACGTGCGGCATCAAGCTCTCGTCGGTCTATGACGAGGCCTCGAACAGCCTGAAGATCACCACGGGCCTGAAGACCAACGCGGGCGGCAAGTACGCCATGGCGGTCTACGTGCTCGAGAACGGCCTCCTCTTCCCCGACTATCCGCAGAGCGGTGTCGACAACGGCGAGGGCTACGTGCACAACGAGGTGGTGCGGGCCATGCTCTCGGCGTCGCCGCTGGGCGATTCGCTGGGCACGCTCGAGGCCGACGGCGAGGCCACGAAGGAGTGGACGGTCGCCCTGGACGAGGGCTGGAAGCTCGAGAACCTGGTCGTGGTGGCCTATGCGACCGACGGCATGAACTACATCAACAACGTGGTGGAGTGCCCGGCCGACGGCGGCTCGGTGGACTACGAGTACAACACGGAGGAGTAGAGCGTCGGCCGGCGTGCGGCCTCCGGGCCGCATGCCGGCGGGCGGTCATCCCGATAAACACAAACCAAACCAAACCAACTAACTTTCTTTTTACACTCTTAACCAATTGTACGCTATGAAAAGCTTTTTCAAGTGGCTTCCGGTCCTCGCGGCGTGCGCCGCGCTGACCGCGTCGTGCTCGAAGGACGATCCTCAGCCCGGTCCGGGCGGTGAGGATGAGAAGGAGTACCTTACCGAGGCGAACGCCCTGACGGCCGAGGGTGCCAACATCAAACTCGACCTGACGGACTACACGACCTTCGAGTGGACCATCGTCCCCAACTCGGAGTGCCTCTCGTACCGTTGCGAGATCATGATGGCCGACCGTTTCGAAAACGACCTCTGGGAGCAGCAGAAGGAGCGTCCCGATCTCACCGCCACGGACTATGCCAAGGAGCGCATGTTCGCCACCGACGGTTCGGGCGCCGGCACGTGGAACGGCGAGCGCGCCTTCTCGTCGAGCGAGACCATCTTCCAGCAGGCCGTCCTCTTCCCCGACACGGAGTACTACATCATGGTGTGGGGCTGTCTGACGCCCGACGGTGAGAACCCCTCGGAGTACACGCAGCTGCTCGTCCGCACGGCCGATCCCGGCGAACTGGTGGGCAGCCCCCGCGTCCAGGTCGAGGGTGTGGTGAACTACCGTGCCTCGCAGGGTGTCCTCATCCCGAACGAGGATGCCGCCTACTTCAACATGATGACGCTGCCCGGCGCCCACGTGCGCGAGTTCCTCGAGGTCTTCAGCGAGGAGAAGCTCTGCAACGTGATCAGCTCGTTCGCCGGCTCGCCCATCTCGATCGAGAACTGCACCGTCGACCCCGATTTCGGCAACGTCCTCACCTATCGTGACCAGGCGCTGAACTGGGGCTTCGATGCCGACTCCAGCAACGAGATCGCGACGGTCGGCGTGGCCCGCGACGTGAACATGAAGATGTATCCCGTGCCCGCCATCGCCTACTACAAGCTCAAGGAGAAGGATCCCAATGCGGTTCCCCCCTCGTACGAGTACACCTTCGGCGACATCTCGGCCTATGCCGTGCGGTTCCGTCTGGAGTTCGACCCCGCAACGACGGCCAACGTCTACTACAGCCTCCAGCCCAACACGGCGGGCGTGCCCGTCAACGCCGCAGACCTTATCCAGAACGGCGGCTGGGTCGTAGGTCCCGACACCTTCGATCAGTTCCAGTACATCTCCCCGGGCGTGCACAACTACATGTACGTATCGGCGCGTAACTTCCAGGCCGACATCATCGAACCGATGGATTCGATCGGTTTCCCCGATCCGAAGCCCATTCCGGTATACGGCGAGGCCGGGTTCATGGACGAGAGCGAGGGTCTCTTCGATATCAAGATAACGAACATCAACAAGTCGCAGGCCACCGTCGAGTTCTATCCCGACGAGGATAAGATCGCCTGCTACTGGTTCGCCGCCCTCTACAAGAACGACGAAGAGTATGTCGATCCCGATACGGGCCAGAACTGGGGTCATCTGACCGATCCCGCGAACGCCGCCAACACGGCAGCCTACCTGATCCAGAGGGGCAACGTCTTCACCTGCGCCGCCAAGGAGATCTCGAAGGAGGACTGGGGCAGCTACACCTTCACCTCGATGGAGTCCGACGCCGAGTTCACCTGCTTCGCCCTGGCCGAGACCTGGGAGGGCAAGCTGACCCCCGTGCGGTACGCGGACTTCACGACGAAGGACAACGAGGGCGGTCCCAACCCGACGGTTAGCTTCGACCTCGCCAGCTGCATCGTGGACCAGGCCAGCATGACGTGGACCGTACGCTTCGTGCCCAACGAAGACGCTACGCGGATGCGCTTCATGATCATCACCGAGACCGACGTCTACAGCGTGCTGCCCGACGGCGTCGAGTCGACGAACGAGGAGAAGGCCACCGCGCTGTGGGAGCGTCTGCTCGGCAACGAGGGCGGTATGGAGAACGTGGGTACCCCCATCATCCTCGGTCCTACGACCATCACCGACAACATGCTGGCCGTGGCCATGGCCTACGGTTCGCAGAACGCGGAGACGGGCGAGGCCTACCGCAGCAAGCTCTACGTGCTCCGTCTCGACCTCGCTACGCTGCAGATGGAGGAGATCACCGACCAGTTCTCGGCGGACGCACAGGCCCTCCTGGCCAAGGTCGCAGCCAAGTACGAGGCTCGCCGTGCCGCCACTCCCGTCGAGGCCAGGCCGCTGACCGGCCACACCGCTACGGGTATCGAGCACCCGGCACTGCTTATCCGCGCGAAGTAATTCCCGCGCCTCTCTTCGAAAGGAAGCTGCTCTGCCCCGGGCACGAGCAGCTTCTTTCGGAGGTGGGCACATGTTTCAAACAAAAGACGCACTATCATGAAAACGTTGAACAGACTCTTCTGGCTCCTCGTCGCGCCCCTCGCCCTCGCGGCCTGCGGCGATTCGGACGAGCCCGAACCCGAACCCGCTCCGACGCCGGTCGTATCCATCAGCAAGGTGACCCCCGCCGCCGAGAGCGTCAGCTTCTTCCTCTCGCTCTCCAACGCCGACGCCTACGAGTACGGCTGCTTCCTCACCTCGGACTACGAGGCCGGCGGCACAGGCGAGCTGACGCGCGTGGAGAGCGCGACGGCCGACGACGCAATCGTCATCACGGGCCTCGAGCCCGAAACCTCCTACACGCTGGTGGCCGTGGCCTGCGCCGGCGAGACGCGCAGCGCCGAGCGTACGCAGGCCTTCGAGACGACCGCCGCGGTCGAGTCGGAGCTGCCCGTCATCCGCGTGGAGAACATCGAGATCACCTACGAGAGCGTGTCGTTCGAGGTGTCGCGCGTGAGCGGCCTCGTGCAGGCCTACCGCTACGCCGCCTACCTGCCCGGAGCGGAGCCCCAGTTCAGCGAGCAGGCCGCCGAGGGTGACGGCCCGATGAAGATCACGATCGACAAGCTGCGCACCCTCACCGAGTACACGCTCGAGGTCTACGCCATCAACGACGGCCTGAACGACAACGAGAGCGAGCACTTCACCGAGAACTTCACCACCCCCGTGAAGCCCGAAGAGCCGGCTCCCTTCACGCTGGCCTACGAGGCCTATTCGCTGAGCCCCGAGACCTCCGCCCGCATCACCATCGACTTCGGCGAGGTGGACCGCGAGAGCGTCGACGAGATCCGCTACGTGAACCTGTCGGATTTCGCCTTCCGCCAGGCTCCTCTCTTCAGCCGTGCCGACTCGATACGCGTGCGTCTGTCGGCCGATCCGATGACCTACACCGACGGCCAGACCGTCAAGGTCTCGGCCCTGCAGCTCGGAACGCGCTTCCCGCTGCAGCAGAACCTCGACGCCAACACGAACTACAACTTCTTCGCCGTGCTGAAGTACACCGACGGCACCTTCTCGCCGATGGGCAAGGTGGAGTTCACGACCCCCAAGTACGACGTGACCGGCACGGCCAAGGTCGCGAGCTGGGAGCGCGCCTCCTCGGAGCAGGCCGTAGTGAACGGTGTGCCGACGGGTACGGAGTATGCCACGCTGAGCATCACCCCCGGGTCCGACTGTGCCGAGATGTGGGCGTGGTGCGACAATACCTCGGCGTCGATCACCAACGACTACCAGAAGCTGATCAATTCGGCCAAGTCGCAGACCGACGCGGCGCAGTGGTACCACTCGGGCAGCTCGGCCTGGACGACTCCCGAGATCGTCCTCACCAACAACGTCGAGTATCGTCTGATCTTCGTTGTCAAGGGCAAGGACGGCAAGTACAACGTCGAGCGCGTCGAGGGCGTCAAGTCGCAGTATTCGAACGGCAGCGAGCCCGCGCCGGGTCCCGATGAAGGGGAAGGCGAAGGCGAAGGCGGCGAAGTTCCTCCCGTCGATCCGAAGAACTAAACACAACAAAACCGATTTCTATGAAAAGAGTCTTTTTTGCATGCGCCTTCGCGCTGGCGGCCCTGAGCTTCGCCTCCTGCGAGAAGGATGACCCCGTAGCGGATTCGGGCCTCAACTCGAAGAGCTGCGAAGCGACCACCCCGGTCATCCAGGCCGGCGAGTCGTTCCCCGTCACCTTCGACGCGAAGGGGGCGTGGACCATCGAGCCGTCGCGCTCGTGGATCACCGTGACGCCGACGAGCGGCGCGGCCGGCCAGAACGAGGTCGCCGTAGTCGTGGAGGCGAACAACACTTCGGGCCTGCGCAGCGGCCTGATCGAGATCACGGTCGAGGGCTTCGCCAAGGAGACCCTCACGCAGATCCGTCAGACGGGCCAGGGCGGCGGCGGCGATACGAAGACGCTCAACGACTGGATCGACGAGACGATGTGCACGATGTATCTCTGGAACAAGGAGTGGGATACGCTCAACATGATGGAACGTTTCGCCGAGCAGGATCCGCAGACCTTCCTCCAGTCGGGTATCGAACTGGTGGATGCCGAATTCGACCACATCAACATCGAGGACGGCGGCTGGGGCCGTGACGGGGACGACAACATCACCGTCGGCCAGGGCCGCGAGTACTTCTCGGTACTCGAGATCTCGAACTCGGCAGGTGTCGCATCGGCTCCCGCCACGCGCCAGGATCTGCCTTCGGGTCTGGATGCAAGCAACTTCAGCGGCTTCGGCTTCCACGGCCTCTATCCCATGGCGCTCGACGCTACGTCGAACGCCAAGATCGGTATCGCCGTGATGGCCGTCTTCCCCGACTCGCCCGCCGCCAAGGCCGGCATACACCGAGGCAGCTACATCACCCGCATCAACGGCAACGAGCTGACGAAGATGTCGTACAACACCCTGTTGAGCGCCCTCAGCTATACGTCGGGTTCGGTGGAGGTCGCCACGCGCGACATCCGCGTGGATCCCGCGACGGGTATCGCCCAGGCCGACGAGAACGGCCTGCCCATCTTCGAGGAGGAGACCACGTACACCCTGACGGCGGCCAGCTATCCGAACAACCCCATCTTCTTCAGCGACGTGCTCAGCTACGAGGTGGGGGGCAAGACGGTGAAGATCGGCTACCTCAGCTACTGGCAGTTCATCATGGCCTATGACGACCAGCTGATCGAGGCCTTCCGCGAGTTCAAGAACGAGGGCATCGACGAACTGGTCATCGACCTCCGCTACAACGGCGGCGGCGTGGTGATGTCGAGCACGATGCTCGCGACCCTGATCGCCGGTCCGGATTACCGCGACCAGATCTTCTCGCAGTCGAAGTACAACGCTTCGCGTCTGGAGACCGATCCCACGCTCGAGCAGCGCGGCATCTACCGCATCGGCAACAGCCAGGTGCCCGACCTCGCGGAGGGCTATCCCCAGATCGAGCAGGCGCTCGAGGCTTCGGTCAACCTCGACCGCGTGTACGTGGTCGGCGGCTACGACACGGCTTCGGCCAGCGAGATGCTGGTGAACGGCCTGCGCGGCCTCGGCATCGACGTCCGTCTCGTCGGCCAGCGCACGCACGGCAAGAACGTGGGCATGGAGGTGCTCTCGGCAACGAGCGGCACCACGTCGTACATCTTCCGTCCCGTGACCTTCCGCTCGACCAACTGCAACAACGAGGGCGACTACGCCGACGGCTTCGTGCCCGACGTGCGTACGGCGCTGGAGACCGAGTACGCGATCTTCGACTTCGGTAATCGCAACGAGGTGGCCTTCCAGTGGATTCTCGAGTGGATCGTCAGCGATAACAAGCCGACGCCCACTCTGGCTCCCGCAACGCGCAGCAGCATGAAGGTCGGAGAGCCCGTCATCCTGCATCCTTCGCAGGTGGGCGCGCTCACCTTCCGTCCGGACCTGAGCGCGGAGCTCGAGTAGGATGAACCGTGAGGGGCGCCGCGGCGTCCCGAACCCCTCGAGGGGGTGCCGGACCCGGTCCGGCACCCCCTCTTTTCGTCCTGTTTCGGATTCTTTTCAAAAAGGATGGCGTACCTTTGTATCGGATAACCGACCGAAGCCGCAATGAAGATACTGATCGTGGAGGACGAACCCTCGCTGAGGGAGCTGATGCAGCGGGCGCTCGAGCGCGAACGCTGCGTGGTGGAGACGGCCGACTGCTATGCCGCGGCCGACCGCAAGCTGGCGGATTACGCCTACGACTGCGTGCTGCTCGACATCATGCTGCCCGACGGCAGCGGTCTGCGGCTGCTCGAACGGCTCAAGGCCGAGGACAAGCGCGAGAACGTAATCATCATCTCGGCCAGGGATTCGCTCGAGGACAAGGTCCACGGGCTCGAACTCGGCGCCGACGACTATCTGGCCAAGCCCTTCCACATGATGGAGCTCACGGCCCGCATCCGCAGCGTCGCGCGCCGCAGCCGCGCCGGCGGCCGCCGCACCTTCGAGCTGGGCAACGTGCGGCTCGACCCCGAGAGCTGCCGCGTGGAGGTGGCCGGCACCGAGATGCCGCTGCTGCGCAAGGAGTTCGACATACTGGCCTACTTCATGCAGCGCCCGGGCCATCTGGTCGACAAGGCGGTGCTGGCCGAGGCGGTCTGGGGCGACCACGTGGACCAGGCGGACAACTTCCACTTCGTCTACGCGCAGGTGAAGAACCTGCGGCGCCGCCTGGCCGAGGCCGGGGCCGACATCGAACTCAAGTCCGTATACGGTTTCGGCTACAAGCTGATAGCCCCCGAACCCTGATCCCTCCTTCGCGCCCGCCGCGCCGCGGGCGGCGGCAACCGCAACCCGAACCATGAAACTGACCGGCCGAATAACCCTGCGTCTCGTGCTGCTGCTGACGCCCCTGCTCGCGCTTTGGGCCGCGCTCTTCCATTATACGCTCGTGGACGAGATCAACGACGAGGCGGACGATGCGCTCGAGGAGTACTCCGAACTCATCATCGTCCGCATGCTCGCCGGCGAGCCTCTGCCCCGCACCAACGAGGGGTCGAACAACAGCTATACGATACTCCCCGTCGACGAGGAGTATGCCGCCGTACGTCCCTGGATCGACTACTACGACGCCGAGGTCTACATCCCCGAGAAGGAGGAGACCGAGCCGGCGCGCGTGCGCACCTCGCTCTTCCGCGATGCCTCGGGACAGTACTACGAACTGCGCGTGGCGACTCCCACCTTCGAAAAGGAGGATCTGCTGCGGACGGTGCTCTGGTGGATCGTGCTGCTCTACGTGACGCTGCTCGTCGGCATCGTCGGCGTCACGGTGTGGGTCTTCTACCGCAGCCTGCGCCCCCTCTATGCCCTGCTGCACTGGCTCGACGGATTCACGCCCGGGCGCAGCTGCGCTCCCGTGCCCGAGGATCCGCACGTGGTCGAGTTCCGGAGGCTGAGCGGGGCGCTCCGCCAGTCGGCCGAGCGGTCGGCCCTGCTCTTCGAGCAGCAGAAGCAGTTCATCGGCAATGCGTCGCACGAGCTGCAGACCCCCCTCGCCGTGCTGGGCGGACGTATCGACTGGCTGCTCGACCAGACCGAACTGAGCGAAGAGCAGATGGGCGAACTGGTACAGATGAAACGCACGCTGGCCCATATCGTGCGACTCAACAAGACTCTGCTGCTGCTCACGAAGATCGACAACGGGCAGTTCCCCGACCTCGCGGAGGTGGACCTCGCGGCGATGCTCCGCGAGCTGAAGGAGCTCTACGACGAGATCTACGCCGCCCGCGCCATACGCTGCACGCTCTCCGTGCCCGGGCGCTTCGTCGTGCGGCTCAACGAGACGCTGGCTTCGGTTCTCGTCTCGAACCTGTTGCGCAACGCCTATCTCCACAGCGCCGAGGGGGCGGCCGTCGAGGTGCGTGCCGAGGGGCGCACGCTTCACTTCGAGAACGAGGGGGCGGAGCCGCTCGATGCCGACAGACTCTTCGACCGATTCTACCGCGGACCGAAGCGTGCCGAAGGGTCGACGGGCCTCGGACTGGCGCTGGTGCGGGCCGCGGCCGACCGCTGCGCCCTGCGCGTGGAGTACCGCTTCGTCGACGGCCGCCATCGTTTCACCGTCTCGGGCCTCTGACCCGGCGGCCTCTCTGCGGCGGGCCGGCTCCTTGCGGGGCCTCTGACCCGCCGCTGTCTCCTGCCCGCGTCCGGCGGGAGCGGGCGGCGGCCGAAAAAACGGCCCGCGGCGGCCCATTTCAGAATCGTTTCAGAATCGGGCCCGAACTTTGTAGTGCGGAACGGATGGTCCCGCCCGCGAACCGATAAAAACGAACGGATATGAAAAGGATGATGACACTTCTGGCCGCTGCCCTCCTCGCAGGGACGACGGCCGCATGCGCCGACAGCGATCGGGCCGTGACCCTCGAGCAGCTGCCCCAGCGGGCACAGCTCTTCATCCGGCATCACTTTGCCGGCGAACAGGTCGCCTTCGCCAAGCGGGAACGCGATTTTCTGGAGAAGACCCGCTACGAGGTGGTCTTCACGGGAGGCGCCAAGGTGGAGTTCCGCCGCAACGGCGACTGGAGCGAGGTGGACTGCCGCTACGCGGCGGTGCCCGAGGCGATTCTGCCCGAGGCGATACGCCGGAAAATCGCCGAACTCTACCCCGGCGTCGCGGCGTTGCGTATCGACCGCGAGGATCACGGCGAATACGAGGTGCGGCTCACGAACGGTCTGGAGCTCACCTTCGACCGCCGCGGCGGACTGATCGGCATCGACGACTGACCTCCGGAGCCGGAGCCCGCGGACCGCTCCCTGCGGAGCAGCCCGGGATTTCAGATTCGCTACAAAATCGAATGATAACTTTGTCCCCGTAAAGGATACCGATGTATCACCCCTTAAAACCCAAAGTCATGAAAAAGATCTTTTTTGCAGCCGCCCTGCTTCTCGCGGGCATCGCAACCGCCCAGGCCGACGGCCGTGAGCGTCCGATTTCGATCGACCAGCTGCCCGACAGGGCCCGGCAGTTTCTCGCCGCCCACTTCGGCAACCTGACCCTCGCCTTCGCCGTGGAGGATCCGAAGTTCATCGGCTCGGAGTACGAGGTAACCTATACCGACCGTACTGAGGTGGATTTCCGCTCGGACGGCGAGTGGTCGAGCGTGGAGCGCCGCTACGAGGCCGTGCCGGCCGCCATCGTGCCGCCGCAGATCGCCGACTACGTGGCCCGCAGCAACTTCCCCGGACAGTACGTGCGCAAGATCGACCGCAACGCCTACACGTGGGAGGTGGAGCTCTCGAACGGACTGGAGATCGAGTTCGACAACCGCTTCAACGTAATCGGGTACGATGACTGAGTGTGCCGGTACGAATGCCCGCAACCCCCGCCTGAAGCGCTGGCTCTGGCCGCTCGCGGGGGTTGCCGCGGCGGCGCTTCTCCTCTGGGGCGCCTGGGCCGTGGAGTATGAGCGTCCCGTGCCCGAGTCGAAACTGCCGGCCGCGGCCCGTGCCTTCCTCGACCGCTGCTATCCGGAGTCCGGCGTGGTGCTGGCGCGCTGCGAGGTGGAGGAGTTGCGGGTGCGCTATGTCGCCTTCTTCGCCGATGGCACGCGCATCGAATTCCGCCGCAACGGCGAATGGCTGAGCGTGGAGAGCCGGATTCGCCCCGTACCTTCCGAGACGCTCCCCGCACCGATTGCCGATTTTGTCGCCCGCAACTTCGCCGGGGTGCAGGTCTGCGGCATCGCCCGCGACCGGCGCGGCTGGGAGGTGGAGCTGACCAATTCGGTGGAGCTGACCTTCGACCGGAAGCATCTCGCGCTGGTCGACTACGACGACTGACCGGACCGGCCTTCCGCGCCGGCCGTGTTCCCGGGCCGCCCTCCCGACGGAGGGCGGCCCGGGCCGTTGATCCCGTTCCTGTCCGGACGGGAGCTGCGGCCTGTTGCGGGGAGGGGACGAAAAAACGGCAGGGAATCGTCGCGATTGCCTGCCGCCCCCGGAGGAGGACCTCCGTAACTACTAACCCAAACTTAATAAATGAAGAAACCTCGCTGTGTGTCTCCGACACATCAGCTGTCCGCAGAGGGGCAAAGTCCGTGCCGAAGAGAAAACCCGCGGCTCAAGCCGCGGGTTTTCGGACCATGCGGAGCACGATGGCGGCTCCGCGGTGCATGCGACGCCGTATGCCGTTACCGGAAGATGCCCGTGTAGCTCTGCGGCGAGAGGGCCCTGAGTTCGCTCTTTACGGCTTCGGAGACGTCGAGCGTCTCGATGAAGGCGGCGATCGACTCCCTGGTCACGTGGGCGTTGGTGCGGGTGAGGGCCTTGAGCGTCTCGTAGGGCCGGGGATAGCCTTCGCGCCGCAGGATGGTCTGGATACCCTCGGCCACTACGGCCCAGTTGGCCTCCAGGTCGCGGTCGAGCGCCTCGCGGTTGAGAATCACCTTGTCGAGACCCTTCAGGAGCGATTTCAGACCGATGAGCGAGTGAGCTATGGGCACGCCGACGTTGCGCAGCACGGTCGAGTCGGTCAGGTCGCGCTGCAGCCGCGAGAGGGGAAGCTTCGCCGAGAGGTGGCCGTAGAGGGCGCCGGCGATGCCGAAGTTGCCCTCGGCGTTCTCGAAGTCGATGGGGTTCACCTTGTGGGGCATGGCGCTCGAGCCTACCTCGCCCTCCTTGATGCGCTGCTTGAAATACTCTTCGGAGATATACATCCACATGTCGCGGCAGAGGTCCGTGAGCAGCGTGTCGATGCGACGCAGGGCGTCGAAGAGGGCGGCGAGGTTGTCGTAGTGCTCGATCTGCGTGGTGTAACGCGAGCGGCAGAGTCCCAGCGTGCCGTTGACGAAGCGGTCGGCGAAACCTGCCCAGTCCGTTGCGGGGTAGGCGGCGTGGTGGGCGTTGAAGTTGCCCGTGGCACCGCCGAACTTGGCCGGGATGGGGAGCTCGTGAAGCTGGGCGAGCTGCTTCTCGAGCCGCTCGACGTAGACCATGAACTCCTTGCCCAGCGTGGTGGGCGAGGCGGGCTGTCCGTGGGTGCGCGCCAGCATGGGGATGCCGTGCCACTCCCCGGCCATGGCGGCCAGCTTGTCGCGCACCTTCTCCAGGGCGGGGTAGCAGACCGCGGCGAGGGCCTCTTTCAGCGAGAGGGGTATGGCCGTATTGTTGATGTCCTGCGAGGTGAGGCCGAAGTGGACGAATTCGGCATAGCGGCCGAGGCCCAGGGCCTCCATCCGCTCCTTGACGAAGTATTCGACGGCTTTCACGTCGTGGTTGGTGACCGCTTCGATCTCCTTCACGCGGGCGGCGTCGGCGTCGCTGAAGTCGCGGTAGAGTCCGCGCAGGGCGTCGAAGCGGGCGGGGTCGATGTCCGCGAGCGGCGGAAGGGGTATTTCACAGAGCGCGATGAGGTACTCCACCTCCACACGGATGCGGTAGCGGATGAGGGCCCCTTCCGAGAAGTAGGCGGCGAGGGGCTCCGTCTTCGAGCGGTAGCGGCCGTCGACGGGTGAGATGGCGGTGAGTTCGTTGAGCATGATACAGCCTGAATTGTGTTCGTTACGGCACCAAAATTACGACATTTAATTGGATTCCCCATAAATTTTATACCTTTGTAAAATCAATCACCCGGACCGGATATGGAGTTTCTGAAGGCAATCATCGACGCGGCAGTCGGCTTCGTGCGGCGCAATCCGCTGCTGTGCCTGCTGATTCTTTTCCTCGCGATTGCGGCGCCTGCCGTATTGAAGGGAATAGCGGTCTTCGTCCTCTATTTCATTCTCGGCATGTTGCTGCTGGGGGCCGTCGCCGTCTTCATGCTGCGGTGGCGCCTGCGGCGTCTGCAGCGCGAGATGGAGGAGCGCTTCGGCCCGGGTGCCGGCGCCTCGTCGGAGCGGAACGCCGGCGAGGGAGAGGTGCGGGTCTACCGTACGGCCGATGCTCCCAGGCGGCGTGTGGCCGACGACGTGGGCGACTACGTCGATTTCGAGGAGACGAAGACTCCCGAGGAGCCGCGGTAGTCCGGAGTCGGAAATGGAGAGTATATGCTGAAGTTTTTCGAGCAGATCGGCCGTTACTGCCTGCTGATGGGCAAGGTCTTCTCCCGTCCGGAGAAGGGGGCCATCTACCGCCGCCGCATCGTGCGCGAAATGGAGGCGCTGGGCCTCGACTCGATCGGTCTGACGGCCATCATCTCGGTCTTCATCGGTGCGGTCATCACGCTGCAGATGTGTATCAATCTCGAATCGCCCTTCATTCCCCGCTCGCTGGTGGGCTATGCCACGCGCGAGACCATGATTCTGGAGTTCTCGTCGACGGTCGTGGCGCTGATTCTCGCCGGCAAGGTGGGGTCGAACATCGCCTCGGAGATCGGCACCATGCGCATCACCGAACAGATCGACGCGCTGGAAATCATGGGGGTCAATTCGGCCTCGTACCTTATTCTGCCCAAGATCGTGGCGGCGGTCTGCTTCTTTCCCTTCCTGACGATTCTCTCGATACTCATCGGCGTGCTCGGCGGCTGGGGCATCTCGGCCCTTACGGGCATCATGCTGCCGGCCGACTATGTGGAGGGTCTGCTGACCGACTTCCGCCCCTATTCGATTGTCTACTCGCTCATCAAGATGGCGTTCTTCGCCTATCTCATCGCCTCCATTTCGGCCTACTGCGGCTACTACGCGCGCGGCAACTCGCTCGAGGTGGGACGCGCCTCGACGCGGGCGGTGGTCGCCTGCTCGATCGCGATCATGATATTCAACCTCATCCTGACGCAAATCCTGCTGATATGATACGTGCGGAGCACCTCTGCAAGAGTTTCGAGGGGCGTACCGTGCTCGACGACATATGCGTGGAGTTCGATACGGGCAAGACCAACCTGGTCATCGGCCGCAGCGGCTCGGGCAAGACCGTGTTGCTGAAGAGTCTCGTGGGGCTCCACGAGGTCGACTCGGGGAGCGTCTGGTACGACGATACCGATTTCACGAAGCTCGGATTCCGCGAGCGGAAGGCTATTCGCCGCGACATAGGCATGATCTTCCAGGGAGGTGCGCTGCTCGACTCCTCGACGGTCGAGGAGAACGTGCGGCTGCCGCTCGATCTCTTCACCGAACAGTCGGCCGCCGAGAAGCGCGACCGGGTGAACTTCTGCCTGCAGCGCGTGCGCCTCACCGATGCCAACGGCCTCTATCCGGCCGAACTGTCGGGCGGCATGATCAAACGCGTGGCCATCGCCCGGGCCATCGTGCTCAACCCGAAATATCTCTTCTGCGACGAACCCAACTCGGGCCTCGACCCCCGGACGGCGGTGGTGATCGACAACCTGATCCGCGAGATTACCGAGGAGTACCGCATCACGACCATCGTCAATACCCACGACATGAACTCGGTGATGGAGATCGGCGAGAAGGTCGTCTACATCCACGAGGGGCGCAAGTGGTGGGAGGGGACCAAGGAGGAGATTCTCCATGCCGACAACCGCGAACTGAACGAATTCGTCTTCGCCTCGGCCATGGCCAAGCGGGCCAAGCGGGCGCGGTAGGCGGCGGCTTTCCCCCGGGTGTCGCCGCGCGCCGTCGCCCCTGTGCCGTGCCTGTGAGGAGCCGCGGCTTGCGGTCCGGCGGTTTGAGCCGGAGCCGCCGAGAGGGGAGTGCCGCCC
>CASELE010000003.1 GCA_949288735.1 uncultured Alistipes sp.
GTCCTTAGGGACCGCGCCGTCTCGTTTCGACCGTACCGAAACGCTGCAGGCTACCGCATATCGTCGGAACCGGGATGCTTCGACAACACGGTATGGGGTACGTCGCCGTGTGTCATGAGCTGGATAGGGCAGTCGTAGGCACGGAGCTGCTCTTCGGTGATACGGTTCGAATCGTGACGATGAAGCGTACGGTTCACGCATACGATCGTCCGGACGACACTCGAAACGATTCCTATATCGTGCGAAACCATCGCGATGGCCATCCGGCCGCTCAGCTCGCGCAACGTAACGTAGAGCTCTCTTTCGAAGCGGTTGTCCACGAAATTCGTCGGTTCATCGAGCAGCAGCAGTTTCGGTCCGGAGACCACAGCACGGCACAACAGCGCCCGCTGCAACTGTCCGCCCGAGACCTCGCCGACACTCCGGTCCGCCAGCTCGCCGATGCCCGCCGCCTCGAGCAGCGAATGTACCCGCCGGCGGTCCGCCCGGGTATATCGCCCGAAAAGGCCCTTACAGCCCTGCAGCCCCGAAAGAACCGTCTCCTCGACAGAGATAGGGAAGGCCCGGTCGAATCCCGAAAGCTGCGGCATATAGCCGATAAGCCGCTCGCGGCCTCGAAACAGTTCGGGGGCGTACTCGATGCGGCCGGAGTGGGGTATCAGTCCGAGAATAGCCCGCACGAGGGTCGTCTTGCCGCCACCGTTCGGTCCCACGATTCCCAGGAAATCGTCGGGATAGATATCGAGATCGACCCCGCGGAGCGCCTCGCAGCCGTCGTAGTCGACGCCTACGCCTCTCAGCGATACAAGCGGACGATTCATGGCGCGACTATCAGATCGGTGATTCGACGGATGCTCTCCACCACATCCTCCTCGAGCGGGTCGATGACCGCCGCCTCGGCTCCGATGTCATTGCAGAAGGCCTCGACGGCCGATTGCGGGAACTGCCGTTCGTAAAGGAGTCGCCTTACACCATCCGCCCTGGCACGGGCAATAAGCCGGGCAAGCCGCCGCGCAGATGGCTCGCGGCCCTCCGTTTCGACGGCAACCTGCTCCAGCCCGTAGGCGCGCGCATAGTAGCCCAGAGCAGGGTGGTAGATATAGAACACGCGTACGCCATGCTCGCGCAGACTCTCGGCCGTCTCGGCATCGAGTCTTGCAAGTTCCTCGTCAAGTGCACGGTAAGCCGCTGCATACCCTGTCGAATCGGGAGCCATGCGGCAGAGTGCATCGTAGAGATTGGCCGCCATACGGCGCAATTCACGAGGCGACAGCCACACGTGCGGATCGGCACCGACCACATCACCGTCGGCGCCCTGAATACCGCCTATCGATTCGATACCCCGACAGAGCGTGACGACGCGGGACGAGTCGGCCAAAGGTGCGAGATAGCTTCGCTCGAAATCGAGCAGTCCGACCGCAACGACCATCCGCGCCTCGTGCAATGTTACCAGCTGACGGGGCGTAGGATCGAAGGTCTCGGGCGAAACGCCAACCGGCACCAGCACCTCGATGCGGAAATCGTCGCCCGCGATACGTTCGACAAGCGAACGCAGCGGTGCAATCGAAACACAAATCTCCGCATCGGGAGCAGTTCGCTGCGACGAACACCCCATAAACGACAGTAATACAATAATAAAAACACGATATATAAAGCGAGGCATCATATCACATGAAGTTATATACTATATTTACGGTACATAATTACGCCTATATGAACCATTGCATCAAATCATCCGGACGCTCCGCCACACCGACGACTCCGGCCCGTTCGAGTTCTTCGCGTGTTCCATACCCCCACAGCACACCGATAGCATCGATACCCGCCGTATGGGCTCCCTCCACATCATGGCATCGGTCACCGATCATGGCTGCCATCCGGCGCTCTTCAATCCGTTCGAGCTTCAAGACCCGCTCAATAACACCCGCCTTGGTGCGACCGGGTCCGTCCGACTCTCCGCCGCAGACAGTCGAAAACCAACGCTCCAGATCGAACCGCCGCAACACCCGAACGGCCATCTCCTCAGGCTTCGACGTAGCCACCGCCAGACGATATCCCGCAGCCGAAAGTGCAGACAGCAACTCGGCAACGCCCGCATAAGGGCTGTTTTCAAGGATTCCCTTCGACTCGTACTCACCGCGGAAAAGCGCGACAGCCTCGGCCGTCCGAGCCTCCGAGAGACCGATTTTCCGGAACGAATCGACGAGAGGAGGTCCCACGAAACTCCTCAGATCCGACGACAACGGAACATCGACACCCAATCGCTCCAACGCAAAGCGGACACAGCGTACGATGCCCGGCGCTGAATCGGTCAACGTTCCGTCCAGATCGAAGAGCAAATATCGGTAGGACGACTGCATTGATTTATGAATCAGGAGACTATGTATTTTAACACAATATTCAATCTACCGTTGCTGCAACGCGCGACGCACAAAGATACGTTTTTTCCCATTAGCAGTGAACGTGCGGCCGGGTATACCTTAGGTTATATACAACGTTCCGACATCATACGCAACGCTCCGTCATTACATTCTCATGTGCAAAGATCCGCCGCCGCACGGAACAATAGGCAGACTCGACGGCCGCAACCGTTAACGACCAGAACAGATGAGGAGGCGATACCGCTGCGGTTATCGCCTATATAATTTAACATAATGTAAATATTACGTCATATGAATCGAGTTGAAATTGAAAAGCTGACGAATTTTGTCGTCACGGTCTCAGATCTGTGCGAGTTGGCGGATACTGTGACGTATGCCGATGGTGTACTATATCTCATCGTTGACAAACCTTCGGTTGAACTTGTTCACCGCTGTTATATGCAGTTGACTCATTTGCCTGTCAACTCTGCAAGTTTCGAACGGACCCTTGCCGGCACTCTTAATGTGTCGGTCAATCTCTCTCACCTGGTGGCCTTGCTCTGTCCCCACCTTACTGCGCGTAGTTATCGTAACCCTGTTACATTTGTGAAACGCTATGAAAAATCGAAAAAAGAAAGGTAGCCGGAAGAAGTCCGGTTATGTGAAGGTAAGACTTGGAGGAGATCGCCTGTAGTTATGAACTGTCCGTTTTCCATCCGTGTGCCGCATCCTTCGCGTGCGAAGCTTCAGCGTCAGCGTATGCATATGACTGAGGCCTCGTATGCCTGGGCATGCGAGCATATGGAAAGCTTTCGCAAAGTCGTTAATTGTACACCTTATTTTATTGAAGTGCCCTGTGGCCGTTGTCGCATTTGTCGTAAGAAGCGTGGCCAATCGTGGCGTGTTCGCTTGATGCACGAGGCGCAATATGGTAATCATCGTAATGCAATATTCGTGACGTTGACCCTCGCGCCCAAGTATTATAATAAGGTAAAAGGCAATGAGGCGTATTGTATGCGGTTGTTTCTCGACCGCTGGCGGAAGAAGTACGGACATGCTCCTGTTCGCTGGTTTACTACTGAACTTGGTGAGGAAAAAGGCCGATTGCATTTTCATGGAATTATCTGGGATGTACCTTTTTTTCAGGACGGCAACCGGTTCAAGTCGAAAGCTCGTATGAATCGTGAGTTACGTAAACTTTGGAAATACGGCAATACATGGGTTGATTATGTCAAGGAAACCACTATTTCGTATATCGTTAAATACATTACGAAACCTTGTGACTATGATCCGAACTATTTTGCAAAGGTCTTCGTCTCTCCGGGTCTTGGCCGAGCTGCGCTCTCGTCCGCAATGTTGGATAACATTTTGCGGATGTATCGGGAATCGCGTTCCCTGGTAGTCCATGTTGGTGGTTATCCGGTTACGCTGCCTCGGTATTATCTTAAACATGCTGTAAAGGATGAACAAAGGAAAGAGGACAATTATTACAAATATTGGCTCGCTGTTCACGGCGATATGGAACCTGTTGACCCGAATAGTCCCTATTTTGATGGTCGCTATCTCTATCGTAATTACGAGTGCTATTGCCTATCTCGTGAAGCGCTTAGAGAAGTCGAGGTTCAATTCTTACCTGAACCGTCTCGTTTCGCAGCTCTCGTGGCTGCTGATTGCAGTTGCGATTTATTGCTTGATCAGAATTTGTATAACACATTAAAACACAGTTTGTATGGCATTGCTCCAGGATGTATTACTTAAAAAGCCGAAATTTAGTAATTTCGACTGGTCGAAAAAGCTCGGTTTGACTATGATGCCTGGGCCGGTCTACCCTATCATATGTCGTGAGATGCTCCCCGGTCAGACCGTGCATACGAGTATTATGCACGATATTAAGACCTACCCATTGCAGTCACCTCTCTATGGGTCGTTCCGCTTCCAGGTTGCGCATTTCTTTGTGCCGACGCGTTTATATGTCCAGGCCATGGATCAGAATAGGCAGATCCCGGACTATGATCCGTCGCAGGTTAAGTTCCCGACGTTCCAGCTTCCGGATGTCGAGGTCTCCTCTTCGAATGTAGAGACTGGCGAGAAGTATCTCGATGAATATCCGAACGTGCGTAAGTCGTCGTTACTTGAGTGCCTGGGCATTGGTCAGGGTACTATGGATATGCGTGATCCCTATATGGCAGTGAATCAGAAAAGGTATTGCGCAATTCCTGTTATTGGCTACTACGATATATATCGTAATTATTACGCAAATTCTCAGGAGGACACGTTCCCGATGTTCTTTTGGCGAGATCCTGTACGCGGTACTGCTAATACGACCGTCGAAGCTGTTGATTTCAGTAAACTGGATCGATTCATCCAGTTCATAGTGTATAATGGCGATTCACCGTCCGGTAGTCCTATTAATATAACCTATGGTTCGGAAGTTTTTGGAAACCTGCCAAATCCGATTACGGCCTCTTGTAATGTACCCCTTGGTGGTCTCTGCATGGCGACTATGCGCCCGGATATGTTTACGGCATGGCTTTCGACGACGAAATATGAAACCCTTGTTTCACGAGCTGCCGTTACTATGGATGTATCCGAAGATCTGCCCATGCAGACGTCATTCACGATTAACCAGCTTCGTTTTGCAAACAAGTTGATGCAGTATTTCGAGCGTCAAATTGTTGCAGGTGGTCGGTATGACGACTTTGTCGAGGCGCTGTTCGGTGTGAAAACTTCCCGTGACCTCTGTATCCCCGAGCTTCTTGGTGTACAGACTTCGCCTATTATCTTCGCGGAGGTTGTCTCTACTGCGTCTGCCGGTGAGGGTCTTGGTGACCTTGGCGGTCGTGGCTATTCAATATCCAAGAGCCGTACGGTACGTTTCACTGCTTCGGAGCATGGTTATTATATTGCCTGTGCTACGATCATTCCCAACGTCCGGTATAGTGATGGTATCCCTGCTATGTTCTACCGTACCAATCTCCAGGATGTCTACGCACCTCAGTTCGATACTATCGGATTCCAGCCTGTTCCGGCTCGTCAGATGCTTGCCCGGCCTCTGCTTGATAGTCAGAATCATATACGAGACTATGGTCCGGGCAATTCGGACATGGTATTCTATCAGCCCGCCTGGACGGAGTATATGACCGATGTCTCCAGTTCTCGCGGTGATCTTGCTCTTACCGGTCAGCTCAATTATTGGACCTTGAACCGTAAGTTTGACTTTGAGCAACAGAATTCTGCCGGTGCTGTGATACCTACTCTGTCGTTCTCTTCGTATCCTCTGCCTGGTATGTTCAATTATCCGTTCACGAATCAGGCGCAAGGTGCTGAGAACTTTATTCTTGACCTGGAAATCGATTGTAAGGCCCGACTCCCCAAAGGAAAGCGTGTGATGCCTACTCTTTAAAAACATTTTAATATGAAACCTTATCAGACTACTGTAATTTTTGCGGCTCGGGCCGAGTTCCTTCCCAATGAGAAGCTTTATAAGGTTCTCGTCTCGCACTCTTGCGTGAGTGTGCTTTCGTCGGCTCCGGTCGTTCAGCTGGCAATTCCGATGAATGAGTATGAGAGTTCCTCTGTACTTGATGAGCTCGTTTCGGTAGTAGAATACTACGCGCGCGCGCGTGACAATGAAAATGAAAACAATAACACGTGCGCGTGCGAATAACTAGAGGTAGATAGCAAGCTCGTTAATACAGCTTGCTATCTACACCTTAATTAAAACATGAAATAATTGCTCCGTGAGGATGTCAGATCTTGTATCTGACGTCCGCAATGGAGCCTGACGAAGTCACTATTATGGCCTACGTTTATGATCCTAGATTCACCGGCCGCACGCTCTCTGAGCAGATAGCTATTGCGGCTAAGACTGGCGTCTCCGAGATGCTCGCGGACGCTGTAACGACGTTTGACGACGATATAAATGCTTACGACGTCGATTCCGATATTCGCGTCTCTCGCATGGATAAGGCGGAGATGGCGTTTGCCGCCGCCGAGGAAAAGAGAGCAGCGGCAATACGTGAGCGCAGCGCTGAAGAAGCAGCGCAGCGCAATCCTGTAGTGGATAATGCATCTGCTGCTGGTACTGAGAGTGGGGGCGCCGGGGCATAGCCCCCCTCTCTTGACAATCTATGCCAGACGCGGAATAGGTTTCCGCGTCGTCCGGCGCCCCCCCCCCCTTAAAAAAAATCTTATGGCTAATAATAATAATTCTTTTTCGTTAGGCTTGGACCTTGGTTCCCTCGGTGGTGCTTTGTTTGGAGGTCTTACGCAGATTAACGCAGGTAAACGTCAGGAACGTTTGATGCGCAAGCAGGCCGATATACAGGACTGGGCTGCTGGTCGTCAGCTCGAACGTGATAAGGAGCTGATGGATTATCAGAATCAGCAGCAGATCGATTTCTGGAATATGAATAACGAGTATAATTCGGCTTCGGCCCAACGTGAGAGGCTAGAGGATGCGAATCTTCTAGGTGCTTCGTTGATGGGTAATGGTTCTATGGGTACTCCGGCTACGATGCCTTCTGCCTCTGGTGCGACATCCTCTACCCCGTCGATGCCTTTCCATTCCGAGATTTCCGCTACTCCTGGCCTAGACAAGGCCATGAAGGCTATATCTTTGATGCAAGGCATTGCGAATGTTGGATTAATAAGGGCGACCGCGGAGGAAAAAAGTAAGTCATCATTGTTGAAGGAGGCTCAGACGAAACAGACGCTTGCGAATACTATGTTGACGAACGAAAAGATAAAGGGCCTTGGCATTGAGAATAATATAAAAGCAATTGATTTGTCAATTGCCGAGGCTACGAAAACGGATAGAATTGCGTTGCAGTCTCTTGCAGTTTCTACGGCGGTTAAAAATCTTGAATTGCTTGACGAGAGAATTCTTGATGCGCGTTTTCGTAATAATAAATTGAATCACGCCGAATATGCCGATATGATGCAGGGCGTTGCGTTGAAAGTGGCTGAAGTCGCGAGAGTTAAAGCAGCTACGAACTTGGCATTGCAACAAATCGGCGAATCCAGGTCTCGTGTGTTCCTTAATATGGCTTTGCGAGAAAAGGCGCGATATGATTCCCAGGAGTCAGCGGCGAATACTGAAGTACTTCGGCAAACTGTCGAGCATATCTCAGCTATGATGGAATTGCTGGGCGTTGAAAAATCGATAAAAGATGAATTGTTGGAGCAAGAAAGGTATAATACTAAGACTTATAAAGTCTATCGAATTGGTCAGATTGTGAATCAGTATGCCGATGCTGCAGAAGCTATATTCACTACAGTCTTTGATGGCGTCCGTACTTTCCGTGATAATGACAAAGAAAAAGAGGCTCGAGGCATGAAAAAGATGGCCTTTAATTTGGCTCTATCAGCTTTAAAAAAGTAGTATTGTTTTTTTTTTGAGAAAAATTGCGTATGTTTGTGCATGGATTCTTTAGAGCTGGTGATGGAGCGTACTGCCGAGAATATGGTGTACGCAATGGAGAATGTCTCGGAAATTCTGTTAGATGCTTCCGAGGGCGAAATTGTGTCAGAAACTATTGTTTTTTGGCCGCTGTTCTATGGTTTGGCGTTGGGTGCCTCTCTGGCTGTACTCGTCGTGTCTATTTTAAAACGTCGACGCCGGAAGTAACAATTGAATATAGCGATTCGCTCAAAGTAAGATTCCCTTTACAAAAGTGAATTTAACGTATTGTAAATATTACATCACATGAGAGCGGTTGCAGAACATCGTGCTGAGTGGTCTCGATTTCAGGAAATTGGAGGTCATGGGCCCTGGTGGTATCCCTGATTTGGCGCTTTGTGCAGCAAATTTTTGGAGATCCGAATTTGAAGAGTTGCGGAAATTATGAATTAGATTGGTAATTGAAAAAAATGTATATTTGCGTATGCGAAATGATTTCGATAGTGTATTTGATCTGATTTTCAGATTGGTTCGGGGTTATCTGAAAGCAATATTATTTCTCGGTGTGTTGCTTTTTTTGGTGATGGCGCTTTCGCATATGTGTTCGTGTACTCGTCGCGTCTATTTTAAGACGTCTACCCCGGATGTGAGTGTTGAGTACCGCGATTCGCTTAAGGCGCGAATCCCTTTACAATCGTGACTCGGCTTCAACGGCGGCGATAATCTTCGAACGTTCCGTCTTCATACAACACGACGACACGCACCGGAAGACGACCTGACGACGATATTCCATTCTGCGCCACAGAGCCTTGCGAAGCGGCCGCAGGCTCCTCCGACCCCGTGTGCGCCGCAGCTTCGGTCGCACGGCGAGAATCTTCGCCAACCGGGTCGAACAGCGTGGCAGCCTGGCCCGAAACAGCATACTCTGAGACCTTTGTCCTTTCGCCGGCCGACGCAGTCTCCGAGCGACGAACATCCTTCACCGTATCTTCAGCGTCTACACGTTCCGGCAAATCGCCGCCATCGAACCTGGCTACAGCCTCCTTATCATAACCAGGCCGATACATACGCTCCGAATCGAGCAGCAACCAATCGGGATCGAGTTGCGGAAAGCGGCGGAAAAGGCGCTGCAAAAACTCGAACCCAGGCTTGTTACGTCCGGATATCAAATGCGAAATATTGGAAGGACGTACACCGAGCGCATCTGCCAACTGACTCGGTGTCAATCCTTCACTCTGCATCAGTTTTAACAGCTTTTCTCTCATATCGGATTTTTTACAAAAATAAAACAATTTTAATTTGTAAACAACCTTTCACCGTTTACAAATGTAATCATTATTTTGTGCACAAGTTGTTAACATCTGTGAATAGGCCTAACGACGTAAAATACCGATAAAATACATACTTCTACCATTAATCTAAATACTTACATACAAAATGCTGGTTAACAAGTATATCTACTATGATAACTTATCACATGAATATGTTTGCGACGATGTATATCTAATAAGCCTTAAACACTGTATCTGCGATTTAGATAGAGCTATATAATTACTTGGTTTTCAATATTGTTTTATGCATACTTCAATAATTTTACACTCTTTTAAAATCATGAAAATGTCAGTGGTTGTTGATCGGGGTGCTTATTACATTTGTAAATTATCAACTGTTAATTAGAGAAGTGTCCGACTCCATTATCGGGAACATCGAATCTATTATGTGTTTACTTTTGTAAACCACCCTACTTGCTCGTCTTTCCGAGTCACGTTGGTTTTCCATATATACAAACAAAAAAGCCGGGCGGTCTCAAACCGTCCGGCATAAAAACATTGAGGTATACTCTCTCTCCTAGTATATAACTCTATATAATCGGGACTGCGCTCTCTGCATCAATTCCACAACGAGGAACTCGAATCTTATTCCATAGTTATGCTTCTCCCCGCAGGCTGGCAGCAATCCGCTCGAACTCTTCGGAGGAGAGAGCCAGCTTGTCGCGACGGAAATCGACATCCGCCTCACAGTTCATCGGAATCAGATGGATGTGTGCATGAGGAACCTCGAGTCCCAATACAACAGTCGCAACCTTTCTGCATCCCGTCACCTCGCGAATACGGGCCGCTACCCTCTTGGCAAAGACTATCATATCGGACAACGTCTTGTCATCCAAATCGTAAAAATAATCCACCTCAATCTTCGGCACAACCAAAGTATGACCTGCTGCCAGCGGATTGATATCGAGAAACGCATAGAAACGTTCATCCTCGGCTACCTTGTAGCTCGGGATCTCCCCTGCAATGATGCGCGAAAATATCGTAGCCATATCCTACTGCTTACAATCGATTTAACATTTATTAGTTCACGCTTCGTTTTACGCTTTCTATTCCTTTGATCCGACGTATGCGATCCATCAGGTCGTGCAGGCTGTCCGCATCCTTCACATAGAGACTTACCGTACCTTCGAAGACTCCGTCGTGGCTCTGAATATTCACCTCGCGGATATTCACGCTGAAGTCACCCGTCACGACCTGCGACAGATCGAGCAACAGCCCCATGCGATCTATACCGCGGATGAGTACGGTCGAAAGGTAGGACATCGCCTTATGCTGAGACCATTGAACCTCCTCCTTGACGATATTCTTGCCGAACTGGGCCCCCAAACGGTTCAGCTCGTCGCATGTAGCCTTGTGCACAACGATTTTGCCCGACACCGGATCGCGGTATCCGACTACCGGATCGCCCGGAATGGGTTTGCAGCACTCCGCAATAACGAACTGGGGCTCAGTGGTTCCGTCTCCTTCGGATAGTGTCGCCCCCTTCTTTGCCGGAACGGGAACGCCGTCGTCATCCGTCTCCTCCCTCTTCGGGATAAAGAGCGTCCAGAATTTCAGGATCTTGCTCGTCGCATTGGTTTTCAACGCCTTCTCCAGCGTATCGAGATTGACGATTCCGGCGCCGATTTTGCTGTAGAGCTCCTCCTTGTTGTTGCTCTCATAGATGGGGATGATCTTGCGCAGCACGCGACCGCTGAGCGGCACGTTCAATTCGCGCATCTTCTCCTCGAGAGCACGCTGGCCCCGCTCGATGTTGTTCTGACGTTCACGCTTGAGGAAGCTCTTGATGGCCTGCTTGGCCTTGCCCGTAGTCACCACGTCGAGCCACTCCGGCTTCGGCCGGGCCGTATCCGCCGTAATGATCTCGATCTGGTCTCCGCTCTTTATGCGTGTAGTGATGGCCTCGATCTTATGGTTAATCTTTGCTCCGATAGCCTTGTTACCTATCTTCGAGTGAATCTCATAGGCAAAGTCGAGCGCCGTGGATCCGAAAGGCATTTTACGGGATTCACCCTTCGGAGTAAACACCACTATCTCCGATGTATACAGCTGTAACTTGAAGTTATCCAGGAACTCCACGGCGTTCTCCGTCGGGCTGTTCAGCGCATCGCGAATCTGTGCCAGCCACTTGTCGAGTTCGTCTTCGTTCTGCGAAATGGTCGCCTGCTTGTACTTCCAGTGGGCCGCAAATCCGCGCTCGGCAATATCCTCCATGCGCTGCGTGCGGATCTGTACCTCGACCCATACGCCGTCCGGCCCCATCACGGTCGAATGAAGCGCCTCGTACCCGTTGGCCTTGGGCATCGAGATCCAGTCACGCAGCCGGTCGGGCTTGGGGGTATAGATGTCCGTAATGGTAGAATATATCTGCCAGCACTGCGTCTTCTCCGAAGGGAACGGCACGGGCTTGAATACGATACGTATGGCAAAGAGGTCGTATATCTCCTCGAAGGGTATCTGCTTGCGCTGCATCTTCGACCAGATGGAATAGACACTCTTCACGCGGCTCGAAATCTCGTACTGGATATGATCCCTGTCGAGCGCCGCAACTATGGGCGCCGTAAACCGGTCGATGAACTCCTGGCGCGAAGCCTCCGTCTCGTTCAACTTGCGTGTGATCTCCTCGTATTGCTGCGGAAAACGATACTTCATGCAGAGATCCTCCAGCTCGCTCTTGATCGAGTAGAGTCCGAGCCTGTAGGCCAGCGGAGCGAAGAGATAGATGGTCTCGCTCGTGATCTTGATCTGCTTGTTGAGGGGCATCGAGCCGAGCGTGCGCATGTTGTGCAGGCGGTCGGCAATCTTGATAAGAATCACCCGCACGTCGTCCGAAAGAGTCAGCAGCACCTTGCGGAAATACTCGGCCTGCTCGGAGGTGTCGGCGTTAAAGACCCCCGACATCTTGGTCAGGCCGTCGACCATCGAAGCGATCTTCGGACCGAAAATGCGCTCCATATCCTCCACCGTATACTCCGTATCCTCCACCACGTCGTGCAGCAGAGCGGCTACGACCGACTTCACGCCCAGTCCGATCTCGTCGACGACAATCTTCGCCACGGCAATCGGATGCAGAATGTAAGGCTCGCCCGAACGTCTCCGGACCCCTTCGTGCGCCTCCTTGGCCAGGAAGAAGGCCCGTTTGATGAAGTTCCAGTCCTCGTCGTTCTTGCAGATGTTCGTACACGAATAGAGCAGGTCGTCCCAGTGCTCCTTGATGATCTTCTCGTCTTCCTCCGTATAACTCATATGCTTTTTCCTTCCGGAATTACTCCTTTTTCTCTTTCATCGCCTCGCGCACACGCTCCTCTATCTCGGCACTCAGCACCTCGTCGCTGCGCAGCAGCTCCTTCACCGCATCGCGGCCCTGACCGATCTTGCGGTCTCCGTAGGAGAACCACGAGCCCGCCTTCTTGATGATGCCGTAATCCACGCCGAGGTCGATGATTTCACCGATTTTCGAGATACCCTCGCCGAACATGATGTCGAACTCGGCACGCTTGAACGGAGGCGCCACCTTGTTCTTCACCACCTTCACACGGGTTCGCGTGCCGAGCTGCTCCTCGCCGTCCTTGATGACCGACACGCGGCGGATGTCTATACGCACGCTGGCATAGAACTTCAGCGCATTGCCGCCCGTCGTGGTCTCGGGGTTGCCGTAGACTACCCCGATCTTGTCACGCAGCTGGTTGATGAAGATGCAGACCGTCTTCGTCTTCGAGATACTGGCCGTCAGTTTGCGCAGCGCCTGCGACATCAGACGGGCCTGCAAACCCATCTTCGCGTCGCCCATCTCCCCTTCGATCTCCGCCTTGGGCGTCAGAGCCGCCACCGAGTCTATCACGATGATGTCGATGGCACTCGACCGGATGAGCGAATCGGCGATCTCGAGGGCCTGCTCACCGTTGTCCGGCTGCGAAATGAGCAGGTTGTCCACATCCACGCCCAGTTTTTGGGCATAGTAGCTGTCAAAGGCATGTTCCGCATCGATGAAAGCAGCTATACCGCCCGCCTTCTGTGCCTCGGCTATCGCATGGATCGCCAGCGTGGTCTTGCCCGACGACTCGGGGCCAAAAATCTCGATCACACGGCCTTTGGGATACCCGCCCACGCCGAGTGCCATATCGAGCGTGATGGATCCCGTCGGAATAACGGGCACGTCGTTCACCTCCTGCGAATTCATGCGCATGATCGACCCCTTGCCGAAGTCCTTCTCAATCTTCTCCATCACCGCGCTCAACACCTTGAGCTTGTCGGGATTGGCCTGTACCTTTTCAGCCATTGCTTCAATCTATGTTTATCCGTTTGTTATGTACACTTGTTCACTTGTCCGCATTCTCGGCCACGGACGCCTCTTCCGCCGCGTCGGCCGCACAGGTTTCGAGAATCTGCCGACCGTGATCCTTCGTCCGCACCTTGTCGAAAATCCGCTCTATGCGGCCCTGAGCATCGAGCACGAAGGTCGTCCGCACCACTCCCATGTACTTGCGGCCGTACATCGACTTCTCGGCCCACACGCCGAAGGCTTCGCTCACGCTGTGGTCCGTATCGGCCAGCAAGCTGAACCGCAGCCCCTGCCGTTCGATGAATCCGCGATGCGACCGCTCGCTGTCGGGGCTTACGCCGACAACCCTGAAACCGCACCGTTCCAACTCCTCCTGTACGTCGCGCAGGCTCCTGGCCTCGAGCGTACAGCCCGACGAGTTGTCCTTAGGATAGAAGTAGAGAATCGTACGCTGTCCCAACAGGTCGGCGAGTGTCACGGGCCTGCCCTCCTGATCCGTCGAGCGGAAATCGGGAGCCTGCATTCCGGGTTGGAGCGTCGTTGCCATAGGCTTTTTTCGTCAGATGATTGGTTTCTCAAAGATACGAAAAATTCCGAACATTCGAGCATTTTCCGTCTCTTTTTTCCGAGACTCCCATACGCCGGACCACTCCACCTGCGCGCGGAATGCCTCGGCCGTGGCATTAAGCAGATGGAGGCAGGCAGGACAGCGCATCGGCAGTTCGGTCTCAACGTATCCGCCGTAATTCGCATCGGTCAGCGGAAGATAACTCCCCAGATTTGTCTCCAGCGATGTGCCGCAGCGGCTGCAGCGGATGGTACATTTCGTTCTCATGTGTCTCCAGTCGTTGATTTCACACGGCGAAGGTCGCCTCCGAAAACGACAACTTGTGACACCGGGCAAAAAAAAGCACCCTACCGCTCCGATGTTCCGGTTCCGGTTCCGCCCTTGTCCACATCGGGGCAAGGCAGATATTTTGCAAAATAGCCGCGCAGGTACGCCTCCAGTCCGGGCGACGAGACGATGCGCACATCGTCGAGCAGGCCGGCCACGAAACGCCCCACCCCCGCAAAGTCGGCCACCTCCGTATCGAGCAGCCAACGGCCCGGGGCACAGGGGCTCAAATCGCGTTCGGCAAGCGGATACTCCTCCACGAGCAGGTTCCGGCTCCGGATTCCCAGCTCAAGCCGCACACGGTGCCGCTCCTCGCCATGCATGCGGAACAGGTCGACGAACCCTTCGCGATGTTCGGCCTCGTGCATCCACTCCTCGGTCGTCATCTCGACCCTGCCAATACGTGCCGTCTTGAAGAGTTTGCAGAGCCCCTCCTCATCGTCGTAACACCACACCTGCACGTAGTTGGCCGTGAAGGCGAAGGGTTCGACCCGACGGTCGCGCACAGCTCCGCCGTGCGCCGATCGGTAACCGAGCAACACGACCTGACGCCGCTGTTCGATCGCCTCAAGCAGTGTGTGGATGTTGGAAGCCTGCGCACGCCGAACGACCGACTGCGCCAGCGCCTTGTTGTCGTAAACGGTGCAGAGTTTCCTCTTGAGGTTCTGTTTCAGAAGATTCGTATCATCGATACTCTCTATGGCGCGGCTCAGTATCACCGCCTCCTCTTCGGTGAAATGGACCAGCTGCGATATTTCGCGGAAATGGGGCGACGTCTTGTCGAGCCGGATGCAGTCGCCCGACTTCCTGACGACGAAACCCGCCTCGCGGAAGGTGTCGATATAGCGGTAGATCGTGCGACGCGACATGCCGAGCCGTTCGGCGAGGTCGTCCACCGTATAGGTCGTATTGGCCGTGAGCAGCATCATCAGCCGCAGCAGGCGCTCGAGTTTGGGCTGGTCCATCCCGTAATGTTCGTCCGTCATGGTCCGCACGGCAGGGTCGCGCATTCTCCGTATTCCCGGCACCGTGTGCATGCATGTTCACACCGCAAAGATACTCAAAATCGGGGCGCTGCAAGCCCTCTTCCTCTTTTTTGGGAGGCCGGTTGCAGATTCTGATTTTTTATGTACCTTTGTCTGCGCTTTCGAGCGCACGATTGAGCTATGGTGTAACGGTAACACAGCAGATTTTGGTTCTGTTATTCCAGGTTCGAATCCTGGTAGCTCAACACGGACAGGGGACGGCATGGCCGTCCCCTGTTTTTCATGCATACTCGTTCCGCCGCGGATCCCCCCTCGCGGCTTCTGGCCGATGACCGGCCAGGCGTCAGAAGGCCTCGGTCATGTTCATGTAGAAGAGCCACCCCTTCTGCCCGGGCTCCTTGCCTATGTCGAAACGGAAGTTCTTGCGCGGCTGCACCTGTATGCGGAGCCCGGCTCCGTAGTTCCACTTCCATTTGCTCCACCGGGCCGGCGTATCGCCGATCGTCCCGACCGCGCCCCAAACGACGAAACCCAACTTCGAATAGAAGCGTCCCTTGCGGTAAGCCTCTTCGGAGCCGAACATATGACGGTACTCCACGATGCCGTAGGCCATCGACTTGTCACGGTACTTGCCCAGATAGTACCCGCGCAGATCGTTGGGAGAGCCGAACGAGGGGAGTTCCGTAAAAGGTACGTCCGAAAAGCCGATCTGTGTTCGAGCCGTCCAGGCCAGCACGCTGCGAGGTCGAAAGATTCGCTTGAACTGGCGATACTCAAATTCCAGAATCTGATAGTCGTACGTTCCTCCGAAAATGCGGCTGTACACCTTTCCCGTCAGACCTACCAGCAACCCCTCCGAAGGCATGGCCACATCGTCGCGCGTATCGTATTGGGCCATGGCGCCGAGGGCGATGTTCGTATATCTGGATCCCGTTCCGGAACCGAAGCGCATGTAATAGGGGTCGAGCGCCATGCGGGCGTTGATATCCGTCGACGAGGTATGGTTCACGTCGGCCACCGCCCCGACATAGAGGGCCGGACGCACCTCCCAGACAAACTGCGGAGCGAACTGGAACATGCGCTTGTGGAACTCGGTGGTCTCCTTGCCCTGCCGTGTCTGTTCGACGGTGGCATAACCCTTGCCGTAGTAGTTGCTCGGTTCGTCGCGGTAGGCATACTTCAGATAGATACGGAACCGGTTCTCCTTCATGAAGAAGGACCCCGCACCCGCCACCACGATCGTGCCGTTGAGCGAAAGATTGAATCCTATGGGCAGAAACGAACGCTGCGAGAGCGAATCCGCACGGTTCAGCCGAAACGAGGCAAGCATCGCACCGCCTACGCCGAACGAGGCTTCGGGCGTATACGACGGTCCGCCGAGCACCGATATCCACACCTTCTTGCGGGCACGTATCGAATCGCGCCTTATCTGCCGCAGTTCGGATTTACGCATCTGCTCGGGCGTGGGAGGCATCGTCAGCGTATCGCCCGATATGCCCCATACACCCGACACCCGTACGGGCGAGCCGGTCGTTCCATCCGCCCTCCCCATCGGAGCCCGTCGGGGCACTCCGCGCTCGAGCGTATCGACCGTCTCGTGCAGCGGCTTCGTCTCCTCTTCGGCGCGGAGCGGCATTACTCCGCCCGACAGCAGAAGCACAACGGCTAGCACCCGGAACATGCACCGTCTGCTCATGGACGGTAATCCCATTGACGGAGCGCCCGCTCCCAATGCGTCTCCACCAGCCGCACGGTCTCCTCGCTGAAGACCCGCCGGTTCTTGCGGAACGTGCGATGGGCATCCAAATAGGCGGCCATCGCCGGACGCACCCGTTCGAAGTCGCCCAGCGAAAGCGCACGGTAGATCTCCTCGGTCCGGCCGAGCGGATCGGCCTCGAAATCCTCGAAACGCACCTCGACGAGCTGGTCTGCGGGAATCAGGCTCTTCTCACGCTCGTACTTGTCGTACAGTTCGACATAGGTATCGAGGATCTGCCGCTGCATCTCCTCGTCCGGGATACGCTGCAGGCATATCGGCCGCATCGTATTGCGGAAGAAGCTGCTCGTCGAGTCGAAAACGGCATATGGATTGCGTATCAGATAGATGAACTTCGCATCGGGATACATCTCCATCAGCAGGCGGATACGTCCCGTATGGGGCGGATTCTTGCTCAGATAGCGCGTCCGGCCCGATGTGCGGAGCGCGATGCGTATCATCTTGTCGAGCGCCTCGCGGAGCGACCGCAGCTCCCCGTCGGCGATACCGTCGAGAAGCAGGTACTTCCTGCGATATTCGCTCCACAGACGCGGAAACATCCAGAAGTGATAATAGGAGCAGGGCGTCATGTTCGAGAGGGCAAACTCCTCCTCCTGCGGCAGATCCGCCCCCAGTTCCACCGCATCGGTCGGTCGCTGCGACGGCATGACCGCCGACATGCACCCCTTGAAAAAGGAGCGACCCCGAAGCATCAGATGGGGAAAGACCGTCTGATAGGTCGAACAGCAACCGAAACGGTCATCGCACGAAATGACATTGTGCATGAAGGTAGTACCGCTCCGCCAGTGTCCCAGAATGAAAACCGGAGCCTCGATGCGGTCTTCGGAGGGACTATCGTTCCAGCAGCGTTCGTTGAGGGCATAGAAGGGGTCGAGCATACGCCGCACCCGCTTCGTCAGCCGGAACTTGCGACGATATTCCGGATCGATCTCCACGCCGCGTGTCACCGCTTCGAAAGTCTCGCGGTCGGCACCCACCAGCGTATTGACAGGCAGTTTGTCGAATTTGATCAGACCCATACGCACCTATTTTTTACATGTAACCCGCACTCCGTTGCGGCGCAGATAGTCGCACGCACGCTCCAACGCCTCGAAATGCTCTTCGCCGATACCCAGTTCGGCAAGCGGGAGCACCAGTTCGGTGGCGTCGTGCCGGCCGCCGCGCCGTTCCTCGGCCGGAGCGAGAATCATGCCGACGGCCGAGGTAAAGTTGGTCACGGGATCGATCAGAATGAAAGCGCCCGTCGCACGGTTACCGGCATAGGCATCGTACATCACGAGACTGTTCGCCTCGATGGTCACCTCGCCTATCTCGTTCAGGACAAACGCTTCGGAATCGCTGTGCTCGAGCGTATTGACGTCGATACGGAAGTGAACCTCGCGCACCTGTGCCCGTGTCTGGTTGGTCGTCTGTTTCAGGTAGAAGGACTTCGTGCGGTCCATCGGCTCTTCGTCCATCCACACCAGCACGGCCCGGAAGGCATGTCCCGTATGCGGAAGGTTGTCGGGACGCACGAGCATCTCGCCGCGCGAAAGGTCTATCTCATCCTCCAGCGTCAGCGTCACCGACTGAGGCGCGAAGGCTCGTTCGAGCGAACCGTCGTAGGTGACGATCTCCTTCACGCGCGACCGTCGGCCCGAGGGCAGCGCCACCACCTCGTCGCCGCGCCGCACCACGCCCGAAGCGATCTTGCCGCTGAATCCGCGGAAATCGAGGTTCGGGCGCAACACGTACTGCACCGGAAAGCGGAAATCCGCAAGGTTGATATCCTGGTCGATGGGGACCGTTTCCAGATACTCCATCAGCGGCTGCCCGTCGTACCAGGGTGTCCGCGCGCTACGCTCCACCACGTTGTCGCCGTCGAGAGCCGAGAGCGGTATGCACTGCAGGTCGGGGATGGCGAACGGGGTGACAAAGGCACGGTATTCGTCGCAGATGGCACGGAAACGCTCCTCCGAAAAATCCACCAGATCCATCTTGTTCACCGCCAGAACCACGTGGCGGATACCGAGCAGCGAGACCAGGAAGGTATGGCGCCGGGTCTGCGTCACCACACCGGCGCGGGCATCCACCAGGATGATGGCCAGATTGGCCGTCGAACCGCCCGTAATCATGTTGCGCGTATACTGCTCGTGTCCGGGCGTATCGGCGATGATGAACTTGCGCCGGTTAGTCGAGAAGTACCGGTAGGCCACGTCGATGGTGATACCCTGTTCGCGTTCTGCCTTCAGGCCGTCGCACAGCAGGGCATAGTCGATGTGGTCACCGGCATTGCCGCAACGCTTGCTGTCGCGTTCGAGCGCCTGCAGCTGGTCCTCGTAGAGGCGCTTGCTGTCGAAGAGCAGCCGTCCGATCAGGGTCGACTTGCCGTCGTCCACCGAACCGGCGGTCAACAGGCGCAGCAGGTCCTTGCGTTCGTCCTGCGCCAGAAATTCCTCTATGCTGATTGCCATGATTGTCTGTCGATTTAGAAGTAACCTTCACGCTTCTTCTGCTCCATGCTCCCCTCCTGATCGAAATCGATCACGCGCGTGGTGCGTTCGCTCTTCGTGGTGGTCATCATCTCCTCCACGATCTTCTCTATGGTGTCGGCCTCGCTCTCCACGGCGCCCGTCAACGGATAACAGCCCAAAGTCCGAAAGCGTACCTTGCGCATCTTCGCCGTACGGCGCAGTTCCTCGGGCATACGGTCGTCATCGACCATGATCAGGTTGCCGTTGTACTCCACCACGGGCCGCTCCTTGGCAAAATAGAGCGGCACGATGGGGATGTGCTCCTGACGGATGTACTGCCATACGTCGAGTTCGGTCCAGTTCGACAGCGGAAAGACACGGATGCTCTCGCCCTCGTTGATACGCGTGTTGTAGATATCCCACAATTCGGGGCGCTGGTTCTTGGGATCCCACTGCTGGAACTCGTTGCGGAACGAAAAGATACGCTCCTTGGCACGGCTCTTCTCCTCGTCGCGGCGCGCCCCGCCGAAGGCGGCATCGAATCCGTACTTCTTCAAGGCCATAAGCAGGGCCTGCGTCTTCATCAGATCGGTATGCACCTTGCTACCGTGGGTGAAGGGCCCCACTCCGGCTTCGTAGGCCTTCCTGTTGTACTCGACGATGAGATTCCAGCCGTACTCCTTCGCGTAGCGGTCGCGGAATTCAATCATCTCGCGGAACTTCCACTTCGAATCGATGTGCATCAGCGGAAAGGGCACCTTTCCGGGATAGAAGGCCTTTTCGGCCAGGCGGACCATGACCGACGAATCCTTGCCTATCGAATAGAGCATCACCGGATTGCGAAACTCGGCCGCCACCTCGCGAATGATGTGTATCGATTCGGCTTCAAGAGCCTTCAGATGGCTCAACTGATATTTCTCCATAGCTGTTGCTGTCGCTGTCTCTATCTATCTATCTGCTTCCGGTCGGATGCGTCTCCAGACGAACTCCATCACCTCACGGGCGCAGGCTTCGGCCTCACGGCCCCGCGTATCGATCCGCAGGGCGGGAGTCTCGGGCTCCTCGAAGGGGGCCGATATGCCCGTAAAGTCGCGAAGCTCGCCCCGGCGTGCCTTGGCATAGAGTCCCTTCACGTCACGCCGCTCGCACTCATCGAGCGGTGTCGAAACATAGACCTCCACGAAATCGTCGCTGCCGATGATCGATGCGGCCAGTTCGCGAAGTTCACGCGTGGGGCTGACGAAGGCGGCCAGCGTGACAATCCCCGTATCGGTGAAGAGACGGCACACTTCGGCGATACGGCGTATGTTTTCGCGACGGTCCTCCTCCGAGAAACCCAGATTGGAACTGATGCCGCAACGCACATTGTCTCCGTCGAGAATCCGGCAGAGCACACCGCGTTCGGCCAGAGCGCGTTCCAGCGCCACGGCCACCGTACTCTTGCCCGACCCCGAAAGGCCCGTGAACCAGACGGTGAGTCCGCGCTGTCCGAGCTGCCGCTCCTTGTCGGCCCGGGACTGCATGCGGTCGAATATGGGATGTATTTCTTTCATTGGTATAATCGTCCTGGAATCAGAAGGGCCAGAAGAGCGGAATCAGCACGACCGACAAAATGAAGGCTATCAGATTCAACGGCAAACCTATACGCACGAAATCGCTGAACCGGTAGTTGCCGATGCCCTGTACGATCATGTTCGTCTGATACCCAATCGGACACGAGAAACTGGCCGATGCCGCGATGCAGATCGCCACGAAGAAGGGCATCGGATCGACCCCCAGCTGCATGGCGGCCGACAGGGCGACGGGGAAGGCGAAGGCCGCAGCGGCGTTGTTGGTGATGAACTCCGTGATGACGTTGGTCGTCACATAGAGAATGGCCAGCACGATCCACGGCGACACGGAACCCGAGATACCGATCAGGAACGAGGCGATTGCATCGGCCAGTCCGGAATTGGTCATCGCCCGGCTGATGGCCAGCGCGCAGGCGATGGTCACCAGGATGTCCCACGAAATGAACTTCGTGTATTTCTTGGCGGGGAAGAGGTTGAAGAAGGCCATGGCCACCGTCACCACACAGGCCCAAAAAAACATGTCGAGCGACATCCCGGGCAGGATCCGCTCCATGAAGGGCATGCTTCCGAAGGTGGCGCCCATGATCATCACCACGAGCAGGCCCAGAGCCAGCCACTTCTTCCACTTCGGCCCGGCCTGGTAATGTACCGAGCCGTTGCTCACCATGAGGAAGACACTCGAATCGCCCCACGTGCGGACGAAACTTCCGTCCGTATCGAGCACGAGCGTATCGCCCCGTCTGAAGACGAAGCGGTCCAGATCGGTCTGCCGCTCGCCGTCGCGGCGCACCTCGCGCACTTCAGCATTGTAATGACGCTTGAAGTCGAATTCGCGATAAGGGGTGTTGATGCCCGGGAAGCGGGGGCCGAGCACCACCTCCACCCGGTTGGGATCGTCCGTACGGTCCGAATCCTCCTCGGCCGGATCATCGACCGGATCCTCCTCCGCACCTTCGTCCGACAGGTCGGCGGACGGAAGACGGCGCTCGCCGAAAAAGACCAGATAGAGCACGCCGACGGCGGCGACCACGACCCCCACCTTGCTCAGTTCGAACATCGTCAGACCGTCGAATCCGGCCTCGAGCATCAGACCGTGGACGACCAGATTGGTCGAGGTGCCGATCAGCGTGCACATGCCGCCCAGGATGGCGGCATACGAGAGAGGAATGAAGAACTTCTTGACGGGCAGCTGCGCCTTGCGCGCCCACTGCTTGATGATCGGGATGAAGATGACCACCAGCGGCGTATTGTTCAGGAAGGCCGACGCGAAGGCGACCGTAGGCACGATACGCGCATACCCGCTCCGTACGCTCTGGCCTTTGCGTGCCGAGAGCAGCCGCTCCATGAGGTGGCCCAGACAGTCGCTGCGCCGCACCCCCTCGCTCACCAGGAAGAGCAGTGCGACCGTGATCATACCCTTGTTGCTGAACCCCTCCACCACTTCGGCGGGTGTCAGGATGCCGAAGCACATGAAGAGGACCACGACGGAGAAGAGCACCAGACCCGGCCGCAGACGGTCCATGGCCAGCAGGGCGACCATGACAACGAGCGAGGCCAGCACAAGCCAGATTTCGACGTTTTCCATCGGTGCAACAAATTTTTCCGAGCGAGCAAAAATAATAAAAAACATTCAAAACAGGAAAAAGCCGGAGGAGTATCTACCATATCGACCAGAATCCGACCCAAACCGAACCGCGAACCGTATCGGAAGCCCGTTCCGTCTTATCCGAAATCTTCGTATCTTTGCGCCGTCAAACCCGATATGCGCACCATGGTTGCTGCCTTCGACATCTTTCTCATCGTCATGTCCCTGCTCGCACTCGCGGTATTCGTCGCGCTCCAGCGCTTCGAGGCGGGCTACGGTTACCTGTTCGATGCGAGATACGGCCCGCCCCTCTCCAACCGTCTGGGCTGGATTCTGATGGAGGCGCCCGTCTTCATCGCGATGACCGTTCTGTGGCTTCTTTCCGACCGGACATGGCAGGCTGCCCCGCTCACTCTGTTCCTGCTGTTTCAGAGCCATTACCTCTACCGTTCATTCATCTTTCCGCTTCGGATGCGCGGCCGCTCGAAGATGCCCCTGGGCATCGTGGCGATGGGGATGCTCTTCAATACGCTCAACGCCCTGATGCAGGGCGGCTGGATCTTCTTCGTCTCTCCGGCGGACTACTACGACGGCTGGTTCGCGAAGCCCTTCATCTACATCGGTGCGGCCGTCTTCTTCACGGGCATGTATATCAACCGCCGCTCCGACGCCATCATACGCAACCTGCGCCGGCCGGGCGACACGCGCCACTACATTCCGCGCGGCGGCATGTTCCGTTACGTTTCGTCGGCCAACTACTTCGGCGAACTGACCGAATGGGTCGGTTTCGCCATAGCCTCGTGGTCATGGGCGGGTCTCGTCTTCGTCTGGTGGACCTTCGCCAACCTCGCCCCCCGCTCCGCCTCGCTGTACCGCCGCTACACCGCGGAGTTCGGCGAGGAGTTCACCTCGCTGCACCGCAAGAAAATCATACCTTTCATATATTAACCTCCATGTCGCGACTCTTCACCCCCTACAGACTGGGCCCCGTCACGCTTCGCAACCGCACGATCCGCTCGGCGGCCTTCGAATCGATGGGCAAGGATTTCGGTCCCACGGAGCAGCTCAAGCAATACCACGTGAGCGTGGCGCGCGGCGGCATCGGAATGACGACGCTCGCCTACGCCGCCGTGAGCCGCAGCGGCTTATCGTTCCGCAAACAGCTATGGCTCAGGCCGGAAATTGTCCCTGCCCTGCGCGACATTACCGAAGCCATACACGCCGAAGGAGCCGCCGCATCCATTCAGATCGGCCACTGCGGCAACATGACCCACCTCTCTACCGCCGGACAGATACCTGTCGGAGCCTCTACGGGCATCAACCTCTACGCCTATACCCCCGTGCGGGGCATGCGGCGCAGTGAGATCACCGCCGTAGCCAAGGATTTCGGACGTGCCGTCCATACGGCCCACGAGGCGGGGTTCGACTGCGTGGAGGTCCATGCGGGCCACGGATATCTCATTTCGCAGTTTCTCTCGCCCTACACCAACCACCGCCGCGACGAGTACGGCGGTTCGCTCGACAACCGCATGCGCTTCATGCGCATGTGCCTGGAGGAGGTGATGGAGGCCGCCGCCCGGACCCGCACGGCAGTACTGGTCAAGCACAACATGTACGACGGCTTCAAGGGCGGCATCGAGATACCGGAAAGTCTCGAAATAGCCCGTGAAATCGAACGCTACGGCGTGAACGGCATCGTTCTCTCGGGAGGCTTCGTCTCGAAGGCCCCGATGGCCGTCATGCGGGGGCTCATCCCGATCTATACCATGAGCTACTACTCGCCCTGGTGGCTCCGCTACTTCATCCGCTGGTGCGGGCCGATGATGATCAAGCAGTTCCCCTTCGAGGAGTGCTACTTCCTCGAGGATGCCCGAAAGTTCCGGGCCGAGCTGAAGTGTCCGCTGGTCTACGTGGGCGGTCTGGTGAGCCGTGCAGGCATCGACCGGGCTCTCGACGCCGGTTTCGAAATGGTACAGATGGGGCGCGCGCTGGTGAACGACCCCGCCTTCGTCGAGAAGCTGCGCACGGGCGACGAAAAGACCCGCAGCGGATGCGATCATCGCAACTATTGTATTGCCCGCATGTATTCGGTCGACATGAAGTGCTGCAAGCACTGTCCCGACCTGCCTAAACGAATCCGCGAAGAGCTCGAACGACTTCCCTGACAATGCGCGGACGGACCATCGAACGGGGCTCGGCCTGGGCCCTCGTAACGGGAGCAGGCAGCGGCATCGGCCGCCGGCTGGCCGAACGGCTGGCCGACGCGGGCTACAACCTCGCCCTGGCGGGTCTCACACCCGAAAAGATTGCGACGGCGGCCGACGAACTGCGGCGCAACCACCCCGGCATCGAGGTACGAAGTCTAGCCATAGACCTCGCACGTGCCGAGGCATCGCAGGAGCTCTTCGACTGGTGCCGTCGTGAAGGCATCGATGTGGAGGTGCTTATCAACAATGCCGGCATCTTCTCCTTCTGCGACCTGCTCCGCACCCCCGAGGAGCGCATCGTGCGCATCATCATGCTCCATGATCTCACGGCGACGCTCAACTGCCGCCGTTTCGCCGAAGCCATGGCGCACCGCGGCAGGGGGGGATACATACTCAACCTCTCCTCCTTTTCGCTCTGGATGCCCTTCCCGGGACTTGCGCTCTACAGCGCCAGCAAGGCCTATCTGCGCTCCTTTTCCGTATCGTTCGCCAAGGAGGTGCACGAGGCCGGCATCCGCGTCACGGCCGTCTGTCCGGCAGGCGTGGCCACCGACCTCTACGGTCTTCCTCCCCGCTGGCAGCGCATCGGCATGCGGCTGGGAGTACTGATTTCTGCCGACCGCTGCGCCCGGCGCAGCCTGCGCGCCCTGTGGCGCGGCCGGCGCACGATCGTGCCCGACTGGTGGAACCGGGCACTCATACCGCTCTGCAAGCTGCTTCCCATGTGGATCATCCGTCCGATCAGACGCTTCACCATGACATTCCAGAAATGAAACCGCACACACCTCTGCGCAACATCGTCTTCGATCTCGGAGGCGTATTGGCCGACCTCGATCCCGAACGCTGCAAGGCATCGTTCCGGGCTCTCGGCATGCCCCAGGTCGCCGAATGGATCGACCCCTGCTACCCCTCCGACCTCTTCGCCCGCATGGAACGGGGCGACCTCACGGCCGCCGAAACCTGCGAAGAGCTGCGCCGCATCACCGGCCGCACGGAGGTTACGGACGAAGCCATCGCCGCAGCCTACCGCTCGCTCATCACAGGCATCCCGCGCTACAAACTGCGCATGGTACAAGCTCTGCGCGAAGCCGGATTCGCCACCTATATGCTCTCGAACAACAACCCGATCTCCATGCCCTATCTGGCCGAATGCCTCTTCACGGCCGACGGGCGTACCATGGGCGACTACTTCGTGCGCATCTATCTCTCCTACGAGATGCACGAGCTGAAACCGTCGCCCTCCATATTCCACAAAATGATAGACGACAGCGGCATGGTGCCCGGTGAAACCCTGTTCATCGACGACGGAGCGGCATCGATAGCCACGGCACACGATCTCGGCTTCCGCACCTACATGCCCGCTCCGCACGAGGATTTCCGCTCCGTTTTCGACGGTTTCGCCGTCCGTTTCCCGGCCGACTGAACATCCGGCACGGAGGCTCCGGGTGAGCCCGGAGAAGCAAGGACGCGATTATTTTTCCGAAAAGCTTTGCAGAAATCAAAAAAAGCCTTATATTTGCACTCCGAAATCGAAGGATTTCTTCCGGTATCCGCCGATGCGGCACAATCCCAGGCGCCGCACATCAATCGGGGACGGAATCGACGGGGTGTAGCGCAGTCCGGTTAGCGCACCTGCTTTGGGAGCAGGGGGTCACAGGTTCGAATCCTGTTACCCCGACTCGTCGGAGAGAGATATAGTTCGGGGTGTAGCGCAGTCCGGTTAGCGCGCCAGCTTCGGGAGTTGGAGGTCGCTGGTTCGAATCCAGTCTCCCCGACACGAGAGGGGCCCGTCTGCTTTGCGGCAGATCGGCCCCTCGCTCTTTCCCGATCACTGACCGTCGGCGCGATCCGCTGTTCTCCGCTCGTCATCTCCTCCCGCTCCACCCTGCGACAGAAAATCGGCATACGGCGGAACCATCGGGAAAAGGCAGAATCCGTCCATCCCCGAAGCGTGAAAAATAGAGACCGAAATGTTTTGAATACCTACTATTTTTGCCGTACTTTGTTGACCGATTCACTTTAATTCAATGCATATGAAAGGTACTGTAAAATGGTTCGATAGCAAGAAGGGCTACGGATTCATCACCGAGGAGGGCGGAAAGGAGATATTCGTCCACTTCACCGGCATCGTCAGCGAAGGATTCCGTTCGCTGCGCGAGCACCAGAAAGTCGAGTTCGAGATCGAGAACGGTGCCAAGGGTGAGCAGGCGGTAAACGTGACCGTCATCGAATAGACGGCCGTCCCGAAAGGATCCGTTCGCCGAAGAGGAGGAGAGACCTAACGATCTCTCCTCCTCTTTTTCATCCCGAAGGATTGGAACTCTCGAAAAAAAATTCTATATTTGAAGCATCAACCCGGATCTCCGGGTCAGAAATCGACTAATTTTTATTCCGAAAGCTATGAAAGAAGCTATTGCCATTCTTACGGGCGGCGGTCCCGCCCCGGGCATGAACACCGTGGTCGGCAGCGTCGCCAAGACCTTTCTCCGCCGGGGCTACCGCGTCATCGGTCTTCACGAGGGATATACGGGTCTCTTCCGGCCCGAACCCCGTACGGTGGACATTGACTACGCGATGGCCGACGGCATATTCAACCAGGGGGGATCGTTCCTGCAGATGAGCCGGTTCAAGCCCTCGGATATAGATTTCGAACAGCACTTCAACCTCGCCTTCTTCACCGGAAACAACGTGAAGCTGCTCGTCACAGTGGGAGGCGACGATACGGCATCGACGGCCAACCGCATCGCACGGTTCCTCGAAACGAAGAAATACCCCATCGCCAACATCCACGTTCCGAAGACCATCGACAACGATCTGCCTCTGCCCGACGGCACGCCCACTTTCGGCTACGAATCGGCCAAGGAGAAGGGTGCGGTAATCGGCCGCGCCGTCTACGTCGACGCCCGTACCAGCGGCAACTGGTTTGTGGTGGCTGCCATGGGCCGCAGCGCGGGCCATCTCGCCTTCGGCATCGGCGAGGCATGCCACTACCCCATGATCGTCATCCCCGAGATGTTCGACAAGACGGAAATCACGGTCGACAAGATCGTCAACCTGGTTATCTCGTCGATTATCAAGCGCAAGCTGATGCACATGGACTACGGCGCCGCCATCATCTCCGAAGGGGTCTTCCATGCGCTGAGCGACGAGGAGATCCGCCGCAGCGGCGTCCACTTCACCTACGACGAGCACGGACATCCGGAGCTGGGCAAGGTGTCGAAAGCCCATATATTCAACGAGATAATCGAACGGAAACTCAAAGAGCTCAACATCCGGGCCAAACTCCGTCCCGTCGAGGTCGGCTACGAGGTCCGCTGTCAGGACCCGATCGCCTACGACCTGACCTACTGCTCGGAACTCGGCATCGGTGTCTACAAGCTCTTCTCCGAAGGGAAGACGGGGTGCATGGTCTACGTAAACAGCGAAGGCAATGTCGCACCGCTCTATCTCAAGGATCTGCAGGACCCCGCCACGGGCAAGATTCCGCCCCGTCTGGTAGACATCCGCTCGGACCGTTTCCATTCGGTAATCAACAACATTCTCAACTTTATCGAACCGGCCGACTACGAGGCAGCCCGTGCCTACGTCGCCGATCCGGAGCGCTACGATCTGGCCCTCATCCTCAACTGGTAGCGCATGGCCGCGGTCAAAGAGAGACCCCCGCTTCTCAAAAGAGGCGGGGGTCTGTCATCTCTTCGCGGAGCGGAGCGAGATGTTCGACGGGAATACCCGTGCGCTCGGCCCGGCGAACCGTATAGCCGGTCCCCCCCGGCGAACCGTCGTACCAGGCCACGAGCAGCGAAGCCTCCGCCACAAGCCGGTCATTGCGAAGCCGGTAGCACTCGGGGCGGTACTCCGGACAGACTACTATCCGTTCGTCGGCCTCGGCCAGCACCCGTCGGTAGCGAGTGCGGGCCGTCTCCGGGAAACGCCGCTCCTGCCCCTCAAAGGGGAGCACGCAGACAAGCCGCACATCGGGAAACTCAGCTTTCAGTTCCAGTACCGCCTCGGCTGCCGCAAGGTCGAAACCTACGGCCATGCCACTGAAAAAGGAGCGGAAGCCATCGCCGTAAAGCCGGCGCAGAAGCTCACGGAGCGGCGCGTCGGCCTCACCCCGGTAGGAGCGATGGCCGGTAAAGGAGACGGAAGCGGAACGGTTCATCATGAAGACAAAGATAGCTCTTTGGCGCGGACTTTGCACCGTATCGGGTGTATTCATCAAAAAAACACCCATCATGAAAAACACGGGAATCTGCATTGCCGCCTCGCTCGTGGGAGGCATGCTTGTCGGTACGGCGCTCACCCTGCTTCTCACACCCAAATCGGGTCCCGAAATGCGGCAGCAAATCCGCGACCTCGTGGAACGGGAGACACGGCACATGCGTGAAAAGGCCGAACGGATGCGCGAAGCGCTCGACGACGACCGGGACGGTCAGCCGCTCTAAAAGCCGGATACGCATGGGACGTCCCGAAGCGGCACGCCAAGCCTTTGTCGTTCCGCTGATCCTCTTCGTTCTGGCCGCCTCGCTGGGCGGCCTGCTTCTCGTCGCGGCGCTGGTCGTCTGGCTCGCCGCCGCAACCGGCTCGTTGGTCGGCGCAATGTTTCTGGCGGGCATACTCTGCATCACGGCCACCATGCTGCTCTACCTGCTGGTTCTGCGTACACCTTTCGCCCTTCTGCGCGACCGGCTCGATACGGTCTACGAGACGGCACGGAGCCTGCGTGCGGGTTACGACAGCCTGCTGCGCAAATGGCGGCTCGTGGCCGCCTTGCTCGAATGGCCGGCCGACGGACGGAAATGACGAAGGGGCGGTTCCTCGGAACCGCCCCTTCCTTTTTCTCCGGAAGCCAAAGAGAACTACTTGCCGAAATAACGCTTGTAGAGACCCTCGAAGCCCTTGCCGTGACGAGCCTCGTCCTTGGCCATCTCGTGCACCGTATCATGCACGGCATCAAGATTCTCCTGCTTGGCCAGACGCGCCAGACGCATCTTGTCCTCACAGGCACCGCACTCGGCATTCATGCGCTTGTAGAGATTGGTCTTCGTATCCCATACCACCTCGCCGATCAGTTCGGCGAACTTCGAGGCGTGCTCTGCCTCCTCCCAGGCATAACGCTTGTAGGCCTCGGCTATTTCGGGATAGCCCTCGCGGTCGGCCTGACGGCTCATGGCCAGATACATGCCCACTTCCGTGCATTCGCCCATGAAGTGGTTCTGCAGACCCTCCCAGAGCTCCTTGCTGGCGCCCTTTCCGTCGCCGATCTTATGCTCGGTCACATATTCGAGACCTTCGCTCTGCTCGATTACCTCTACGAACTTATCCTTGCCTACCTTGCACATCGGGCACTGCTCGGGTGCCTCGGGACCTTCGTGAATGTACCCGCAAACGGTACAACGCCATTTCTTGGTTGCCATAATCCGAATGTATTAGATGTTGTGTGTAATGTTCGTCGGTCTCATACCCGACACGACAAAGATAGACCATTCCCTCGATTTTCCATAGAAAAATCCATCGTATTTACTTATACCGCCATAGGAGCGTTCTATAGGCCGCTCTCTATTCTCCGTCGAGCGCCGCCTCGATAGCACCCACGTCGGCCGTATCCTTCACCACGATACGTTTCGTCCGGTCGAGCAGATAGAGCGACGGAACGGCCCTCAGATCATACGTCCCTTCGAACAACGTGCCGTCGTCGCAGGCGAGCAGCCATGAGGCGGGCAGGCGCCCCCCGCAGTAACGGAGAGCCTCCGTATCGCCCCGCGGCAACAGGTAGAGCAGTGTCAGGGAGCCCCTTTCGAGCCGTTCGTTCACAAGGGGCGACGCCGCCACCTCGAGACTCAGCCTCTCGCAGGCGGAGCAGTCGGGATCGGCGACAAAGAGCAGCGTATGGTCCGATTGCAGATCGTAGAGCGTAGCCTCTTCGCCCGTCGAAAGGACAAACCGCAAATCGGCCGCCGGTTCCCCCACCCGGCAGCGCAGGGCAAGCCGCAGCTGTTCTGCCGGACGCAGACGCTCCCACTCCGTAAGCAGCTTCGAGGAGACAACGGTCCGCAACACGGGAATATAGAGTTCGTCGTCACGCAACGGCGAATTGGGATCGTAGAGCACCCGTTCGGCGAGCATCCAGAAATAGAGAAGCCCCATGCGCGATACGGAGGCACGGCACATCAGCGAATCGATCGGCGCGGAGTCCGACGCGACGGCACACAGCGCCGCATGTCGGGCGAAGAGCCCGAGCATGCGCAGCGTATCGGCCCGTACGAGTGCCGCCGTATCGGCGAAATCGAAGCCGTCCCAATAGTGTGCGCGCAGCCATGCGGCCCGTGCCGCCGGCGCGACATCCGCGGGCGGCATCCGCGGCAGAAAGGCATCGGGCACAAAGCGACGGGCCGTATCGCCGGTATCCTCCTCCGCCCTTCCGCCGACCGGACGCGGCGACGGGCCGCAACCCGATACGCACAGCGTTCCGACAGCGAGCAGAAGCAGCAGCAGGCGTTTCATTGCTTCCATTCCGGTTCGTATTCCAAAGAACGGACAACGACGGTCCGAAGGCCGTCGCTGTCCGTCCATCACAGGCTCCGGGCTGCTGCTCAGAGCGTCTCCTCCTCGACCCGACGGAAGAGAGCCACATCCTCGGCCGGCGAGTTCATCACGAAGGCATGGGCCTCGGCGATCTTAGCTTCGGCCAAACGGGCGAAGATACGCGCCGAAGCGGCGTACTCGTCCGACTCGCCGGCCTGACGGGCCAGCAGATAGCCGATGATGATGTGGCCGGCCGTCTCGACCAGCCGGCGTGCATGGAGATCCTTGTACCCGGCCGTCTCCTTGTCCATCGCCTCGACACGCTCCGTCATCTCGACGAAACGTCCGGTAAGAGTACGCAGCTGCGCCACGACAGGCTGCATGGACTCGGCGTACGAGGCCTCGGCATAACGGTCGATCTGCTCCTTGAAGGTACCCTTCGTCACGGCGTTGATGGCCGCCACGACCTGCAACTGCGACGTACCCTCGTAGATGTTCATGATTCGGGCGTCGCGATAGAGCCGTTCGCAGGCATAATCCTTCATGAAGCCCGAACCGCCGTGGATCTGCACGGCATCGTAAGCCAGCTGGTTGGCATACTCCGAAGCAAAGAGTTTCACCAGCGGCGTAAAGCCGTCGGCCAGACGGTTGTAGAACTTCATCTCCTGACGCTCGGCTGCCTCCAGCGAACGCTCCTGCGCGATGTGTCCGTAGAGCTTGTACATCTCCACGAAACGCGTCGTCTCATAGAGCAGCGCGCGGGCTCCCTGCAGCTTGGCCTTCATCAGCGAAAGCATCTCGGCCACGGCGGCAAAACGGACGATCGGCTTCCCGAACTGCATGCGCTCGTGCGCGTACTTCAGCGCTTCGCGGTAGGCCGCCTCACAAAGTCCCACCGACTGGGCGCCGATACCCAGACGGGCGGCATTCATGAGCGACATCACATATTTGATCAGGCCCATCTTGCGGTCGCCCACAAGCTGTGCGGGAGCATCGGTATAGACCAGCTCACAGGTGGGCGAACCCTTGATGCCGAGCTTGTTCTCGATTCGGCGCACCTTCACGCCGCCGTCGCGCCGGTCATAGGCGAGCATCGAGAGGCCGCGGGCATCGGTCGTCCCCTCCTCCGTACGCGCCAGCACGAGCGAGATGTCACCGTCGCCGTTGGTGATGAAGCGCTTCACACCGTTCAGCAGCCAGGTCTGACGCTCCTCGCTCCAGGTCGCACGGAGCGTCACGGCACCGAGATCCGAACCGGCATCGGGTTCGGTAAGAGCCATGGCGCAGGTCTCGCCCGCCGAAACACGGGGCAGGTACTTGGCCTTGAGCTCCTCCGAAGCGAACTCGTTAAGCGTCTCGGCGCAATCCTGCAGACCCCAGATGTTCTCGAATCCGGCATCGGCACGGGCTACCATCTCGTTGGCCATCACGAAGCAGACGAGCGGGAAATTCAGGCCGTCGTACTTGCGCGGGAGGGTCAGACCGCTCAGACCGGCATCGACGATCGCCTGAAGGTTCCGTGCCGTACCTGCAGCATATTTCACGTGGTCGTTCTCCACGCGCGGACCTTCGTGATCCACCCCTTCGGCATTCGGAGCGATGACATCGCCGCAGACACCGCCCGCAATCTCCAGCACGCGGCGGTAGGAGTCCATGGCATCGTCGAAATCCTGGGGCGCATAGTCGTAGAGCTCCTTCTCGGCGAAACCGCGCTCCTTCAGCTCCACGATCCGGCGCATCATCGGATGGCCGAGGTGAAACTGCAAATCCTTGTTATCTGAAAAGAAATTAGCCATCACTTCGAATTTTGTTTGTAGTACTTGATCATCTTGGGTATCACCTCGTTCACATCGCCCGTAATCGCATAGTCGGCAATCTTGTTGATCGGGGCGTCGGGATCCGTATTGATCGATATGATCATCGACGACTGGTCCATACCGGCCGTATGCTGAATCTGACCCGAGATGCCGCAGGCGATGTAGAGCTTCGGACGTACCGTGACACCCGTCTGTCCGATCTGGCGCGCGTGGTCCGCAAAGCCGGCATCGACGGCGGCACGGCTGGCGCCTACCTCGCCGCCGAGAACCTCGGCCAGTTCGTGAACGAGGCGGAAATTCTCCTTCGAGCCCATGCCGTAGCCGCCTGCCACAATCACGCCCGCACCCTTGATGTCGATCTTGCGCTCCTCGATCTGCCGGTCGATGATCCGCACCGCCAGGTCCGTATCCTGCACATACTTTTTCCAGTCGATCGGACGCACCTCGCCCGCATGGGGAGCGGAAGCCTCCTCCTTGCGCATCACGCCTTCCCGCACGGTGGCCATCTGCGGACGGTGGTCCGGATTGACGATCGTGGCAATGATGTTGCCGCCGAATGCCGGACGGATCTGATAGAGCAGGTTCTTGTACTCGCGGCCCGTCTTGGGATCGGTATGATCGCCGATGACGAGCTGCGTACAGTCGGCCGTCAGACCGCTGTGCAGGGCCGACGAGACGCGCGGCGCAAAGTCACGTCCCACGGGCGTAGCGCCGAAGAGGACGATCTGCGGCTGCTCCTGACGAACCAGACCGCACATCACGGCCGTATGGGGCAGCGTACGGAAGGGGGCGAAGATCGCATCGTCGGCCACCCATACCGTATCGGCGCCGTAACGGGCCAGCTCCTTCTCGATGCCCGTCAGCTTCTCGCCGATAGCCACCGCCTCGAGTTTCACCTGCAGCGTGTCGGCCAGTTCGCGTCCTTTGGTCAGCAGTTCGAGGCTCACGTCAGCGACGGCCCCGTTTTCGAGTTCGATATATACGAATACGTTGTTCATTGTCTGCGTGGTTGATTAACCGAGCGTATGGCTCGCGATGAGTTCTACCATAAGGGTCTCGATGTCGCCGTCTGCGGCCGTGAGCTTCTTGGCCTCCTTGGCCTGGAAGACCACGTTCTCGATCTTCTTCACCTTCGTGGGCGAACCGGTCAGGCCGAGCTGCTGCGGATCGGGATCGACATCGGCCGCCGCCCACTCGACGATACGGAGGTACTCTCGCTCGGCGGCCCGCTTCGCCGCGGGCGAATCGGGTGCCGCAGTCATCTCCGACGGCGTGAGGGCACACTTGTACTTCATGACCCGCTTTGCATTGCAGGGACGGCATTCGGGGGCCGATCCGTTGACTGTCAGCACCATCGGGATGGGGCTCTCCACCACCTCGGCACCATGGTCCAGACGGCGGCGCACGACGAGCGAACGCTCTTTCAGTTCCACGACCTCCTCGGCATAGGTCACCTGGGGCAGACCGAGTTTCTCGGCCACCTGCGGACCCACCTGGGCCGTATCGCCGTCGATGGCCTGACGACCCGCGACAATCAGATCGGGGGCGATCCGGCGCAACGCGCACGAGAGGGCATAGGAGGTAGCGAGCGTATCCGAACCGGCGAATTCACGACCCGAAAGAAGATAGCCGCCGTCGGCACCGCGGAACATGGCATCGCGGATGATATCGGCGGCACGGGCGGGTCCCATCGAAAGCACGCGCACCGTGGCTTCACCTCCGGCCATCTCACGGATGCGGAGCGCCATCTCGAGCGCATTCAGATCTTCGGGATTGAAGATCGCAGGCAACGCAGAGCGGTTGACCGTACCCTCGGGGGTCATGGCATCCTTGCCCACGTTGCGGGTATCGGGCACCTGCTTTGCCAGAACGACAATGTTGAGTTGTTTTTTCATATGAAGAAAAAATAAGTTGCATATAACCCCGCGGAAGGCGACACCGCCCTTCCGCGGCTGCGTCCGGACGTATCGCTACCGCACAATCGTCTCCGACCTGTCGGGGCCGACCGAGACGATCCGTACGGGAACGCCCGTCGCGCGTTCGATGAACTCCACATAACGCTTGAATTCGGCGGGGAACTCCTCGTAGCGCTTCACGCTGCGCAAGTCGCATTTCCAGCCGGCGAAATCCTCGTACAGAGGTTTCACCTCCCCGTCGAGCGCATAGGGGAACTCGTCCGTCCGCACGCCGTCCACCTCGTAGGCGGTGGCCACGCGGATCGTATCGAAGTCGTTCATCACGTCGGACTTCATCATGATGAGCTGCGTCACCCCGTTGATCATCACGGCATAGCGCAGAGCCACCAGATCGAGCCAGCCGCATCGCCGCTCGCGCCCGGTGACGGCGCCGTATTCATGGCCCAGGTCACGCAAACGCGCCCCTGTCTCGTCGAAGAGTTCGGTCGGGAAGGGACCGCTGCCTACGCGCGTACAGTAGGCCTTGAAAATACCGTAGACTTCGCCGATCCGGCTCGGTGCCACACCCAGACCGGTGCATACGCCTGCACAGACCGTATTCGACGAGGTGACGAAGGGATACGATCCGAAATCGACGTCGAGCAACGTACCCTGCGCCCCTTCGGCGAGCACGCTCCGCCCTTCGGTCAGGGCCTTGTTGATGACATACTCACTGTCGATCAGCCGGAAACGGAGCAGATACTCCGTCGCTTCGAACCACCGTTCCTCCAGCTCGCCGACATCGCAGGAGTGCCCCATCCCGCGCAGCATCGCCTCGTGACGCGACTTGGCCGCAGCATAGCGCTCGCGGAAGTCGGGCCGCAGCAGATCGCCCACACGGAGGCCGTTACGGCTCGTCTTGTCCGTATAGGTCGGACCTATGCCCTTGCCCGTCGTGCCGATTTTGGCTCCGCCCTTCGCCACCTCGTTGGCGGCATCGAGCAGACGGTGCGTCGGAAGGATCAGATGCGCCTTCTTCGATATGCAGAGCCGTTGCGTCAGGTCGTAGCCGGCCGCCGCAAGCGTTTCGGCCTCCTCACGGAAGAGGACAGGGTCGAGCACCACGCCGTTGCCTATGATATTCGTCTTGCCGCCCTGGAAGATTCCCGAAGGAATAGAGCGGAGGATGTATTTCTTCCCCTCGAACTCCAGCGTATGGCCCGCATTCGGACCTCCCTGGAAGCGGGCTACGACCTCGTAGGAAGGAGTCAGCACGTCGACGACCTTGCCCTTGCCTTCGTCTCCCCACTGCAGACCGAGGATGACATCCACTTTCTTCATCGCATGAATCGTATTTAGCGCAAAAGACATTTTTTGCACCCAAAGATAGACATTTTTATCCTAAAAATCCAATTTTCTCTGTCGCTTCGTCCCGGAACAATCCAGTCGAATCCGGGCAAAAAGACTGTATGACAACTTAAAACGCCCCATACGGACAGTTGCGGCCGTCGCGGATACCGACCGACACCCGGCGTCAGGGGTAGACGACCCGGGTGGCGTCATCGACTCTCAGGTCGTCGATCCGCTGGCCTTCGGCCAAATAAATATAGGTAAGTTCCGGATTGCCGCGCGTCCACAGCAGCCGCATCGATAGGGAACACTCCTCTACGGCTATGTTTTCGAGACAGTTGTCGTGGCAGTCGAGCACCTCGAGCGAATGATTGTCCGCAAGGTCTATCCCGGTCAGCACGTTGCCGCCGCACCGCACTTCGCGCAGGCGCGCCAGAGAAGAGAGATCGAGCCGATCGAGCGCACAGCCGTCACATGCGAGGCGTTCGAGCCGGCTGCAGGCGGAGAGGTCGAGCCGGGCCACGGGATTGTCGCCGCAATCGAGCGACACGAGACCCGAAAAGGCCTCTATACCCTGCATCGAACCGATACCGGCCCCGCGGCAGTCGAGCGAACGCACCGCCCGCGCCTCGTATCGCGAAAGCACTCCGTCTCCGTCGGTATCGCCGGCGGCGAGGCAGATCCGTTCGAAAGCCGCATCGGCGAAGCGGACCCGGGACAGTCGCTCCTCTTCGGCAAGACGGTCGTCGACGAGGCCGCACGAAACACCGAGCGACAATACACCGCAGAGGATGAGGAGCCGCTTCATGCGCCCGGCCGCAATCAGTCGTTCAGATCGTCGTCCGCCTCCTCCGAAAGTTCAGAACCTCCCTCTTCCTGAATCTCGTCCGCCCCCTTGAGCTCGTCGTCGAAATAGTCCTTCTCGTCCTCCTCCTGGGCGTGGTCGTCGATCTTCACATCGATCTTCACCAGATAGGATACGTCGTCCGTATCGAACGGCACCGCATAGAAGAAATCGCCATTGGGCTTGTCTACCCGCATCATCGCATCGGTGAATCCGGCGGGATAACAAGCCTTCACCGCCTCCTGAAGTTCGGGCGAGAGGTTGCGATAACTGATTACGAGGTGCTTTTTCGCCTTGCTCGGTATAGCCATACGTCGTTTGTGTGCTGAATTTCGCCGCAAGTATAAGCAAAATTTGTATACCGCGCCAAATCCGCAATTTTTTTTTCGTGTTTTTTCCGTTTTTCGCGCCGGGCCCGGGAAAACGGAGACAAAATACACTATCTTTACCCGTGCAATGAAGCCTCCAATGATCCGCGAACACATCGAAGAGCTGCGCCGGCAGCTCGAATACCACAACCGTAAATACTACATAGACAACGCTCCCGAGATCTCCGATTTCGAGTTCGACACCATGATGCACGAACTGCAGGAGCTCGAACGAGACCACCCCGAATACGCCGATCCCAACTCCCCCACCGCACGCGTGGGAAGCGATCTGACGGTCGAATTCCGCAGCGTGGAGCATCGCTTTCCGATGCTCTCGCTCGGCAACACCTATTCGCTCGACGAGCTGCACGACTTCATCGGCCGCATCGAGAAGGAGGTCGGGGAGACCGAATATGTCTGCGAGCTGAAGTTCGACGGGACGGCCATCTCGCTCACCTACGAAGAGGGGCGTCTCGCGCGTGCCGTGACGCGCGGCGACGGTACGCGCGGCGACGACGTAACGGCCAACGTTCGGACCATTCGCACCGTACCGCTCGTGCTGCAGGGTGACGACTGGCCCGCACTGTTCGAGATCCGGGGCGAGATTCTGATGCCCTACGCCTCGTTCGACCGGCTCAACGCCGAACGCGAGGCGGCCGGCGAACCCCTCTTCGCCAATCCGCGCAATGCGGCCGCCGGCACGCTCAAGCAGCAATCGTCGGCCGTGGCGGCCCGGCGCGGGCTCGACTGTACGCTCTATCAGCTGGCCGGCGACGAACTGCCCTCCGACTCACACTGGGAGAACATGCAACGGGCCCGCACATGGGGGTTCAAGGTATCGGATGCCATGCGCATATGCCGCACGGCCGGGGAGATCGACGCCTACATCAACCATTGGGACGATGCACGGCGGGGGCTTCCATTTCCTACCGACGGCGTGGTCGTTAAGGTGAACCGCTACGACGTCCGGCGGGCGCTGGGGACGACTGCCAAAGCGCCGAAATGGGCCGTAGCCTACAAATTCAAGGCCGAGCAGGCCCTCACGCGGCTCGTGAACGTCGACTTCCAGGTAGGCCGCACGGGAGCCGTCACCCCCGTGGCGAACCTCGAACCGGTACAGCTGGCCGGCACGACCGTACGGCGTGCCACGCTCCACAATGCCGAACAGATGGCACTGCTCGACATCCGTCCGGGCGATACGGTCCGGGTCGAGAAGGGCGGCGAGATCATCCCCAAGATTACGGGTGTAGAGCTCGGACTGCGACCGGCCGACAGCCGTCCCTTCGCCTACATCGACCGCTGCCCCGTATGCGGTACGCCTCTCGTGCGCTACGAGGGTGAAGCCAAGCACTACTGTCCGAACCAGAGCGGCTGCCGGCCCCAGATCATCGGCCGCATGGTCCACTTCGTCCGCCGCAAGGCTATGGACATCGAAGGATTGGGCGAAGAGCTCATCGACCGGCTCTACGAAGCGGGGCTGCTCCACGACGTGGCCGATATCTACGACCTCGGTCCCGAGGCCGTAGCCCGCACCCGCATCACGGCCAAGCTCACCGAAGGCCAGGCACTCCGCCTGATGCAGCAGTTGCGCGAAGGCAAGGGTTCGAACCATCAGGCGGTCCGCCGCCTCATCGCCGAAGGGGCCGTCGACGATCCGGCGGAGATTCCGCTGCTGCCGCTCGACCGGCTGCTCGAGGTCGACGTCGAAAAGGAGATCGGGCGGAAGACGGCCGAACGCATCGTCCGGAACATCGCCGCGTCGAAGGAGGTTCCCTTCCGCCGCGTACTCTTCGCCCTCGGCATCCGTTTCGTGGGCGAAGCGACGGCCCGGAGTCTGGCACTCCATTTCCGTACGCTCGACCGGCTGATGGAGGCTCCGCGCGAAGAGTTGCTTGCAGCCGAAGAGGTGGGCGAGAAGATCGCCGACTCCATCCTCGAATACTTCGCCGACCCGACGAACCGCCGCATCGTGGAACGGCTGCGCGCCGCAGGCATCCGCACCGAAGAGGAGGAAGGCGAACGGGAATCGGAACGTCTCGCAGGGTTGAGTTTCGTCATCTCGGGGAGCTTCCGTAACCGGAGCCGCGACGAACTGAAGCGGCTCATCGAACGTCACGGAGGACGCAATCTGGCGGCCGTATCGTCGGCAACCGACTATCTCGTGGCGGGCGACAAGATGGGCCCCGCCAAGCGGCAGAAGGCCGAAAAGCTAGGTATCCGCATCATCTCCGAGGAGGAGTTCGAATCGCTCCTTCTCGGCGAAGGGCCTTCGGCCGCACTGCCTCCGCAACCACCGGCCGGAATGCAGGGTTCGCTCTTCTGAACACATGCCTAAAAAAGCTCCGGAGAGCGAATCTCGCGCGGAAAATTTATGTAACTTTACACCGTAACGACCGTCGGAGATTCCGGTCGGCATCGGCCCGAAGCCCGATGCATCCACGGACACGACCGGAACGCGACGGTTCCTTCAAAGTGCGAAACAGACCATGAACCGACACAAGTTGAGCGGCGTAGGCGCCGCCCTGATCACCCCTTTCACCGACGACGGGCGCGTAGACTTCGAGGCGCTGGCCCGCATGGTGGACTATGTCATCGACGGAGGTACGGACTACATCGTAGTCCTCGGCACGACAGCCGAGACCCCGACGCTCTATCTGCACGAGCGGGCCGTGGTCGCCATGTTCATCTCGAACCACATAGCGGGACGCGTTCCGCTGGTCATCGGCGTAGGCGGCAACTCCACCTCGGAGGTGCTGGATCAGCTGCGCGAATTCGACCTGCGCAAGGCCGACGCCATTCTGAGCGTCACACCCTACTATAACAAGCCTTCGCAGGAGGGGCTCTACCGCCACTTCCGCACCGTATCGGAACACTCGCCCGTGCCAGTCATTCTCTACAACGTACCGGGTCGCACGGGTGTGAACATGACCGACGAAACGACGCTCCGTCTTGCCGGAGAGCTGCCCAACGTACTAGGAATCAAGGAAGCGTCGGGCAATCTGGAGCAGATCCAGCGGATCATCGACCGCCGGCCCGAAGGATTCCTCGTCCTCTCGGGCGACGATGCTCTGGCCATAGAGGTCATGCGCCGCGGCGGCGACGGCGTGATCTCGGTCGCCGTGAACGCCTTTCCCGAACGCTTCATGCAGTGCATGAACTACGCAAAGGGGGGTGACTTCGCCGCGGCCGACCGCGCCTACGCATCGCTCGACGAGGCGGTCCGCGCCCTCTTCGCCGAAGGCAATCCCACAGGCGTGAAGTGCGCCCTCACGGTCATGGGCCGCATCGGGCCCACGCTGCGCCTGCCTCTCGTCCCGGGGACGGAGGCTCTGGCCGAACGGTTCCGCAGGCTCATCGCGGAATACGATTTGCGATAGACACCGCTGTTATACGGAAAACGATTCGCAACGATGCGTAGCACGACAGGAATACGACGAGGTTTCGGACTGCTTGTCTGCCTCATGCTCTCTCTTGCGGCAAGAGCCCAGGCTCCCGACGAGGAGCTGATCTTCGACCGGACGACCACGGCCTCTTCACCCTACTACTACCCCAACCTGCTGATCCGCTACAATGCGGGCGACACGACCCTCACGAAGGAGGATTACCGTTATCTCTACTATGGTTATGCCTTCCGCGACGAGTACCGACCGCTCGAACCGAACGACGAGTTCGACCGTACATTGCTTATCGCCTCGCGCATCGACCCCGACCGGCCGCGCGTGGAGGACCTCGAGGAGTTGATTCTGGCCGGACTCAAGGCTCTCGAACGCGATCCCTTCAGTCCGCGGCTGCTCAACCTGATGGCCTACGCCTACGGCGCACTGGGCAACTCCACGCAGGAGCGCATCTACTACGACCGCATGAACAAGGTGATGGAGGCCATACGCTCGACGGGCGACGCCCTCACACAGCGCACGCCGCAGCATATCCTCATGTTCGACCATGCCCTCGATCTGATGACGGCCGAGGGTCTCGCTCCGGGACGCAGCCGCGTGGTGAGCCGCACGACGGAGTATGTACCCCTCGTTGCGCCCGCCCGCATCGACGGACGCAAGATAAAGGGGCTCTACTTCGACTACAGCCGTATCTACCGCAACAAGCCCGACGGCTACGTCTTCAAACGCGAGCGGACATGGCAGTTCAACAACCTCAAACCAAGAGAATACCGTTAAAACCATGATATTCTACTCCATCCATACGCTCCGCCATGCTGTTCGGACGATCTTCGCCGCCCTGCTGCTCGTGCAGGCCGCAGCCTGCGGAGAAGAGTGTGTCGAGCCGCAGCCCGACCCCGACGAGCCGAAAACCGAAAAGCCGGGACATACCCTCATGGTCTATTTCTCGGGTCGCTCGCTCATCAGTTTCTACCTGCAGAACATCGACGGTCTGTGCAGCGCCATGAACGAGGAGCTGCTCGGAGACAACGACCTGCTCATCTGCTACCAGCCCCTCCGTTCGGACGAGGCCGTACTCTACAGGGCGCAGATCAACCGCATCACCAAAATATGCGAGCTGAAAGAGGCGGCCCGCTACGAAGGGTTCGAAGCGGGCGATCCCGACTGCGTGGCCCGGATGTTCGCCGACATGATGGCCGCGGCCCCGGCCGAGAGCTACGGCGTCATCATCAACAGCCACGGTAAAGCCTGGCTGCCCGCCGAGAGCGGTGCGCTGCGGGTGCCCGGCCACGGGAACGCTCCCGACGACTACTGGCGACAGGTCGAGGGGGCGCTTCCGACCCGATCGTTCGGCGACACGGGCCACGAACTGGACATCACCGAACTGGCCGGCGTACTGGAGGGGCTTCCCGTACGCCCCGAATATCTGCTCTTCGACGCCTGCTTCATGAGCAACATCGAGACCCTCTACGACCTGCGCCGCAGCGCCGACTGCATCGTCGCCTCGCCCTGCGAGGTGATGGGCGTAGGTTTCCCCTACGCCTCGTTCACCGACGCCCTATTCTCCGACCGTACAGGCCGCGAAAAGATGGAGTATACATGCCGTCAGTTCTATGACTACTTCAACACCCAGCAAGGCTACTACAGGTCCGGGTGCGTCGCCCTCACCGTCACCGACGAGCTGGATGCGCTGGCCGATGTCATGCGCCGCATCAACGAAAGCCGGACGCAGACGGTCGACCTCTCGACGCTCCAATGTTACGAGGCGCTCTCGACCCCTCTCTTCTTCGACCTGGGCGACTATGTGACAAAGAGCTGCACCGACGCTGCACTGCTCGACGAATTCGAAGAGCGGATGGAACGCGCCGTGCCGTCGGAATACCGGTTCCATACGCCCGAGTTCTATTCGGCATACAACGGACAGATGAACCCCGTAGAGAATTACTGGGGCCTGTCCACCAGCGCACCCGCCGAACGGTACGAGGCCGAATACCTGCGAACCTCCTGGTACGCACGCACCAACTGAGCGGAACCGGCCACCCGGTAAATTCCGGGTCCGAGACAGAACGGAACAGAAACAGCAGGAGCGGAGATGCCGCCGGCATGGCCGCTCCTGCTGTACTGCGGTCCGCAGACCTCCCTATTCGTACTGTCCCGACTTGAGACGTTCGACCTCCTCGCGCGTGAGGAAGCGCCATGCCCCCCGCTTGAGATTCTTCTTCGTCAGACCTGCGTAGTAGACACGATCGAGTTTCTTCACCTCGTAGCCCAGATGCTCGAAGATGCGCCGCACGATGCGGTTACGTCCCGAGTGTATCTCGATGCCCACCTCCTTGCGGTTCTCCTTCGCATAGGCAATCTCGTCGGCATGCGCCTCGCCGTCTTCGAGTACCACCCCCTGGGCGATGGTCTCCATGTCGGCCTCGGTGAGCGGTTTGTCGAGTGAGACCTGGTAGATCTTCTTCTTGCGGTAGGAGGGATGCGTAAGCTGACGCGTCAGGTCGCCGTCATTGGTGAAGAGCAGCAGGCCGACACTGTTGCGGTCGAGCCGGCCGACGGGATAGATACGTTCGGCACAGGCCCCCTTCACCAGATCCATCACCGTACGGTCGGCATGCGGATCATCGAGCGTGGTCACATATCCCTTCGGTTTGTTGAGTACGAGATAGACCCGTTTCTCGCCCTGTACACGGCTGTCATTGAACCGCACCTCGTCCGTCGGTTTCACCTTCGTACCGAGTTCCGTCACCACCTTGCCGTTGACCGACACGACCCCCGCCAGGATGAAATCGTCGGCCTCGCGCCTCGAGCAGATGCCCGACTGGGCGATGAAACGGTTGAGCCTTATCTCTCCCGACGGACGCGCCGCCTCGTAACGCGGATAATTCGCCTCGTTCCTGCGGGCCGTACCTCTCGGACCGCCCTTGCGACCCGCTCCGTTCCGGTAGCGCGCATCCGCACCGCGATTCTCGCCGTGCATCGGAGCGAAACCCTCCTCGCGGCGCGTATCGCGCGTCGGAACATCGAACGATCCGCGCGACCGGCTAGCCCGGGAACCGGCCGCCGCATCGCTTCGCCGCTTCGGCTCGTTGCCGTACGAACGCTCCGCACGTCCGCCGCGGAAACCCTGCTCATCGCGACTGTCGCGTCCACCGTAGCGCTCCCCGCCCCTGTCCGGGCGGCCGCCCGCACGGTACGCGGAGCCCTTTCCGCCCCGCTCTCCGACGAATCCGCCCTCGCGGCCGGAATCATGACGGGGCTCCAGCCCGGCCCGCTTCCCGTAATCCGACGCCTCGCGACGACGGCCCGCCGGACGATTCTCTTCGGTGAAGTTGGGATTGTATGATGCTCTTTTCTGTCCCGTCCGATTGTCTCCGCCTCTCCGCTCACCGTAGCGGCCATGGTCCCTGTCGCCCTCTCTGTCGGAGGTGCGCTCCCTTCTGTCCTTGCCGAAGCGCGCCAGCGCCGCGGTCGAATCGTTCTTGTACTCCTTCATGATGGTTGTGCAGCGGGACCGGTGTCTTCATCGGAACAAGCGACGGAGCTACGAACGGAGGACCACCGGTCCCGCATGGAGCGTCTTCCGACACCCCTCTTCCGTCCGAACCGCTCCGGCCCGGCGGTCGGAGCTACCTGCAGTCCGTACCGCGGAGCAAAGGTAATTCATTTTTCCGGATGCGTACGCTTTCCCCGCCGCCTTTCGTCGGAAAAACCGGGCCCCGATACTTTTTCGCCGATTTCACCCTATCTTTGCCTTCGCTATGGAGAAGCTGAGGATGAACCGCGAGATTCTGCGCATCGCCCTGCCCAACATCGTATCGAACATCACGGTACCGCTCATGGGCATAGCCGCTACGGCCATCGCCGGCCATTGGGGCAACGATTCGGCCGCCACCATCGGCTCGCTGGCCATCGGAGTCTCGATATTCAACTTCATCTACTGGAACTGCTCGTTCGTCCGCATGGGGACCAGCGGACTGACGGCTCAGGCCTTCGGCGCGGGCGACTTCAGCGAATGCACCCACATGCTGGTACGCGCCGTCGCCGTCGCCCTCATGCTCGGACTGCTGATCATCATCTTCCAGTATCCGCTGGGAGAGGCGGCGCTGTGGCTCATGAACGGCAGCGAGATGACACGCGCCTACTACTATACGCGCATCTGGGCGGTTCCGGCAGGCATCCTGCTCTTCGGCCTCAACGGCTGGTACAACGGCATGCAGAACGCCATGATTCCCATGTGTACGGCCATAACGGTCAACATCATCCACATTCTCGTCAGTCTCTGGTTCGCCTTCGGCCGCGACATGGGCATCGTCGGCATCGCCTACGGTTCGGTCGTGGCACAGTGGAGCGGCGTCACGCTTTCGCTCCTGCTGCTCTTCATCTTCTACAGACGGAGACTGACACGCATCGACTGGCGCCGTACCATCGACCTGACGGCTCTTCGCCGTTTCTTCGCCGTCAATCGCGACATCATCCTGCGCACGCTCTGCATCGTAGCCGTATACACCTTCTTCACCGGCGCCTCTGCCCGCATGGACGACACCGCGCTGCTTGCCGTCAATACGCTGCTGCTCCAGCTATTCACTCTCTTCTCCTACATGAACGACGGCTTCGCCTATGCCGCAGAGGCCCTCACCGGCCGCTTCATCGGAGCCCGCAACGAGGGCGCACTGCGCGACTGTCTGAAACGCTGCCTGCTTTGGGGAACGGCCGTATCGCTTCTCTTCGTAGGCATCTACGTGGGTTGGTGGCACGAGCTGGTGGGTATATTCGTCGACCGCGACGCGGCCGATGCCGACCGGATCGTGTTCCTCGCCGGCGAATACATCGGCTGGATCATCGCCATTCCGCTGGCCAGCGCCATGCCCTTCATCATGGACGGCATCATGGTCGGAGCCACCCATTCGCGCATCATGCGCAACTCGATGTTCTGGTCCACGGTGGCCTACTTCGCCATCTTCTACACCCTGTACGGTGTCATCGGGAACAACGCTCTCTGGCTCGCCTTCACGCTCTACATGTTCCTGCGCGGCGTGCTTCAATACTTCATGACCGATCGCCTGCGCGTCATATACCGCATGGCCGCGGCAGAGCCGCACCGCACCCGGTAGCCGCAGCAACGGAAGCGAAGAGCGCCACAGCCAAGACCGCACAAAAGAGCGGCGGCGACCCGCATCCGCAGGTCGCCGCCTTCTCTTTTTTTCGGAAATTACTGCTGCTGGGCCTGGATTTCCTGCAGCATCCGGTTGTAGGTCTCATACTTCTCCTGCATACCGGCTTCGTCCCGCAGACGGAAGCAGATAGACTTGAGGTAATCAACCGTATTCAGATCGCCGGGCTGAATCGCCAGCGCCTTCTCGAACCAAGGAATCGCCTCGGCATAGACGGCATTGATACCCTTCAGCTCCGCCTCGTAGGCCGCCGTACCGGTCCAGGGCTTGTTGTTCAGCTCCTCGTTCATGGCGTTGCCCTTCTCGACATAGAAGTAACCCGTCCAGAAATAGCCGTCGAACTGCTCGGGAGCCAGTTCGGTAACCTTCTTGAAGGCGACGATGCAGTTGTCGTTATCCTTCAGGGCGGCATAGATACGGCCCAGGCCGAACCACATGTCCACATTCTCGGGATCGGAGGCGATCGTCTCCTCAAAGCGCGAGATCAGGTCGGCAGGGTTGCCCAGCCCGGGCTCCGAGGTGTAGAGCGACATCAGACCGTCGAGCATGCGCTCGCTCTTCGGGAAACGGTCCATACCCGTCAGCAGGGCCTGCCTGGCCTTCTGAAGGTTGGCCTTGTCGGCGTCGCGCATGCCGTAGTAGCAGTGGAAAAGATAGTAGTACGTCAGACCCTCTTCGCCTTCATATCCCTCGGCCACGGCCTTTTCGAGATACTCGGCACCTTTGGCGAAGGAGGCGGGATCGTTCGCGCCGTTCACCGTCTCGAGATATCCGGCATAGTAGAGCAGTTCGGGATCGGCCTCGCCGTAGGCGGGGTTCGACTGCGCGGCATAGGCCAGTCCGAAAGCGTCGGCGGCAGCCTTGTAGTCGGCCAGTTCGAGATTGATATTGCCCACCTGCGAGCAGAAGTTGCTGATCTCCTCCAAGCCGCCCTTGACCTTCGACGCGCTCTTCGGATCGAGCTCGTAGGCCTTCGCATAGGACTCGAGCGCCGTCTCGATCAGACGATCGCCCACGCTCTTCGTCTGTTTCCAGGTAGCGATCTTGTTGTCGAAGACATAGACGCGCACATAGGGATAGACCCACACGTCGTACTCCTTGCCGTTGATCGTCTCCTTCTCGCGCGATGCGGGTTCTCCCAGCGTGAACTGCAGCATCTGTGCCTCCATGTTGCCGAAGAGGCTCTTCGTCGGCTCGATAGCGGCTTCGTAATAGGACTTGCCGCGCAGAATCCACGTCGAGGCCTTCTCCGACTTTTTCGGATTGGTTACGTCGGCCTCGCTCTTGGCGATACGCGCACGCAGCAACTCCTCGTTGACCTTCTGCGCCCGCGTAGCCGGGACGGCCAGCAACAGAGCGGCAACCGACATTAGAATCAGTTTTTTCATAAGTACGAAAGATTTATTGATTATTTGGTTGTTCCATCTCCGCCTGTTCGGCCGGGCCATCCGCCGCCTCACCCTCGGCCGCCGGCACTACGGCTACCGAAGCTATGGCATCGCCCTCGCGCAGGTTGATGATACGCACACCCTGCGTCGCACGGCCCGCCACGCGGATTTGCGACACGGATGTCCTGATTGTCAAGCCGGAACGGTTGATAATCATCAGATCGTTATCGTCCGATACGGCCTGTATGGATATGAGCTGACCGGTCTTCTCGGTTACGTTGATGGTCTTCACGCCCTTGCCGCCACGGTTCGTCACGCGGTACTCCTCCAGGTCGGTACGTTTGCCGTAGCCGTTCTCGCTCAGCACCAGCACATCCTGTTTCACGTCTGGCTCCAGGCAGAGCATGCCGATCACCTCGTCGCCCTCGTCGAGCGAGATGCCGCGTACGCCGGCGCCCACTCGTCCGATCGGGCGCACGGTCCGCTCGTTGAAACGGATTGCCTTGCCTCCGCGGGCCGCAAGCATCATCTCGGCCTCGCCGCTCGTCAGTCTGGCCTCGATCAGCTGGTCACCCTCGCGGATGACGATGGCATTCACTCCGTTCTGCCGCGGACGCGAATAGGCTTCGAGCTTCGTCTTCTTGATCGTGCCGTCCTTCGTACACATGACTATATATTTGTCGTTCACGAAGTCGGGATCGTTCAGACGCTTCACGTTGATATAAGCCCGCACCTTGTCGTCGGGGTCGATCTGAATGAGATTCTGTATGGCGCGGCCCTTCGACGCCCGCGTACCTTCTGGTATCTCGTATACCTTCAGCCAGTAGCACCGGCCCTTCTCCGTAAAGAAGAGCATCGTATTGTGCATCGTGGCCATGTAGAGATGCTCGATGAAATCCTCGTCACGCGTGGCGCTGCCCTTCATGCCCACGCCGCCGCGGTTCTGCGTGCGGTACTCGGAGAGGGGCGTCCGTTTGATGTAGCCCATGTGCGAAATGGTGATGACCATTTCGTCGTCGGCATAGAAATCCTCGGGGTTGAACTCCTCCGAGGCATAGATGATCTCCGTGCGGCGCTCGTCGCCGTACTTGGCCTTCATTTCGAGTAGCTCCTCCTTGATGAGCTGCATCTGCAGTTCGTGGCTGCCCAGCAGTTCGCGCAGCGACCCGATGCGCTGCTGCAGGTCATCGTGCTCGGCAGTCAGTTTGCCGTGCTCGAGCCCCGTCAAGGCACGCAGGCGCATCTCGACGATGGCCGAAGCCTGCACGTCGCTCAGCGAAAACCGCGACATCAGGGTCTGACGGGCCTCGTCGGGCGTCTGGGCCGAACGGATGATACGGATTACCTCGTCGATGTTGTCCTGTGCGATAAGGAGGCCCTGCACGATGTGCAGACGATCCTCCGCCTTGCGCAGGTCGAAGCGCGCGCGGCGTACCACTACATCGTGGCGATGCTCCACGAAGTAGTGAATCATATCCTTGAGGTTGAGCAGCCTGGGTTTGCGATCCACCAGCGCGATGTTGTTCACCGAGAAGGCCGTCTGCAGCGGCGTATTCTTGTAAAGCGTATTGAGCACCACGCTCGGCACGGCATCCTGTTTCAGGATGATGACCACGCGCGTGCCTTCGCGATCCGACTCGTCGTTCACGTACGAGATACCCTCCAGCTTGTTCTCCTTCACCAGCTCGCCGATCTTCTCCACCATTTCGGCCTTGTAGACCATGTAGGGGATCTCGGACACCACGATGCAGGCCCGGCCGCTGGGAGTATACTCGATTTCTGTCTTCGCACGCATGACGATGCGACCCCGGCCCGTAAGCAGGGCTTCGCGCACCCCTTCGTAGCCGTAGATGAGACCGCCCGTCGGGAAATCGGGACCTTTGACATAGTGCAGCAGGTCGGCACACTCGATCTCGGGATTGTCGATATAGGCACAGCACGCATCGACGACCTCGCACAGGTTGTGGGGGGCCATATTGGTGGCCAGACCCACGGCGATACCGCTCGCTCCGTTCACGAGCAGCAGCGGGAGCTTGGTCGGAAGCACCGTAGGCTCGGGTAACGACTCGTCGAAGTTGCGCGTCCAGTCGATCGTCTCCTTATCGATGTCGGCCATCACGTCGGCCGTGATCTTCGCCATTCGAGCCTCGGTATAACGCATGGCCGCGGCACGGTCGTTGTCGGGCGAACCGAAGTTACCCTGACCGTCGACCAGCGGATAGCGCATCGTCCAGGACTGGGCCAGACGCACCATCGCCTCGTAGACCGACGAGTCGCCGTGGGGATGGAATTTACCGAGCACGTCGCCCACGATACGGGCCGACTTCTTGTAGGGCTTGTTGTAGACAAGTCCGAGTTCGGCGCTCATATCGTAAAGAATGCGCCGCTGTACGGGCTTCAGTCCGTCGCGCACATCGGGCAGCGCACGGGAGACGATCACCGACATGGCATAGTCGATGTATGCCGTCTTCATCGTCTCTTCGATGTTGACCGGAATGATCTTTCCCACCAAACCGGCGTTCTTTTCCTCTTCAGTCAGCATTTTCCAGTTTTTAACGAACAAAAATAAGACTTATTTCCGTTCCGAACAACTCCGGGCGGGGGAAATCGCGCACGCGCACGCAAGATTTTTCGACCGCGGCGCTCCGGTGCGGAGCGCCGGCGACACGGACGACAAAAGGGGAAACCCGGAAGGAGAAACGGTCCGCTAACGGAAATCGATCACCTCGTAACCCGCATGGCGCGAAGGGTCGTAGGACTCGGGAGCGGATGCCGCACGGCTCACGCGGAGCAGGCGAATGCGCACGAGATCGCCGTCGAAATCATAGGTTACGGCGAGCGGCAGCATACTCCGCGTATCGACCGTAAGTTCCAGTGCGCTCATCGCCCCCGCGTCGTGCGGACGGAGTCGCACGACGGCACGGTCCGCCTCCCCGGCGACCAGGCGGGCATCGTACCCGTTTCCGGCCAGCTCGAAGGCGCGGGCGGGATTGTCTATCAGATTGCGGGCCGTCGTATCGACCCGGTCGATGAGTACCTCGCGGCGGTCGCGATGCACCTCCCAGCGCGTCGTACCCGCGCCATAGACCTCGAGGCCCTCCATACTGAGGCTATAACGCTCCGCCGCGACGATGCACCTGCCGTCGACCGAAACGCCGTCACCGGTCTCGACCCTGAAGAGCACCTCGTAAGGTTCCATTCCGCGGAGAGTCGCCGCAACCGAACGCAGCAGTCCGTCGGAATTCCGCTCCGTCGGCCCGTCGTGCGGCAGAGCCGCCGTCGCACGACAACTGCACGCCAGCGTCAGCGATAGACACAATGTGCTCAGAATTACCCTTTTCAACCTACACGCCCCCGTCATGGCCATTTCGCGCACCGCTGTCAGAAGAGACCCAGTTCCTGCAGTTTCGCCTCGAGCGACGGCAGGTCGTGATACAGAATATCACGGGGCCGCACCCCCTCTTGACGTCCAACGATTCCGGCCCGTTCGAGCTGCATCATGATGCGGCCGGCCCGGTTGAAGCCCACCTCGTAGTTGCGCTGGATCATCGAGGTGGAGATCGATCCGCCCGTAACCGCCGCCCGGGCGATCTCGGCAAAGAGCACGTCGTACTTCACCGGAGCACCCCCCTCGCCCGCAGCGGGAGCCTCGCTGCCCGTATCGGGCGTATAGTCGGGCAACGGATAGGGGGCGGTATAGCTCTGCTGCCGGGCGATATAGTCCACGATACGCTCCACCTCGGGCGTATCGACCAGCGCGCACTGGATACGCGTCAGCTCGCCGTCCTTCGAAAAGAGCATGTCACCGCGGCCGATGAGCTGATTGGCACCGGGCTGATCGATGATCGTGCGCGAGTCGATCATTTGCATCACGCGGAAGGCCATCCGCGCGGGGAAGTTGGCCTTGATTCCACCCGTAATGACCTTCACGTCGGGACGCTGCGTGGCGATGATCAGATGGATACCGATAGCCCGGGCCTTCTGCGCCAGACGCATCACGGGACCCTCTACTTCGCGGGCCATCATGATCAGGTCGGCGAACTCGTCGACCACCACGACGATGTAGGGCAGGAAGCGGTGCCCGTGCTGCGGATTGAGCCGTCGCGCGACGAATTTCGCATTGTATTCGGCTATATTGCGCGCTCCGGCTTTTTTGCACAGTTCCAGCCGATTGTCCATCTCGATACAGAGCGCATTGAGCGTGTATACCGCCTTTTTCGGATCGGTGACCACCGACTCCTCCTCCGACTCCATGCGGGCCAGGAAGTGCCGTTCGATACGTGTGTAGAGAGAAAACTCGACCATCTTGGGATCGATGAGCACGAACTTGAGTTCGGCCGGATGCTTGCGGTAGAGCAGCGAGGTGATGATGGCATTCAGACCCACCGATTTGCCCTGTCCCGTAGCACCGGCCACGAGCAGATGGGGCATCTTCGCCAGATCGAATACGTAGGCCTGGTTCTGAATCGTGCGCCCGATCACCACCGGGAGCGCCGCCTTCGAGGACTGGAATTCGGGCGACATCACGGCAGAGTACATCGACACCACCCTTTTATGGCGGTTCGGCACCTCGATGCCGATGGTTCCCTTGCCCGGAATCGGAGCAATGATACGGATACCGAGCGCCTTGAGGCTCTGCGCTATGTCGTTCTCCAGGCCTTGAATCTTCGAGATACGGACCCCTTGTTCCTGCACGATTTCGTAGAGCGTCACCGTCGGTCCGACCGTCGAGGTGATATCCATGATCGGAATGCCGAAATTACGGAATGTATCCACGATGCGGCGCTTGTTCTCGTAGAGCTCCTCGTCGCTCACCTTCTGGTCGGAAGGATAGTTCTCCAGCAACTCCACCGGCGGCAGACAGTAGTTCATCAGATCCTTCAGAGGATCATAGGCCTCGGTCGTCACCCTGCTCTCTTCCACCTGTCGCGCCTCATTCTCCACCACGCGCATCACGAGAGGTTCCGTCTGCGCTGCGGCTTCATCCCCCTCCTCCTCGGATCGGTCGGATTCCGCCGCCGTTTCGGATACGGCTTCACCCTCCTGCTGCAAGGAGGCTTCGGGCTCCTCGAGCGACCATTCGATCAGCCCCTCCTCCGCATCGGTCCGACCGGAACCGGCGAGCGGGCGTTCGGCGCGACTCGAAGGCTTCGGGGTGTTCTGCGCGGTCACTGCCGGCTTCCCGTCATCTCCGAGCGTATACTCGACCAGCCCGTCGGGCCCGGGCTCGGGCTCACGGTCGTCGGCAAGACCCGAAAGAAGCCGTTCGGCAACCGCCGGATCCACGACAGCGTCGCGCTCCTTTCCAACCGCTTCATCCGCATCATCCGAAAAGTCGAGTTCGATCAGCCCGTCGTCGCCCATCACCACACGACCGCGCGGCTGGACGCCACCCTCCGGGATATTCGTCGGGGCCGGGGCCGCTGCTGCGGGTTCGCCGTCATCCGCATTCAGTTCCAGGAAGGGACTCTCCGGCTCCGGAGCCGCGAACTGCGCCGCGGGATTCTGCGCCGCGACGGCCGGCTCCGGGGCATGTCCGGAGACGAAGACCTGCGCCTCGGCAGGACGCACTATCCGCATCGGCACATCGTGCTCGGACCCATGTCCGGGCTCCTCTTCACGCTCGGACTCGGAGCAAGACTCCGGACCCCGATTCGCTGCACGCTCGTCCGTCCCGCCCTGTACTCCGGCCGCGGCGGCGGTTTCCGGCTCCGGCATGCCGGCATGCGGCGGTTCGGAGGCAGCATCCTCGTCGTATTCGTGTGCACCGGAACGGCCCGGAACCACCTTGTGTCTGACCATCTCCACGATGCGTCCGCCGCGATCCATCATCGCGTTGCCGGCCGAATTGACCGTATTGATGAAGCGTCGGTTGATATAGACGCCCGTCAAAATCCATCCGCCGAGCAGTACGATGGCCGTCCCCACCGCTCCGATCTTCGCATGGAGCATGCGGGCGGCCTCGATGCCGAGGGCTCCGCCCCAGCCGCTGCTCGCAATGAGGTTCCACCGTTCGTCCAGCAGGAACCCGAGCGTCAGCGAACCGAGTATCATGATGAGAAAAAGGCTCAGAATCGAATGGTTGAAGAACAACGACCGGCGCCGTATGATGCGCACGCCCACGAGCATCATCATCACGGGCAGCAGCATGCCGAAGAGGCCGAAGCCCCGGCCGACGATCCACTCGCCGATCCAGGCGCCCGTACGGCCGCAGAGGTTCTCCACCGAATCGTCGAAGAGCGGGTTGTCCCGCTCCGTACCCTGCAGCACGCTCAGATCGCTGCGCCAGCAGAGAAAATAGAAAAGCACCGACGCCGCGAAAAAGAGCCCCGCGAAGAAGAGCACGAGCCCCGCGGCCCAGCGGATGCTGTCACGGTCGGAGCGTTGCATCTCCTGTCTGCCGTTGGCGGATGTTCGGTTTTTCGTTGCCATTCCTGAGTTTCGAATATCAAGCGAAGATACGACAAATTTTCCACTTCGCGAAATCACTCCCCCCACGCCGCCCGGGCCTTGCTGCGGAGCCGCTCGCGGTATGCATCGTCGGCGAACGTAATGAAGTCGTAGCGGGGCGCTTGCGCGCCCGAAGCGCGCAGACCGTAGCGGTCGAGCAGCTGTGCCGTACGACGCGCAACAGCCGGCGAAGGGTCGACGATGGTTGCGCCGCTTCCGGCCGTCACCCGCCTCAGCACCGGCAGCAGAAAGGGATAGTGCGTGCATCCGAGGACGATCTGATCGGCTCCGCGCCGCAGCATGGGCTCGACCGCCCGCCGCACGCAAGCCTCGGCTTCGGCGCTCTCCTCGGCATCGCGTTCGACCAGTTCGACGAAGCCCGTACCAGCCGCCGCTATCACCTCCACTCCGGCACCGTAACGGGCCGCCGTGCGACGGAAGAGCTCACCGTCGAGACTCCGCTCCGTGGCGAGCACCCCCACCACCCCGCTGCGTGTCGCCAGGCAGGCGGGCTTCACCGCCGGCTCCATCCCCACGAGCGGCATCGGCGCATACTTCTCGCGCAGATATCCGATAGCCGCGGCGGTCGCCGTATTGCAGGCCACGACCACCAGCTTGCACCCCTCGGCCACGAGTGCCGCAACGGCCGCATCGGCCAGACGGCGGATCTCACCGGCGGGCCGGGTTCCGTAGGGACAGTTCTTGCCGTCGCCGAGGTAGAGCAGCGACTCGGCGGGGAGTTCCGCGCGCAGCGCCCGCCATACCGTCAAGCCTCCCATGCCCGAGTCATAGACTCCTATGGGTCTGTCGTCCGTTGTCGCCATAGTATCCGATTCGATCCAACACCACCTTCATCAGCTCTTCGTCGCTCATCGAGCCGCACTCCACCACTATCTTGGCTTCGGCATAGAAGGGTTCGCGCAGGGCCATGTCCCGCGTCATGAAAGCCAGCAGTTCACGGTCATCGAGACCGGCCAACCGGGGTCTTTTCCGTCGGCCGTAGGGGCTCAGACGGCCGGCTATCTGCTCTGCCGTCCGGCGCAGGTAGAGCGTCGTCCCGGATTCATTCAGCCGGGCCATGTTGTCGCGCCATGCGGGCAGACCGCCTCCGGTCGATACGATACAGGCTTCGCCTCGGCCGACAATCGACTCTACAGCCGCGCGCTCCACCTCGCGGAAGCGCTCTTCGCCCTCGTAACGGAAGACATCGGCGGCCGACGCCCCTTCGTGTTCCTCGACCATCGCGTCGGTATCGTAAAATGGAAGGGCGAGCCGCCGGGCCAGCCGCCGGCCGAGCGTACTCTTGCCGCACCCCATGTATCCTACCAGAAAGAGCGGCCCCATCGTTCCGGTCCGATCCATTCGTCAGAAGAGATCCAGCTGTTCGGCCTCCTCCCCGCCGTCGGCCGGAGCCTCGACGCCCGCATCGGAAGCGACAGTCGCGGCCGGACCGAATTCCGGATTCGGGGATTCGCCGTCGGACTCCGGTTCCGCCGGAGCGGGATCGGGCTCCACAAAGAGAAGCGACGCCACCTCGTAGGTAGTCAGACGTTTGCCCTTGGCGCGGTGGCTCTTCACTCCGACGAAACCGTCCACGTCGACCTCGTCGGCCGGACGCGAGGCATGGGCGCCCTTATAGGTGATGTGCAGCTTCGCCCCCTCGGCCGCCGTGAGAGCCACGAACTCGGACTGTCCCGCCTCGTCGAGAAACGACTGCATCCGTTCGCTCGGCTCGGCTGTAAAGCGCTTGAGGTAGTAATAACCCTGCGTGCGGTCGAAATAGCAGAGGGCATATACCCGTCCGGGATCGTACTTCTCCACCCGCAGCGTCCCTTCGGGGAAGTGCTGCGCCAGATCGTATCCCGTGATATAGTACTGGTTCCGGTCCGTCCAGACGATCAGCCGGTCGTCGCCGCAGAACTCGCCGAGCGCCACGCCCCGTCCGTCGGCATTGAGCCTCCGGATCTCGTCGTCGTACCAGATCTGCTGGCCGCCGAGCGTCGAGGCGCCACGCTCCTTGAGCGTTATCTTGCGTATGCCGTAACGCGAAAAGAGGTTGCCCTGGCTCTGACGGCCCTTGATGGCGAGTGTCGAGAAATCGAGCTCGGAAATCATCCGTTTCAGCCGCGGCCTCGGATTGAAGTAGATCTTCAGCACCTCGGCTTCACCGTTCGGATTGACTGACATATATAGCAATTCACTCTGCGGCGTCCCCTTGGTGATATGGTACTCCTTGTCACGCGTGATGCCCTTGATGGCGCAGCGTTTCATCAGGATGGGACCGTTCTTGCCGTCACGATAGAGGACATTGTATATGGTGCGCTCGTCGTTGCGCTTGAATACGCCGATATAATATAAGTTGCGGTCGAAGAAATCCTTGTCGCTCACCTTGCGGATGACGTAGCGGCCGTCCTTCGTGAAGACTATTACGTCGTCGATGTCCGAACATTCGCAGACGAACTCCGCATCCTTCATCGATTTGCCTATACCGAAAAACCCTTCGGAACGGTTCACGTAAAGGCGCGCGTTCGTCACGGCCACCTTCGAGGCCTCGATCGAGTCGAAGGTGCGCAGTTCGGTCCGCCGTTCATGCCCGGCACCGTACTTCTCGCGCAACCGCTCGTACCACGCCACGGCATATTCGGTCAGGTGCTCCAGGTTGTACTTCGTCTGCTCTATCTCCTCTTCGATGCGACGGATTTCATTGTCGGCCTTCTCCGTATCATAGCGCGAAATGCGGATGAAACGCAGTTCGGTAAGCTTCTGCACGTCCTCAAGCGTCACGGCGCGGCGCAGCCGCCTCTTGAAGGGCTCCAGGCCCTTGTCCACGGCCGCATAGGCCTCCTCGCGCGAACGGCATCCCTCGATGAGCGCATAGAGCTTTTGTTCGATGAAGATACGCTCGAGCGACGCCGCATGCCACGCCTCGTTCAGCTCGTCGAGCCGTATCTCCAGCTCACGGCCCAGCAGTCCGCGCGTACGGTCGGCCGAACGGCGGAGAATCTCGCTCACTCCGAGGAAGTGGGGTTTCTCGTCGTAGATGACGCAGGCATTGGGCGCAATCGACACCTCGCAGTCGGTGAAGGCGTAGAGTGCATCGATGGTACGGTCGCTCGACTCGTCGTTGGCCACATGGATGATGATTTCGACCTTCTTGGCCGTATTGTCGTCCACGTGCTTGATCTTGATCTTGCCCTTTTCGTTGGCCTTGAGGATGGAATCGATGATCGACTCAGTGGTCGTCGTATAGGGAATCTCCGTGATGGCTATCGTACGCCGGTCGATCTTCGATATGCGGGCCCGCACCTTCACCGTACCGCCGCGCAAACCGTCGTTATAGCGGCTCACGTCCGCCAGACCGCCCGTCGGAAAGTCGGGCAGCAGCTTGAACTCGCGGCCCTCGAGATGGGCAATCGATGCGTTGATGAGCTCCACGAAGTTGTGGGGCAGAATCTTCGACGCGAGGCCTACGGCAATGCCGTCGGCACCCTGCGCCAGCAACAGCGGAAATTTGACGGGCAGCGTCACCGGCTCCTCGTTGCGGCCGTCGTAGGAGCGCATCCATTCGGTCGTCTTGCGGTTGAAAAGCACCTCGAGGGCGAACTTCGAAAGACGCGCCTCGATGTAACGGGCTGCGGCCGCCCGGTCGCCTGTGAGGATATTACCCCAGTTGCCCTGGCAGTCGACGAGCAGATCTTTCTGCCCCATCTGCACGAGGGCATCCTTGATCGAGGCGTCGCCGTGCGGATGGTACTGCATGGTCTGGCCCACGATGTTGGCCACCTTGTTGTAGCGGCCGTCCTCCACCGTCCGCATGGCATGGAGAATGCGACGCTGCACGGGTTTGAGGCCGTCTTCGATATGGGGCACGGCTCTTTCCAGGATGACGTATGAAGCGTAATCCAGAAACCAGTTGCGGTACATGCCCGTAAGCCGGTGCACCCCCCCCTCGTCTGTCGTCAGCCGGTCGAAACGGCCGCCCCGGGCAGAGGGCTGCCCTGCCGGCACGACGGAACCGGCCGTTCCCGCCGTCTCCGCACCCGCCTCGTCCGGGCGGCGCATATCCTGTTCTTCTGTCATTTGAATCGCTGCGTGCTAAACTAATTGAAATCCTCCTGCACGAGATCCTCCTCGATACGCAGATTGTCGATGATGAAGCCCTGGCGTTCGGCCGAATTCTTACCCATGTAAAACTCCAGCAGGTCGTGTATCGGATCCTCCTTCGTGATATTCACCCGGTCGAGCCGCATGTGTTCGCCGATGAACTCGCGGAACTCGTCGGGCGAGATCTCGCCCAAACCCTTGAAGCGCGTGATCTCGGCCTGCGCACCGCAGCGCTCCACGGCCCGGCGGCGCTCCTCCTCCGAATAACAGTAGTAGGTCTCCTGCTTGTTGCGCACGCGGAAGAGCGGCGTCTGAAGAATATAGAGGTGTCCCCCGCGGATCAGATCGGGGAAGAACTGCAGGAAAAACGAGGTGAGCAGCAGACGGATATGCATGCCGTCCACATCGGCGTCGGTCGCAATGATGACCTTCTCGTAGCGCAGCCGGTCCATCTCCTCCTCGATGTCGAGCGCCAGCTGCAGCAGGTTGAACTCCTCGTTCTCGTATACCACCTTCTTGGTCAGGCCGAAGCAGTTGAGCGGCTTTCCGCGCAGCGAGAAGACCGCCTGCGTACGCGGATCGCGGCTCTTGGTAATCGAGCCCGAGGCCGAATCGCCCTCCGTAATGAAGATCATCGACTGTTCGGCCAGCTCGCTGCGATCGGTGCGGTGAATCTTGCAGTCGCGTACCTTTCGGTTGTTGAGCGACACCTTGCGGGCCGTCTCGCGCGCCTTCTTCTGTATGCCCGATATCTCCTTGCGTTCCTTCTCGTTATCCACTATCTTCTTCTGGAGCACCTGAGCCGTCTCGGGATGCTTGTGCAGATAATCATCGAGCTGCTTGGAGAGAAAATCGCCCACGAAGCTGCGCATCGAGACACCGGGCTCCACCTCCTTCGAGCCGAGCTTGATCTTGGTCTGCGACTCGAAGACGGGGTCGGTCACCCGTACCGACACGGCGGCAATGATCGACGTGCGGATGTCCGCCGGATCGTAGTCCTTGCGGTAAAACTCCTTCACGGTCTTGGCAATTGCCTCGCGGAAGGCTGACTGGTGCGTACCGCCCTGCGAGGTATACTGACCGTTCACGAACGAGAAGTAGCTCTCGCCGTATCCCGTGCCGTGGGCGATGGCCACCTCGATGTCTTCGCCCGTAAGATGGATGGGCGGATAGAGCGGCTCCTCGGTCAGATGTTCGTTCAGAAGATCCAGAAGTCCGTTCTTCGAGACGTAGCTCCGGCCGTTGAAACGGATCGTGAGTCCGAGGTTCAGATAGGTGTAGTTCTTCACCAACTGCTCGACATACTCCGTATTGTAGGCGTAATCGCCGAAGATCTCGCGGTCCACACGGAACGAGACGAACGTACCGTTTTTCTCCTCCACGCCCGACTCCCAGCGATCGCTCTGTTCCAATCCCTGGGCGAAGGTGACGGTACGCGCCTCGCCGTCACGGACCGACCGGACGGTAAATTCGCTCGAGAGCATGTTCACCGCCTTGACACCCACGCCGTTCAGGCCCACAGTCTTCTTGAAGGCCGTACCGCCGTACTTGCCGCCCGTATTCATCTCGCTTACGGCCGCCGCAAGCGACTTGAGCGGGATGCCCCGACCGTAGTCGCGCACCGAAACCGTATCGTCGGCGACCGTGATCTCTATCGTGCGGCCGGCACCCATGATGAACTCGTCCACCGAATTGTCCACCACCTCCTTCACCAGCACATAGATACCGTCATCGGGTTGCGAGCCGTCGCCCAGCTTGCCGATGTACATGCCGGGGCGCAGGCGGATATGCTCGCGCGGCGAGAGCGTGACGATCGCATCGTCGTCGTAAGCCTGGCTGCCCGTCGTATTCGTATGATTCAATATATCAGACATATTCGTTCGTTCGAATCATGCTGCGGCGCTCTCTTCGGAAGATCGCACCCGCACGGAATCAACCGCGCAGCTCGCTCAGAGCCGCACACATGGACTCACGCACCTCGACGGCCGCCTGCTTGGCGCCCACCTCGGCGACATGCACCGCCGGCACCGGAGGCAATACGCGCAACATCAAACGGTTGCGCCAGTTGAAGAGTCCGTTCGGACGGAAGATGGTTGTCGTACCCTCCATCACCACCGGAAGCACATCGACGCCCGCTTCGGCCGCCAGCATGAAGGCCCCCGTCTTGAAACGGTGTATCTCGCCGTCCTTCGACCGTGTCCCCTCGGGGAATATGGCCACCGAGACTCCGCGCCCGAGCCATCGTCTGCCCTCGCGGAGCAACTGCTCCATCGCCTCGGTGGCATGGCTTCGGTCTATGCAGATATCGCCGTGCAGCGAAAGGAACTGCCCGAAAAAGGGGAGACGGAACACTTCGCGCTTGGAGACCCACCGGAAATTGAGAGGCAGAAAATAGAGCGACGGAATGTCGGTCATGGCCCTGTGGTTGATAACTATCACGTAGGGACGCTTCCTGTCCACATGCTCCAACCCATCGATCCGGTGGCGCCACAGGGGCGGCACGAAGAAGAAGATCCGCACCAGTGCGCGCGACAATTCGTGCACGATACGGCGCGACCGCTGAAATGGCCACGTCAGCACGAGCGCCACGGCCGAAAGCACCAGAAACAGCGTGCAGATGACGACCAGAAAGAGATAGAACAGAATGCTCAGCATGACAATCCGAAGGCCTCCTCACCGGGGCCGCGCCCCGCAAAGGTAGCGATTTTCCTCCGGATTTTCCGTCGGAAGCGCACAAGTTTTTGAAAAAAAAGCTGAAGACAAGGACCTCCGGACAGAGAGCGGCGCCCCGGCGGCGACCGTCGGAAAAGCGTCCGGCGGCACTACTCGCGACCGAGCGTCCGCTCGCGGATAAGTTCTTCGGCAATGGCAAGGACCCGTTCACTCGTACCGCGACCGCCGATCACCTCCGACACCCATACCCAATGGACGCCGGCACGCTCGGCTATGAGTTTCTTGTCGCCGCGAACAAGGTGTGTGCGAATGTTTTTCAAACGTTTTTCTTTCGCATCCATCGCCGTATCGATTTTTTGTATACTTTTGCTTATATAAAGTTTATACAAAGCTCTTCTACAAATATACGTGAGAAATTTCACAGTAGCAAGAAAATTATGAGAGAATTTTCTACTATAAAGGAAAGAATTCTTCAATTTCTTGAACTGAAGGGTATTACAAAATACGCCTTCTACAAGACCACCGGCATCGCCAACGGTGTGCTGAGCCAGGCAAACGGCATATCCGAGGAGAATCTGCTGAAATTTCTCGATTGCTATCCGGAGGTGAATCCCGGCTGGCTCGTCCGCGGCGAAGGACCTGTGGAGTTGAGGAGCGCACCTGCCTGGAGCTACGGCAGGCACAACACCGCCGAAACGGCCTGCATGAACGACGTGCAGGCGTCCTACGGCACCACGGCCGCATCCGTACACGGCACGACGCCGCCCGTTCCCGTACGCGCGCTGTCGGAGGCCCAATCGGCCGAAGCGGCAACTCCCGACGCGGAAGAGCACATCGCCCTGCCCCGTTCACTGCTCGGCCCGGGCCATCGCTGCTGCTTCCGGCTCGACGAACCGGGACGGTCGGTTCCCGAAGCCGGCCGCCGCTACGCCGTGTGCCGTCTGACGGAATGCGGCGAACGGGCCGACGGGCACAACGCACTCTTCGTGGCGGCCCTGACCGACGGACGCACACTGCTCTGCCGCCGCAGCGGCGAGGAGAATACGTTCTCCGTTCTTCCGGAACATACGGGCACGCTCGGAAGCCCGGTCGAACGCTTCGCAAGCGGGGCCGTGCATCTGCTCTGGAGAGTCGAATGGCTTCTGACCGACACGGAGAGCCTTCAGACCGACGCGACCGGAGCGTCGAGGCTCACCCGCATGGAGGAGGAGATCACCGACCTGCGCCGACGGTTCGACCGCATCGCCGGGCCGCACGGCGACTGACCGGGCATCCGACTGCGCCGCCGACCCGGGACGCAAAACGAGGAGCATGGCGCGGCTATCGCCGGCAGAAGGGTTGCTTTTTCGGGCAAAAGTTCTAATTTTGTGCCCTCGAAAAACCCTACCGAACAACTTATGACCCGAAAAATTCTGCTTTTCGCCGCCCTGATCGCGGCTCTTCCGGCGTTTGCCGCGCCGAACTCCGGGGCGACTCCCGCCGACATACAGGCGTGCGGAACCGACACCCTCTCCGAACCGAATCGCAACCGCGTAGAGATAGATCTCACGCTCGAACTGATGAGCAGCTACGTCTGCCGCGGCAGCTACCAGTCGGGCTGCAGTTTCCAGCCCACACTCGAAGCCTCGTGGCGGGGTATCTTTCTCAAGGCATGGGGTTCGACCGATTTGGACGGCATCCGCATGCGCGAGGTGGACCTCACGCTCGGCTACCGCATCCAGCGGTTCGAGGCGGCCGTCACCGACTACTATGTCACTCCGGCCGACGGAGGCGGATTCTTCACGGCCGGCGACCGCGGCCCCCACATCTTCGAAGCCTCGGTCGCATGGACCGTCAGCGAACGGGTGCCCCTGCGGCTGTGGTGGGGTACGATATTCGCCGGAGCGGACGTCGCCAACGACGGAAGCCGCAACTTCTCCTCGTACCTGCATCTCTCCTACCCCTTCACTGTCCGCCGGTGCGTAGACATGAAGGCGGGTATCGGCATGATGCCCTGGTCGACCGAAAACTGCTTCAATACGCGCGGTTTCGCCGTGACGAACGTCTACCTCAACGCCTCGAAGGAGTGGACCCTGCGCAACGACATGAAGCTGGGGCTGCTGACCCAGATCATCTGCAACCCCTACCGAGAATCGCTCAACTTCGTGGGAGGAATCAGTTTCCGCATATAATAAAAGAGGAACGAAGCGGCAGCTTACAACGCATGCGGGGGAGGCTCAGACGGCCTCCCCCGCACTTTCGCTCAATGCGGTACGGCCTCGTCAGAACGAGACGACAGGTGCCGCCTCGCTCCCTTCGGCCGCGGCGAACCGCTCCTGCGGGCCGAATCCGAAGAGACCCGCCACCAGATTGGAGGGGAAGCGGCGGATGGCCACGTTGTAGGTATTCACCCGCTCGTTATACTCCTTGCGCGCCACGGCGATACGGTTCTCGGTCCCCTCGAGCTGCGCCTGCAGTTCGAGAAAATTCTGATTGGCCTTCAGGTCGGGATAGTTCTCCGCCACGGCTATCAGCCGTCCGAGTGCCGAACCCACCCGGGACTGCGCACGCTGGAACTCGGCCAACCGTTCGGGCGTCAGATCATCGGCCGACACCTGGAACGACAGGGCCTCGGCACGTGCCTCGACCACGGCGTCGAGCGTCGAGCGCTCGTGTCCGGCATAACCCTTCACCGTATTGACCAGATTGGGAATCAGGTCGGCACGACGCTGGTACTGCGTCTCGACATTGGCCCATGCGGTCTTTACCGCCTCGTCCTTCGTCACGAAACCGTTGTAGGCCGAGTAGAAGAAGATTACAACAAGGGCCACTACGGCAGCCACGACAATCCAGGTCCAGTTCTTTCCTTTTTTCATGCTTTGTTTTTTGTTGGGTATTCTATATTTACTCTTTTCGTTCCGTTCTTCGTCCGTCTACCAGCGCGAGCCGGCACCGCCTCCGCCGAAGCCGCCTCCGCCGAAGCCGCCCCCCGAAGACCCTCCGCCGAAGCCGCCAAAGCCGCCCCCCATGAAGACTCCGCCGCCCGCTCCCGGGCCGGCTCCGAAGCCGTCGTTGTGGTGATCGCGCCTTCTGCGACGCACCGTCTGCCCGCAGTGAGGACAAACAAAAGTATACTCCGATACGCCCTGCTGGGCCGTCCTTACGGCCGACTGGAGCCGCAGCGACATCCGACCGCAGCGGGGACAGCGCCGGCTGCGCCGGTAAGCCGCCAACGGGGCGCCTGCCAGCACCACGATCAGGCCGGCGAAGATGAGCAGCACGAGCCAGGGGTGATCGAAGCCATGTGCCGCGCCGTCGGCAAGCGGCAGTTCCGAACCCTCGAGCCGCCGTGCCACCGCATCGACACCCGCCGCCATGCCGCGGCTGTAGTCTCCCGCACGGAACCACGGAAGCATGTACCGCTGCTGAATCCGCTTGCAGATGGCATCGGGCAACGCCCCTTCGAGGCCGTAACCCGTCACGAAACGTATTTCGCGCCGGTCGCCCACGAAGAGGATACCCAGTCCGTTATCGCGTTCGCTGTCGCCCACGCCCCACGTCGAAAAGAGCTCGTAGGCAAAATCGAATACATCGTCACCCGCTACGTCGTCCACAGCCACCACCGCCACCTCGGCAATGCCGCGGTCGCGCAGCGATGCACAGATCGAATCGATGTATGCCACGGCCTCGTCCGACAGAATGCCGTCCGGGTTCGAGGTGAAGCGTGTACGGTCGGTTCGCTGTACGTGAGGGATATCGTCCGTATCGTAGCTCCGGGCCGTCGTCGCGGCCACGGTGAGAAGCATCGCTGCGAGAATGAGAACTCTTTTCACTCGTCGGGGACTCTTGGTTTTCGGTCGTTCGGAACAGGGCGCCGGAGCGCCGTCTTCCAACTCCGCGGCGGGCACCGCCGGCGGAAGATCCGTGCAAACTTACGAAATTCCGCTCAAATCATGAAATGCGGCGTCCGATTTATTATTCGTCATCCGCGTCTTCCTCATCGGCCCCCGAGCAGAGCACGCGGTAGCTCCAGCCCTCCATGTCACACTCCACATGCCCGGGCCATTCGACCCGTTCACCGCTCAACGCATCGCTATACGGGCCCGCATATATACCTGTCCGGTAGTCGGCATGAATCGTATATGGCGACAGGTTCATGATGGCTACGACACAGTTCCGTCCCCGCTCACGCACCAGTATCATGAGACAGTCCTCCGCATTGTTGCGTATTTCGACCCACGAACCGCCGGCATCTCCGGCCGCAAGGGCCGGATTGAGACGGCGCATGCGACAGAGCTTCCGGTAAAGCTCCGTCGTCGCGTCGGGCACGTAGAGAGCCTCGGGTATCGGGTCCCGCTCGAAAAAGGCGAAGGAGTGGTCGTAGCCCACCTCCTGCCCCGTATATATCAGAGGCATGCAGCCCGGCGCAACGAAGGTGAAGAGCGTCATGATTTCTGCCGCCGCGCCCATACGGGCCCGCGCTGTGCCGTTCCATGCATTCTCGTCGTGGTTCGACGTAAAGAGCAGGCGGATAGCTTCTTGCGGATAGCGCGTCCGGTCAGACTCGAGCCAGGCCCGGACCGCCGTCACGCGCACGCGCTGCCGCGCCACATCCTCCAGCAGATGAAAAAGCTCCCACCCGTAGCAGGCATCGAAGGTACCGTGATCAAAGAGCCACGGCTCCTCTGCCTCGGCCAGCAGAAAGAGTTCCGGGCGCAATGCACGCAGCCGCCGCGCCGTCTCATGCCAGAAATCGGGTGGCATGAGCATCGCCATGTCGCAACGGAAGCCGTCCACGGCATGAGACTCGGCCCAGAAGCGCATCGCCTCGAACTGCCCCTCCCACACCGCACGGTTCGCATAGTCGAGCTTGGCCGTATCGCTCCAGTCCCACGGCACGAGCGGCTCGTCCGCCGCGTCGCGTTCATACCAGTCGGCCGGACGTTCGGCGAGCCATCGGGCATCGCGCGCCGTATGGTCGGCTACCCAGTCGAGCACCACCCGCATGCCGAGCCGGTGGGACTCGGCGACGAAGGCGTCGAAATCCGCCAGGGTTCCGAACTCGGGATTCACGGCACAGTAGTCGCGCACCGAATAGCAGGAGCCCATCGTCCCCTTGCGGTCCCGTTCGCCGATGGGCTGCACGGGCATCAGCCACACGGCATCTATACCCATCGCGCGCAGAAAGGACAATCGCCGCGCAGCGGCCTGCAGCGTTCCTTCCGGGGTCAGCTGCCTTACATTCATCTCGTAGAGCGTCGCTCGTTCGCACCAGGCGGGATGCCCGGTCGTCGGTCTGTTCATGGTCTGATCTCCTATTGTCAATCGGATGCCCTCTCCGTCGGTCGGTCGATCCGCAGCCGTCCCTCCACCGTACGGCATTCGCCGTACACCTCCAGCTCCACGGGCAGGCCCTCCACTTCGATTTCGACCGCTTCGCGCGTCGTCCGCACCGCAACCGTCCGGCCGCGGTAACGCAGGCGGAAGGAGAGCGAGTCCCACGCATCGGGAAGCGACGGAGCCAGCGAAAGCCGGTCGCCGTGCATGCGCACACCGCCGAAACCACCGACCACCGCGAGCCACGATCCGGCCATCGAGGTGACATGACACCCCTCCTCCACCTCGCCGTTGTAGTCGTCCAGGTCGAGCCGCGCCGTGCGCAGATAGAGCTCGTAAGCCTTCTTCCGGTCTCCGATCCGGGCCGCTACGACGGCATGCACGCTCGGCGAAAGCGAGGATTCGTGCACCGTACGCGGTTCGTAGAAACGGAAGTTGCGGCGTACGGTCTCCGTATCGAAATCATCGGGAAAGAAGTAAAGACCCTGCACCACATCGGCCTGTTTGATGAAGCACGACCGCAGGATACGGTCCCACGACCAATGGCGGTTCAGCGGCCGCTCGGCCGGGTCGAGATCGCTCACAAGCCGCTGTTCCTTATCCAGATAGCCATCCTGCTGCAGGAAGATGCCCCGCTCGCGATCCTCGCCCAGATAGAGTGCATCGGCCTTGCGGCGCCAGTCGTCCGACTCGGCCCGGGCATCGAACCCGCGTGCCGCACAGATACGGCGGAAGTCGTCGGGGCGGTGATCCCGCACCCACTCGGACACATCGGCCGCATAACGCATCGACCAGCGGGCGATATAGGAGGTATACCAGTTGTTGTCCACGTTGTTCTCGTACTCGTTGGGGCCCGTCACACCGAGCAACACGTAACATTGCCGCGCCTCCGACCAGCTGACCCGGCGCGCCCAGTAACGGGCCACGCAGAGCAGCACCTCCAGGCCGTATCGGGCCAGGTAGTCACGATCGCCCGTATAGCGCACGTAGTCGTCGACGGCGTGGGCGATGGCTCCGTTGCGGTGTATCTCCTCGAAGGTGATCTCCCATTCGTTGTGGCACTCTTCACCGTTGACCGTCACCATCGGATAGAGCGCCGCGCCTCCTCCGATACCGAGTCGTGCGGCATTCTCGACGGCCCGGTCGAGCTGCCGATAACGGTAGAGAAGCAGCCGCCGCGCCGCATCGGCTCCCATGGAGGCAAGATAGAAGGGAAGGCAATAGGCCTCCGTATCCCAATAGGTTACGCCGCCGTACTTCTCGCCCGTGAAACCCTTGGGACCGATATTGAGACGGTCGTCGTCACCCGCATAGGTCTGCAGCAGCATAAAGATGCAGAAACGGATGCCTTGCTGCGCCGCCGCATCGCCTCCGATCTCGACATCGCAGGAGTTCCACAACCGGCTCCATGCCGCCTCCTGTTCGGCCAGCAGCCGGTCGAAACCGATGCGGCACGCCTCTGCGGCCGCCGCACGCGCCGCCCCGACCAGTTCGTCGGGCGCGTGTCGGAGGGAGGAACAGATGCCCGCATACTTGTACAGCACCGCCCGCTCGCCCCGCCGCAGCCGCAGCCGGGCACTTTCGGCCACGCGTTCCGGCCGTGTCTCCGAGACGAACGACGCTCCGTCGAGCGTGCAGCACTGCGCCCAGGCCGCCTCGAAACCGCTCCGGCGGACACGCATCCGCACGGCGTCGGGTTCGGTCTCCACATGTTCCCAAAACTTCTCGCCGTAGTTGGCCTCCTCGTTGCGCACATCGGCATCGATACATGGGGTGATACGGAACTCCACATCGCGGTTCAGCGGCATCACGGCAAACCGCACCACGCCCGTCTCACGCCGGCCGAGCGGCAGGAAGCGATCGGTTTCGACCTGCAGTTCGGCTCCGTTGCGCAACCGTATGCGCATGCGGCGCGTCAGCACGCCGCGCCGCATATCCAACTCGCGCCGGAATTCGGAAACGGCGGCCGCCCGGAAGAGATCGAGCCGCTCGCCGTCGGCCTCCACCCCGACCTCGGGCCAGAAGGCCGAGTTGGGCACCCGGGCGAAGTACTCGGGATAACCGTTCTTCCACCACCCCACCCGCGTACGGTCCGGATAGTAGAGTCCGCCTATATAGTCGCCCTGGAGCGAAGGCCCCGAGTAGCCCTCCTCGAAACGGGCCCTGCCGCCCAGCGTTCCGTTGCCCAGGGCGAAGAGCGATTCGGAAGAGCGCACCCGTGCGGGGTCGAAACGCTCTTCGATGATTTTCCACGCGTCGATCGCGATATAACCCTTTTCCATCATCGGTTATTGTTCATCCGGTGTTGTCCGCCGTTCGCCCAGACCGTCGAGCAGCCGGTCGAGGCCGAACCCGGCAAAGCCGCTGATCCGCATTGCGGCTCCCGGAAGCGCCGCCGGCCCCACCCCCACCGAACGCATGCCGGCCCGGGCGGCCGCCTCGATACCCGAAGCGCCGTCCTCGAATACGACGCAGGACGCCGGCAGCACCGCACAGCAGGACGCCGCCTGCAGGAAGAGTTCCGGATCGGGCTTTGCCCGACGGACCATCGTCCCGTCGACCACCGCATCGAAGAGAGGGCGCAGTCCGCACCGGTCGAGCACGAGCGCCGCATTGCGCGACGAGGATCCTACCGCCCGACGTATGCCCCGCGCACGCAGTTCCTCCAGGAAGGAGCGGACTCCGGGCAATACGTCGGCCGGGGTCATCGCCCCGGCAAGGGCGACATAACGGGTATTCTTGCGCTCGGCAAGCCTTTCGAGTTCCGATTCGGAATAACGGCCGGCGAGTCCGCCCGCCGCCAGTACCAGATCGAGCGAATCGCGGCGGCCGATGCCGCGAAGCGCATCGGCCGCCGCATCGGGCAACTCGAATCCCAGTCCGCGGGCCAGCTCCTGCCATGCACGCAGATGAAGACGCGCCGTATCGACCAGCACGCCGTCCAGATCGAATATGCAGCAACCGACCATCGAACGAGCGGATGAGCTTTTCGCAAATATAGGAAAAATCTTCCGAACCGATGCATCTCCCGGCCGCAACCGTCACGGAGGCGCACGGACACCGCATTTCAGCTGAGACGGACAGAAGAGTGAATGCAAAATTCCGTATCTTTGCAAGAAAGATTCGACCATGAAAAAACCGATACGCCGGATACTCCGCATCACCGGATTCACGGTAGGCGGAGTGTTGCTGCTCGTCTGCATCGCTGCGGGCATCGTCGCGAACTTCGTCTTCACCCCTTCGAAACTGACCCCCGCCGTCGTCGAAGCGGCCAACCGCTCGATAAAGGGGCGGCTCGGACTGGGAAGCGTGGAGCTCACATTCTTCTCCACCTTTCCGCGGCTGGGGCTGCGGCTGACCGACGGCACGCTGGTCTCTTCGGCCCTGCGCGATTCGCTCTGGCAGCGTCCCGACACGCTGCTCACATTCCGCGAGGCGGAACTCGTCATCAATCCCGTGGAGTATCTGAAGCACCGCAAGGTGAACATCCGCAGACTCCTGCTCGACAGTGCCCGCGTCTATGCCTTCAAGGATGCCGACGGACGGGCCAACTGGGATCTCTTCGAAGCGGACACCCTCCAGAGCGACACGACGGCCGATACGGCCCGTCTTATCCGCGAAATCGCAGTGCGGCACGTCGCGTTACGCCGCACGACCGTCACCTTCGACGACCGCCAGACACGTCTCTTCGCCAACGTTTGGGACACCGATCTCGACCTTACGGCCCGACTGCAGGAGGGGCACTCGCGACTGGCGCTCGACCTGCGCAACCGCAACATCCTCTTCTGGCAGGACGGCGATCTGATACTCAACCGCATATCCGCGCATCTGCGCACGGCCGTCGAGCTCGACCGCAGCGAGAAACTGCTCACGCTGCACGATGCACGGATCGACCTCAACGGCACGGAGTTCGACCTGAAGGGAACCCTCCGCCGCGACACCGCGGCACGGGCCCTGGCCGTCGATCTGCAGTACGGCCTCCACGCCCCGTCGCTCGAAACGGTGCTGCGCATGATTCCCGAGAGCGTACTCAAACGGGGCGAAGTCGAAGCGGCCGGTCGCGTGGAGATCGGGGGCACCGTACACGGATACTACGGCCGTCGCTCCGTCCCGCTCATCACGCTCCAGGCCGAAATAGAAGAGGCCAGCGCCCGCTACGCCGGAATGCCCTACGGTATCGACCGGCTCGACGCCAGGCTCGAGGGGCAGGTGGATCTCATGCGCGGTGAACCCTCCTACTGCAATCTGGAGATCTTCCGCTTCCAGGGAGCCCACACCGACGTGCTGGCCGACGCGAGCATCCGCGATCTGCTGGGCGACCCCGACATCTCGTTCCATACCCGTTCGACGATAGATCTCACGGCTCTGGCCCGCACCTTCCCGCTGCAGGAGGGGGTATCGATCGAAGGCGCCGCCGAGGCCGATCTCACGCTCCGCTGCCGCCTCTCGACGCTGCGCAACCACGACTTCGGCCGCATCCGCGCCAAGGGTCGACTGAAGATGGACAGCCTCGCCCTGCATGACACGAACCGCGACTTCCACTTCACGAGCCACGCCTCGCTTCTCTTCGCCGGCGACGACCGGCTGGGGGCACACGCCGAGATCGACAAGATAGATCTGCGCTCCCCGCAGCTGAACTCGGCCGTCGAGAAGCTCACCGCCTCGGTACGGACCGGCCCGCTGCAGGATACGACCCGCATCGCCGAACTGGAGTGTCGCATGGAGATGGACCGTTTCCGCACCGCGGCAGGCGATTCGCTGCGTCTGTTCTGCGGCAAGACCAAGGCCACGGTACGGCTCTCCCCCTCGCGCCGCAATCCCGCCAGGCCTCAGATCGGCCTGACGATGGAAGCCGACACGCTCTTCTGCCGTATGGGCGACACGCGGGCGGGAATGGACCGAGCAGGATTCGCCGTGACGGCCGAACGTCTGCGCGACTCGCTCTGGGTACCGAAGGGCATCATCGGCTTCAACCGGCTCTTCTTCGCCTCGTCACAGTTCGCCCTTCCCATCCGCATGCAGAAGACCTCTCTCACGGTGGGCAACCGTGCCATCACGCTGCGCAACGCCACCATGCGCATCGGCCGTTCGGACATAACGGCCAGCGGCGCCGTCTACGACCTCTACGGCGCCATGCGCCGCCGACGCAAGCTGCGGGCCGAGCTGAACATCACGTCGCGCAATCTGAACTGCAACCAGCTCATCCGCTCCTTCGCATCGCCCGCCGATACGCTCACGGCCGAAAGCGATACCACCTCGACCGACCTGAGGCTCTTCGTCGTGCCGCGCAACATCGACTTTAGGCTGCAGACCGACCTGCGGCGCGTACGCTACGGCCGTCTCGTATTCAAACAGGTACACGGTGCCGTGGAGATCCGCGACCAGGCCGTGCACCTGCGCGAACTCAGCATGAAAAGCATGGGCGCCACCCTCCACACGACGCTGCTCTATCAGGCACGCCGGCCGGACGAAGGGCACGCCGGACTGGATTTCCGGCTGCGAGACATAGACATTGCCCGTCTGGTCGAAATGACCCCCTCGCTCGACAGCATCGTCCCGATGCTCCGTTCGTTCGAAGGGCGCGTGAACTGCGACGTCACGGCCGAAGGGGAGCTCGACTCTCTGCTCCGCATCCGTATCCCGACCCTGCGTGCGGCCATGCACATCGAAGGCGACAGCCTCGTACTGATGGACGGCGAGACCTTCGCCGAGATATCGAAAAAGTTCCTCTTCAAGAACAAGGAGCGCAACCTCATCGACAGCATCAGCGTCAATATCAGCGTCGAGGATGGATTCGTCACGGTCTACCCCTTCGAAATCGCCCTCGACCGCTACCGGGCCGCCGTGGGCGGGACACAGGATCTGGAGATGAACTTCGACTATCACATCTCCATACTCAAATCGCCCATACCCTTCAAACTGGGGCTCAACATCACGGGCAATCTGGAGAAGATGAAGTTCGGTCTGGGCAAGGCCAAGTACAAGAATTCGGTGACCCCGGCCGAAATCTACAAGGTGGACAGCACCATCGCCGACATGGGCCGCCGCATCGTCGAGGATTTCCGAAAACTGATTCGCGAAGTTCCCGAACCGGCGCGCCGGAGTATCCCCGACCAGCGGCGCCGGCGCCGCCCCGACACCATGCCCCCATCCTACGACGCCGACACGACGACCGGTGCGACAACGGGCGGCCCTCCGGCACTTCCCGACCGCCGGCAGCACCCGGACGGGGGGACCGGAGGCAGACCGGATCGTCCGGAGGTGTGAGAGGAGCGACCCCGAATGAGCGGCCGGAGACCGAAAGCTCCGGCCGCTCATTCGGGCTATACCTCCGACGCGGAATAGAGAAGGCGCAGCCGGCCCCGTCCTGCGGACGACGGGAAGGGCGCGAAAAAGCGTGCTCCGGAACTTGCCGTTTGCATTTTGTTGGCTATATTTGCGGCCGCAAACCGTTCTATCTATGTTGAGCAGACGATTACTCCGCATCAAGGTGGTGAAGGCCCTCTACGCGCACCTGCAGTCCGAGGCCGAAAACATGCTCGCCTCCGAGAAGTCGTTGATGTCCTCCGTGGACAAGGCCTACGACCTCTATTTTCAGATGCTGGCCCTGCCGCCCGAACTGGCGCGCTATGCCGCCGAACGCATCGACCTGAACCGCAAGAAGAAGCTCCCCACACACGAAGATCTGCACCCGAATACAAAATTCGTGGACAACGCCGTCATCCGCGTGCTGGCCAACAGCGACTCGGTAAACGACCGTCTTGCCGCCCGCAAACTGGGATGGAACCGACAGGGCGACCTCATCCGCGTGCTCTACGGCCGGCTCGTGGAGAGCGAAAGCTATCGCGACTACATGGCCCGCGAAGAGCGCTCGTTCGCCGACGACCTGCGTCTGGTGGAACGTCTCTACGAACAGTTGCAGGATTGCGACGAACTCGACGAGGTGCTCGACGAACTTTCGATACAGTGGAACGGCGACCTGGGCTTCATCCTCGCCATGGTGCTCCGCACCCTCTCGGGGCTGAAACCCTCGCATCTCGAACTGAAGGTGATGCCCGAATTCAAGAGCGAAGACGACCGCGACTTCGTGCGGACCCTCTTCGAAAAGTCGCTCATCACCTTCGACGAGAACCGCCGATTCATCGAACGGTTCGCCCGCAACTGGGATGTGGAACGGCTCGTCTTCATGGACCATCTCATCCTCTGCGTCGCCCTGACCGAACTGGTCAGCTTCCCCTCGATTCCGGTGAAGGTCACGCTCGACGAATACATCGAAATCTCCAAGTACTACTCCACACCGGGCAGTAGCGTATTCATCAACGGCATCCTCGACAAGGCGGTCGAGGCGCTCAATGCCGAGGGCCGCATCCAGAAGAGCGGCCGCGGTCTGCTTGACAACGCTCCGAAGGCATGAACCGTCCGTTCCGGCTCCTGCTCGCATCGCTCTGTCCCCTGCTCGCCGCAGGGTGCGGCGGAAGCGGCCGTCCGGCGGCTTCCGCCGAAGGCGGCCGGACCTCCCCTGCGGTTCAGACCCTCCGCCTCACCGACTCGGCCCTGCGGTCGGGTGTGACGGATACGCTCCGTTTCGGGAAGATGCGCTCGGGTGAAATCGCCGTCAAGCCGCTCGCTCTCCGCAACGACTCGAGGCGGCCGCTCGTCGTCGCCGAGATACGGCGTAACTGCGGCTGTGCCGAGCTCGAATTCGACCGGCGGCCCCTCATACCGGGCGAAGAGCGGCGTGCGGAGATGCTCTTCGACACGCGCGGCATCACCGGCTGGCAGTTCAAGCTGGTAGAGCTCCGTTTCGCCGAGGAGCAGCAGCCGCTGCGGCTCTACATCGAGGCCGAGGTGGAATAATGTTGCGAATCCGGCAATATTTCGTATATTTGCCCCGTTAAGAACAGGAAAACGTTAATCAAACCTAAAAACGACTCGCTATGATTCATTTACTCCAGGCCGCCGCTAACGCGGCCGAGCAGCCGCAGCCGGGCTTCTTCCAGCAGTACAGCATGCTCATCATGATCATCCTCATGGTTCTGGTGCTGTGGCTCTTCATGTGGCGGCCCGAGGCCAAGCGCCGCAAGCAGATGCAGGCCTTCCGTGACTCGCTCAAGAAGGGCAGCAAGATCATCACCGCCGGCGGCATCTACGGCACCGTAAAGGAGGTCAAGGATAACACCCTGCTCATCGAGGTAGACAGCGACGTCACGCTGCGCATCAGCAAGGACATGGTCGTGGCCGACCCTTCCGATCTGCAGCAGGCACAGCAGAAATAACACGCCCGGGGCGTGCATCCGCAGGCAGCCGCGGGACCGGTCGGTCCCGCGGCTGCCATGTATCATCTTTTGACCGGGCGCGGCGGCTCTTCCGTCACGCCCACAAATCCGACAACGACATGGAACGAAACTTCTCCTACGAACCGCAGGGTACCTGCTCGCGACGCATCGACTTCGCGCTCGACGGCGACCGCATCCGCCGCGTCGCCTTCACCGGAGGATGCCACGGCAATCTGCAGGGTATCGCTTCGCTGCTCGAGGGAATGCCCGTCGACGAGGCCATCCGCCGGTTGAGCGGCATCGATTGTCGCGGCAAGGGAACCTCGTGCCCCGATCAGCTGGCCCGCGCGCTGCGGCAGGCTACGGGCCGGTAGGCCGCAGCGGCACGGCGCATGCGGAGAGAAGCGCGACGGAAACGGGATGCGTCCATGCGACGTCCGCGGCCCGGGACTCAAAGCAGCCCCGCCTCGTAGTAGACGATAATCTGTTCGATGATACGGTCTTCGCCGTCCTTGTCATAACCCGACTTGAGGTCCTGGCCGAAGACCCGCGAGACACTCTGCCAGAAACCGGCCACGAAACCGCCGCGGAACTCGCGGAGAATCTCATAGGCCGTATAGTCCGTCTCGCGGTCGATGAGCTTGAGCAGCACGCGCCCCTGCGTACGTGTCATGTGACGCAATACGGGGGTGTACTCCTCCTTGATCTCATCGTAGACCCCCTTGATGTACTCCTTCTGTTCCCGCTTGCCGGGCAGACGGAGAAGCTCCGCCTCCATCTCGGCCATCTTGGCGCGTGCGATCTGCGCGATGGGATAGACCCTGCGGACAGCGTCGACCAGCCGTCTATAACGCCGCAGATCCACGGGCCGGTCAAAGATGTAGACCGGCGTAAGATGGATAAGCGGTATGGAGTCCCCCTCCTCGACCGTCCACTCCTGCAGGAGATATCCCCGACGCCGACGCTGCCCCCGGGCCTCGTCCGCGACGGAGGCGAGGAGAAAAACAGCGACAAGAACCGCGAGGAATCCCTTCTTCATCCCGATAAAAAGAGTACCTTTGCGACAAAGGTAACGATTCTGCCCGACAAACGGGCCAAACATGTTCGATATTATGTTGGAAAAAGGACTCACCCGTCAATGCCGCACGACGGTCGCGGCCGACAATACGGCCGCCGCAATGGGGTCGGGCGACCTGCCCGTATTCGCCACTCCCGCCATGGTGGCACTCATGGAGCACGCGGCGCTCGAAGCCGTCGCCCCCGAACTGCCCGAAGGCTCCACGACCGTAGGGGCCGAGATGAACGTCGCCCATATCAAGCCTTCGGGGCTCGGTGCCGAAATCACCGCCACGGCCGTGCTCACGGCTGTCGAGGGGCGCAAGCTGACCTTCAATGTCGGGGCACGCGATGCCGACGGCATGATCGGCGAGGGCGTACACGTGCGCTACGTCGTCGACCGGCAGAAGTTTATGGCAAAACTCGGATAGGCGTACCCATACGGCCGGTACCGCGCCGCACGCCGGCAACGGCCGAAACCGGTACGCCGCCGCAACGGACCGCACGTTTTTCCGCCGCTTTTACCGCCCCGGGCATTGCGCTTTCGGGGCGGTTTCGTATCTTTGCCGGACTATGGAACGAACGGAAGAGGTTACAGAGATCCGACAGCCCTACGACGTCATCGTCGTGGGAGGAGGCGCCGCAGGCCTGATGGCCGCCGGTACGGCCGCGCGCGACGGACGCAGGGTGCTGCTGCTGGAGAAGATGGAGAAGACGGGGCGCAAGGTGCGCATCTCGGGCAAAGGACGATGTAACGTCACCAACGCCCGGCCGCCCGAAGAGTTCGCCGCCCAGGTCCGCGTGAATGCCGACTTCCTGGCTCCGGCATTCGCCGCCTTCGACAACCGCGCCACGGCGCGATTTTTCGAACGCTGCGGCGTCAAGCTCGACACGGAACGCGGCGGACGTATCTTTCCCTCGAGCGGCAAGGCATGGGACATCGCCAACGCGCTGCTCGACTATTGTCTGCAAAACGGCGTACGCATTCTCTGCAATACACGGGTCACGGAGATACTCACACTCGGAGACCGCGTCTTCGGAGTGCGCTACATGAACAAGCGGGGCTTCATCCGCAAGGAGGAGGCGCCGCACGTCATACTCTGTACGGGCGGAGTCTCCTACCCCGCCACCGGTTCGACGGGCGACGGATACCTCTTCGCCGAAAAGCTGGGGCACAGCATCGTACCGCTCCGACCGTCGCTCACGCCGCTGCGCACGTCGCACCCCTGCGCCCGCATCATCGGACGGCTGCTGCTGCGCAACGTACGGGTCACGCTTACGGTAGACGGCACGCCCCGCGGCGAGGAGTTCGGCGAACTGGGCTTCTCGGACCGCGGTATCGACGGCGCCGCCGCCCTGCGGCTGAGCCGCGATGCGGTCGACGCTCTCATCGACGGGCACCGTGTCACATTAACGCTCGACCTGAAGCCCGCATTGACGGACGACGTGCTGCGTGAACGCATCCGGCGCGAACAGGACGATCTGGGCGATGAAGCACCCTTTGCCGAGCTGCTGCGCCGCCTGCTTCCCCGCCAGCTGGTCGAGCCGATGGCCCGCGAACTCGACATCGCGCTGCAGATGCCGCTCGGCTCCGTAAGCGAAACGGACTGCGAGCGGCTCATCCGCGTACTGAAGGGTTGGGTCTTCCCCATAAACGACTATGCGCCGTTCGAATACGCCATTACGACGGCCGGCGGTATCCGCTGCGACGAGGTGGATCCCGAGACGCTGGAATCGCGCAAGATACGGGGACTCTACCTTGCAGGCGAAGTGCTCGACCTCGATGCGAACACCGGAGGCTACAACCTGCAAATCGCCTTCTCGACGGGCCGTATGGCGGGCCGTCTCCGCACGACACGCCGACCATGAGTTTCGTCCGACGCCACAACCTGCGACGGTTGCACCTGCCGCCGCGCATAGCGGAATTCCGCAGCCGGTTTGCGCGCGCGCGCCACTTCCGCGGCCATGGCGTCCACTCGCCATTCGTCTACGGCCTGGTGCGCCGGGTCTTCATGGCACACCGGCTCCTCACGGAAGAACACCCTCTCTACGACGCGCTGCGCGCGGCCGGAGTCTCCGAACGCCGCGCCCGCGAACTGCAGAATCTGATGACTCATTGCGGTTACCGGAGTTTCGCCATCGACGAAGACACCGCCGAACTGCGCATCCTCACCCCGAGGCTCCACCCGGCCACATGCACGGCTCTCGTCCGTCGGGCCGCCGCGGCAGGCGCTACGGTCGTACTGCTCGACCCATATGCCGACACTGAACGGCGCCGGCTCTGCGGCTCGATGGTTGCGACGCATCGCTCCACGAGTGTGGACAACCGCGGTTATCTGCTGTTATTCAACGATCGGCGACTGCCGAAACAACACTTCAGAATATGAAAGTCTATACGAAATCCGGCGACGGAGGCACGACCTCGCTCGTTGGCGGAGAACGGGTTCCGAAGAGCGACGAACGGGTCGAAGCCTACGGTACAGTCGACGAACTGATGGCCTTCACGGCTCTGCTGACCGACCGCATGCGCCACACCGAGGCACTCGCCCCCGCCGTCGGTGAGCTCGAGCAGATTCTCTCGCGGCTGATGGGCGTCGCCGCACTGCTCGCTACGGGCAAGGGAGCCGGGGAGAAGGTGGCGCCGCTGGGGGCGGAACCCGTGGCGTGGCTCGAGGAGCGCATCGACGCCATGCAGGCCCAGCTGCCTCCCATCACGAAATTCACCCTTCCGGGCGGCGACGAGAGTGTCTCGTTGTGTCATGTCTGCCGCACCGTCTGCCGCCGCGCCGAACGCGCGGCGCTGCGTGCCGCTGCGCTGCACAAGATTCCGGCCGACGTGCTCGCCTATCTCAATCGGCTGTCGGATTACTTCTACCTGCTGGGACGCACGACGACGGCCCGCCTCAACGTCGAGGAGCGGCTCTGGATTCCATGAACGGACATCCGCATCTTCGTCCGAATGTTGCATACTATTTCCTTGCATTGATTCGTTTTTTTCATACTTTTGCAAACCGGCTGGGGGAAACCCCGCCTGAAGGAGTACTGCAATATTCATATAACAACTCATAAAACCGTTACGCTATGTACTGGACACTGGAACTGGCGTCGAAACTCGAAGATGCGCCCTGGCCCGCAACGAAAGAGGAGCTGATCGACTACGCCACGCGTTCGGGAGCTCCGTTGGAGGTGCTCGAAAACCTGCAGGAGATCGAAGACGAGGGAGACATCTACGAATCGATCGAGGATATCTGGCCCGACTACCCGTCAAAAGAAGACTTCTTCTTCAACGAGGAAGAATATTAACGCTCTTCGAATAGATTAAACGTTTGAATATCAGCGCGACAAACAATGAAAATTTGTTTGTCGCGCTGGTGTTTTATGGCCTCGAATGGCGTGATTTGTTTATGAAAGGAGTGTTTTTATTGATTCATTTATTGGGGGAATGGACGGTTATCGCTATTTTTGCATAGCAATGCGGAGAGCGTATCAGTTGCAGTGTTCGGACTTATATGAAAAAATTATATACATACCCGGCAAAGCCATTCGTCAAGTGGGTTGGAGGAAAGACTCAGCTCCTTGATGATATAAAAAAAACTCTACCTTGTGATTTATCGCATAGGGAGGCAGTGACTTATGTCGAGCCATTTGTAGGAGGGGGAGCTGTGTTGTTTTGGATTTTGCAAGAATACCCAAACATAACACGGGCCATAATCAATGATATAAACGCAGAATTAATTTGCACATATCGTGTAATAAAGTCTGATGTTGAAAATTTAATTGTTGAACTGACGCGGATTCAATCAGAATATCTTACACTTGATGAAGTTGCCAGAAAAAATTATTATTTATCGCAACGAGAGCGTTTTAACGAAAGGAACAATTCAGATATTGAAACAGCGGCATTATTTATCTTCTTGAATCGCACATGTTTCAATGGTCTATATCGTGTAAACTCTAATGGTAAGTTTAATGTGCCACATGGAAAATATTCAAATCCTAGGATTTGTGATGAGGAAACATTGCGGGCGGATTCTGCCGTTCTTCAGCGAGTAGAAATTCTTTGTGGCGATTTTGCCCAGACAGGTAAATATGCGGGCGATAATGTTTTGTATTATTTTGATCCGCCATATCGTCCTTTGACGGAAACATCAGCATTTACATCATACGCAAAAGATGGATTTGATGATGCGGAGCAGATGCGACTGCGAGACTTTTGCGAACAGATTGCAGCACATAAATCTTTGTTTGTTGCAAGTAACTCTGACCCGCAAAATGTGGATAATAAAGATGATTTTTTTGATCATCTTTATAAAATGTTTTTTATCAAGCGAGTGTCTGCTGCGAGAATGATAAACTCGAAGGGAAGTGAGCGTGGCGCCATTTCCGAAATAATGATTTCAAACGTTGCTAATGCTTACTGATATGAGAGATTTTGACGCTTGGCTTGCCGAGTTCAGGGCTTCAATTGCCGATTATAAATACTACGTCGATTTCAACAAGGTTTTCAATAATGTTGAAGCGGTGAAAATTCCACTCAATATCTTGAATTCGCTTATTGGCTCACAGAATATTGAGGAAGAATTTAAAGGTATATTGACACGATATCCTGAAACATTGAGTTGTATCCCTATTCTCTTGGCTAAACGAGAACTCGATATTATGGCTATGGATGAAGAAGGGCAGATTGATTTTCATTTTGATATGCCCAATTGTACAAATGAAGAATATGCTAAATTTATGCGTAAGACAGGTTTGTTTGACTTGATGGAAAAACACATTGTCAATAATTTGGTAGACTATGTTACAGGTATAGAAACCGGACTTGATTCCAATGGTCGCAAGAATCGTGGCGGTCATCTCATGGAGAATCTTGTGGAAAGTTTTCTTTGCAAAGCTGGACTCGTGAAAGGAAAATCATATTTCAAGGAAATGTATATCCATGAAATAGAGGCTAAATGGGGTATAGACTTGTCATCTATCTCTAATAATGGCAAAGCGGAAAAGAGGTTTGATTTTGTTGTAAAAGGAGAGAATACTGTCTATGGAATA
>CASELE010000004.1 GCA_949288735.1 uncultured Alistipes sp.
GACCGGGGCGGCGCCCGCCGCTCAGGCTTCGACGGGCGCCCCGGCCTCCGGCGGCTGGAGCTGCGGAGAGCGCGTGTCGCACCCCCTCTTCGGCGCGGGGACGGTCGTGCGTGTCGAGGAGCTCGCTGCCGACCGCAAGCTGGTGGTACGCTTCGACACGGCCGGCGAGAAGACGCTGCTGGCCCGCTTCGCCAAACTGACACCGCTCCGATAGCCGCCATGGAACCGCTCGTATCGGTCTGCATGACCACCTACAATCACGAACCCTACCTCGTCGAGGCGATCGAGGGGGTCCTCATGCAGCGTGCCCCCTTCGGGGTGGAGCTGGTGCTGGGCGAGGACTGTTCGACCGACGGCACGGCCGTAATCTGCCGCGCCTACGCCGAGCGGTGGCCCGACCGCGTGCGACTCGTCACGGGTCCCCGCAACGTGGGGTGGCGCGCCAACTACCGGCGCACGCTCGCGGCCTGCCGCGGCCGCTATGTCGCCTTCTGCGACGGCGACGACCGCTGGACCGACCCCGACAAGCTGCGGCGGCAGGTCGAACGGCTCGAGTCCGATCCGTCGTGCGGCATGTGCTTCACGCGCACGGTGCGCTACTACCCCGCGACGGGGCGCCGCGAGCCCTATCCCTCCGCACCGCCCGCCGACCCCTACACGGCCTTCGGCGACCTGTGGCGCCGCTGGCCGGTGGACAACTGCTCGACGCTGGCGCGCCGCGACCTGATCGAGGACTACTACGCCGAGGTGCGCCCCGCGGAGCACCCCGAATGGCTGACCGACGATGCCCCCATGTGGCTCTGGTTCGCCGCCCGCCACGGCATCTGCTTTCTCGACGCCGTGACGGCCGAGCACCGCGTCCTTACGGGGAGCGTGAGCCACGGTGCCGACCGGGGCAGGCGGCTCGCCTTCAACGATTCGATCTGGGGCATCCACCTCTGGTTCGATGCGCGCTACGGCGGCGGACGCCACCGCCGGCAGATGGAGCTGCGCCGCCACACGGACGCCCTCTGGCTGCTCGGCCGCGAGGGGAGTGCGGGCGAATGCCTGCGACGCTGGGGCAGCGACGTGCGGCGCACGCCATGGCTGCTGCTCTGGCCCGTGGGGGCGTGGGTGGCGGCCAAGGGGCTGCTGGGACGTGCCGCGGCGGCCGGAAAGGAGGGGAGGCCATGACGACGAAGGAGCGGTACGCCGGCATTCTCGGCTGGTTCCGCGAGCAGATGCCCGCGGTGGAGAGCGAACTGCACTACCGCAGCCCCTTCGAGCTGCTCGTGGCGGTGCTTCTCTCGGCGCAGTGCACCGACCGGCGGGTGAATCTCACGACGCCCGCCCTCTTCGAGGCCTTCCCCACGCCGCAGGCGATGGCGGCCGCCTCGCCCGAAGAGATCTACCCCTACATCCGCAGCATCTCCTATCCGAACAGCAAGGCCCGTCACCTCGCGGCCATGGCCCGCATGCTCTGCGGGGAGTTCGGCGGCGAGGTGCCGCGCGACCTCGACCAGTTGCAGCGCCTCCCGGGCGTGGGGCGCAAGACGGCCAACGTGCTGGGTGCCGTGCTCTGGGGCCGCGAGGTGATGCCGGTCGACACGCACGTCTTCCGCGTCTCGGAGCGGCTGGGCCTCACCACGGGGTCGAAGACGCCGCTGCGTACCGAGCAGACGCTCGAACGCAACATCCCCGGGCCGCTGCTTCCCCTGGCCCACCACTGGCTCCTGCTTCACGGCCGCTACGTCTGCACGGCGCGTGCCCCCCGCTGCGAAGCGTGCGGGCTGGCTCCCTGGTGCCGCAAGCGCGCCGACGACCTGCGCCGCGCCGTCTCCGGAGCGGAGGAGGGGAGGGCCTCCGCCCCGAGGAGGAGGTCCGGGAGCGTCGCGAGGCGCCGCCCGCGTCGGGACGGCGGGGACGAAACGGGCCGCTGACGCCGCCCGCCGCCGCGTCGGGACGGAAAAATTCCCTATCTTTGTACGGTATGAAACGCACGGAACCGGCGATACGGCTTCTGCGGCGGCTCCTGCCGCTGCTCTGTGCGGCGGCGCTGTCGTGCCGTCCGGAGCCGGAGGAGCCCGCCGCCCTGCAGAGCGCCGTCGTGGCGAAGAGCTGCAACGATACCGAGGTGGTCTCGGCGGGCGACTTCACCGTCCGCTTCACGGCCGCCGGACCGTGGAGCGCCTCGACCGGCGTGCCGTGGTGCAGCCTCGAGCCGGCCGCCGGTCCTGCGGGCGGATGCGCCGTCACGGCGACGCTCGCCCCCAATACGGGGTTCGTGCGCCGTCGGGCCGACCTCGTCGTCCGCGCCGAGGGGTTCGCCGAGTCGCTGCTCTGCACCCTCGTGCAGCGGAGCGGCGAGGAGGATCCGCTGGCCGTGCGTAACGCCTGGATTCTGGAACTCATGCGCGAGGGCTACCTCTGGAACGAACCGCTGGCCGGAGCCTCGTTCGACCTCTCGCTCCCCTCCGACGACTTCCTCGCCTCGCTGCTGGCGACCGTGGCCCGCACCACCGACCCGCAGGGGCGTCCCGTCAACCGCGACGACGGCCGCTGGGCCGACGGCACGCGTCTCTCGTGGTACAGCTGCCTCGTGCCGGCCGGCACCGGCGCGGAGCCCGCCGCCGCTCCGCCGCTCCGCCGCGAACTCCTCGACCTCGGGGGGCAGCCCGTGGGCTACCTCCTGCTCGGGAGCTTCGATCCGGCGGACGACGCCGCGCTCTCCGACGCCTTCGGCTCGTTCCGCGCCGCGGGCATCCGCGAACTGGTGGTCGACCTGCGCTGGAATGCCGGGGGCTCGCTCCGTTCGGCGGCTCTCGCGGCGACGCTCGTGGCCGGCGCCCCCTGCGCCGGCAGGCCGGTGATACGCACATCCTACAACGCCGCGCGCCGTGCCGCCGGTCTGCGGGGCGACCTCTACCGTATCGGCTGCGGCGAGGTCCCCGACGGCGACGGCACCTACGCGCCCCTGGCCGCGGCGCTCGACCGTTCGCCCGAACTCGAACGACTCTACGTGCTCGTCTCGGAGCAGACGGCCGCCGCCTCCGAGGCGCTTGTCGCCGGGCTGCGCGGTCTGGGCGTCGAGGTGCGGCTCGTCGGCGGCCGGACGGGCGGCGTGAATGTCGGCATGGAGGCATACGCCGACGGCGGGGCCGGGTCCTGCGAGCTCCGTTTCGTGAGTTTCCGCCTCGAGGACGGCTCGGGACGCAGCGATTATGCCGACGGCTTCGCGCCCGACGTCGCGGCGGCCGCCCCCGCCTCGCCCGACGACGCCGCCTCGCCCGGCGACGAAGGGTTCGCCCGCGTGACGGAGTGGATCGTCTCGGGCGAACGCCCCGCCGCCGCTCCGGCCGCATGCGCCGGGACGACCCTCCCCGCCGGGTGGGAGGATCTCTCCGGCTCCGGTACGGCGCCGGAGAGGCTCCGGAGCGCCGTGCGACCGCCCGAAGCGCTGATCCTGCGCCGCGCCGCGCCGGACCCCGGCGCCCTCCGGTTTTGAAGAAACCCCTTTTTTTCGTACATTTGTCGGTTACCCCTAACGAACCTGACCATGGAGATCACCACCGAACAGCTCGACCGGCTGCGCCGGATGCTCGAAAAACCCGGCCGGCAGGTCGTTCTGCTTGCCCATACGAACCCCGACGGCGACGCCATCGGATCTTCGCTCGCCTGGCGCGACGTGCTGCGGCGGATGGGTCACCACGTGACCTGCATCGTTCCCAACCGCTACCCCTACTTCCTCGACTGGATGGAGGGCATCGAGGAGATCATCACCTTCAAGACCGACGAGGAGGGACGGGCCGCGGCGGCCATCGAGCGGGCCGACCTCATCTTCTGCCTCGACTTCAACGCCGTGGGGCGGCTCGAGAAGCTGAGCGACACGCTCGCCACCAACACGCGGGCCGAGCGGGTACTCATCGACCACCACCTCTCGCCGACGACCGACTTCGACCTCATGTTCTCCTACCCCGACGCGTCGAGCACCTGCTACATCGTCTACGCGCTGATCGAGCGCCTCTTCGGCACGCAGATCATCACCCGTCCGATGGCCGAGGACCTCTTCGTGGGGATGATGACCGACACGGGCAACTTCTCCTTCTCGCACCTCACGCCCGATCTCTACCGCGCCCTTGCGGTGCTGGCCGACACGGGCATCGACATCCCGCAGCTGCACAACAACGTCTACAACTCCTACACCGAGGGGCGCGCCCGTCTCTTCGGCTACGCCATCGACCGCAAGATGAAACTGCTCGAGAACGGCACGGTGGCCTACATGTCGCTCGTCGAGCGGGAGATGCGGCGCTTCCAGTTCCAGCAGGGCGACAGCGAGGGCTTCGTCAACTACGCGCTGACGATCAAGGACGTGAAGATGTCGGCCATGTTCCTCGCGCACCGCAGGTTCATCCGCATCTCGCTCCGCTCGCGCGGCGATGTGGATGTCAACCTCTTCGCCCGCCGCTACTTCAACGGCGGCGGCCACCGCAACGCCGCGGGCGGCAAGTCGTTCGACTCGATGGACGAGACGATCGCCCACTATGTGCGTTCGGTGCGCGAGTTCGCCGAGGAGGGGGGGTTGGGTCCCTTCTGAGGTCTGCGGCCCGAACCCTTCCGGGGCGGCTCCGCAACGTGCCGCCCTCTGTCGGCTCCGTATGCCGAGAGCGGGACGTATCCTCTCCGACGAGGATACGTCCCGCTCTCTTTCCGTGCGGCGTGCGGTTACGGCAGCTGCGGCGCCTCGTGTTCCGAATAGCGGAGCACGACCTCGCGCACGAAGGCGGCCAGCCGGCGCACCTCCCCGTCGTCCATCGGCTCCGGACGGCTCATGAGCACGAGGGGATGGGTCTCGAAGGGGGCGCTGAAGGAGGGGTGGAGGTACTCCTGCGGATTCTCGACGAAGCCGAGCCGGCGGTAGAAGCCGAGCCGGCGTACGGAGATTTCGTCTTCGGGAGGGTCTATCTCGAGCACCACGCGGGGATGGCGGGCGCAGAATTCGGCGAAGGCCCGCGAGCCGATGCTGTGGCCGCGCAGCGCGGGCGAGACGGCCAGATGCTCCGCATAGCAGGTCCGCTCGTCGTACCGCCACCAGTAGACGATGCCGACCAGCCGCCCCTCCTCGCGTATGGCGTCGGCGTGGAAGCGGGGATCGGCGAGGGCCCGCAGATGGTCGCGCAGCGTGCGGCGCTCCTTGCGCGGGAAGGCCGATTCGTAGAGCCGCCAGGCCTCGTCCCAGTCGGGGTCGGCGGGGGAGGTGAAGGGTGTGAATTCCATCGATGTCTTCGTTTTGCCGCGAAGATAGCGCAAAATTGCACCTTTGCCACCGCTTTTGTCCAAATAAAATGGGACGACCATACGCCGCAATGGAAAAAAGCCCCTATCTTTGCGGTGTCGGGGTTCCGGCGGCGCGCCGCCGGAAGCGAAAGGGAATCCGGTGCGAAACCGGAACAGTACCTGCTGCTGTGAGTCCCCTCCCTTCGGGGAGAGCGATGTCCGCCGTACTCTCTGCCACTGGTCCCAGGGACCGGGAAGGCGCGGCGGGCGGGACGAGTCAGAAGACCTGCCCCGAACTGCCGGACAGGCACCTGCGGGTTTCGGGTGGAGCCGGAAGGAGGGGGCCTCCGGCCCCGTCCCTCTGTCGGAAACATCTCTCTTTCCCCCCCCCGTCGCGTCGCAGCAGTGGGGGCACCGCCTCCGCCGGTGCCTCTCCGTTTCGGACAACCGCAACGCAAACGCACAAGTGACGTGAACGGAATCGACATCGTGCCCCGCCTGACGGGGCTGCTGCTGGCGGGCCTCCTCGCCCTCGCCTCGTGCAACAAGGACGAAAGCTTTGTCGCCGAAGAGCCCGGCGACCCCGTCGCCGGGGAGCCGGGAGGCGCACCATCCGCCGACTCGCTCGCCGGCGGACCCTCGCCCTACGTGGCGCGGGTGCTCGACTACCGCCCCGCCCCCGGGCAGTTCGTGGGGACGATGCCCACGGTCTCGGAGGGCGACACGCCCGAGACGGTGAACCGCCGGGTGCTGGCCGTCCTGCGCGGCGAGCGCAACGGGCTGGTCACCCTCGGCGCCTTCGGGGGCTATATCGTGGCGGCCTTCGACCACCGGGTCGAGAACCGGCCGGGACTCTGCGACCTGCGCATCCGCGGCAACGCCTTCCATACCCCCTCCAATCCCGACCCGGCGGCACCCGACGGCGGCAGCAGCGAGCCCGGTGTCATCGAGGTGGCCGTCGACCGCAACGGCAACGGCCTGCCCGACGAGGAGGAGTGGTACGAGATTGCCGGCAGCGCCCACCGCGAATCCGCCTCCGAAGCGTGGTACGACCGCGCCGCGGCCGCGGGCAACGACCTGCGGACGGTGCGGGGCTACAGCATCGTCTACGAACGCCCCTCGGGCGACCCCGAGGATCCCGACCGCTACATCCGCTGGGAGGACGGCGAGGGGGCGACGGGCTACCTGCCCCGTGTCGACGGCCACGCGCAGTCCTACTGGCCCGAGTGGCTGGGCGAGGAGCGGCTCCTCTTCGAAGGGACGCGCCTTCCGCAGAACGCCGTGGTCGAGACGGGGGGCGGGGCCTCGCTCTGCGTCCTCTACGAGTTCGGCTGGGGCTATGCGGACAACGCCCCCAACGCTTCGGACGGCGCGGCCGTCGACATCGACTGGGCGGTCGACGGGACGGGGGAGCCGGTCTCGCTGGAGGGCATCGACTTCATCCGCATCCACACGGGGGTGCGGCAGGTGAACGGGGCGCTGGGCGAGTGCTCGACCGAGCTGCTGAGCATCGAGGACCTGCACCTGCTGGGCGAACGGATCGTACCGCTCGGATGATGCGCCGCAATCCTCGTCCCGCACCCTGCGGCGCACCGCATGCGCACCCTCTGCGGGGGGCGCGGAGGCTCCTCGTCGCGGCGCTCGCCGTCTGTGCGGCGGGCTGCATGGAGTGGGACTACGGCCCGACCGAGGAGTTCTCGTCCGCCGGGGAGGGCCTCTTCGTCGTCTGCGAGGGGAACTTCCAGTACGGCAACGCCACCCTCTCGTACTACGACCCCGCGGCCCGTACGGTCGAGAACGAGCTCTTCCGCCGCGCCAACGGATTCAGACTGGGCGACGTGGCGCAGTCGATGACCCTCCGCGACGGCCTGGGGTGGATCGTCGTGAACAATTCGCACGTCGTCTTCGCCATCGATCTCGGGACCTTCCGCGAGGTGGGTCGCATCACCGACCTCACCTCGCCGCGCTACATCCACTTCCTCTCCGACAGCAAGGCCTACGTCACGCAGTTGTGGGACAACCGCATCTTCATCGTCGACCCCTCGCGCTACGCCGTCACGGGCCACATCGAGTGCCCGGACATGACGATGGAGTCGGGTTCCACGGAGCGCATGGTGCAGCTGGGGCGCTACGTCTACGTGAGCTGCTGGTCCTACCAGAACCGGATCCTGAAGATCGACTCCGAACGCGACGAGGTGGTCGGCCAGCTGGTCGTCGGCATACAGCCCTCGGGGATGGTGGCCGACCGCGACGGCCGTCTGTGGGTCCTCACCGACGGCGGCTACGAGGGGAGCCCCTACGGCCACGAGGCGCCGGCGCTCTGTCGCATCGACCCCGAGGCCTTCGTCGTGGAGCGCACCTACCGTTTCGACGGGGCCGCGGCCCCGTCGGAGCTCTGCATCGACGGGGCCGGCAGCCGCCTCTACTGGCTCGACGGCTCCGTCTGGTCCATGGAGGTCGATGCCGCGCAGCTCCCCTCCGAGCCCCTGCTGCGCGACGGCGGAACCGAATATTACGGCCTTGCGGTCGACCCCCGCAGCGGCGAGATCTACGTGGCCGACGCCATCGACTTCCAGCAGCCCGGAATCGTCTGCCGCTACTCGCCCGCGGGAGAACTGATCGACTCCTTCTACGTGGGCGTGATGCCCGGAGCCTTCTGCTGGAGATGAAACGCCGCAATCCGATGGGAAAACTGCCGCCGCTCTCCGCGTGCCTGCTCGCGTGCCTGCTCCTCGCCCCGTGGCCGCTCAGGGCTGCGGCGCAGCAGCCGCCCGTCGCGCGGACGGTCGACATCCGCGAGGTGTCGGTCTGGGGGCGCCGTCCGATGAAGCTCATCGGCACCGAGCGCACCGACCTCGACTCGTCGGCGCTGCGGCAGAGCATAGCCCTCTCGGTCGCCGACCTGCTCACGCTGCGCACGCCGGTCTTCGTCAAGCAGTACGGCCGGGCGACCCTCTCGACCGTCTCGGTGCGCGGCACCGGACCGTCGCACACGCAGGTCACCTGGAACGGCATGCGCATCGCCAACCCCATGCTGGGCATGGCCGACTTCTCGATGATCCCCTCCCATTTCGTCGACGAGGCGTCGCTCCTCTACGGCTCCTCCTCGCTCCAGGAGACGGGGGGCGGCCTGGGCGGTCTGGTGCGTCTCGCCACGCGTCCGGCATCCGTCGAGGGGTTCGGGGCCGAGTACGTGCAGGGTGTGGGCATGTTCCGTACCTTCGACGAGTACCTGCGCCTGCTCTGGGGCGGCCGCCGGTGGCAGCTCTCCACGCGTCTCTTCGTCCAGAGTTCGGCCAACGACTACAGGTACCGCAACCGCGACAAGATGGAGCACGTCTACGACGAGCAGATGCAGATCGTCGGGTCGTACCATCCGGTCGAGCGCAACGTCAGCGGCTCCTTCACCGACGTGCATCTGTTGCAGGAGGCCTACTGCCGCACGCGGGGCGGCGACCGCATCGGGCTCAGCGCCTGGTATGTGCACTCCGACCGCGAACTGCCCCTGCTCACGACCGACTACGCCGACGAGACCCGTTTCGAGAACCGCCAGCGCGAACGCACCTTCCGCGGCGTGGCCTCGTGGGAGCGCACGCGCGGCGACTACCGTGCGGGAGTGCGGGCCGGCTACGTCCGTTCGTGGCTCGCCTACGACTACCGGCGCGACCCGGGCAACGGCATCATGACCGCCATGACGCGGTCGCGCAGCCTCGTGAACACCCTCTACGCACAGGCCGACGGCGAGTATGCGCCCCACGAGCGGTGGCTCTTCTCGGCGTCGCTCTCGGCCCACCAGCATCTGGTGCGCAGCGCCGACCGCACCGTCCGGCTGCAGGAGGGGGGCAGCGCGACGGTAGGCTACGACCAGGGACGCATCGAACTCGACGGCTCGCTCTCGGCCAGGTGGCGCCCCACGGGACGGCTGGGGCTCTCGCTCGTGATGCGCGGGTCGCTCTTCGGGCGGCAGTGGTCGCCCCTCATCCCGGCCCTCTTCGCCGAGTATCTGCTCTCGGAGCGGGGCGAGGTGGTACTCCGCGCCTCGGTCTCGCGCAACTACCGCTTCCCGACGCTCAACGACCTCTACTTCATGCCGGGCGGCAACCCCGACCTGCGGAGCGAACGCGGCTACGGCTACGAGGCGGGCCTTTCGTTCGCCGTCGGCCGCGGCCGGCGCTGCACCCTCACCGGGTCGGCCTCGTGGTACGACCAGCGCATCGACGACTGGATACTCTGGCTCCCCACCACCAAGGGCTTCTTCTCACCCGTCAACGTGAAGCGGGTACATGCCTACGGTACGGAGCTGCAGGCCGACCTGCGGGCCGATCTGGCGCGCGACTGGCGGCTCGTGCTGCACGGCACCTTCGCCTGGGCCCCATCGGTCAACACGGGCGAGCCCGTGTCGCCGGCCGACCGTTCGGTGGGACGTCAGCTCCCCTACGAGCCGCTCCTCTCGGCCGCCGTGACGGGGCGTCTGGAGTGGCGCACCTGGAGCTTCGAATACCGCTGGAACTACTACAGCGAGCGCTACACCATGTCGAGCAACGACGTGACCCTCACGGGGACCCTGCCCGACTACTTCATGAACGGCCTCTCGCTCGGGAAGAGCTTCGGCCTGCCGCGCGTGGAGCTCTCGCTCAGGGGGACGGTGCAGAACCTCTTCGACGAGGAGTATCTTTCGGTGCTGTCGCACCCCATGCCGGGCATCCACGCCGAGTTCTTCCTCGGCATACGCCCCCGCTGGGGCCGTGCCGCGGGACGGTAGGACGTGAAACCCCCGACGGCGGGGCGCTATGCAGCGCGAAGGCCGCCGCAGCCCGCGGGCTGCGGCGGCCTTCGCCGTCGGTGCGGCGGGGTCAGGGCTGCGGCGGCCGGGCCGTCCGCACGACGACGTGCGGACCCACCGCGCGGCATTCGTATCCGGCGAGGGCGGCGCCGAGTGCCGGGTCGTCGTCCAGCCGCCGTTCGGGCAGCAGCAGCACGCCGTCGGCGCAGCGGCCGGCAAGCACCTCCTCGGTCGTAACGGCCTCGACGTCGCACCCCAGATAGACGTCCATCGCCTCGGGGCGGTGCATCCTCCATACATAGTAGTGCGTCGTGCCGTCGGCCGCGGCGACCGAGCGGGCCGTGCGGCAGAGGGGACCGTAGCCGATCTGCTCGTTGAGGCGCGGCAGGGCGAAGCCCCCGACGAAGAGGGCGCAGAAGGTCCCCGCGGCGAGCGTGCGGATCGGGCGCGTCAGTCCCGTGCGGCGGCGCAGCAGCTCCGCCCCGGCGACGAGACCCGTGAGGGTGAGCAGCGCGGCGGCGGCGATGCAGCGGCCGTCGGCGAGGAAGCCGGTGCCCTCCACGTGGCGCGGGAGGAGCAGCACGGCCGGCAGGGCCGCCGTCCAGACGAGGGCCGGCAGGGCGATGGCCGCCGCGAACCAGCCGTTGCGGGCGGGGCGGATGCGCTGCCAGAAGAGAAAGGCGAGGTAGACGATGAAGGGGAAGGCGGGGGCGAGGTAGACGGCGATCTTCGAGCTGAAGGCCGAGAGCATGACGAAGGTGCTCCCCACGATGCAGAGGAAGAAGCGCTCGAGCGGCGTGATGCGCAGCCGGCGCCGCGCCGCCGCGACGAAGAGGGCGGCCAGCAGCAGCGACCACGGCGCCAGCGAGTACCAGACCGACACCAGGTAGTACCAGACGGGCTCCTTGTGGTGGAAGGCGTCGACGGCGCGGTCCACGGTCTGGTGGAAGAGCAGGTTGTCGAGATATTCGCGTCCCCCCTCCAGCCATACGGCCGTGAACCATAGGGCGCAGCCGCCCAGCAGCACGGCCCACGCCCTCCAGCCCCAGTAGCGGCCGGCGGTGCGCAGCTGCCGCGCGAAGGCGAGATAGACGAGCGTCGAGACGATCGGCACGAGGAGCCCCACGGGACCTTTGGTGAAGAGGGCGAGGAAGGTGTAGAGCGGCAGCAGCAGCCGTTCGCGGCGCGCGCTCCCCTCACCCGTGTGGAGCCGCCAGAAGGAGCGCAGCGCGAGGGTGATGAAGAGGCACATGAGCATGTCCATGCGCAGCACTACGGCCAGCCCCAGGAAGAGTCCCGAGGTGGCGAGCGCGAAGGCGGCGGCGAGGCGCTGGCCGCGCCCCATCAGCTCGCGTGTCCAGCGGTCCATCGTGCGCACGAGAAGGAGGGCCGGCACGAGCGAGAAGAGGGCGAGGAATCCCATGCGGTGCTCGCCGAAGAGGAGCTTGCCGGCCATCACGATCCAGAGGTAGAGGGGCGGCTTGTCGGCGTAGGGCTCGCCCTGGCAGGCGAAGGCGAAGATGTGGCCCTCGGCGAGCGCCTCGTCGGCGATGCTCAGGTAGCGCAGTTCGTTCGAGGGGGTGTAGTCGCGCAGGAGCATCACCGGCAGCAGGGCCAGCAGGATGAACCATGGCAGGAGGCGCAGGGGATCCCTAAAGATCGGTTTGGGTCGTTTCATGGGCGGGTCTCTTTTTTCCGAGCAGCAGATTGCGTATGTAGGCGACGAACCCGACCGCCTGCCCGAGCACGAGCACGGGGTCGAGACGCACGGCGCCGTAGAGGATGATCATGCCCGAGCCGACGAGGCTCATGAGCCAGAATCCGGCCGGCAGGGACGACTCGTGGCGGCGGTAGGAGTAGAACCACTGGTAGACGAAACGCAGCGAGAAGACGAGCTGTCCGGCCGAGCCGAAGAGGAGCAGCCCGAAGGGCACCTCCTCGTTGCGGAGGAAGGTCTCGAAGAAGTGGGCGGCGTGGTGGCCGATGCCGACGGCCGCCGCCACGGGCGTGAGCACCAGGAGCGCCCGCACGACGAGGGGTATGCGGCGCCAGATGCCCTTGGCGTTGAGGTTCCAGAGATAGATGTAGTAGGAGACGGCCTGGCCGAGCAGTATCGAGAAGTCGTCGCGCAGCCATCCGTAGATGAAGAGCAGGTACGACCCCGCGATGCTGCATATCCAGAAGGCTGCGGGCGAGACGACGCGGTGGGCCCGCTCCGAGAGGATCCACTGCACGAGGATGCGGGCCGAGAAGAAGCCCTGCGCCACGAAGCCGATGGCATAGGTCCACCACATGGGCTACAGGGTCGAGCGGTCGATGCGGTAGTTGATGGCGCGGCGCTTCATCCAGCGGTAGGCGAAGCAGTCCATGAAGGGCTGCACGAGGCGGTTCCGCAGGTGGAACTTCGACACTCCGGCCGTGCGCGGGAAGTGGCGTACGGGAATCTCGCGGTAGCGGGCCCCCTCCTGCAGCAGCACGAGGGCCGGCAGGAAGCGGTGCATCCCCTTGAAGAAGGGTATGCGGCGGGCCGTATCGCGCTGCAGCACCTTGAGCGGGCACCCCGTATCCGTTGCGCCGTCGTGGGTCATCATGCGGCGGAAGCCGTTGGCGAAGCGCGACTGGAAGCGCTTGAAGGCGCTGTCGCGGCGCCGGGCGCGGATGCCCGTGACGAGCTGGTACTCGTCGGCGTAGGGCAGCAGCAGTTCGAAGTCCTCGGGCGAGGTCTGCAGGTCGGCGTCGATGTATCCCACCAGGGGCGACTCCGTGCAGTCGATGCCCGCCTTGATGGCGGCGCTCAGCCCCGCGTTGCGGGCGAAGCCGATGCAGTGGAACCCCTCGTTGCGGGCGCAGAGCTCCTCTATCCGGCGGCGGCTGTCGTCGGTCGAGCCGTCGTCGACGAAGAGTACGCAGGTGCGGCGCGAGGCGTGGGCGAGGTAGGTGCTGAAGGCCTCCTCGAGTCGGTCGATGTTGTCGGCCTCGTTGTATACGGGGACGACGATGGTGAACTGGTATTCCGAGGTTTTGTTCATCGTTGTTTCGGGTTATCCGCGGAGCGGGTTTTCGGGCGAGAGGTACCACCGCACGAAGCGGTCGATGCCCCTCTCCAGGGTCGTGCGGGGGGCGTATCCCGTGCGGTGTTCGAGCCGTGCGGTGTCGGCCCAGGTGCGGGGCACGTCGCCCGCCTGCATGGGAAGCAGTTCGAGCCGTGCGGTGCGGCCCAGCGCTCTCTCGAGGGTGTGGATGAACTCCATGAGCGGTACGGGGTGGCCGCAGCCGATGTTGTAGAGGGCCGCGGGCACCTCGCCTTCGGGGCTCTCGCCGAGCAGGCGTACGACCCCCTCGACGATGTCGTCCACGAAGGTGAAGTCGCGCTCCATCTCGCCGCCGTTGAAGACGCGTATCGGTTCGCCGGCGAGAATGGCCCGCGTGAAGAGCATGGGGGCCATGTCCGGCCGTCCCCACGGTCCGTAGACGGTGAAGAAGCGGAGCCCCGTGAGCGGTATGCGGTAGAGCCGCGCGTAGACGCCGGCGAGGAGCTCGTCGGCGCGCTTGGTGGCGGCGTAGAGCGATACGGGCTCCTCGACGGGGTCCTCCTCGGCGAAGGGGACCTTCGTGTTGGCGCCGTAGACCGAGCTCGACGAGGCGTAGAGGCAGTGCCTTACCGGGTGGCGGCGGCAGCACTCGAGCAGCGTGACGAAGCCCAGGATGTTGCTCTCCACATAGGCGTAGGGATTCTCGAGCGAGTAGCGCACGCCGGCCTGCGCCGCGAGGTGCACCACGGCGTCGAAGCGCTCGCGGGCGAAGAGCGCCTCCATCCCTTCGCGCTCCTCGATACGCTGGCGCACGAAGCGGAAGGGGCGGTGCGCCGACTCCCGGATGCTCCCCTCGGGGAGGTCGCCGGGCTCCGCGGCGTCGATGCCCAGAGCCCTCAGGCGCGCCAGCTTGAGCCGCACGTCGTAGTAGTCGTTCAGCGAGTCGATGCCCGCCACCTCGCACCCCCTGTCGGTCAGAAGGCGCGCCACGTGGTAGCCTATGAAGCCTGCCGCACCCGTTACGAGTATCTTTTTTCCGTTCTCCATTCCTTCCTTTCGGCAAACAAGGCGGACCCGGACCCTCCGGTCCGTTCCGCCGTATCCTTCGCCCTCCTCCGGGCGCGCGTTCCGCACGCCCCGCCGGGCTTCCTTTCCGTTGCGTCCCGCCCTCCGCGGCGGCTCCTTTCGTGCCCCTTCCCGGTTATTCGGCCGAGGCCTGGGTGATGTCGGCCAGCTCGGCCGTGATGGCCTGCTGGCGCCGCTTGTTGTAGGTCAGCGTCAGCTCGTCGAGCAGCTCGCGGGCATTGTCCGAGGCGGTCTGCATCGCCACGATGCGGGCCGCGTGCTCGGCCGTCGCGCTGTCGAGCAGCGTCTTGTAGAGCTGCACGCGCAGCAGGTAGGGTATCAGCTCGCTCCGCAGCCGTGCGGCGTCGGGCTCGTAGAGGTAGTTGGCCAGATAGCCCTCGCCGTCCCTCCCGTCCGTCCCGGTCAGGGCGCCGCGCAGCGCCTCGAAGTCGGCCGGCAGGAAGAGTTCCTCGACCGGCGCCTGGTGTCCCATCGAGTGGAAGTGGTTGTAGACGAGGTAGACCTTCTCGAGTTCGCCCGCCTCCGTGCGGCCGGCCAGCTCGTCGGCGAGCGCCGCGGCCTCGGCATACCCCGTCGCCGCTGCGTGGTGCAGCCGGTCGCGGAGGTCGTATCCGGCGCGGCGTGCCGCCAGGGTGATCTTTTCGCCTACGCTCCACACCTCGATCCGGTCGTGCCCCTCGTCGCGGAGACGGCGCACGAGCCGGTCGAGGGCGCGGGCCGCATTGGCGTTGAAGGCGCCGCAGAGCGAGCCGTCCGACGAGCAGGCCACCACGGCGACCGCGCCCCGCGCCCCCTTCGGTGCGGCGTCGGGCTCCGTTGCGGGGACTTCGGGCAGGGCCGCGGCGATGCGGGCCAGCCGCTCGCCGTATTCGGCGAGCGCGGCGGCCGTGCCCTGCACGCGGTGCAGCTTGGCCGAGGCGACGACCTTCATCGCCGAGGTGATTTTCAGCGTGCTCTGCACCGACGCTATCCGCGCCTTGATCTCCTTGAGCGAAGCCATGGTTCTCCTCCTATTGCTTCAGTGCGGCCGTGACACGTGCCGCGGCCTCCTCGATGCGTTTGCCGGTCGCCTCGTCGATGGCGCCGCCGCGCAGCGTCGCGAAGAGGTCGGTCGTCGAGAGGCTCTCGACGAGCATCCGTTCGAATTCCCCCACCTTCGCCAGCGGGATGTCGCGCAGCAGTCCGTGCGTGCCGCAGTAGAGTATGGCTATCTGCTGTTCGACGGGCACGGGCCGGTACTGCGGCTGCACGAGCAGACGGGTGTTCTTGCGTCCCTTGTCGAGCACGGCGGCCGTCACGGGGTCCATGTCGCTGCTGAACTTCGAGAAGGCCTCCAGCTCGCGGTACTGCGCCTGGTCGATCTTCAGCGTGCCGGCCACCTTCTTCATCGCCTTGATCTGGGCGTTGCCGCCCACGCGCGAGACGGAGATGCCCACGTCGATGGCCGGACGGTTGCCCTGGTTGAAGAGGTTCGTGTCGAGGAAGATCTGCCCGTCGGTAATCGAGATCACGTTGGTGGGGATGTAGGCCGAGACGTCGCCCGCCTGGGTCTCGATCACGGGCAGGGCCGTGAGCGAGCCGCCGCCGCGCACGCGGCCGCGGAGCGACTCGGGCAGGTCGTTCATCTGCTCGGCCACCTCCTGCTGCTCGTTGATCTTCGCGGCGCGCTCGAGCAGACGCGAGTGCAGGTAGAAGATGTCGCCCGGATAGGCCTCGCGGCCCGAGGGGCGGCGCAGGATGAGCGACACCTCGCGGTAGGCGACCGCCTGCTTCGAGAGGTCGTCGTAGACCACCAGGGCGTGGCGCCCCGTGTCGCGGAAGTATTCGCCGATGGCGGCGCCGGCGAAGGGGGCGAAGTACTGCATGGCCGCCGGGTCGGCCGCCGTGGCCGCCACGACGACCGTGTACTCCATGGCGCCGTATCGGCGCAGCGTCTCGACGAGCGAGGCGACCGTCGAGGCCTTCTGTCCCACGGCCACGTAGATGCAGTAGACCGGGTCGCCCGCCTCGAAGTTGCGGCGCTGGTTGATGATGGTGTCGACGGCGATGGCCGTCTTGCCCGTCTGGCGGTCGCCGATGATCAGCTCGCGCTGGCCGCGGCCGATGGGAATCATCGCGTCCACGGCCTTCAGCCCGGTCTGGAGCGGCTCCTTCACCGGCTGGCGGAAGATGACGCCCGGCGCCTTGCGTTCGAGCGGCATCTCGAGCCGCTCGCCGCCGATGGGGCCGCGGCCGTCGATGGGGTCGCCCAGCGGCGTGATGACGCGGCCGAGCATCCCCTCGCCCACCTCGATCGAGGCGGTGCGGCCCGTGCGGCGCACCGTGTCGCCCTCCTCGATGCGGTCGGTAGGGCCGAGCAGCACGGCGCCCACGTTGTCCTCCTCGAGGTTCATCACCACGGCGCGGATGCCGTTCTCGAACTCGAGCAGCTCGTTGGCCTCGGCGTTGCGGAGTCCGTAGATGCGGACCACGCCGTCGCTCACCTGGAGCACGGTGCCCACCTCGGCGAACTGCGCCTCGAGGTCGATGCCCCGGAGTTCGGAGAGCAGGACCTCGGAGACCTCTGCGGGGTTGATATTGTGGTTGTTCATCTCGTTGATTCTATACGATTCGGTTGGGGTTGCTTCCTAACTTGCGGCGCAGCGTCGCAAGCTGTGCCGCGAGGCTCGCGTCGATGAGCAGGTCGTCCATCCGGAAGAGGAAGCCGCCGATGAGCTCGGGCCGTACCTCGCCGCGCAGCCGCACGTCGCTGCCGGTGCGTTCCGAAGCGCGGCGGCGTATGCGCTCGACGATCTCCTCCCCGATGGGGGCCGCCGTGGCGAGCACTGCGTCGCGGATGCGGTGCCGCTCCCGGTATATGCCGTTCCAGGAGTGGAGCATGAAGGGCAGCAGCTCCTCGCGGCCGTGGCGCAGCACCAGCCCGAGGAAGCCCTCGAGCGAGCGGCAGAGGGGCCCTCCCGCGAGCCGGTGTACGGCCGCGAGCTTCGCGGCCTGCGGCAGCACGGGCGAGGCGAGGCATTCGCGCAGCGCGGGCTTCTCGCTCCAGAGTGCGAGGAGCCGCGCGGTCTCTCCGACGAGGAGCTCCTCCTCGCCGTTGTCCGCGGCGAACTCCGCGAGCGCCAGCGCGTAGCGGCGGGCTATCGGTCCGATGTACATGGTTTAGGCTCCGGTTTGTTGTTCGCGTCGCTGCATCTCGTCGAACATGCGTTCGGCCAGACGCGTCTGCGCCTCTTCGTCGCCGAGCCGCTCGCGCAGCATCCGCTCGGTGATGGCCACCGAGAGGAGCGCCACCTGGCGGCGGGCATCCTGCAGGATCGTCTCGCGTTCGGCCTCGGCCCGGTCGCGGGCGGCGGCGAGCAGCCGCGCCCCCTCCTCTTCGGCCTTCGCCTTCGCCTCGCGCACGAGCCGCTCGCGCGTCTCGGCCGCCTCGCGGAGAATCTCCGCGCGCTGCTTCTCGGCCTCGTCGCGCATCCGGTCGCTTTCGGCGCGGATGCCTTCGAGCCGTCGTTCGGCCTCGCGGGCGGCGTCGAGCGACGAGTCGATGTACTCCTTGCGCGAGTCGATGGCCCTGAGAATGGTCGGGAAGCCGTAGCGCGCCAGCAGGACGAAGACGACGGCGAACGCAAGGGTCATCCAGAAGAGCAGTCCCGCTTCGGGTTGCAAAAGTCCCATGGTTCGCTCGGTTGGGGCAGGTTAGAGTGCCAGGAAACAAACGACCACGGCGAAGAGGGCGACACCCTCGATCAGCGCGGCGATGATGATCATGCTCGTGCGGATCTTGCCGGCTGCCTCGGGCTGGCGGCCGATGGCCTCCATGGCGGCCGAGCCGATCTTACCGATACCGAAGCCTGCGCCGATGGCGGCCAGGGCTGCGCCGATGGCGGCGCCGATTCCTCCTAATTCCAACATAGTTCTTGAGTGTTTTGGTTGTTTATTCTCTCTTGTCCCGTTCCGCCGTCTCCGTCTCCCCGTCTTCGTGGCCGTGCTCCTGGGCCAGTCCGATGAAGACGGCCGAGAGCATCGTGAAGACGTAGGCCTGCAGGAAGGCGACGAGCAGCTCGAGGCAGTTCATGAAGATGATGAAGAGCACCGAGAGGCCCGTCATCGAGCCGTTGATCGCCGGCCCCATCTTCACCGTGACGAAGACCACGCACGTGAGGCTCAGTATGACGGCATGACCCGCCATGATGTTGGCGAACAGACGGATCATGAGGGCGAAGGGCTTGGTGAAGACCCCGACGAACTCGATGAGCGGCACGATGGGCAGGGGCACCTTGAGCCACGCGGGCACCTCGGGCCAGAAGATCTCCTTCCAGTAGGCGCGCGTGCCGAAGAGGTTCACGACCAGGAAGGTGGCTGCGGCCAGCACGAGGGCCACGGCGATGTTGCCCGTGACGTTGGCCCCGCCCGGGAAGAAGGGCACGAGCCCCATCAGGTTGTTCAGGAAGATGAAGCAGAAGACCGTCAGCAGGTAGGGGGCGAAACGGCGGGCGTTGGCTCCGATGCAGGGCTCGATGATATCCTCCATGAGCGACTGCACGAGCATCTCGAACAGTCCGACGAAACCGCGCGGGGCCGCCGCGTCGCGCCTGCGGCCGCGGTACCAGCGGGCCGTGCCCAGCACGACGAGCACCGTGACGAGGCTGTTGATGAGCAGTCCTGCGGCGCTCTTCGTCAGCGAGAGATCGAGCGGCCGGCGGTCGGTGCCGTCGGCGAGCCGTTCGACGATCTTGCCCGCATGGGGGCCGTCGGCGGCTATGCGGAACCCCTCGTACTCGGCGCCGCCGTGCAGCCTCCGCGACGAGAAGAGGTGCCAGCCCGACTCCGTGCCGCGGACGATGACCGGAAGGGGTATGTTCCAGTGGCGGTCGCCGAACGAGGTGATGTGCCATTCGTAGCTGTCGCCCACGTGGTCGAGCACGAAGTTCTTGACGTCGAGCTGCCGCTCTCCGCTCCCGGCTTCCGCGGCCGCATCGGGCGCGGAAGCTGCGGCTGCTGTGGTCGCGGCGGCCGCATCGGGCGCGGCTGCCGCTTCCGCCGCTGCGGGCACGGCGGTCCCGCGCGCCGCGAGGCGCGGCATCGGCGCGAGCGCGCAGAGCGCGCAGAGCAGCGCCGTCGTCAGCCGGAGGTATGTGCGGCCCGGTCTCATCTCCTGTTCGTCTCCTTTTTCTCCTGCGCCTCCGTCCCCTGCGTTTCGGCGCAGAGCTCCACCTCGTTGCGGCAGACGCGTACGAAGCCGCGGCGGATGGCGATGCGCCGCTCGCTGCCGTCGGGCAGCTCGTAGGCTACCTCGCCGGCCGTGAGACCCGCGACGAGCGGGGCGTGGTCCGTGAGCAGGGTGAAGGAGCTCACCTCGCCCGGCAGCGTGATACGTGCGGTCTCGGTCTTCTCCACGACCCCTTCGGGCGATACGATCGTAAGGCGCAGCATGGCGTGTGCGGTTGGGTTTATGAACGGGTGCGGCGGAGCATCTCCTCGCCCTTGCGGATCGCCTCGTCGATGGTGCCCACGTTGAGGAAGGCCTGCTCGGGCAGGTGGTCCACCTCGCCGTCGAGAATCATGCGGAAGCCGCGTATCGTCTCCTCGATGGGGGTCATCTGCCCCTTGACGCCCGTGAACTGTTCGGCCACGGTGAAGGGCTGCGAGAGGAAGCGCTGCACGCGGCGGGCGCGGTTCACGGTGAGCCGGTCCTCGTCCGAGAGCTCGTCCATGCCGAGGATGGCGATGATGTCCTGCAGCTCCTTGTTGCGCTGCAGTATCTGCTTCACGCGCTGAGCCACGGCGTAGTGCTCCTCGCCCACGATCTGCGGGTCGAGGATGCGCGACGACGACTCGAGCGGGTCGACCGCGGGGTAGATGCCCAGCTCGGCGATCTTGCGGCTGAGCACCGTAGTGGCGTCCAGATGGGTGAATGTGGTCGATGGGGCGGGGTCGGTAAGGTCGTCGGCCGGCACGTAGACCGCCTGCACCGAGGTGATCGAGCCGTATTTGGTCGAGGTGATGCGCTCCTGCATGCGGCCCATCTCGGTGGCCAGCGTCGGCTGGTAGCCCACGGCCGAGGGCATGCGGCCCAGAAGGGCCGAGACCTCGGAGCCGGCCTGCGTGAAGCGGAAGATGTTGTCGATGAAGAAGAGTATGTCGCGCCGCTCGCCCTTCTCGCGGCCGCCGTCGCGGAACGACTCGGCCACCGTGAGACCCGAGAGCGCCACCGAGAGACGGGCTCCGGGGGGTTCGTTCATCTGCCCGAAGACGAGCGTCGCCTGCGACTTGCTCACCTCGTCGTAGTCCACCTTCGAGAGGTCCCAGCGGCCCTCCTCCATCCCCTTGCGGAACTCTTCGCCGTAGCGGATGACGCCCGACTCGATCATCTCGCGCAGCAGGTCGTTGCCCTCGCGCGTGCGTTCGCCCACTCCGGCGAAGACCGAGAACCCGTTGTGTCCCTTGGCGATGTTGTTGATCAGCTCCATGATGAGCACCGTCTTGCCGACGCCCGCGCCGCCGAACAGGCCGATCTTGCCGCCCTTGACGTAGGGCTCCAGCAGGTCGATGACCTTGATGCCCGTGTAGAGCACCTCCTGCGAGGTGGCCAGCTCGTCGAACTTCGGAGGCTCGCGGTGGATGGGGCTCTCCTGCGTGCGGTCGAGCGGACGCATGCCGTCGATGCGCTCGCCCGTGACGTTGAGCAGGCGCCCCTTGATCTGGTCGCCCACGGGCATCGCGATCGAGCGGCCGAGCGCCTTCACCTTCATGTGGCGCTGCAGCCCGTCGGTCGAGTCCATGGCCACGGTGCGGACCGTCTGCTCGCCGATGTGCTGCTGCACCTCGACGATGAGCTCCGAGCCGTTCGCGCGAACGACGGAGAGCGCGTCGTGGATCGCCGGGAGACGGTCGCCCTCGCCCAGTCCCGGGAAACGCACGTCGACGACCGGTCCGATGATTTGCGAGATGTATCCTTCGATGGATGTCATGGATGGGGATTTTTGTTACAAAGAAACTGATTATACGGCTACCATTGCACGGACCGTCGGCGGATTATCTGTTCAATAATTCTCTTTTATTGTTTTATATGTCCTTTTTTCGACGCCGCGATGCAGTATCCGTATCCTTCGCCGCACGCCGCTACAGCGCTTCGCCCACCACGTAGGTGCTTCCGCCGACGAAGATCACGTCTGCCGGCGTGGCCAGTTCGCGGGCCCGGTCGAGGGCCTTGCGCACCCCCTCCACGGCTTCGCCGCGGAGTCCGTAGATGGCGGCCTTGGCGGCGAGTTCGGCGGCCGGCACGGCCCGTTCGCTCTGCGCCTGCGTGAAGAGGTAGCAGGCCTCCTGCGGGAGCAGCGGCAGGATGTGGGCCAGGTCCTTGTCCTTCATGAAGCCCACGACGCAGTAGAGCTTCTCGTGGGGGGTGCGGCGCAGCTGTTCGGCCACGCAGGCGATGCCGTGGGGGTTGTGGCCCGTGTCGCAGAGCGTGAGCGGCGCCTCGCCGAGCCGTTGCCAGCGGCCGAGCAGCGCCGTGTTGGCGGCGGCGTTGCGGAGTCCCTCGACGTAGGCGCGGCGGCTGATCGAGAGGGGAGTCTCCTCGTGCATGAAGTCGAGGGCCGCGGTGGCCGTGAGTATGTTGTGCCGCTGGTAGCTGCCGGCCATGTCGAGCGCGACGTCGTAGACGTGGCCGTCGCGGCCGCGCACCAGACGGAAGAGCTGCCGGTCGCCCTCGCAGCCCTGTGTCTCGCAGCTGAACACGCGCTCGGCATAGACGAGCTTCGAACGGTTTTCGGCCGCCACGGCCTCGAAGACGGGGTCGCAGGCGGGGTTCGACTCGCCGATGACGACGGGGATGCTCTTCTTGATGATGCCCGCCTTCTCTCGGGCGATTTTCGGGAGCGTGTCGCCCAGCAGGGCCGTGTGCTCCAGTCCGATGTTGGTGATGACGCTCACGATGGGCACGATGAGGTTCGTGGCGTCGAGCCGTCCCCCCAGCCCCGTCTCGATGACGGCCACCTCGACGTCGCTCTGGGCGAAGTAGTCGAAGGCGAGCGCCGCCGTCATCTCGAAGAACGAGAGGTCGAGCTCCACCATCTTGTCGTGGTGCTTGTCGACGAAGTTCACCACCTTTTGCTTGGAGATCATCTCGCCGTCGATGCGGATGCGCTCGCGGAAGTCCTTCAGGTGGGGCGAGGTGAAGAGTCCCGTGCGATAGCCCGCCTGCTGGAGCACGGCGGCGATCATGTGCGAGACGGAACCCTTGCCGTTGGTGCCGGCCACGTGCACCGTGAAGAAGTTGCGCTGGGGGTTGCCCAGGTGGCGGCAGAACGAGACGATGCGCTCGAGTCCGGGCTTGTAGCCCGTGGCGCCCGTGCGTTCGTAGGCGGGCAGCGACGAGTAGAGGAATTCGAGGGTCTGAGTATAGTTCATGACGAGTCGGTTGATTCTTTCTGTATCAGGGGACGAGATGGTTCCGCCGCCGCACGCGGTAGACGGCGTAGGTGAGCACCGAGAGGAGCGCCACGTATTCTGCGGCGCGTCCCGCCCAGTCGCCGTAGCGCGTGTAGAAGGTGAGGCGCGAGTCGAGCCGCATCTCGTCGGCGAGCAGGCCGCGCTCCTCCCATCCGAGCGTGGCGTGCACGTCGCCGCGGGCGTCGATGAAGCCCGAGCGCCCCGTGTTGGCCGAGCGGGCTATGGCGCGGCGGTGTTCCACGGCGCGCAGGCGCGAGATGGTGAAGAGGTGGCGGTAGCCGGGCGTGTCGCCCCACCAGCCGTCGTTCGAGATGAGGAACATCGCCTGGGCGCCGCGCCGCACGAAGTCGCCGAAGAAGTCGCCGTAGAGCCCTTCGTAGCAGATGGCCGGCCCCACGCGCACGCCGTCGTGGGTGAAGACGGTGCCGCACGTTCCGACGCCCAGCTGTCCCAGCGTGCCGCCCAGGTCGATGACCAGGAAGTCGAACCAGTCGAAGAGCCACGTGGGGGTCTTCTCCACGCCGATGACCAGCCGCCCCTTGTGGTGGAGCTGTATCGCCCCCGAGGCGTCGAGCCCCACGGCCGTATTGTAGTGGTCGTACCAGGAGCCGTCGCGCATCCGGCGGGCCGTGCGGCTCCGCTCGCCGGGGGCGTAGGCGACGTTCGTGTTGGCCCCCGTCACGAGAAGCGTGGCGGGGTGCGAGGCCCGCAGCGAGTCGGCCAGTTCCAGCCAGAAGCCGCCCCGCCGCCCCGCCGTGGCCGGCGTGGGGCCGAGCTCCGGCTCCCAGTAGTAGCGCGGCACGGCCGTCTCGGGAAAGAGGAGGAACTGCGCGTCGCGCGGCGCCCGGGAGAGCAGGTCGACGATGTTGCGCTCCTGGCGCGAGGCGTCGGTGTGGAACTTGTCGTAGCAGTTCACGTTGGGTTGGGCGATGGCGACGCGGACCGTTCCCTCGTCCGAGGGGCGCCAGGTGGCGTAACGCACGAGCGAGGCGCCCATGGGGAGAAGCACCGCCGCGCCGGCGGCGAGCCAGCGGCTGCGGCTGCGGGGGCGGCGCAGCGCCTCGTAGAGGAGTATGTTCGTGACGAGCACCCAGAGCGAGCCGCCGAAGACCCCCGTGATTTCGTACCACTGCACCAGCCGCACGTCGTGCGAGAAGCCGTTGCCCAGGATGAGCCACGGCCACGAGAATTCGCCCACGGTGTACCAGTATTCGGTGGTGATCCATCCGGCGACGAGCAGCGTGTAGGCAAGCGCCTTCGGACCCCGCTTCGAGACGGTGTGGAAGCTCATGAAGGCGAGCATGTTGAGCGTGGTCGAGGCGAGCGTCGCGGCTACGGGGCCCACAGGCGTGGCGTAGCCTATCCACCACACCGTCAGTACGTTCCACAGTACGAAGGCGAGCAGTGCCCATCCGAACACGCGCCACCACGAACGGCGCGAGGCGTCGTACGAACCGCTGAGCCAGAGCAGCGGCACGAAGGCCGCGAGGAGCGTGAGGCCCGTCAGACCGAGCCACCCCGCCGAGAGGAGGAGCGCCGATCCGGCGACTGCCGCGAGTCTGAGTAGCGTCATGGTTGCCCGCCCGTTCACGCCGGCAAAAATAGTCAAACGGACCCATATTTCAAAGCCTATTTTCACCCGGCGCCGCCGGCCGCCGCCGGGTGACGAAAAAAAACGGTCCGCCCCTCTCCGCGATGGCCGAATTTGCTTATCTTTGCACCGCATGGGTTCGCCCGACGGGCGCCTCCTTCCGCGGGGCGCCGGGCGATGAAAAGGGAACGCAGTGCGAATCTGCGACAATGCCCGTTGCTGTGAGTTCCGGCTCCGCCCCGTGCGGAGCGCGTGGTCGCGCCATCTTCAGCCACTGGCCTGCGGGCCGGGAAGGCGCGCGGCCGGGACGAGTCAGAAGACCTGCCCAGCATACTGCCGAGATTCGCGGCCCGCGGGACCACGGGCGGAGTCGGAGACGGGCCGGTCGTATCCGGCCGCCGGTGCCCGTGCACCCGCTCCCGACCTCATCACCCCCCCCCGCGACGCATCCGCCCGCACCTCCCGGCAGAGAGATACCGCCTGCCCGGGGCCCGGAGCATGCAGATTGAGATTAGTGTGTCCGTTATTTTGCCGGTAACGTCCGCTCCGTACTCGATCCCGCGCGGCGGTTTTTTTCCGGAAGGGTCCGGTTCCGCGCCGCGGTACCGGGCCCTCCTCCCGGGAGGAGGGAGTTCGGCGGATCCCCGGGCGGCGCGCGAAAAAGGGGCCGCGACGGATGCTCCGCCGGAAATAGTTGCTATTTTTGCCGCCGCAACCGATATTACCTGCGATGAACGCCAAGGCCAAAGGCTACCTGCTCGGGGCCGTAGCCGCCGCCACCTACGGCATGAACCCCCTCTTCGCCCTGCCGCTCTATGCGGACGGGGTGGATACCGATTCGGTACTCTTCTTCCGCTATCTCTTCGCCCTGCCCATCCTGGGCGGCATGCTCCGCTTCCGCCGCGGCCGCGACTTCGGGCTGCGCGGCCGCGAGGCCTTCGCGCTGGCGGTGCTGGGGCTGCTGGTGGCCCTCTCGTCGCTCACGCTCTTCATGAGCTACGGCTACATGGACGCCGGCATCGCCTCGACGCTTCTCTTCGTCTATCCGATTCTCGTGGCGCTCCTCATGGCGCTCTTCTTCCGCGAGCGGATCACACCCCTCACGGCGCTCTGCATCCTCCTGGCGCTGGGCGGTATAGCGCTCCTCTACCGCAGCGCCGACGGCGCCACGCTCAGCCTGCGCGGCACGCTCCTCGTGGTCGTCTCGGCCCTCGCCTACGCGCTCTACATCGTCGGGGTCAACCGCCCGACGCTGCGCGGTGTCGCAACGCTCAAGGTCACCTTCTATGTCCTGCTCTTCGGCCTCGCGCTCTTCCTCGTGCGTCTCGACTTCGGTGCGGACCTCCTCTTCCCCTCGCGGTGGTACCTGTGGGGATGCCTCGTCGCGCTGGCCCTCTTCCCCACGGCCGTCTCGTTCCTCTGCACGACGAGCGCCATCCAGTACATCGGCGCCACCCCCACGGCCATCCTCGGGGCACTCGAGCCGGTGACGGCCGTCTTCTTCGGCGTGACGCTCTTCGGCGAGTCGCTCACGCCGCGCATCGTCTGCGGCATCCTGCTCATCATCCTCGCCGTGAGCCTCATCGTCGCCGGCGGCCGCATCTCGGGGACGCTCGTGCGCTTCCGCCGGCTCTATCCGCGTCTGCGCCGCATGCGCCGCGCCGCACGGCGGGGCTGACGCTCTCCCGGTCCCCTCTCGGGGCATGATACGAAAAAAAGGGTGCGGTCCGCATCGTCTGCGGACCGCACCCGGAGTTCTGGAGCCGAAACCGGGACTTGAACCCGGGACCTTTTCATTACGAGTGAAACGCTCTACCAACTGAGCTATTTCGGCAGCCGAAGGATTGTATCTCCTTTTCGAGGTGCAAATATCCGAAAAAAAATCGGTCCGCGCAACATTTCGGCGAAAAATCTCGCGATTCTTCCTATCTTCGCGCCGATTTCCGCCTCGGGCAGCGATCTATCGCCCCTCTCCGGAGGAGCCGCGGGTCCGGGCGGCGAACCTTGAACGGACAGACGATGTCGGAATATTTGCACCCCACGCCCGACCAGACCTTCGAGATAGGGGTCGGGGCCTACGATTTCCGGGCGGCGCTCGCCCGTGCGCGGAAGATGCAGGAGAGGGGCGACGTGGAGGGCGCCTGCAACGAGCGCTTCCGCGCCTGCCGGCGCCTGCAGGAGCTTCTGCCCGATGACGAGGAGCTCATACTCGAATGGGAGGACCGCAACACGCGGGCGGCGCTCGAACTGCTGCACGCGTCGGCCGTCGACCACTTCCTCATCGACGACTTCGAGCTCTCGGCCGCGCTGCTCGAGCTGCTGCTCGACCTCGACCCCGAAGACCATACCGGGGCGGTCGAGCTGCTCGCCTTCGACTACGTGGCGCTCGGCGACGAGGAGCTCTTCGACGAGGTGGTGAACGACCTCTCGGACAAGTATGCCAGCCGTCTCGTGCTGCTGCTCTGGTCGGCCTTCCGCCGCGACGGCCGCCTGCCCGAAGGGGAGCTTCACCGCTTCCGCACCCGTTTCGCCCCCTGGTTCGCCGAATTCACGGCGGCCGACCATCCGGCCGATGCGGACTATCTGCGCGACATCGAGGGCCCCAACCCCTCGGCGGCGGCCCAGGCGCGCGAGCTGTGGCTGCGGACCGAGAATCTCTGGCGCCGCTGGCCCGAATTCATCGCGGCGCTGCGCGCCCGTCTCTGACGACGGGGCTGCTCCCCTCCGCATCCTCTTCGTGTCCGCACTCCTGCTCGCGGTGCCGCAGTTCGGCGAAGCAGTGGCGGCAGATGGGCTCGTAGACCTCCTGTGCGCCGAGCATCACCTGCCGCTCGTCGGTCGTGAGCCGGTGGGAGTGGTGGGCCAGGTTGCCGCAGCGGACGCAGATGGCGTGGACCTTGGTGACATATTCGGCTGTCGCCATCAGGTCGGGCATGGGGCCGAAGGGCCTGCCCGTGTAGTCCATGTCGAGCCCTGCGGCGATGACCCGCACGCCGTCGTCGGCCAGCTGGCGGCAGACCTCCACGATGCCCGGGTCGAAGAACTGCACCTCGTCGATGCCCACCACGTCGACCCCCGAGGCGAGCAGCAGGATGCTGTGCGACGAGTCGACCGGGGTCGAGGGTATGGCGCGTGCGTCGTGCGAGACGACCTCCTCCTCGGAGTAGCGCACGTCGACGTGCGGCTTGAAGATCTCGACGCGCTGGTTGGCGAACGAGGCGCGCCGCAGGCGGCGGATGAGCTCTTCGGTCTTGCCCGAGAACATCGATCCGCAGATCACTTCGATCCAGCCCTTCTGGCTGGCATTCTCCAGAAACATGGTATTCTCTCTCTTGTTGTCGTTTCCGCGCGGCCGGCTACAGGCAGTCGTCCAGACGCGTGATGCGGGCGCCGAGGGCGTTGAGCCGCCCGTCGATGTCGCGGTAGCCGCGGTCGATCTGCTCGATGTTCTGAATCGTGCTGCGCCCCTCGGCGCTCATGGCCGCGATGAGCAGCGCCACGCCCGCACGGATGTCGGGCGAGGTCATGCGCGTGGCGCGCAGGCGGATGCGGTGGTCGTGGCCGATGACCGTGGCGCGGTGCGGGTCGCAGAGGATGATCTGGGCCCCCATGTCGATGAGCTTGTCGACGAAGAAGAGGCGGCTCTCGAACATCTTCTGGTGTATGAGCACCGAGCCGCGCGCCTGCGTGGCCACCACGAGGAAGATCGAGAGCAGGTCGGGCGTGAGACCCGGCCACGGCGCGTCGGCGATGGTCATGATCGACCCGTCGAGGAAGCTCTCGATGCGGTAGTGGTCCTGCTCGGGAATGTAGATGTCGTCGCCCCGCTGTTCGAAGCGTATGCCCATGCGGGCGAACTGTGCGGGGATGATGCCGAGATTGTCGTAGGAGACGTTGCGGATGGTGAGCTCCGACTGCGTCATGGCGGCCATGCCGATGAAGCTGCCCACCTCGATCATGTCGGGCAGCAGCGTATGGTCGGTGCCGCCGAGCGACTCGACGCCGTCGATGACGAGCAGGTTCGAGGCGATGCCCGAGATGCGGGCCCCCATGCGGCAGAGCATGCGGCAGAGCTGCTGGATGTAGGGCTCGCAGGCGGCGTTGTAGAGCGTCGTGCGGCCCGGCGTGAGGACGGCGGCCATGATGAGGTTGGCCGTACCCGTCACCGAGGCCTCGTCGAGCAGCATGTAGGTGCCGCGCAGCCGCTTGCCCTCGATGCGGTAGAGGCCCCCCTCGTCGTCGGCGTCGAAGTCGAATTCGGCCCCCAGCTTCTGCAGTCCGATGAGGTGGGTGTCGAGCCGCCGCCGGCCGATCTTGTCGCCGCCGGGCTTGGGCAGGTAGCCCGTGCCGAAGCGCGCGAGCATGGGGCCGACGAGCATCACCGAGCCGCGCAGCCGGGCGCAGCGGCGGCGGTAGTCGTCGCTGCGGATGTAGTCGAAGTCGAGCTCGCGGGCCCGGAAGGCGTAGCTCTCCTCGGCGAGCTGCTCCACCTCGACCCCCATGCGGGCGAGCAGCTCGATGAGCTGCAGCACGTCGAGAATGCGGGGTATGTTGTGTACCGTCACCCGTTCGGGGGTGAGGAGCGTGGCGCAAAGAATCTGCAGCGCCTCGTTTTTGGCGCCCTGCGGCGTAATCGACCCGTGGAGGCGGTGTCCTCCTTCGACCTGAAAGATTGCCATGGTCCGAAATTTTTACCAAAGATACACATAAAAGGGCAACGGCGCAACACCTCCCCGCGGACGGTTCCGCCGCGCCGGTGCGGAAGCGGGGAAGGTGGAATGCTGCGGGCGGGCCGCCTCTCCGGGCGGAGATGCCGCATGTACGGAAACAGCGAGGGAGATACCCTTGCGGATACCTCCCTCGCTGTGCTCCCCATCCTTGCGGAGGGCGGGCCTGCGGAGCGGCGTTGCGACGCCCCGTTCCTCTCGGACTCAGGCGTACTTGAACGTCGATTCGTCCGATACGGTCAGCTTCTTGCGGCCCTTGGCGCGGCGGGCTGCCAGGACCTTGCGGCCGTTGGCAGTGGCCATACGCTGGCGGAAGCCGTGCTTGTTGATTCTCTTCCGGCGCGAAGGCTGGAACGTTCTTTTCATTGCCATGGCTGTATCGTTTTATCGTTTTGCGCGCATTGCGAGGTGCAAAGGTATACGGAATATCGGTAAAATCAAAATAAAAGCCTCTTTTTTTCCGTTCCGCCGCCGCGCGGAGCCCCGTGCGGTCCCTATTCGTTCTTGAAAAGGTCGATTTCTCCCCGCTCCACGCGGCCGTACATGTCGGCCAGTTCGGCCACAACGGGCGAGATGAGCTCGATCGTGTCGGTGACGGCGCTCCGCCCGCCCTCGCCGCGGATGCGGTAGAGCATGGCGGCGTAGAGGGCCCGGAAGAGGAGCTCGGTGTCGCTCATGCCCGGGTTGCCCACGATCCCGCGCAGCCGCGGCAGCTCGCCCTCGAGCCGGGCCCACGTGCGGCGGTAGTGCTCGCCGGCGGGCAGCTTGAGCAGCCGGAGGTGCAGGTCGTGCAGGTCGGCGATCAGATGGAGCGTGTGTTCGAGATGTCCCTTCTCCTCCTTGCCCTCCTGGCGCAGCAGGTTGGCGAGCTCCATGTACCATACCAGAAAGAGGTGCCTGCGCTCCTCGCCGATGTCGGTACGGGGGGCCACCAGCTGCGAGTAGACCGCCTCGGGGCTGAACTGCAGCGCGCGGAGCAGGTCCTCGAGCTGCCAGAGGTAGAGGATGTATTCGGCGATGTTTTCGCGCCGTTTGGCCTGGGCTATATCCATGTCGTCAGTCGGTCGTGCGGGCTCCGCCGCGGTGCAGCAGGAAGTACTGCTGCGACTTGAGCAGGTTGCGCGACTGGAGCACCATGGTCTTCGTTTCGTTGAGTATGGTCAGGTAGAGCAGGCTCGCCTTCGTCCCCGTATGGGCGGGGTCGATGCGCACGAGTTCGGCCTTGATGGCCTCGGCCAGCGACTCGAAGAGACGGTCGCGGAGCGCGAGCACGGCGTCGATGTCGGTGTAGTCGCCCGTGCGGAGCATGTGGTTGATGCGCCGGTAGAGGGTCTCCACGCGGTCGTTGATGCGCATCAGATCCTCGGTCTGCTCCTTCGAGAGTCCCTCGTGGTTGTTGTCGATGTGTTCGAAGGCGGGACGCGTGATGTGGAGCAGCGCCTTGGTCATCTCGTTGAGATAGTCGACCACCTGCACGTAGTAGTGGGCCGTGTCGACGTCGTCGCCCGAGCGGAGCTCGCGCAGCGTGGGCAGCAGGGCGTACTTGCGTTCGCGCGAGCGCTGGAAGAGGTCGGAGGCCTCGCGCACCAGGTCGCGCAGCGCGCGACGGTTCTCCTTGAAGACGGCGATCAGCGTGCGGTCGTAGATGCGGGTGGTCTGCTCCATGGTGCGGCACACCTCCTCGGTGAGGTCGGCGAGGATGCCGTCGCCCGAGTTCTCCGTCCGTGCGGCGGCCGCGGCGGCGGGGCGGCTCTTCTTCATGTTGCTGCGCACGAGCATGTAGCCGCACAGGAGCGTCACGGCGAAGAGGGCGATCCAGCCGCCGTAATAGAGCAGCAGCCCCACGACGAAGGCGATCAGGAAGCCTCCGAGCGCCGTGACGAACCATCCGGCGATGACGGTCATGACGCCCGAGATGCGGTATACGGCGCTCTCGCGTCCCCAGGCGCGGTCGGCGAGCGACGAGCCCATGGCCACCATGAAGCAGACGTAGGTGGTCGAGAGGGGGAGCTGGAGCGAGGTGGCCAGCGAGATGAGCAGTGACGAGGTGGTCAGGTTGACCGTGGCGCGGATCATGTCGTAGGGGGCCCCGCTGTGTTCGATGTCGGCCACCTCGAAGCGGCGGGCCACCCGTTCGCGCGTGGCGCGGGGGAAGAGACGCGCCACGGCGCTGTTGGCGCCGACGACGGCGCGCACGACCGTGCGGGCGAAGAGCGACGAGCCGTAGCGTTCGGTCCCCTCGTCGCCCTGGGCCGAGAGCGAGAGCTCGGTCTCGGTGACGTGCATCGCCTTCTTCGAGGTCCAGAGCGTGAGTATCATGATGATGCCGGCCGTGATGAGTATGCCGAAGTTGGCCGGCACGTTCTCGTTGAGCGCCTCCATCGGGAGCGAGGCGTCGCCCGCCGCGCGGGCGATGCGATAGGAGTCGAAGCCGGCGACCGGCACGCCGATGAAATTCACCAGGTCGTTGCCGGCGAAGGCGAGCGCCAGGGCGAAGGTGCCCGCCAGAATCGTGATGCGCAGAATGCGCACCTTGAGCCGCTGCAGCACGAAGAGCACGACGCTGCAGGCGAGCCAGCAGCAGACGAGCGACGGCAGCAGATGGGCGTCGACGAAGCCGATGAAGGCGCTGCCGGCGAGCAGGCTCTCGAGCCCCTTGTAGAGGGCGAAGTAGAGGATCGCCGTGAGCGAGGCGCCGCACCACAGCGAGCCGAAGCGGCGGAAGAGGGCCGTGTATCGGAAGGTGAAGATGAGGCGCGAGAGATACATGATGACCGTGCCGCACGTGAAGGCGATGACTACCGAGAGGAGGATGGCCGAGACGATGCCCATGGCCCGCGTGGAGTTGATGTAGCGGCCGATGTCGGCGAAGCCCTGTGCCGGGTCGCCCGCAATCTTGCCCGCCGAGACGGCGATGGCCGACCCCAGGAGGCAGAAGATGAGCGATACGGTGGTCGAGGTGGGGAGTCCCAGCGAGTTGTATAGGTCGAGCAGGATGATGTTGGCGAACATCACGCCCAGGTAGAGGAGCATCACCTCGTGGAAGGTGAAGAGCCCCGGGTCGAACATTCCGTTGCGGGCCACCTCCATCATGCCGCTCGAGGTGACGACCCCCACGATGATGCCCGCCGAGGCGACGCCGAGGATGACGCGCATCGGTGCGACGCGCGAACCGATGGCCGAGTTGAGGAAGTTGACGGCGTCGTTGGTGACCCCCACGAAGAGCCCCGAGACGGCGAGGATGCCGAGTATGACGACGATGACGGTGTAGAGTTCGCTCATGGGCGGACGGGTTTTCCGACGGGCGGAGTTTACTCTGCAAAAGTACACTATTTTCCGCGATTCGGAACATATCCCGTCCGAATTGTCCCCGATATTTCGCGGCGGCGCCCTTCCGTCGCGCAAACGGGCGGCCGCGCGGAAATCCGCACGGCCGCCCGCGGAAGGGTATCGGGGCGCCCTATTCGGCGTCGGTATCGACGTAGGCCTTCAGCAGCCGCTCCTGCACGTCGGCGGGCACCTGCTCGTAGGAGGCGAAGCGCATCGAGTAGGTCGCCGCCCCCGACGAGAGCGACGAGAGGGTCGTCGAGTAGCGGTAGAGCTCGGCCAGCGGCACGCGGGCGTTGAGGCGGTCGAGTCCCTTGTCCGACTCCATGCCCTCGATCATCGCGCGGCGGTTCTGCAGGTCGCTCATCACGGCGCCCATGTATTCGCTCGGCGTGAGTATCTCGACCGAGTAGACGGGCTCCATGATCTTGGGCCCGGCGTTGCGGAAGGCCTCCTTGAAGGCGTTGCGGGCCGCCAGCTTGAACGATATCTCGTTCGAGTCGACGGGGTGCATCTTGCCGTCGTAGACCACCACGCGGATGTCGCGGGCGTAGGAGCCCGTGAGCGGACCCTCGTCCATCTTCTCCATGATGCCCTTGAGGATGGCGGGCATGAAGCGCGCGTCGATGGCGCCGCCCACGACGGCGCTGTAGAACTGCAGCTTGCCGCCCCACGGCAGGTCGTACTCCTCCTTCGTCTTGACGTTGACCGTCAGCTCTCCCTTGCCCGGAACCCTGTAGCTCTTCGGCTCGGGCATCCCCTCGGTGTAGGGCTCGATGACCAGATGCACCTCGCCGAACTGGCCGGCGCCGCCCGACTGCTTCTTGTGGCGGTAGTCGGCCTGCGCCACGCGGGTGATGGTCTCGCGGTAGGGAATCTTCGGCGCGATGTATTCGAAGTCGATCTTCGCGTCGGCGAGGATGCGCGAGCGCAGGATGTTGAGATGATGTTCGCCCTGGCCCTGCACGATGGTCTGCTTGAGCTCCTTCGAGTAGTCGACCAGGATGGTCGGATCCTCGTAGCGGGCGTCGTTGAGCAGCTTGCCGAGCTTCTCCTCGTCGGCCTGCGCCTTGGCCTTCACGGCGGCGCGGTAGCGGGGCTCGGGGAAGAGGATGGGTTCCACCTCGACGGGCGCAGCGGGGGCGCAGAGGGTGTCGTTCGTGCGTGTCCCCTTGAGCTTCACCGTGCAGCCGATGTCGCCGGCCGAGAGTTCGGTCACCTTGATGCGGTTTTTGCCGGCCACGGCGAAGAGCTGCGAGATCTTCTCGCGGTTGCCCGTGCGGGGGTTGAGCAGCTCCGTGCCCTCGGCGAGACGGCCGCGGATGACGCGCAGGTAGCTGATCTCGCCGATGTGGGGCTCGATCTGGCTCTTGAAGACGAAGGCCACGGCCGGCTGTTCGGCGTCGGCCGCGAGCTCCTCTCCCTCGGTCGAGAGGAAGGCGGGAGCCTTCAGCGGACCCGGGGCGACGTTGATGATGAACTCCATAAGGCGCTTGGTTCCGATGTCGCGCTTGCCGCTCGCGCAGAATACGGGCATCACGTCGCGCTGCGCCAGGCCGATTTTCAGGCCGGCACGGATGTCGTCCTGCGTGAGGGTCCCCTTCTCGAAGTAGAGCTCCATGAGGGCCTCGTCGTGTTCGGCGGCCGCCTCGACCAGCTCCTTGTTCAGGGCGCGGGCGCGCTCCATCTCCCCGGCCGGGATCTCGAGCTCCTCGCGCAGGCCGTCGTGGTTCTTGAAGCGGTACATCTTCATCAGCAGCACGTCGATGAAGGCGTCGAAGCCGGGGCCCTGGTTGACGGGATACTGCACCACGACGGGCTTCACGCGCGAGGCGGCGCGGATCGAGTCGAGCGTCGCCTCGAAGCTCGCCTTCTCGGCGTCGAGCTGGTTGATGACGCCGATGACGGGCTTCTGCAGCGCCCGGGCGTAGCGGGCCTGTATCTCGCTGCCCACCTCCCAGCCGTTCTGGGCGTTGAAGAGGAAGACCCCGACGTCGCCCACCTTGAAGGCGGAGAAGAGGCTGCCGCAGAAATCGTCCGAACCCGGACAGTCGATGATGTTGAGCTTGCGCTCCATGAACTCGGTGAAGAGGATCGTGGAGTAGATCGAACGCTTGTATTCGTGCTCGATCGCCGTGTTGTCCGAGAGCGTGTTGTTCGTCTCGATGCTGCCCCTGCGGTCGATGACCTTGCCTTCGAAGGCCATCGCCTCGGCGAGGGTCGTCTTGCCCGTGCCGGGGGCTCCGATCAGGACGATGTTCTTGATCTCCTTGGCTGAATAGTTTTTCATAACGGATCGGTTTTAGGTTGTTCCGGTGCGGCGCTCCGTCCGGGGCGCCGTTTTGGCCCTATAAATATACGAAAAAATCGAAAAAGAGCGGGTACGACGAAAAAAAACGCCCCCGCGGGGGCGTTTTTCCGGTCCGGGAGGGGGCCCCTCCGCGGGTCTGGGCGTCGTGCCGGGCGCGGGATCAGCGTCCGACGACGGCCTCCAGCTCCTCGACCGTGACGGGGATGCGGCGGTCGCCGATGATGCGGTTGCCCGTCTCGGTGACGAGCAGGTCGTCCTCGATGCGGATGCCGCCGAAGTCGCGGTAGGCGTCGAGCGCGTCGTAGTCGACGATACCCCGGTACTTGCCCTCGGCGCGGCACTTGTCGATCAGCGCCGGGATGAAGTAGAGGCCCGGCTCGTCGCTCATCACCGTGCCGGGCTCGATGCGCCACGCCGCGCGGTAGATGCAGGTGCCCGACTGGGCGGCCCGCTCGGCGATGGCCGAGAAGTCGAAGCTGCGTTCGCCCATCGCCTCGCAGTCGTGTACGTCCATGCCCATGCCGTGGCCCAGCCCGTGGGGCATGAGCATCGTCATGGCCCCCGAAGCCACGGCGTCGTCGGCCGTGCCGTGCAGCAGCCCGAGGCCGATGAGCCCTTCGGCCAGAACGGCGTAGGCCGTATTGTGGACCTCGGTGTACATCATGTGGGGCTTGACGATTTCGGCCACGCGGTCGTGGGCGGCCAGCACGATGTTGTAGATATCCTTCTGCTTCTGCGTGAAGCGGCCGCTCACGGGGTAGGTGCGCGTATGGTCCGAGCAGTAGCCCTCGAGGCTCTCGCCGCCGGCGTCGCACAGCAGCAGCCGGCCCTCCTCGAGCACGCCGTCGGCGTGGAGGTTGTGGAGCGTCTCGCCGTGCTGCGAGACGATCGAGGGGAACGATACCCCCTGACCCATCGAACGGGCCACGCCCTCGATGGCGCCGGCGATCTCGCGCTCGACGACCCCCGGGCGGCACAGGCGCATCGCCGTCGTGTGCATCGCGTAGCCGATGGGGAAGGCGCGCTCCAGCGCCTCGACCTCCTCGGCGCTCTTCTTCTCGCGCATCTCGGCCACGGCCATCATCAGCTCTACCGACTTGTAGTCGTGCAGCCGGGCCGGAGCTATGCCGAGCAGCTCCGCGAGGAGCAGCTTCGTCTCGCCGCGGTAGGGGGGCAGGTAGTGGACGCGGCGTCCCTGCGCGATGGCGCGCGCGAGGCGCGGCGCGAGGTCGGCCATCGGGTGCGTCTCGCCCACGGCGACTCCGGCGGCCTGGTCGCGGAGCGTGGGCTGCGGACCGGTCCAGATGATGTCTTCCATGGTGAAGTCGTCGCCGTAGAGCGCCTCCTCGCCCGAGTCGGCGTCGATGAGGCCCACGAGCGACGGCGTGTTGAGCCCGAAGTAGTAGCGGAAGGTCGAATCCTGCCGGAAGTAGTAGGCGTTGTTGGGGTAGTTGTTGGGCGAAAAGCCGTTGCCCGGGATGAGAATCATCCCCGAGCCGATCTTCGTGCGCAGGGTCTCTCGGCGCCCCGCATAGGTTTTGGCAGAGAACATATATATTAAGTGTTTGAGTCGCGTGTCGCGTCCGAATCCCCGACAGAGGGATTCCATCCCTCAAAGATAGGAAAAAAAGGAGGGAGTACCGCCTCTCGCAGCCGCTTTTTTGCGGTGCGGCGTCATCGTGCGGCGGGAGTGCCGGCGCTCCCGCCGCGGCGGGCGAGCCCTTCGGGCAGGGGGAGCCGGAGGCGGGCGGCGCTCACGGCCGCCGCACCGAAGGCGCAGCCGCAGGCGATGAAGAGCGCCAGACGGGTGGCGCCGTCGGGCGCCAGGTGGAAGAGGAGCGCCACGAGCGCCGCCCCCGTGGTCTGGCCCAGCAGCCGCGCCGAGGCGAGCATGCCGCTGGCCGAGCCGCTCCGCGCGCGGGGTGCCGAGGCGATCAGGATGCTGTTGTTGGGTGACTGGAAGAGTCCGAAGCCGGCGCCGCAGAGGGTCAGCCGCCACACCACCGCGCCGGGGGTGACGCCCTCTTCGGGCAGCAGGGCGAGCAGCAGCAGCCCGACGGACATGGTCAGCAGCCCGGCGGCTCCCAGCGCTCCGGCGTGGAGGCGTTCGGCGAGGAGTCCCGCGACCGGGGCGACGACCACGATGACGGCGGGCCAGGCGGTCATGAGCAGACCGGTCTGCACGTCGTCGTAGCCGAAGACGTGCTGCAGGTAGAAGGGGAGCGAGACGAGGGCCAGCATCTGGGCCAGGAACGAGGCGACCGACGCCAGAAGCGAGACCGAGAAGATGGGTATGCGCAGCAGGTCGAAGGGCAGGATGGGGTGCACCTCGAGCAGCTGGCTGCGGATGAAGAGGTAGCCCACGACGAGGAAGGCGGCGACGCCCGCCCCGACCAGCCGCGGGTCGATGCCGTGCGAGAAGCCCTCGACCGAGAGCATCATCAGTCCGAAGGTGAGGGCGTTCATCAGGCTGTCGCGCCATCTGAAGCGGTCGCGCAGCCGCGTGGCGTTGCCGGGCAGGAAGCGGTGCGAGAGCAGCAGCGCCGCGATGCCCACCGGGATGTTGACGGCGAAGAGCCACGGCCACGGCGCCACCGAGAGGATGCCCGCGGCGATGGTGGGCCCCGCGACCGACGAGAAGGCGACCACCGTGGCGTTGATTCCCATGCCGCGTGCCAGGCGCGCCTGCGGATAGATGGTCCGCACGAGGGTGGTGTTCACCGACGTGACGGCCGAGGCGCCGAAGCCCTGCATCACGCGGGCCAGCACGAGCCCGGTGAACGACGTGGCGAGCGCGCACCCCACCGAGGCGAGGGTGAAGAGGGCGAGGCCGCCGATGTAGATGCGGCGGTAGCCCACGCGGTCGCCCAGCGCCGAGAAGGTGAGCAGCGAGACCATGATGGCGAGCTGGTAGGCGTTGACGATCCAGATCGAGTCGGCCGGGCCGATCCGCAGCTCGCGTGCGAGGGAGGGGAGGGCCACGTTGGCGATGGCCCCGTCGAGCACCGAGAGCGAGACGCCGAAGGCGATGGCGAGGATGGCCCAGATGCGGCGCGGCATGGGGAGTCCGTCGCCGGGGATATGTTCCGCGCGGGGTTTCATGCGTCGGTTGCTCTTCCGCCCTGCGGTACGGTTACCCGGCGGCCTCCATCCGGTAGAGACGGTCGCCGCGGCGCACGACGCCCGTCGTGCGCAGTGCGCAGACCTCGCCCTGTGCGACCCGCTCCGCGGGCTGCGCGGGGTCGCCCGCGCGCAGCCCCTCGGCCCGCTGTTCGGCGACTCCCGTCGTGGGCCCCGTGAAGAGTATCTCGTCGCCCTCGGCCAGGGGGGACGCCTCGACGAGCACCTCGGCGACCGAGAGCCGCGCGTAGTAGTTGACCACCTTGCCCACGTAGACCTTGCGGCGCGTGGCCGCCGAGCCGTAGCGGGCGCTGAGCTCCACCGTGGGGCCTCCGGCGTAGTAGCCCTCCCAGAACCCGCGGTTGAAGACGGTGGCCAGCTCCTCCCTGAGCGCGGCGGCGTATTCGGGGGTGTAGCTTCCCGCCCCGATGGCGCGCAGCGCGCGGTCGTAGCACTCCACCGTGCGCTTCACGTACTCCGCGCCGCGGGCGCGCCCCTCGATCTTGAGCACGCGGACGCCCGCCGCGAGGAAGCGGTCGAGGAAGTCGATCGTGCAGAGATCCTTGGGCGAGAGGAGATAGGGACCCTCGGCATCGATCTGCGCCCCCGTTTCGCGGTCGGTGAGGGTGTAGCCGCGGCGGCAGATCTGGCGGCAGTCGCCGCGGTTGGCCGAGTGGCCCGTCTCGTGGAGCGAGAGGTAGCAGCGCCCCGAGACGGCCATGCAGAGGGCGCCGTGGGCGAACATCTCGATCTTCACCCGTTCGCCCCGCGGTCCGAGGATGGGCTCCCCGTCGATGGCGCGTGCGATGCGCTCTACCTGCCCGAGCGTGAGCTCGCGGGCCAGCACCATCGTGTCGGCCCACCGGGCGTAGAAGCGCACCGCCTCCGTGTTGGAGATGTTGCATTGGGTGGAGACATGCACCTCGAGCCCCGCTTCGCGGGCGCGGCGGATGGCGGCGATGTCCGAGGCGATTACCGCGTCGACCCCCGCCTCGCGGGCGCGGTCGACGGTGCGGTCGAGCAGTCCGGCCTCGTCGTCGTAGATGATGGTGTTGAGTGTGAGGTAGCCCTTCGCCCCCGCCTCGTGGATCCGCCCGACGATGCGCTCCAGGTCGTCGTCGGTGAAGTTGGCGGCCGAGCGGGCCCGCATGTTGAGGGTCCCGACGCCGAAGTAGACCGAGTCGGCGCCGGCGGCCAGGGCGGCGGCCAGGGCCTCGTAGCTCCCGGCCGGAGCCATGATTTCGATATCGCTGCGCTTCATGACACCCCTCGCTATCTGTTGCGGCCGATGAGGCCCGCGGCATATTCGCGCATGCGCTGCGTGCGCTCCGCCCCGACGCTCAGCCGGTCGAGCATGGAGAGCGCCCGGTCGAACTTGATGGCTATCTGCTGCTCGGTCAGGCGGCGTACATCGCAGCGGTCGTAGATGGCGCGCGCCGTCTCGATCTTGCTCTCGGGAGTGAGCTCCGGATTGCGGTGGAGCGTGCGGAGCGTCTCGCGCTCCTCTTCGGTGGCGCGGCTCATGGCTACGACCGTGAGGTAGCTCTTCTTGCCCTCGAGGATGTCTCCGCCGATGGGCTTTCCGAGCGTCCGTTCGTCGCCGTAGCTGTCGAGCAGGTCGTCCTGCAGCTGGAAGGCGAAGCCCAGCTCTATGGCGAAGCGGTTGAGCGTGCGGCAGTCGGCGCGGTCGGCGCCGCCGATGATGGCCCCGATGGTGACGGCGCCGCCCAGCAGCACCGAGGTCTTCAGCTCGATCATGCGCATGTACTCCTCGACCGAGACTTCGGACTGCTCCTCGAAATCCATGTCGTACTGCTGCCCTTCGCAGACGCCGATGGCCATGTCGTTGAACACCTCGAGGATGCGGGGCAGCAGCCGGGCCGGCGTCGCGGCCAGCAGCCGGTAGGCGCTGATGAGCATCGCGTCGCCCGAAAGGAGCGCCACGTTGCGTCCCCAGCGGGCCTGCACCGAGGGCTTGCCGCGGCGCAGGGCGGCGTTGTCCATGATGTCGTCGTGGAGCAGCGTGAAGTTGTGGAAGACCTCGACCGCTGCGGCTGCGGGCATGGCGGGGGCCGTGTCGTCGGAGAAGATGCCGCAGGCGAGCATCAGCAGCATGGGGCGGAGCCGCTTGCCCCCCTCGGCGAGCGAATAGCCCATGGGGGCGTAGAGCCGCTCGGGTTCGGTGGGAAGTTCGCGCTGGGCCAGGTAGCTCTCGATTGCTGCGAGCAAACGCTCGTTATCCGGGTATGATATCATGTGCACAGTGTGTTTTTCGGAGTCCAAAAGTAGGTAAAAATTTGCAGAACGCGAATAATTTCCTAACTTTACGGATGGTTTTCAACGAAATGGAGGAACACTTATGAAAAGATTGGCGATCGGAATGGATATCGGAGGCATCAATACGGCCTTCGGCATGGTGGACGAACAGGGTGACCTCTATGCCGAGTCGGTCGTCTCGACCCGGAAATATCCCCTCATCGACGACTATCCCGCCTACGTGGCGGAGCTTTGCGACGCCATGCACGCCATGGCCGGCAGCCTCTCGTTCGAATACGAGCTGGCCGGCATCGGCATCGGCGCTCCCAACGCCAACTTTCACCGGGGGACCATCGAGCAACCGACCAACCTCTGGAAGTTCCGCCCCGGCGAGGGGCATCCCGACGAGTCGCGCCGCATCTTTCCGCTGGCCGAGGAGATCGGACGCAGCTTCCCGGGCGTGCCGGTGCTGATGACCAACGACGCCAACGCCGCCACTATCGGCGAGATGGTCTACGGTCACGCGCGCGGCATGCGCGATTTCGTGATGGTGACCCTCGGTACGGGACTCGGCTCGGGCTTCGTGGCCAACGGCGAGATGATCTACGGCCACGACGGCTTCGCCGGCGAGCTGGGCCACACGGTGGTCGAGCGGGGCGGCCGTCAGTGCGGCTGCGGCCGCTACGGCTGCCTGGAGACCTATGTCTCGGCCACGGGCATCAAGCGCACGGTCTTCGAGCTGATGGCCCGGAGCAACACCCCGAGCCGCCTGCGCGGCGTGGCCTTCGACGACTTCGACTCTTCGATGATTTCGGCCGCGGCGCAGCAGGGCGACCTCCTCGCGCTGGAGGCTTTCCGGTTCACGGGCGAGATGCTGGGGCGGGCCCTGGCCGACGTGGTGGCCCTCACCTCGCCCGAGGCGATCTTCCTCTTCGGGGGGCTCTCGAAGGCGGGCAAGTTCCTCTTCGACCCGACGCAGTGGTACATGGAGGAGAACATGATGTCGGTCTTCAAGAACAAGGTGAAGCTCCTCCCCAGCGGCATACAGGGCAAGAACGCCGCCATCCTCGGCGCCTCGGCCCTCATCTGGCAGGCGGAGCAGCACCGGTAGTCCGCGCGGCCCGCTCCCGGGGGCGCACATGCGAGAGGCCTCCGTCCATCGGGACGGAGGCCTCTCTTCTCTTCTGCACGTCTGCACGCTCTGTGCACCCGTTCGTCCGCAACCGGCGGGATGCTCCCCGGTGCGCCCCCTCCGCGGGGGCGCACCGGGCGGGGCCTTACCGCAGGACGATCTCCGACGAACCGATCAGGAAGCCGTCGCAGTAGAGCTCGACGCGGTAGGTGCCGGCCGTGAAGCCCGTGTTGTCGTAGAAGATGCCCACGGGCAGATCCTGGTTCTGGTAGTCCACGTCGCGCGAGGCGGAGTAGGTGAGCCGCTCGCCCTCGAACGTGAAGGTGGCTTGGTCGCTCGTGGCGAGCACGTAGCCGTCGGGCGAGGTGATGCGGACGTAGACCGTGCGGCTGCCGGGCTGCGAGAGCTCGTTGGCCGTCAGCACGAAGTCGGTGCGCAGCCGCTCGGCGTTCTTCACGCGCGAGACCTCCTTGCTGCGGCCGTTGAGCGGCGTGAGGCGTATGTCGCGGGCCTTGATGACCGAGCCGGCGCGGACCATGTTGTCGAGCTCGGCGGCCTTCTCTTCGGCCATCTCGGCGCGCATCTGGGCCGAGGAGATCTCCTTGCGGTAGGTGATGTTCTCGGTGATGAGCTTGCGGTTGAGCGTGTTGAGCGAGTCGATCTGCCGCACGTAGCCCTCGGCGATCGAGCGCAGCAGCTTCACCTGGCTCTGGTATTCGCGGATCTTCGAGAGGTTCCAGTTGCGCTCCTGCTTCAGGCGCGTCATGAGCGAATCTGCCCTCTGCCGCTCGAAGTGCAGGTTGGCCGAGATGGAGTCGTTGCTCACGCGCAGGTTGTCGTACTCCTCCATCACGCGGCCCAGGTCGCTCTGTATCGAGTCGCGGTCGGCCTGCAGCAGCTCGTTGTCCAGCCTCTGCTGGCGGTGTATGCTGTAGTAGAGCGCCGAGAGGGCGACGAGAATGATCGATAGGATGATGATCACGATGCGGTAGCCGCGCAGCGCCTTTTCGGCGTCGGGACGGCGGCCGTACTCCTCTTCGTCGAACTCTTCGGGAGCGTATCCCTTGCTGTTCTCTTCCATGTCGTCGTTGTGGTGTTGGTTTGTTCGCAAAGATAGTGCAAAGCGTGTACAAAAGCAAAGCCCCGCGTCGCTTTTGCTGCGGCGGCCCTCCTATTTGACGCGGCTCGCGAGGGGGTACCTGAGCCCCTCGACGCGGTGGATGTAGGCCTGTATGCTTCCCACGCGCACGGGCGATTCGAGGTAGAGCGGTATCTTGTTCTCGTCGTCCGAGATCCAGATCGTGAATTCGGTGCCGTCGGTGAAGGAGTAGTTCTCGGTCGAGCCGAGCTGGCAGACGAAGCGCAGCGTGCGGAACTTGCCCATGTTGAGTATGCGCTTCGTCTCGCGACCCTCGAAGCGGTAGCTGATTCGGCGCACCTTGTTCTCGAGCACCATCTCGAGGGTGCGTATCTCCCCCTCGACGAAGCTGTCGGCGTCGGCGCTCCGCATGCGGAAGAAGAGCGAGATGGCGTCCATGCTCTCGGGCGTGAGGTCGAAGCGGTCGGCCCGGGGCGGATTGCGGCGGCTCTGCCAGCGGGTGGCGATGACCATGCTGTCCCAGTCGTAGTCGTAGCGGCTCCAGAAGGTATAGCCGCCCTCCTTCAGGTCGCTCTCGAAGCGTACGGGACGGCGCAGCGCCGTGTCGGCCTTCACCACGTAGCGGTCGTCCAGGTCGTAGAACCAGCGGTAGGTCGGGAGGGTGCGGCCGCGTGCGTCGATCGTGTAGACGGGCCGTCCGCCGTACTCCTCCAGGCGGGTGGCCACCACGACTTCGCCCACCTCCGTGTTGGGGAAGAGCCGTGCCTTGTAGCTCACGCGGTATTCGAGCACTTCGCCCGGGTGGTAGTACTGGGCCGAGGCCGCACCTGAGCAGAGGAGCGCCGCGAGGAGGCAGAGGATGCGTTTCATACGGATTGAACGGTTTTGGAATGAAGTTATTACGAGATCATCGAAAAATCGGTCCGGTCGCGGCCGGCGTGGCGGTCGCGCAGCCCGGCGAGTCCGCGGTGCGCGGGGTCGGCGAGGGCGGGGTCCGCGGCGAGCAGTTCGGCGGCCGTGTCGCGGGCGAGGGCCAGCAGCCGGGCGTCGAGCGTGGGGTTGGCGATCTTCAGGTCGAAGGGTTCGCCGCTCTGGAGCGTGCCCCCGAGGTCGCCCGCGCCGCGCAGCCGCAGGTCGAGTTCGGCGAGGCGGAAGCCGTCGTTCGTCTCGCACATGGCGTCGAGCCGGGCGCGCGCCTCCTTCGAGAGCTTCTCGCCCGTCATGAGGATGCAGTAGGACTGTTCGCCGCCGCGTCCCACGCGGCCGCGCAGCTGGTGGAGCTGCGAGAGTCCGAAGCGTTCGGCCGACTCGATGACCATCACCGTGGCGTTGGGGACGTCGACCCCCACCTCGATGACCGAGGTGGCGACCAGGATCTGCGCCTCGCCGCTCTTGAACTGGCGCATCGACTCCTCCTTGTCGGCGGGCTTCATGCGTCCGTGGCAGACGGCCGTGACGTAGTGCGGCAGCGGGAAGTCGCGCGAGATGGCCTCGTAGCCGTCGGTCAGGTCCTTGTAGTCCGCCGCCTCGGACTCCTTGATGAGGGGGTAGACCACGTAGACCTGCCGCCCCCGGGCGATCTCGCGCTTCATGAAGCCGAAGAGGCGCAGCCGCGCCGCGTCGGTGTAACGCACCGTGCGCACGGGACGGCGTCCCGGCGGCAACTCGTCGATGACCGAGACGTCGAGGTCGCCGTAGAGGGTCATGGCCAGCGTGCGCGGGATGGGGGTGGCCGTCATCACGAGGATGTGGGGCGGCCGCGCATTCTTGGTCCACATGCGGGCACGCTGCTCCACGCCGAAGCGGTGCTGCTCGTCGATGACCACGAAGCCGAGGTCGGCGAAGCGCACCCGCTCCTCGATGAGGGCGTGCGTCCCCACGAGCAGCTGCACCGAGCCGTCGGCGATGCCCTCGAGGGCTTCGCGCCGTTCGCGGGCGTTCGAGGCGCCGGTGAGGATGGCCGTCCGCACGGGCAGCCCCTCGAGCATGCGCCGGAAGGTGGCGAAGTGCTGGCGGGCCAGAATCTCGGTCGGGGCCATCAGGCAGGCCTGGTAGCCGTTGTCCACGGCCAGGAGCATCGACATGAGCGCCACGAGCGTCTTGCCGCTGCCGACGTCGCCCTGCAGCAGACGGTTCATCTGGTGCCCCGTCACGGTATCCTCGCGGATTTCGCGGATCACGCGCTTCTGCGCGCCGGTGAGGGGGAAGGGGAGCTGCGTCTCGTAGAAGGCGCGGAAGAGGGGCCCCACCCTCGGGAAGAGGAAGCCGTCGCGCCGTGCGAGCCGGTCGGTGCGGCGCGCCTGTATGTTGAGCTGGATGCCCAGCAGCTCGTCGAATTTGAGCCGCCGGCGCGCCTGCTCCAGCCCCTCGGCCGACTGCGGGAAGTGGATGCCGTGCAGCGCCTCGGAGAGCGGAACCAGCTCCAGCCGCCGGCGCAGCGCCTCGGGCAGCGGGTCGTCGATGCGGTTGCGGACCAGCTCCCAGGCGCTGGTCACGATGCGGTGGAACCCTTTGGCGCCGAGCACCGAGGAGAGTTTTTCGGTCGAGGGGTATATGCCCTGCATGCCGCTCTCCGCATGGCGGGTGAGGGCCTGCTCCATGGTCTCGATGTCGGGGTGTACCACCGAGAGGGAGCCCCGGTAGAACGAGGGGCGTCCGAAGACGAGGTACTCGCGTCCCTGCTCGATGCGCTTCTCGATCCAGGCGATGCCGTGGAACCAGACCAGTTCGGCGCTTCCCGAGGCGTCGGAGACGAAGACCGTGAAGCGGCGCCTCCGCCCCTCGCCGGCGTAGGCCACCCCCGTGACGCGGGCGCGGAACTGCACGAGCGAGAGCCCCGCCGCCTCGGTGATGTCGGCGATGCGGTAGACCTTCGTGCGGTCTATGTAGCGGTAGGGGTAGTGGCCGAGCAGGTCGCCCACGGTGCGGATGCCCAGCTCCCGGTCCAGAAGCCGGGCCCGTGCCTCGCCCACGCCGGCGACGAACTTGACGTCGTTGTCCAGTACGCGCTCCATGGCGACAAAGATAGCGATTTCGCGGCGATAACGCCGTCGCCGGCGGCCGAAAATGGAAGCGGCGCCGCGGCCCCGCTCCGGACGGACGCGCGGCCCGGACTCTCCGCCGGAGCGGCCTCCCCGCTCCGGCGGCCGATTCTCCGCAACTTTTTCGTATCTTTGCCCTCGAAGAGTTCCGCGGAAATCTATGGAGTGGATGGAATACCGGCGCCGCACGAGCGACGAAGTGCGCATCGGCGCCACGACCATCGGCGGCGGCCGTCCCGTGGCCGTCCAGTCGATGACCAATACGGATACGGGCGACACGGAGGCGTGTGTGGCCCAGATCGGGCGCATCCGCGCGGCGGGCGCCCCCATCGTGCGCCTCACGGCGCGCAACCTGCGCGAGGCGGAGAATCTCGGCGCCATAGCCCGCCGCGTGCGCGAAGAGGGAATCGATGCGGCGCTCGTCGCCGACATCCACTTCCTGCCCGAGGCGGCGGCCGTGGCGGCGCGTCACGTGGCCAAGGTGCGCATCAACCCGGGCAACTACCGCAACGACCGCGGGCAGTTCGCCGAACTGGTGGAGCTCTGCCGCCGCTGCGGCACGGCGCTCCGCATCGGCGTGAACCACGGCTCGCTGGCCCGCGGCATCGTCGACCGCTGGGGCGACACGCCGCAGGGGATGGTCGCCTCGGCCATGGAGTACCTGCGCGAATGCCGCCGGCTGGATTTCGACCAGGTGGTCGTCTCGATGAAGTCGAGCAATACGCGCGTCATGGTGGCCGCCTACCGGCTGCTGGCCGCGGCCATGGAGTCCGAAGGGCTGCGCTGTCCGCTCCACCTGGGGGTGACCGAAGCGGGCAACGGCCTCGAGGGGCGCGTGAAGAGCGCCGTGGGCATCGGGGCGCTCCTGGCCGACGGCCTCGGCGACACGATCCGCGTCTCGCTCACCGAAGCCCCCGAACGCGAGGTTCCGGTGGCGCAGCTGCTTGCCGACCACTTCCGCGACCGTCCGGGCCGTTTTGCCGTGCGCCGTCCCGAGCGCTATTCGCCCACGGAATACCGGCGCCGCAGCACGATGTCCCGGCCGCCGCTCGTGCCCGCCGAATTCCCGGCCGGCTTCCGCGAAATCGAGGCCCTTTCGGGCAACCCCACGGCCGAACTGCGTGCCGCGCTTCTCGACCTGGAGGGGGGCGAGCCGGCGGCCGTAGTGCGCCGTTACGACGATGCGACGACCGAGGCGGTGGCCGTGAAGGCGGCCGCCGACCTGGGTCCCCTCTTTCTCGACGGACTGGCCGACGGCATCCGCATCGTGGCGCCGCGCCTGTCGCCCGGGGAGATCGCGCGCATCGAGCTGCTCATCCTGCAGGCGGCGCGCGCCCGCATGTCGCAGACCGAATACATCGCCTGCCCGGGGTGCGGCCGCACGCTCTACGACATCGAGCGGACGCTCGACGCCATCAAGGCCCGCACGTCGCACCTGCCCGCCCTGCGCATCGGCGTCATGGGCTGCATCGTGAACGGCCCGGGCGAGATGGCCGACGCCGACTACGGCTATGTGGGCGCGGCCCCCGGACGCATCACCCTCTACCGGGGCCGCACGGTTGTCGAGCGCGACATCCCGCAGGAGGAGGCGCTCGACCGGCTGGTGGAGCTCATCCGCGCCTGCGGCGACTGGCGCGAGCCCGACGGCGCCGGGGGGGACGAAACGGCACGCCCATGACGATATTGCCGCTCACCTATCTCGGCCCGGTCGAACACTTCGCCCGCCTGCTGCACGGGGGGTGCGTCGTGGACCTGGGCGAACACTTCGTGAAGCGCTCGGAGCGCAACCGGGCGCGTATCCTCGCGGCCGACGGCCCCATGGCGCTCACCGTGCCGGTGGTGCGGGCCAACCGTCCGCGCCAGCCGATGCGCGACCTGCGTATCGACTACTCCAGACGGTGGCAGCACCTGCACTGGGGGGCCCTGAACGCAGCCTACCGCTCGTCGCCCTACTTCGACCACTACGCCGCGCGTTTCGAACCCTTCTACCAGAAGGAGTACCGCTATCTGGCCGACTACGACCTCGACCTCCTCGCCCTTCTCTGCACGCTCGCCGGAATCCCCGAGCCGCCCCTCTCGGAGCGCTACGTCGAGGCCGCGGCCGGCGACCTCGACCTGCGGCCCAAGGGGAGTACGGGGGCGGGGTTCCGCCCCGCGCCCTATGTGCAGGTCTTCGCCGACCGCCTTCCCTTCGAGGCTAATCTGTCATTCGTCGATCTGCTTTTTGCCGAGGGTCCCTCGGCGCGGGAACTGCTGCTCCGCTCGCTGCCCTGAGCTCGAGGGTGTCGGCGGCGCCGCCGGCCGTCGCCACGATCGTGCAGGGGAACTCCAGCCGTACCGAATCCGAACGCCACTGACACGGGGCCCACTCGTGCAGGGCCACCGTGTCGCCTCCGACGACGAGCCGGGGACGCTCCCGCGCGTAGAGGTGCAGAGACTGCCGCGAGCCGTCGGCACGCAGCCGCCGCCGGTCGGCGATGCGGAGCGTCGGCTCGTTCCGGTTCCAGAGCGCGCGGTAGAGGTAGAAGGCATCCTTGCGCGTGCGGCGGTCGAAGGTGACGAGCCCCGAGGCGTTGATGCCGTAGGGGCGGCGGGCCGAGCCGAAGTCGAAGAGGTTGTCGATCCAGACGCCCCAAAAGAGCGAATCGGAGGCGAGGTGCTTCGCGTAGCTCTCGTGGAAGCGGGTCTGGCGGCTCTCGGGGAGCCAGCCCGTGCGGGGCTCCGGGACGAGGTCGGCGCGCTGGTGGTGCGTCATCCCCTCGTTGCCGTAGGCGACGCCCGAGCAGAGGGAACTCCAGCTGCGCCGCAGCATTTCGCGCCAGATGCGCACGTCGTCGGGCGATCCCTTCTCCCAGCCCACGTTCTGCCGCCAGACGATGAGGTCGGTGACGAAGTTGAGCTCGCCGTCCTGGTCGCTCACGGCCGTCGTCGGCCGCGAGGGGTCGAGCCGGCGGGCCTCCTCGTGGAGCGTGCGGATGTACTCCGCGGGGTTGTCGCCCCGGCTGCGCAGACAGGAGAAGAGGCCCCACATGACCACCGAGGGGTGGTTGATGTGCTGGGCTATCGTCTCGCGCAGCTGGCGCACTCCGTTCTCGCACAGGCGCGGCGAGGCCGCGTAGCCCGTGTCGCCGAGAAAGGGGGCCTGCACGAGCGGCATCTCGACCCAGGCCAGCACGCCCGTCTCGTCGCAGCGGTCGTAGAGGAGGTCGTCGTGCGGCATCTCGGCCGAGCGGACGGCGTTGGCCCCCAGTTCGCGCACGAAGGCGAGGTCGCTCTCGATATCGGCCGCGGCGGGCGTGCCGCCCGAGAGGGGATGGTCGTGGTAGAGCGAGACCCCGCGGAACGTCGTCCGCCGGCCGTTGATCTCGAAGCCGCCGGCCGGGGTCGCGCGCAGCGAGCGGAAGCCCGTGCGCAGGGTGAGCGAGTCGCGCGAGTCTCCCTCCTCGACGCGGACGGTCACGCCGTAGAGCGCCGGCCGCTCCGGCGACCAGAGTTCGGGGTCGTCGATGGCGAAGGGTATCTCGACGGGGCGGCCGTCGAGCCGGGCCCGCACCTCGTGGGCGAAGGCGCGGTAGCCGTCCGGCGCGGTGATTTCGAGCCGGACGGTGCAGGTGCCGTGGCGCAGCGGCGGCGCGAGGCGTATCTCGGCCCGCCCCTCGACCCGCTCGCCGGAGACCCGTTCGGGACGGACGGCCACGCCGTCGGCCCCGTACCAGTCGGGGGTTACGGCCGTGCGGTCCGTGAGGATGAGTTCGGCGCGGCGGTAGATGCCGCCGTAGAGATTTCTCTCGGTCGAGAGGGGCAGCACGTCGTTCTGCCAGGCGTTGCTCACCTCCATGCGCAGGTCGTTGTCGGCGCCGAAGCGGACCATGTCGGTGATTTCGAAGACGAAGGCCGTGGCTCCGCCGCGGTGTTCGCCCGCATGGCGGCCGTTGACGTAGAGGCTTCCCACGCTCTGCACGCCGTAGAACTTCACGAAGAGGCGCTTCGAACGCCACGCCTCGGGCACGTGCAGCAGCCGCTGGTAGGTGGCCGCCGTGCGCAGCAGGGGGCCGCAGCCCGCGGGGTCGGTGTTCCAGGTATGGGGCAGCGAGACGATGCGGGCGCGGTCGCTGTCGTTCTCGCTGCGGAAGAAGAAGCGCCACCCCTCGTCGAGGGGAAGCACCTCGCGTGCCGCCGCCGGCGCGACGGCCAGCATGAGAAGGGCCAGAAGAGTCAGTCGTTTCATGGTCGGGAGGAATCTTCGACGCACAAAGGTAGCAAAGTTCCTTCCGATGTCCAATTCCGGCGGGCGGCGTGGCGCTCCTTCATCTTCTCGGCGGCCCTCCCGACGTCGGGATCCATGCGACGGAGCGCGGAGAAGGTGTCGCGCGAGACGCCGAAGCGGCCGCAGATGCGGGTGACGGAGTGCCCCTCGTCGAGCAGGCGGAGGATGAGGCCGCGGTTTTCGAGCAGCATGTTGAGCTTCGTGCAGCTCCCCTTGCGGCGCCCGAGCTTCACGCCGGCGGCCTTGCGCTGGGCGAGCGCCTCGCGCGTGCGCATCGAGATGAGGTTGCGCTCGATTTCGGCCACCAGTCCGAAGGCGAAACAGAGCACCTTGCTGTTGATGGAGCGGTCGAAGGTGTAGCCCTCCTTGGTGGTGTAGAGGGCGATGCCGCGCTCCAGGCACCTGCCCATGATCTCCATCAGGTCGGTGAGCGAGCGGCTCAGGCGCGAGATCTCGGTCACGATGAGCGTGTCGCCCTGCCCGAGACGGCGGAGCAGCGCGCCGAGCTTGCGTCGGCGCCCCTCCTTGCGGCCGCTGGCCACCTCGACCACCCAGCGTTCCACGACGATGTTGCGGCTTGCGGCGAAGCGGCGGATCTCCTCCTGCTGGTTCTGCGGATGCTGTCTGCCGGTGCTGACTCTGAGATAACCTACGATCATAAGAAAAAAATTTTTTTTTGGTTTTCCGGCCGTGCGGCGCACTCTTTGCCGCCGTGCCGTGAAGAGTACGGCGAAGAGCCCCTTTCCGTATATTTGTGCCGTTATGCAGCAGGGCCCGGCGGCCGGTGCGGGGGCGGAGCGACGGCCCGCGGTCGGGCCGTAGAGAGCTCCCGCGGGGGCGAACACGAAGAGGCTGTGCGTATTATGTGATACGCATAAAACAGATTTATATGGAAAACTTTGCAGACGGAAAAATATCTGTTCTTATGATGAGCTACGAAGAGGAAATCGCACACATCTCTGCCCGTATCAGAGAGTTGCGAAAAGGGAGAGGTTGGACGGTGCAGGAGCTGGCTTATCGCTGCGAGATCGAGAGGTCGAATCTGAGCCGTATCGAAAGCGGTCGCGCCAACGTGACGCTGAAGACGCTCTGCGCCATCAGCAACGCCCTTGGGGTTGCCCTGCGCGATCTTGTCTGATCCGCCGGGGCTGGAGTGTTGTTGTTTTTGCCCCTGCTTTACACTATCTTTGCGGCGGATTTTATTGTTTGAGGAGATCTGCCGATGAATGCGATCGACCTGGTCGTCTATCTGGTCCTGGCCTTCGCCCTCTTCGAGGGGTGGCGCCGGGGCATGGTGCTGCAGTTGTGTTCGCTGGCGGGACTCGTCGCCGGCATCTGGCTGGCCGCGCGCTACGGCGCGACGGTCGGCGGGTGGCTGCGGCTGGATGCGTCGGTCGCGGCGGCCGGCGGCTTCGCCGCGGTGGTGGTGGTCGTGGTGATTGCCGTGGCGGTGCTGGGACGTCTGCTGCGCCGTCTTTTCCGATTCGCGGGCTTCGGCCTTCCCGACATCGTGCTGGGTATCGCCGTCGCGGCGGCGAAATACCTGCTGCTGCTGAGCGTCGCCTTCGCGGCCTTCGACAGCCTCAATGCGGAGTATGCCCTCGCCAGCCGCACGACCGTCGAAGGTTCGCGCTGGTACCGCCCCGTGCGCGACCTCTCGGGACGGATGCTCCCCTTTCTCGACTGGGCCGGAGAGCGCCTCTCGGCCGATGAGGCCTGACGCATGGAACGGAACTTCACGGGCATCGTGACCCGCGCGACGGGTAGCTGGTACGAGGTCTTCGCCGGGGGGCGGAGCGTGCGCTGCCGCATCCGGGGCCGCATCCGTCTGCGGGGGGTGCGCTCGACCAACCCCGTGGTGGTGGGCGACGCGGTGCGCTGCCTGACCGACGAGGAGGGCGAGGGGATCATCGTCGACATACTGCCGCGCCGCAACTACGTCATACGCCGTGCGTCGAACCTCTCGAAGGAGTCGCACATCATCGCCGCCAACATCGACCAGGCGCTGCTTCTGGCGACCCTCTCCGAACCGGAGACGGCCCCCGAATTCGTCGACCGCTTTCTGGTGACGTGCGAGGCCTACCGTATCCCCGTCGTGCTCCTTCTCTCGAAGTGCGACCTGCAGCATCCCGACGCGCTGGCCGCCTTTCGCGCCGTATACGAAGGCGCGGGTTACCGCGTGCTGGAGGTGACGGCCGTCGAGGGTCGCGGCGTGGAGGAGGTGCGCGCCCTGCTGACGGGGCGCACGACCCTCGTGGCGGGCAATTCGGGGGTGGGCAAGTCGACCCTCGTGCAGGCCATCGACCCGACGCTCGACATCCGTATCGGCGCCCTCTCGGAGGCGCACCGCAAGGGGCGCCACACCACCACCTTCTCGACCATGTATCCGCTCGCCGGCGGCGGGTGGATCATCGATACGCCGGGCATCAAGGGGTTCGGCCTGCTCGACATCGACGACGCCGAGCTGTGGCACTACTTCCCCGAGATGCTGCGCGTCGCGCCCGAGTGCCGCTTCTACAACTGCACCCATACCCACGAGCCGGGCTGCGCCGTCCGCGAGGCGGTGGAGTGCGGCACGATTGCACCGGAGCGCTACGAGAGTTACCTCAAGATGCTTTCGGACGATGAAAAATACCGAAGATAAGAGCCCGCTCGCCGGCGTCGGCGATGCCGGGAGCGCGGCCGCCCTCATCGGGCGGCTCGCCGGTTTCATGACACCCGAACGGGCCGCCACGCTGGTCCGCGCCGCCTCCATGCGCACGCGCTACATGACCGTGCTGGCCGAGAACACCTTCCATCCGCAGAACGCCGCCGCACTGGTGCGCCACTGCGAGGCCTTCGGCCTGCAGGAGATGCATACCGTAGAGACGCTCTGCCGCTTCGCGCCGGCGGCGTCGGTGGTGCGCGGCACCGACCGCTGGGTCGACATCCGCAGGCACCGCTCGACGGCCGCGGCCCTCGCCGCGCTGCGCGGCCGCGGCTACCGCATCGTGGCGACGACGCCCCACCGCGAGTCGTGCACGCCCGAGACCTTCGACGTCACGCGCGGCCCCTTCGCCCTGGTCTTCGGCACGGAGCATGCCGGCATCTCGGACGAGGTCTTCGCCGCGGCCGACGAGTACCTCCGCATACCCATGTGCGGCATGGTCGAGAGCCTCAACGTCTCGGCCTCGGCCGCCATACTCATCTACATCCTTTCGGAGCGCATGCGGCAGCAGGTCCCCGACTGGCGCCTCACGCCCGCCGAGCGGGACGAGGTGCTCCTGGGGTGGATGCGCCGCTCGGTACGGGGCGCCGACGAGATTCTCGCGCGGCTCGATGCCGCGGAGGGGTCCCGAGAGGGGGAACAACGACACGAATCGGAACGATGAACGAACCCATTCTGCGCAGGCAGTTCCTGGCCCACGTGGGCCAGACCTCGCCCTCGCCCCTCATGATCGAGGTGGCGCGGGCCGAAGGAGTCTTCTTCCATACGCCCGAGGGCAAGCGTTACTACGACCTGGTGGCGGGCGTCTCGGTGAGCAACGTGGGCCACGGCAATCCGGCCGTGGTGCGGGCCGTGCAGGAGCAGGCCGCGCGCTACATGCACGTGATGGTCTACGGCGAGCTGATCGAACGGCCGCAGGTGGCCTACGCCGCGAAGCTCGCGGCGCTGCTGCCCGAGCCGCTCTCGAGCGTCTACTTCGTCAACTCGGGCGCCGAGGCGGTCGAGGGGGCCCTCAAGCTGGCCAAGCGCTTCACGGGGCGCACGGAACTCGTCTCGATGCGCCGCGCCTATCACGGCTCGACCCACGGCGCGATGAGCCTGATGGGGACGCCCGAAGGCGAGGAGTGGAAGGCCGCCTTCAGGCCGCTGCTGCCCGACGTGCGTTCCATCGAATTCAACGATTTCGGCGCCCTCGGGGCGATCACCGAACGCACGGCCGGTGTGCTCGTCGAACCGGTGCAGGGCGAGGCGGGGGTGCGGCCTCCGGCTCCGGGCTACCTCGAGGCGCTGCGCCGCCGCTGCGACGAGGTGGGGGCGCTGCTCCTCTTCGACGAGATACAGACGGGGATGGGCCGCACGGGGGCCCTCTTCGCCATGCAGCGCTACGGCGTCGTGCCCGACATCGTATGTCTGGCCAAGGCCTTCGGCGGCGGCATGCCGCTCGGGGCCTTCATCTCGTCGAAGCGGATCATGGATTCGCTCCAGACGGCCCCGGCGCTGGGCCACATCACCACCTTCGGCGGCCATCCGGTCTGCTGCGCCGCGGGGCTCGCGGCGCTCGACTATCTGCTCGAACACCGTGTGGTGGAGGAGGTCGAGGCGAAGGGGGCGCTCTACGAGGAGCTGCTGGGCGACCATCCGCAGGTGCGCGGGATACGGCGCAGCGGCCTGCTGCTGGCCGTCGAGCTGGGTTCGTCGGAGAAGCTCTACCGCATGATGGAGCTCTTCCGCGAGGAGGGCATCCTGAGCGACTGGTTCCTCTACTGCGACACGGCCTTCCGCATTTCGCCCCCGCTGACCATCACGCGGGAGGAGGTGTGCGACAGCGCCCGCATCGTGCGCCGCTGTCTCGACCGGCTCTGACCCTGTCCGTGCGGATAACGCAGCGCCCCGGCCCGCAGGCCGGGGCGCCGCCTCTCTCCGGGCGGGGCTCAGCCCTCGGCGGCGAAGTGCTCGAGCAGGGCGATTTCGTCGGCCCAGCGCTCTTCGTCGGGGGTCTCGAGAATGAGCGGAATTCCGTCGAAACGGGAGTCGCGGGCGATGAGCCGGAAGCACTCCGTGCCAATCTCCCCCTCGCCCAGCGGAGCGTGGCGGTCCACCCGGCTGCCGAGGGGCTTCAGCGCATCGTTGAGGTGCATGCCCCGCAGATAGCCGAAGCCCACCGTGCGGTCGAACTCGGCGAAGGTGCGTTCGAAGGCTTCGGCCGTGCGCAGGTCGTAGCCCGCGGCGAAGGCGTGGCAGGTGTCGATGCAGACCCCCACGCGCGACTTCTCCTCCACGCGTTCGATGATGTAGGCGAGCTGTCCGAAGCTGAAGCCGAGGTTCGTCCCCTGGCCCGCCGTATTCTCGATGACGGCCGTGACGCCGTGCGTGCGGTCGAGCGCGAGGTTGATCGACTCGGCGATGCGGTCGAGGCTCTCCTCGGGGGCGATGCGCCCCAGGTGGCTTCCCGGATGGAAGTTGAGGCGGTCGAGCCCCAGCGCCTCGCAGCGGGCCATCTCCTCGACGAAGGCGGCCCGTGACCGGGCGAGTCCCTCGGCGTCGGGGTGCCCCAGGTTGATGAGGTAGGAGTCGTGAGGCAGTATCTGCCGCGCGGTGTACCCCCCTTCGGCCGCGGCGGCGCGGAAGGCGTCGCACTGCTGCGGCGTGAGGGGCGCGGCGCTCCACTGCCGCTGGTTCTTGGTGAAGAGGGCGAAGGCCGTGGCGCCGATGCGTGCGGCGTTGCGCGGGGCGTTCTCCGGTCCGCCCGAGGCGCTGACGTGTGCTCCGAAGTATTTCATCTGATCCGAATCGGGATGTTTGCAACGCAAAATTAGAAAAAAATAGTAATTTTGCGGCACAATATACAGTCGGATTATGAATCGTTTACGCTCTCTTTTCATCTTGGCGGCACTCGCGGTTCCATTTGTCGCCGCAGCCCAGATTTCGGTCGACGAGGCGGCGCTGCGCCGCGACGAGGACCCCGACTTCGGCAACCGCGCCAAGCCCGCCGAGGTGAATCCCGTCTTCTTCAACCGGGCCAGCTACCGGGCCGAGCGGGCGCGCATCCGCCGCGAGCGTAACTTCCTGGAGTTCGGCGCCGGCCTGCAGGGCTCGCTGACCTCCTACAACGACTCGTGGATCGAGACCTCGGGCGGTGACAACGCCATCGCCATGATCGCCTCGCTCTCGCTCCACCACACCTTCACGAAGGGGATCTTCTCCATCGAGACCAAGTTCGGGGCCAACCTCGGCTACAACCGCATGAAGGTCGAGACGGAGCAGTCCGACGGCACCACGACGAGCGAAGGCCTCTGGTTCAAGAACCAGGACGAGTTCACCCTCTCGACGGCCCCCTCGTTCAAGATGTCGAAGAACTGGTCCTACGGATCGATCATCAAGTTCCGCAGCCAGTTCGTGAACGGCTACGTCTCGCGCACGCAGCAGGAGGCGGCCGACCGCAAGAGCACCTTCATGGCCCCGGCCTACCTCGACGTCTCGCTCGGTGTCACCTACACCTGCCCATCGAAGAAGTGGCCCGTAGTGGTCAACCTCTCGCCGCTGGCCATGAGCGCCGTCTACGTGGAGAGCGCGCTCGTGCGCCAGAACGTCTGGGACGACAAACCGGGCTGGCAGGTCTACGGCCTCGCCTCGCCCGACCGCTCGTCGAAGTACGAGGGCGGTTCGTCGGTGCAGATCGACTTCGACCGCACCTTCGGCCGCAACGAGGTGATACGCTACCGGACGACCCTCTTCTCCTTCTTCGGCTGGATCACCGACTTCGGCACGCCCCACCGCATGACCGACTACGGCGCCTACAAGGAGGCCTACGATCTCTGGAAGGCCAACGGCGAGGTGCCCCAGGACCAGCCCGTGCTGGCCATCCACCCCACGGTGCGCTGGGAGAATACGATTGACATCCGCGCCACGAAATTCCTCACCACGTCGCTCAGCTTCCAGCTCTACTACAACCGCGCCCAGAACCTGAAGGTGCAGACCAAGACGCTGCTGAGCGTGGGTGTGAGCTATACCTTCAAGAACAAGTAGAGGAGATCCCGGCGATGTACCGCAATTCGCGACGTACCGTACTCTTTCCGCTGCTGCTTGCCGCCGGCGTGATCGGAGGCATCCTCTTCGGCCGCTTCATGGGGAGCAACGGAGGCTCGGAGATACGGCTGGCGGCTCCGCGGCCGACGGCGCAGCCCGAGGACAAGCTCTCGTACACGCTTTCGCTCATCGACCGCGAGTATGTCGACTCCGTGTCGGTCGATTCGCTTGTCGAGCGGGTCATCCCGATGCTCGTGAGCGAGCTCGATCCCCATTCGGTCTACATCCCCGCCTCGGAGATGCAGGCCGTCAACGAGCCGCTCGAGGGCGAGTTCGACGGCATCGGCGTGGTCTTCAACATGGCGACCGACACGGCGACCGTGCTCAACGTCATCCCCTCGGGACCGAGCCACAAGGCGGGCGTGCTGGCCGGCGACCGCATCGTGCGCATCGACGATTCGCTCGTCGTCGGGCCCCGCATCCCGCAGGATCAGATCGTGCGCATGCTGCGCGGTCCGCGCGGCAGCCGCGTGAAGCTCACGCTGCGCCGCTACGGCATCGCCGATTCGGTCGAGACGGTGGTCGAGCGCGGGGTCATCCCCATCCGCAGCATCGAGGCGGCCTTCATGCTCACCGACCGCATCGGCTTCATCCGACTGGGGCAGTTCGCCCGCGCCTCGCATACCGAGCTGATGCAGGCGATCCTGAGACTGCGCGCCGAGGGCATGACGCAGCTCCTCTTCGACCTGCGCGGCAATGCGGGCGGCTACCTCGATCAGGCCATACGCATCGCCAACGAATTCCTCCACGAGGGGCAGCTCATCGTCTACACCGAGGACCGCTACGGCCGGCGGATGTGCGAGTACGCCGACGGCCGCGGCTCGGCCCGCGATCTCGGGGTCGCCGTGCTCATCGACGAGGGGAGCGCCTCGTCGAGCGAGATTCTCGCCGGAGCGCTGCAGGACAACGACCGCGGCACTATCGTGGGACGCCGCTCCTTCGGCAAGGGGCTCGTGCAGCGTCAGATACCCTATTCCGACGGCTCGGCGCTGCGGCTGACCACCGCCCGCTACTATACCCCCACGGGACGGTCGATACAGAAGCCCTACGTCAACGGCGCCGGCGACGACTACGCCGCCGACCTCTACCACCGCTACGAGAACAACGAGTTCTTCACGGCCGACAGCATACACTTCGCCGATTCGCTCCGCTTCGTCACCCCCGGCGGCAAGACGGTATACGGCGGCGGAGGCATCATGCCCGACATTTTCGTGCCGGCCGACACGACCGGAATGTCGCCCTGGTACTTCGAGGTCATGGGCCGCAACATCCTCTACCGCTTCACGATGGAGTATGCCGACCGCCATCGTGACGAGCTCAACGGCGTGGCGAGCATACGGGCACTCGGGAGGCTGCTCGACAACGACCGCACGCTCTTCGACGACTTCGTCCGCTATGCCGAACGGCAGGGCGTGAAGCCCGTCTACCGTGACATCGACCGTTCGTACCGGCTGGTCGAGGCGCAGCTGCGCGCCTACATAGGCCGCAATACGATGCTCGAGGAGAACGCCTTCTATGCGAACATCTATCCAGAGGATCCCGCCATGCGGCGGGCCGTCGAGGCGCTCGGCGAGGAGGCCGTCGCCGATTCGCTGCGCCGTGCCGGCGCGGCTGCGGCGCGCGACTCGGTGATGCGGTGCGTCGCCGGTGCGTCCGATACGCTGCGGACGGGAGGCGACACGCTGCCGACGGATGCCGCCGCCGGCGGAACGGGAGAGGAGGTGCGCCGTGATTAGCCGCTGGCTGTGCCGGCTCTTCGCTGTGGCGGGGCTGTCGGTCATCGTCTGGTGCGCGGCGCACTGCGGACGCTACGAGTCGCTCCTGCCGTGCCACGGTTTCCGCGATGCCGTCGCGGTGACTCCGTCCGCCTCCCCGGCGGCCGGGGAGGCGGCGGCTCCGGCGCAGACGCCGGCGGGGGAGAGCGACGCCCCGCGGGGGGCGGCCGATTCGCTCGCGGGACATCCGGGCTCCGGAGCGCCTGTCGAACCGTAGGAAGCCGCCTGCGTCCGGGAGCGGAAAAGAGGGAAGGGGTACGACTGCTGCCGTACCCCTCCCCTCCCTTTCGTATCCGCCGGGAGGGTCAATAGTATTTCACCTCGTGCCCCTCGATGGCCGTGAGGAGGTTGTTGGCGGCCGACGAGGCACCGATGCGGAAGAGGTCTGTCGTGAGCCATTCGCGGCCCAGAATCTCCTCGACAATCGTGTAATAGAGCGCCGCCTCCTCCGGGGTGCGTACGCCGCCTGCCGCCTTGAAGCCGACGCGGCGGCTGCTCTTTGCGTAGTAGTCCCTGATGGCGTGGCACATGACGACGGCCGCCTCGGGGGTGGCCGCCACGGCGATTTTGCCCGTCGAGGTCTTGATGAAGTCGGCGCCGGCGAGCATCGACAGGAGCGAGGCCCTGCGGATGAGCTCGGGCGTGCGCAGGGCTCCCGTCTCGAGAATCACCTTCAGCACGATGTCGGGGTCCATCTCCGAACGGATCATCTCGACCTCGTTGGCCGCCTCGTCATACTCGCCCGTGAGCATGCGGCCCACGTTGAGGACGATGTCCACCTCGTCGGCTCCGTTCTCGATGGCCATGGCCACCTCGAGCGCCTTCACCTCGAGATAGGTCTGCGAGGCGGGAAAGCCGCCGGCGACGCTCGTGATGCGCATCGGCGTGCCGTCCACGGCGAGCCCCACCGTCTCGACGAAGGCGGGGTAGACGCAGATCGACGCGACGTTGGGCAGATGCGGGAAGCGTTCGTAGAACTCCGCGGCCTTGCGGGCGAACTCCGTCACGGAGGCGACCGAATCGTTGCACGAGAGGGTCGTCAGGTCGATGGCCGAGTAGCAGAAGGCGTAGACCTCGCGCGTGTGGTTGCGTGCGGCCGCGGCTCCGATGCGGGCCACCTCCTCCGCGACCTGTGCCTCGGAAGGTGCGGGGGCGTATTCGTTCAGATGGTTGGCGTATTCCATGGGCATGCTGTTTTCACAAAAGTAACAAATAAAATCAACCCCGGCAAACCGGCGCAAAAAAAGTGCCCGGACCCGCGGTCCGGACACTCTCTCTATTCCGTCGGCGCGGCGGGAACGCCCGCCGTCCGCCGCGTATGCGGGCTTAGAACGAGAAGCCGCTCTCGAAGAGTACCGTCAGGTTGACGTCCTTCTCGGCCTTGGCCTGCAGACGGCTCTCCTTCTTCACGGCGCTGCGCAGCTGAGCCTCGGCGCTCTTCAGGTCGCCCTCCTGGGCGGCGATCACGGCGCGCAGGTAGTCGGCGTCGGCCGACTGGTCGGCGGCGATGGCACGCTTGGCGGCGGTATAGTTCTTGTTCATCACCTCGGCGATGGCCAGATTGTAGCCGTCCAGAGCCTTGGCAGCGGCGGCGTAGTCGCCCTGTGCGGCGGCCAGTGCGGCCTTGGCCTCGGCGTCGGCGGCCTGTGCGTACTGTGCGGCCTCATCGATGTTGCCCAGTGCGAGGTTGACCATCACGAGGTTGTTGTTCACCTCGCTCGAGGCGTCGAGCTTGGCGGCCTTCTCGAACGAAGCCAGGGCGGCCTTCATGTCACCCAGCTCGGCCTGTGCGACACCCAGGTTGTTGTAGACGCGGGCGTCGTTGTACTTGCCGGCGGCGGTCGTCAGGATGGCGGCCTGGTCCTTCGGGCTGTAGGTGAGCACCTGTGCGGCGTAGAGATACTCCTCGGCGCTCAGCTCCTGACCGTTGCGGATGCAGGCGAGGATCTCGGGATCGGTCTTGCCCTGGATGTCGGTCGTGTTCACCACGATCGAGCGGCGCAGCTGGGGCAGGATCTCGGCCTTCAGCTCCTCGAATACGGTGGCCATGTTCTTGATCTCGTTCTCACGCTGTGCCGAGTTCGAGTAGAGGCTCAGTACCTGGAGAATGAGGTTCTTGTCCTGGATGTCCGACTGCTCGACGAGCTTCTTGAAGCCCTCCCAGTCCTCGCCGTAGGCTGCGGCGTCGATCTCCAGACCTGCCTCCTTCAGCAGACGGGCCACCGTCTTCTTGCCCGACTCGCTGCGGGCCTTCGAAAGCCGGTCGTTGAACTGCTCGGGGCCGTCGGGCGAAGCGTAGCCCTTCACGGTGATGCTCTGCGATGCGCGCTCGTTCTGCAGGTTGGCGTCCACGTTGGCCTTGAAGGCCTCGAGATCGGCGTTCTTCTTCGCCTTCGAGGTCACGACCGACGAGTTGATGGCGTAGAGGATGTCGGCCTCGTCCACCACGGTGGTCACCTTCTTGAAGTCGTTGGCCAGCTGGTCCATCATGTCGGCGTAGGCGATGTCGCTCTGGAGCGTGTTCACGCCGCGGGCGATTACGAGACCGTAGGTGCGGAGCAGCGCGCTCTTGGCGGCCTCGTCGGTGCCGGCCAGAACGGCGGCCTCACTCTTCGAGGGAATCGAGCCCGTGTTGAGGTTCACGTAGGTGAACTCCTTGCACTTGCCGCCGGGGCACTTCACCTCGGCGCGGAGCTGCAGCTCGCTCTGGCGCATGCGCTCGTCGTAGGGGAACTCCACACGCTCGGAGAGGGTCACCACGTCGGCGGCGTCGACCACCGTGTAGTTCTCCTCCACCTTCGAGCCCTGGAGGTAGATGGGCGCGGCCGCTACCTCGCCGCCCTCGAATACCATGACGGGAGTAACCTTCAGTATCGCTTTCTTGTTGAAATACTTGGCGGGGAAGGTGGCCTGGATGTCGGCAACCACGGCGCCGCGGTTCAGTACGAGTACCTCGGGCGTGCAGGTCAGCTGCACGTCGCCTTGGTTCTTGCCCATCTTCTTGAAGCAGTTGCAGCTCGTGAATACCAGGGCGGCAGCCGCGAGCGCCATGCTCAATTTCATCAACTTTTTCATAATGGTTGGAATTAAGGTTGTGTAATCGTTGTCTCTCTCTTCGCTGCGTTTGCAGGGCCGCGGGCGAACCGCGACCCTACAAATATAGCGAATCTATCGCGTAATGTGCAAATTTTGTGCGGAAATTTTGCCCGGGGCCCCTTTCCGGACGGAAAAGGGGCCTTTCCCGTCATGCACGTCAGTCGCGGTGGCCGCGGCGTCCGCCGCGCTCGCCGCGCTCCTCGCGCGGGCGGCGTTCGCGCTCTACATATCCTTCGGGCTTGGGAAGCAGTGCCTTGCGCGAGAGTTTCAGCTTGCCCGTCTTGGGATCCACGCCGATGAGCTTCACGTCGATCTCGTCGCCCTCCTTGAGCCCCGTCTCGTCCATCGTCTCGAAACGCTTGTAGTCGATCTCGGAGATGTGGAGCAGGGCGTCCTTGCCCGGCATGATCTCGACGAAGGCGCCGAAGGCGACGATCGAACGGATGCGGCCGTGGTAGGTCTCGCCCACCTCGGGTACGGCCACGATCTGCTTGATGCGGGCCAGTGCGCCGTCGAGCGCCGCCTTGTCCACGCCGAAGATGTCCACGTAGCCCTTGTGGTCGTCCTCGGTGATGGTGATCGTCGTGCCGGTGGTCTTCTGGATATCCTGGATTACCTTGCCGCCGGGGCCGATCACCGAACCGATCATGTCCTGCGGAATGGTGATCTGCACGATGCGCGGCACGAAGGGCTTGTAGTCGGCGCGCGGCTCGGCGATGCACTCGGTCAGCTTGTCGAGGATGTGCATGCGTCCCACGCGGGCCTGTTCGAGCGCCTTGGCCAGAATCTCGTACGAGAGGCCGTCCATCTTGATGTCCATCTGCGTGGCGGTGATGCCGTCGCGCGTGCCCGTCACCTTGAAGTCCATGTCGCCCAGATGGTCCTCGTCGCCGAGGATGTCCGACAGCACGGCCCAACGGCCCGTGGCCGAGTCGGAGATCAGACCCATGGCGATGCCCGATACGGGCTTCTTCATCTTCACGCCGGCATCCATCAGCGCCAGCGTGCCGGCGCAGACGGTGGCCATCGACGACGAGCCGTTCGACTCGAGGATGTCCGATACGATGCGCACGGCGTAGGGATTCTCCTCGCCCAGCGGAATCATCGGCTTGAGGGCGCGCCAGGCGAGATGGCCGTGGCCGATCTCGCGGCGCGAGAGGCCGCGCGAGGCCTTCGCCTCGCCCGTGGAGAAGGGCGGGAAGTTGTAGTGGAGCACGAACTGCTCGGTGCCCTGCACGAGCACCTCGTCCTTCACCTTCTCGTCGAGCTTGGTGCCGAGCGTCACGGTGGCCAGCGCCTGCGTCTCGCCGCGCGTGAAGAGGCCCGAGCCGTGGGCCGCGGGCAGGTAGTCGGTCTCGCACCAGATGGGGCGTATCTCGTCGGTGCGGCGGCCGTCGAGACGCTTGCCCTCGTCGAGAATCATGTTGCGCATCGCCTTCTTCTGCACGTCGTCGTGGAAGTACTTGTGGATGAGCGGGGCCTTCTCCACGAGCTCCTCCTCGGTGTAGCGGGCGGCGAACTCGGCCTCGAGGGCGGCGAACTTCTCCTCGCGCTCGTGCTTCATCGTGCCGCTCGTGGCGATGGCGTAGGCCTTGTCGTAGAGCTCGCGGATGACGGTCTGGCGCAGCTCCTCGTCGTTCACCTCGTGGCAGTAGGTGCGCTTCACCTCCTTGCCCAGCTCCTTCGAGAGCTCGATCTGCACGGCGCAGTGCTTCTTGATCTCCTCGTGCGCGAACTTGATGGCGCCGAGCATCACCTCCTCCGAGACCTCCTTCATCTCGCCCTCGACCATGAGGATGTTGTCGATCGTGCCGCCCACCATGATGTCGAGGTCGGCCTCGGGCATCTGCGAGAAGCCGGGGTTGATGACGTACTGCCCGCCGATGCGCGCCACGCGCACTTCCGAGATGGGGCCGCCGAACGGAATGTCCGACACGGCGAGAGCCGCCGAGGCGGCCAGGCCCGCCAGCGCGTCGGGCTGGATATCCTTGTCGGCCGAGATGAGCGTCACGGTGACGTAGACCTCGGCGTGGTAGTCCGCGGGGAAGAGCGGACGCAGCGCGCGGTCGATCAGACGCGCCACGAGAATCTCGCTGTCGTTGGCCTTGCCCTCGCGCTTCATGAAGCCGCCCGGATAGCGCCCGGCGGCGGCGTATTTCTCCTTGTATTCCACCTGCAGGGGCATGAAGTCCGTGTCGGGCTTCGCCTCCTTGGCGGCGACCACCGTGCCCAGGAGCATCGTGTCGCCCATCTTCACGACCGCCGAGCCGTCGGCCTGCTTGGCCAGCTTGCCGGTCTCGATCATCACCTCGCGGCCGTCGGCCAGGGTGATGAACTTGCGTACTGCGTTGTACAGCTTCTTCTCTTCCATATCGTTTTAACCTGTGAGTGTTTCGCTTTTTAAGAAAATGAAGGCAACCCCTCGTCGGGAATTGCCCTCACTCTTTTGCCCTCGCTGCCTACTTGCGGAGGTTGAGCTGCTTCACGATGGAGCGATAGCGCTCGATGTCCACCTCCTTGAGGTATTCGAGCAACTGGCGGCGCTTGCCCACCAGGCGCAGCAGCGCGCGCTGGGTGCCGAAGTCGTGCCGGTTGTTCTTGAGGTGCTCAGTAAGGTGGCTGATACGGTACGAGAACAGCGCGATCTGGCTCTCGGGAGAGCCCGTGTCGGTGTTGGACTTGCCGTACTTGCCGAAAAGCTCCTGCTTTTTCTCAGCTGTCAGATAAGCCATTGCTAAAAAAATTTAAGAGTTGCACTCTACGACGCATCCTCCTTACCGCGGATCGCGCCAGAGCGTTGCGCAAAGGTACGAAGTTGATTCGCAAAATCCAATGGAAGAGACCGAAATTTTCGCCTTTTGCGCGATTTTGTCCCTCCGGGGCGCCGCAGTCGGACGAAAAACGCTAAATTTGCCTCCATACCGCAAATCTTCCCGTCCAGATGCTGCGACTGCTCATACTTCTCTTTTCCGTCCCGGCCGCGGTGCTGCTCGCCGGCTGTTCGACGCCGCACGGCTACGCCACGGCCGACGGGACGATGCTCGGCACCACCTTCCACCTGGCCGCCGACCTCCCTCCCGCCTCCTCGCGCGAGCTCTACGCCGCGGCTGCCGAGGTCGACCGAGAGGCCAAGGCCTCGATGTCGATCTTCGACGAGGGGTCGCTCCTGAGCCGCCTGAACCGCAACGAGACCGATTCGGTCGACTGCCACATCGCCCGCGTACTGCGGCTGGCCGACAGCATCGGCGCCCTGAGCGGCGGGGCCTACGACGTGACGGTCAAACCGCTGGTCGAGGCCTGGGGCTTTGCGGCCGGGGCGGCTTGCGCGGAGCCCGACATCGATTCGATACTCCGCTTCGTCGGGCGCGACAAGGTGCGCATCGAGGCGGGGCGGCTCGTGAAGAGCGACCCGCGCGTGCAGCTCGACTTCAACTCGATAGCCAAAGGCTATACGGTCGACCTGCTGGCCCGGCGCCTCGAGCGGCTCGGCGCCCGCAGCTACATCGTGGACATCGGCGGCGAGGTGCGCTGCCGTGGCGTGAACCCCGCGGGGCAGCCGTGGCGCATCGGCGTGGAGACCCCCTTCGACGGCAACGACGCCCCCGGGAGCCACATCTTCCGGCGCGTGCGGCTGAGCGGCGGGGCGCTCGCCACCTCGGGCAACTACCGCCGCTACTATTTCGACGACGAGGGGCGCAAGGTGGCCCATACGATCGACCCCCGCACGGGGCGCAGCGTCCTCTCGCGGCTGCTCTCGGCGACTGTGGCGGCCGACGACTGCGCCACGGCCGACGCCCTCTGCACCATGTTCATGGCCCTCGGCGCCGACGAGGCGCTGGCGCTGGTGCGGCGGCTGCCCGGCGTGAAGGCCTACTTCATTCTGTCGGGCGAGGGGGACTCCTTCGAGGAGTACGTCTCGCCGGCGATGGAGGAGCTGATGATGGAGGAGTAGCAAACACCGCGGACGACGATGGAGGGACACGACATGCTCTATCTCTACAACAGCGGCTCGGGCCGCGGACGCGCCGGCTTCGGCGCCGAGGCCGTGTGCGCTCTCTTCGAGCAGCGGGGCTGGCATGCCGAAGCGCGCGAAATAGACTTTGCGGCGAACCCCTTCGCCCGGGAGTCCCGTCCCGACCTGGTGGTGGCGGCCGGCGGCGACGGTACGGTCAACTACCTCCTCAACGGCATGAAGCGGCTCGGCCTCGACATCCCCATGGGCATCCTGCCGGCCGGCACGGCCAACGACTTCGCCGGGGCGCTCGGCATGTCGCGCCGTCCGCTCGTGGCGGCGCGTCAGATCGCCGAGGGGCACGTCGAGCGGGTGGACTGCGGCCGCGTGAACGACCACTACTTCGTCAACGTCTTCAGTTTCGGCATCTTCACCACCACTTCGCAGCGCACGTCCGACGAATCGAAGCAGCGGCTCGGCCGCCTGGCCTATCTGCTCGAGGGGGCGAAGGAGCTGCGGACCATCCACGACGTGCCGCTGCGCGTGACGGCCGACGGCGGCACCTTCGAGACAAGCGTCTACATGGCCCTCGTCTTCAACGGCGAGACGGCCGGCGGCTTCCGCCTGGCCCCCGAGGCGAGCATCCGCGACGGCCTCTTCGACTGTCTGCTGCTCGAACGACGTTCGGGGGTGCAGCCCCTGCTGGCGATGGCCGAATACCTCATGGGAGGGCGCTCGCGCGCTGTGCGCCACCTGCGGGCCGCGCGGCTCGACATCGTCTCGCCGGCCGACGAGCCGACCGACGCCGACGGGCAGTGCGCCCCCCGCTTCCCGCTCAGCATCGAGTGCCTGAGGGGGGGCTTCCGCGTCGTCTGCCCCTCGGCCGACGAACGGAGAGCGCTCTTTTCCGAATAGTTTCGTATCTTTGCCACAACAAAGCGGAGAACGATGGCTGGAACCAGGAACGAACGGATGCGCCAGCGGGCGGTGTCGGACGGCGGGGCGGCGCCCCGCAAACTCTCCATCTCGCGCATCCGGCGTGAAATGGAGAATGTCTCCTATCTCTCGGACGACCTGCTCATCACGACGCTCGACGCACGCAACAACCGCACGTCGAGCTATCCGGTGACACTCGACGGCTTCGCCGCCATCGTCATGATGCAGGGCGAGGCGACCGTCTCGATCGATACGCAGAACTACGTCGTGCGGCCGAGCATGATCGTCCTCTTCAACCCCGAGAGCGTCATCCGCACGGTGAAGAGCACGCCGAACGCCGCGGCCTACTGCCTCGCCTTCTCGCGGTCGTTCCTCGACGAGCTGGAGGTCGGACTCTCGACGCTGCTGCCCATCTACATGCGCTTCGACAAGGAGCCCGTGCTGCAGGTCACCGCCGACGACGTGGAGGAGATCCGGCAGCTCTTCCGGCTGGTGAAGACCATGCTCCGCAGCGACAAGGAGCGCTATCGTCACGAGATCATCCGCACGCTCTTCACGACGGTCTTCTACATCATCGCCGAGATCAGCCAGCGCGGCCGCCGCGAACCCCGCCAGGGGCGCTGCGAGGTCCTCTTCGAGGAGTTCCTCAAGCTCCTGCGGCAGTACAGCCGCAGCGAGCGCAACGTGAGCTTCTACGCCCGCAAGCTGGATATCACGCCCAAGTACCTCTCCTCGGTGGTCAAGGAGGTGAGCGGCCGGACGGCGGCCCACTGGATCGACGAGTCGGTCATCCTCGAGGCGAAGACGCTGCTCAAGTATTCGGGCCTCTCCATCCGCGAGATCGCCGAGCGGCTCCACTTCAGCACGCAGTCCTTCTTCGGCAAGTACTTCAAGCAGCATACGGGCATCTCGCCCTCGCGCTACAAGCGGCGGGGCTGACCGTCCGTTCCGCGCCTCCTCTTCTCTTCTTTCCGCCCCTCCGGACGGAGGAGTCCCGCATCCATGCGCGCTGCACCGCGTATCGGCATCTCCGTCCGAACCGTTCCCGCGTCCGGACGCGAGGCTTCGTCCGCATGACGACGGAGGGCGGAGAACCTGCCGGTCCTCCGCCCCCGTGCGGTGCGTGCCGCGGTGCCTATTCGTCGGCCTTCGGGCCGGCGGCCACGAGGGCCTTGCCCTCGGCGTTGCCCGTGAACTTGGTGAAGTTGCGGACGAAACGGCCGGCCAGGTCGCGGGCCTTCGTCTCCCACTGCTTCGGGTCGGCGTAGGTGTCGCGCGGATCGAGAATCCGGCCGTCCACGCCCGGAAGCTCCGTGGGGATGCGGAAGCCGAAGATGGGGAGCGTCTTGGTCGGGGCCTTGTCGATCGAGCCGTCGAGGATGGCGTCGATGATGCCGCGCGTATCCTTGATCGAGATGCGCTTGCCCGTGCCGTTCCAGCCCGTGTTCACCAGGTAGGCCGTGGCGCCCGACTGCTGCATGCGCTTGACGAGCTCCTCGCCGTATTTGGTGGGGTGGAGCGAGAGGAAGGCGGCGCCGAAGCAGGCCGAGAAGGTGGGCGTCGGCTCGGTGATGCCGCGCTCCGTGCCGGCGAGCTTGGCCGTGAAGCCCGAGAGGAAGTAGTACTTGGTCTGCTCGGGCGTCAGAATCGAGACGGGGGGCAGCACGCCGAAGGCGTCGGCCGAGAGGAAGATCACCTTCCGGGCGGCGGGAGCCTTCGATACGGGCTTCACGATGTTGTCGATGTGGTAGATGGGGTACGAGACGCGCGTGTTCTCGGTCACCGACTTGTCGGCGAAGTCGATGCGTCCCTTCTTGTCCACCGTGACGTTCTCCAGGAGGGCGTTGCGGCGGATGGCGTTCCAGATGTCGGGCTCGTTCTCCTTCGAGAGGTTGATGACCTTGGCGTAGCAGCCCCCCTCGAAGTTGAAGATGCCGTCGTCGTCCCATCCGTGCTCGTCGTCGCCGATGAGCTGACGCTTCGGGTCGGTCGAGAGGGTGGTCTTGCCCGTGCCCGAGAGACCGAAGAAGATGGCCGTCTCGCCCCGCTCGTTCGTGTTGGCCGAGCAGTGCATCGAGGCGATGCCCTTCAGCGGCAACAGGTAGTTCATGTAGGAGAACATGCCTTTCTTCATCTCGCCGCCGTACCAGGTGTTGATGATTACCTGCATCTTCTCCGTGAGGTTGAAGACCACGGCCGTCTCGGAATTGAGACCCAGCTTCTTGTAGTTCTTCACCTTGGCCTTCGAGGCGTTGAGCACCACGAAGTCGGGTTCGCCGTAGTGCTCCAGCTCGGCGTCGGTCGGGCGGATGAACATGTTCTTCACGAAATGGGCCTGCCAGGCCACCTCCATGATGAAGCGTATCTTGAGGCGCGTGTTCTCGTTGGCGCCGCAGAAGGTGTCGACCACGTAGAGCTTCTTGTCCGAGAGCTCGCGGGCGGCGATCTTCTTCAGTTCGCGCCATGCCGCCTTCGTCACGGGCTTGTTGTCGTTCTTGTATTCGTCGGAGGTCCACCAGATGGTGTCCTTCGTCGTCTCGTCCATCACGAAGAACTTGTCCTTGGGCGAACGTCCCGTGTAGATGCCCGTCATCACGTTCACGGCTCCCGTGTCGGTCAGCTGCCCCTTGTCGTAGCCGCGCAGCCCCTTGCGGGTCTCCTCGCGGAAGAGTTCGTCGTACGAAGGGTTGTAGACGATCTCCGTAACGCCCGTGATCCCGTACTTTTTCAGATCCTTTTTGTCCATAACGTCGTTGCGTTTTTTAACATCAAACCTTTGACCCAACTCGTCCGGCCGCCTGCGGCGGGGGGGCGAACGGCGCAAATATAGCAAACTATTTTCATAATGTGAAAGAATTAACAGTTAAAAAGGGGTGAATTGCGATACCCGGGAGACCTCCGCCGCGATGTCATGCGAACGACATGCCGAAGCGGTAGGGCGGCACCGTTTTTTTGCGTACATTTGTCCTGCCAAGTGGCCGGTATCTATTTCCATATCCCCTTCTGCAGGCGCATCTGCTCCTACTGCGACTTCTACCGCAGCGCCGACCTGCGCTTCGTCGGGCCGCTGCTCGCGGCCATGGAGCGCGAGCTCGCGGCACGGGCCGGCGAACTCGCCGGCGCGCCGGTGCGGACGCTCTACTTCGGCGGCGGGACCCCGTCGCTCTGCGCGCCCGAGGCGCTGCAGGGTCTCGTGGAGCGGGCGCGCGCCCTCGCGGGCTTCTGCCGGACCGAGGAGTGTACGGTGGAGTGCAACCCCGACGACCTGACCGACGACTATGTCGCCCGTCTGCGCGACACGGAGGCGGACCGCCTCTCCGTCGGCGTGCAGTCGTTCGACGACGGCTGCCTGCGTTTCATGAACCGCCGCCATACGGCCGCGGCCGCCGTCGAGGCGGTGCGGCGGGTGCAGCGGGCCGGATTCGGCAACATCTCGGTGGACCTCATCTTCGGCGTGCGCGGCTACGGCGGCGACTCGCTGCGCCGCACGCTCCGCACGGCGCTCGACCTCGGGGTGCAGCACCTCTCGGTCTACCATCTCACCGTCGAGCCCGGCACGGCGCTCGGGCGGCGGAGCGAGCGCGGCGACTACCTCCCCGTCTCCGAGGAGACGAGCGAGGAGGAGTTCGCCCTCGTCCACGAGCTGCTGACGGCCGCCGGCTACGAACACTACGAGGTGTCGAACTATGCGCTGCCCGGCTTCCGCGCGCGGCACAACGCCGCCTACTGGAGCGGCGAGCCCTATCTCGGAATCGGCCCCGGCGCCCACTCGTTCGACGGCACGGTGCGCCGCTGGTGCGACTCGACGGTCGCGGAGTATCTCCGCGGACCGCACTACGGCTCGGAGCGGCTCGACGCGCGCGACCGCTGCAACGAATACGTGATGACGGGCCTGCGCACGGCCCGGGGCATCTCGCTCGCCGAGGCGGCGGTCCGCTTCGGCGCGGAGCGGGCGCGGCGCCTCGAGCGCGGGGCGGCGCGATGGCTCGCGTCGGGGACCCTCGTGCGCGACGGGGAGCGGCTGTACATCCCGTCGGCGCGCCTCCTCGTATCGGACGCGGTGATCGCTTCGCTCTTCGAGGCGTAGGGCGCTGCGGCGGAAAAATGTGGCGTGTGCGGAACGCAACATATAAATATATGTATTAACTTTGCGGGAGTGGGGTTCGGATACCCGGTTTCCCCTCCTCTTCACTCTAACACATACCGAAATCACATGGACAACGCGAAACTCGTTCCCGACTACCTCTTCGAGGTGAGCTGGGAGGTGTGCAATAAGGTGGGCGGCATCCACACCGTCCTCTCGACCAAGGCCCCGACCGTGACGAAACGGTGGGGCGACCGCTACGTCGTCATAGGTCCCGACCTGCAGCACGAGGAGGAGAACTCCGAATTCGAGGAGGACGTGCGGCTGCTGCGCGACTGGCGGCAGGCCCTCTACAAGGAGGGCACGCGCGTGCGTGTGGGCCGCTGGCGCACGGGCGGCCGGCCGCTGGCCCTGCTGGTGGACTTCACCTCGCTGATACCCTCCAAGGACGAGATCCTCAAGGCCCTGTGGGAGGACTACCGCGTCGACTCCATCTCGGGCCAGTGGGACTACATCGAACCGGTGCTCTTCGGCTATGCCGCCGGCAAGGTGATAGCCTCCTATGTCGAGAACTTCTGTTCGTCGTCGGACAAGGCGGTGGCCCACTTCCACGAGTGGATGACGGCCGCCGGCGGTCTCTACCTGCGCCGCAACTCGCCCTACGTGGCGACCCTCTTCACGACCCACGCCACGGTGCTGGGACGCTGCATCGCCGGCAACCGGCTTCCGCTCTACGACAACCTCTCCCGCTTCAACGCGGACGAGCTGGCGCGCCAGTTCAACGTCGTGGCCAAGCACTCGATCGAACGGGCGGCCGCCGCGTCGCACGACCTCTTCGCCACGGTGAGCGACCTGACGGCCAACGAGTGCCGCTGTCTGCTGGGCCGCGAACCCGATATCGTGACGCCCAACGGCTTCGAGAACGACTTCGTCTGGGAGGGCGAGGAGTACGACCGCCGTCGGACCGAAGGGCGCCGGGCGATGATCTCGGTGGCCGAGGCCTGCCTCGGGCGCCGCTACGGGCGCGAGCCGCTCATCGTGGGCACGGGAGGCCGCTACGAGTTCCACAACAAAGGGCTCGACCTCTTCCTCGAATCGCTCAAGCAGCTGGCCGCCTCGCCGGAACTCGACCGCGACGTGCTGGTCTACATCACCGTGCCGGCCGCCCATTCGGGGCCGCGCAAGGACCTGCAGGCCCACCTGGCCGATCCGGCGCAGCCGGTCGACGGCGCGCAGTACCGCCATTCGACCCACTACCTCGACCACCTGGAGTGGGATCCGATTGCCAACTCGATCAAGGACAGCATCCTCGCCGACCCGAATTCGAAGGTGCAGGTGATCTTCGTCCCGACCTACCTCAACCGCAACGACGGCATATTCAACAAGGACTACTACGAGCTGCTCGTTGGCATGGACGTGACGGTCTTCGCCTCCTACTACGAACCGTGGGGCTATACGCCCCTCGAGTCGGTCGCCTTCTCGGTGCCGGCCGTGACGACGACGCTCGCCGGCTTCGGACTCTGGGCCCAGAAGCTGCCCGATCACGACGGCGTGGTGGTGGTGCGCCGCGACGATCACAACGACGCCGATGCCGCGCGCGAGATCGTCGCCGCGCTGCTGCGCTTCGCCCGCTTCGACGGCAGCCGCGTGGCCGAGGTGCGCCGTTCGGCCTACGGCATATCGCGCACGGCGCTCTGGGACAAGCTCTTCTCGCGCTACGAGGAGGCCTATTCGGAGGCTATCGGCCGGTCGTTGACCCGTGCGGGCCGCGTGCTCGTCGACGGCGGCGCGCGCGACGAGCAGATCAACTTCGTGCGGCAGCAGCTCGTCGCCGAGAAGCCCGTCTGGAACCGCATGATGATCGAGAAGCGCCTGCCCGAGCGGCTCCATGCGCTCGAGGAGCTCTCGCGCAACCTCTGGTGGTGCTGGACCCCGGCGGCGCGCGACCTCTTCGAGGTGATCGATCCCGACCTGTGGCAGGAGTGCGAGCGCAACCCCATAGAGTTCATCGACCGTCTCAGCGTGGAGCGCATCCGCCAGCTGGAGAAGGATGCGCAGTTCCTCGGCCTGCTCGATGCGGTCTACACCCGCTTCCGCGACTACATGTCGGAGAAGCCCGACCCGCAGGCTCCGACGATTGCCTACTTCTCGATGGAATACGGACTCCACTCCTCGCTGAAGATCTATTCGGGCGGTCTGGGCATCCTGGCGGGCGACTATCTGAAGGAGGCTTCGGACAAGAACGTGAAGATGGCGGCCGTGGGACTGCTCTACCGCTTCGGCTACTTCACGCAGCGCCTTTCGGCGCAGGGGGCCCAGGAGGCGACCTACGAGGAGCAGAACTTCTACCGGCTGCCCATCACGCCGGTGCGCGACGAGAGGGGCAACTGGGTGACGGTCACCGTCCCCTTCCCCGGCCGCACGCTCTCGGCCCGCGTGTGGCGGTGCGACGTGGGGCGCACGGACCTCTACCTGCTCGACGCCGACTTCGAGGCCAATCTCGACGAAGACCGCCGCATCACCCACTACCTCTACGGCGGCGACTGGGAGAACCGCCTCAAGCAGGAGATCCTGCTCGGCATCGGCGGCATCCGCGCCCTCCACGCGCTGGGCATCCGCCACGACGTCTACCACTGCAACGAGGGCCACGCCGCCTTCATCGGCGTGGAGCGTATCCGCGAGATGGTCTGCCGCCGCAAGCTGAGCTTCTCGGAGGCGATGGAGGTGGTGCGCGCCTCGTCGCTCTTCACGACCCATACGCCCGTGCCTGCGGGTCACGACGCCTTCCCCGAGTCGATGATCCGCCAGTATATGGCCCACTATCCCGACACGCTGGGCATCACCTGGGAGCAGTTCATCAACCTGGGCAAGACCAAGCCCAACGATCCGAACGAGAAGTTCTCCATGTCGGTGCTCGCCTGCAACCTCTCGCAGGAGGTCAACGGCGTATCGTGGCTCCACGGCGAGGTGTCGAAGGAGATTCTGGGCAATATCTGGCCCGGATACTTCAAGAACGAGCTCCATATCGGCTACGTGACCAACGGCGTGCACTTCCCCACCTGGACCTCGTCGGTGCTGAGCCGCCTCTACGCCCGTCACTTCGCCGACGGCTTCACGGGCCACACCTACGACGTGAAGCAGTGGCAGAAGGTACACGAGATCTCCGACACGGAGCTTTGGGAGACGCGTATGTTCTTGAAGAATAAACTGATACGCCATATCCGCAAGCGCTACGGCGATCCGGCGCAGATGCGTCTGGGCTCGCCGTCGCAGACGGTGCGCATTCTCGAGGGCATCAAGCCCGAGGTGCTCACCATCGGCTTCGCGCGCCGCTTCGCCACCTACAAGCGGGCCTACCTGCTCTTCACGAACCTCGACCGCCTGTCGGCCATCGTGAACAACCGGGAGCGCCCCGTGCAGTTCATCTTCGCGGGCAAGGCCCATCCGAACGACGGACCGGGTCAGGACCTCATCAGGCGGATCGTGGAGGTGTCGTCGATGCCGCAGTTCGAAGGCAAGATTCTCTTCCTGCAGAACTACGACATGGAGCTCGCCCGCCGCATGGTGCAGGGTGTGGATGTCTGGCTCAATACGCCGACGCGTCCGCTCGAGGCGTCGGGCACCTCGGGCGAGAAGTGCGTGATGAACGGCGTGCTGCAGTTCTCGGTGCTCGACGGCTGGTGGGTCGAGGGCTACCGCGAGGGGGCGGGCTGGGCGCTTCCCATGAAGCGTACCTTCGCCGACCAGCGCTTCCAGGACGAACTCGACGCCGAGCTGATATACAACACCATCGAGGAGCAGATCGTCCCCCGCTACTACGACCGCGGCCCCGACGGCGTGCCCCACGCCTGGGTGGAGTCGGTCAAGCGGTGCGTGGCCGACATCGCCTCGCGCTTCACCACCAACCGTATGCTCGCCGACTACGAGGATCGCTTCTACGCCCCGCTGTGCGCCCGCAGACGCATGCTCGAGGACAACGACTGCCTGCAGGCGCGCCGCATCGCGGCCTGGAAACGCAAGGTCTCGGCCGCCTGGAGCAACGTGAAGGTGCTCGACGTGCAGCGCGTGAAGATCGACAACGAGGCGATGTACGTCGGGGCGCAGTACCGCTTCGAGGTATCGCTCAACGTCGACACGCTCCGTCCGGAGGATATCGGCGTGGAGCTGGTCGTCGCCCGTCAGATCGTGGGGGGCGAGAGCGTGGAGGTGGTGCGCACGGTGCCGCTCGAGCGGATCCGGGTCGAGGGGACGCGCGTGACCTACGCGCTCGACTATACGCCCGACCGGGCCGGCACGTTCGACGTGGCGCTGCGCGTGCATCCCGAAAACCCGATGCTGCCCCACCGCATGGACTTCGCGCTGGTGAAGTGGGCCTGACGGTGTGCGGAAAGTCGCCGGAATCGTTGAAAAACGATGAAAAATAGGTGTCGCATGATACGATTCCGGCAGATTTTCCTTATCTTTATGACTGGTAAACGAAACATCGTACAATGAAGGAGGCATTCCCGCCGCTCTGCGTGCGGAGCGATCTGCAGGTCGGGGACGGGATGCGGAAAGGAGAGCTATGGCTGTATTGACCTTCGACAAGAACGAACTGGGCAACCTGGAGTACTCGCTGCGCCGCGAGATGCTCGCCACGGACCGTATCGGCGGCTACATGAGCACGACGATCGTGGGCTGCAACACGCGCAAGTACCACGGACTGATGGTCGCCCCGATCGACGATACGGACCGCGCCTACGTGCTGCTCTCGTCGCTCGACGAGACGGTCGTGCAGCACGACCAGTCGTTCAACCTCGCGCTGCACCGCTACCGGGGCGTCTACGAACCGCGCGGCCACAAGTACATTACCGACTTCGCCTATACGCCCACGCCGACGATCACCTACCGCGTGGGTGGCGTCGTCCTGCGCAAGGAGCTGCTCTGGATCCACCGCCGCACGCAGCTCATGATACGCTACACGCTCGTCGAGGCCCACTCGCGGACGTGGCTGCGGCTGCGTCCCTTCCTCGCCTTCCGCGACAAGCACGCCCTTTCGAAGGCCAACATGGAGGCCGACGGCCGCTCGTACCCCATTCCGGGGGGTGTGCGGTGCCGCCTCTACGACTCCTTCCCGTGGCTCTACATGCAGACGAACCTCGATTCGGAGTTCGTCGCCGCCCCCGACTGGTACTACGGCTTCGAGTACCGCGAGGAACTCGAACGCGGCTACGACGGCCACGAGGACCTGCTGACGCCGGGCTACTTCGAGCTGGAGCTCCACCGCGGCGAGAGCGTCATCTTCTCGGCCTCGCTCGACGAGATGGCTTCGCCCGGCACCATCGACGACATCTATGCCGCCTCGCTCGCCCGTCGGACCCACAAGACGGACTTCATCAGCTGTCTCGAACACTCGGCCCGCCAGTTCATCGTGCGGCGCCACGGCCGCACCGAGGTGGTGGCGGGCTATCCGTGGGAGAGTGCCGACCCGCGCCGAGGACTGATCGCCCTGCCGGGCATCACGCTCGAGCAGAATCACAAGGAGGACTGCATAGCCTGTCTCGACACGCTCGTGGGCGACATGCGCGACGGCATGTTCACGGGCGACGCCTCGGCCTTCCGCCAGGCCGATACGCCCCTGGGCTTCTTCTGGGTGCTCCAGGAACTCGCCCGCCATACGGGCGAAGCCTTCGTCTGGGAGCGCTACGGCGGGGCGATGAAGCAGCTGCTCGACAGCTACCGCCGCGGCGTGGGCGGGCGCGTGGCGCTGCACGGCAACGGCCTCGTCTGGGCCGCGGCCGACAACGTCCCCCTCACGTGGATGAACTCGGTGGTGGACGGCGTGGCCGTCACGCCGCGCAGCGGCTACCAGATAGAGGTGAATGCCTTGTGGTACAACGCCGTATGCTATACGCTGGAGCTGGCGCGCCGCTTCGGCGACGAACCCTTCGTGCGCGAATGGGAGGCGATGCCCGAGCGGACGCGCTCTTCGTTCGCCGAGAAGTTCTGGCTTCCGGGGCTGAGCTATCCGGCCGACTACGTGAACGGAGAGGAGGCCAATACCTTCATCCGCCCGAACATGCTCGTGGCCTGCGGCCTGCCCTATACGATGCTCACCGAGGAGCAGCGCTTCGGCGTGCTCCGCACCGTGGAGCAGCACCTGCTCACGCCGAAGGGCCTGCGCTCGCTCTCGCCCCGCAACCCCCTCTACAAGGGGCGCTGCGAAGGGTCGCCCGACGAGCGCGACGTGGCGGGCAAGAACGGTTCGGTCTGGGTATGGTATCTGCCCTACTACGCGGCGGCCTCGTTCGCCGCGCTGGGCGACGCCTTCCTGCCCCGGGCCGAGGAGCTGCTCGCCTCGTTCGAGGAGGACATACAGTCCGACGGCATCGGCTCGCTGAGCGAGCTCTACGATGCCGACCCGCCCCATGCGGCGCGCGGCGCCGTCTCGGAGGCGTGGAGCGTGGGTGCGGTGCTCGCCCTGCACGACATGATCGAGCGGCGGCGCGCCGCCGCCGCACCGGCCCCGTCGGGACGGGCGTCCGGAGCGAAGAGAACGAAAAAAGCCGGAAAGGAGAAGATACGATGAGGGTGCTGATGTTCGGTTGGGAGTTTCCTCCCCATATCGCCGGCGGGCTCGGTACGGCCTGCTACGGCATGACGCGCGGCCTGGCGCAGAACGGCGTGCAGGTGACCTTCGTGGTCCCGCACGCCTACGGCGACGAGGACCAGAGTTTCATCAGGGTGGTCAACGCGAGCGACGTGGAGGCCCCCTACGGCTCCGAACTCTCGGGGTCGGAGGATATCCTCTCCCGGCTCACGTTCATCCGCATCGATTCGAACATGGTGCCCTACCTTTCGCCCGAGGAGTACGTCACGCGGCATGACCGGTGCGTGAAGGAGGGCGAGCGACAGTGGCGCAGCTCCGACCTGTGGCGGCAGCGCTACACCTTCTCGGGCAAGTACGGAGCCAACCTGATGGAGGAGGTGGCGCGCTACGCGATCGTCGCCGCCCAGGTGGCGCGCGAACTCGAGGGGCAGTTCGACGTGATACACGCCCACGACTGGCTCACCTACTTCGCCGGCATCGCCGCGAAGCGCGTTTCGGGCAAGCCGCTGGTGGTGCACATGCACGCCACGGAGTACGACCGCAGCGGCGAGAACGTCAATACGCAGGTCTACGCCATCGAGAAGGCCGGCATGATGGCGGCCGACCGCGTGATAGCCGTCTCGAACCTCACGCGCCGGATCGTCGTCGGCCGCTACGGCATCCCGGCCGAGCGGGTGGTGACGGTGCACAACGCCGTGCGTTTCGCCGAGGGGCCGAACGAGCTCCCCGAGCGGGGCGTGAGCGACAAGATCGTCACCTTCCTGGGGCGCATCACCTACCAGAAGGGCCCCGACTACTTCGTCGAGGCGGCGGCCAAGGTGCTCGCCCGCGTGCCGAACGTGCGTTTCGTGATGGCCGGTTCGGGCGACATGATGCAGCACGTGGTGCGCCGCGTGGCCCGGCTCGGCATATCGGACCGTTTCCACTTCACGGGCTTCCTGCGGGGCGAGGACGTGCACCGCATGTTCCAGCTCTCGGACGTCTACGTCATGCCCTCGGTCTCGGAGCCCTTCGGCATCTCTCCCCTGGAGGCGATGCGGTCGAACGTGCCGGTCATCATCTCGAAGCAGAGCGGCGTAGCGGAGGTGCTGCACTACGCCCTGAAGGTCGACTACTGGGACGTGGACGCCCTGGCCGACGCCATCTACGGCCTCATCTCCTATCCGGCCCTCGCGCGCATGTTCGCCGAGAAGGGCCTCGAGGAGGTGACCAGCCTCAAGTGGCAGGATGCGGCGGCCAAGATCAAGACGGTCTACGAATCGGTCGTCGCAGAGCACTCCAATGCATAAAAAGATACCGCACTATAACCTATGAAAACCGTTTGTCTCTATTTTCAGGTTCATCAGCCGTGGCGTCTCCGCCGCTACCGCTTCTTCAATATGGGCAAGGATCACGACTACCTCGACGATCCGCTCAACCGTTCGATCATGCAGAAGGTGGCGCGCGAGTGCTATCTTCCGATGAATGCCCTGTTGCTGAAGCTTATCCGTGACAACGGCGGACGGTTCCGCTGCTCGTTCTCGATTACGGGCATCGCCGTCGAGCAGATGCGGGCCTATGCCCCCGAGGTGCTCGACTCGTTCCGCGAACTGGCGGCTACGGGGTGTGTCGAGTTTCTCGGCGAGACCTACTCCCATTCGCTCGCCTCGCTCGCTTCGGAGGAGGATTTCGCGGAGCAGGTGCGTCTGCACGGCCTCATGCTCGAACGGGAGTTCGGCGTGAAGCCCGAGGCCTTCCGCAATACGGAGCTCATCTATTCGGATTCGATCGGCGAGCAGGTCGCCCGCATGGGCTTCCGCACGATGCTCGCCGAGGGGGCGCGCCACGTGATGGGATGGAAGTCGCCCGACTTCGTCTATACGAACGCCAGGGACCAGCGTCTGCGCCTGCTGCTGCGCAACTACAAGCTCTCGGACGATATCGCCTTCCGCTTCTCGGACCGCTCGTGGGACCGCTGGCCGCTGACGGCCGGGAAATACGTGGAGTGGCTCGCTTCGAACCAGACGCCGGGCGATACGGTCAACCTCTTCATGGACTACGAGACCTTCGGTGAGCATCAGAAGGCCGATACGGGCATTTTCGACTTCATGAAGGCGCTGCCGGGTCTCGCCCTGGGAAGCGGGCTCGAGTTCGCCACCGTGAGCGAGGCGGCGTACCGCCACCAGCCCGTCGCCGTGCTGCATTGCCCCCATGTGATGTCGTGGGCTGACGAGGAGCGCGACGTCACCGCATGGCTCGGCAACGAGCTGCAGAACGAGGCCTTCGGCAAGCTCTACGCCCTGCACGACCGCGTGCGCGCCCTGCACGACCCCGACATGGACCACGTATGGAGCTTCATGCAGACCTCGGACCACTTCTACTACATGGCCACCAAGTGGCTCTCCGACGGCGACGTGCACTCCTACTTCAACCCCTACGATTCGGCCTACGACGCCTTCATCAACTATATGAACGTCCTCTCCGACTTCCAGATCGAGCTGGCCCGCGCCGAGGAGCGGCATGCTGCGGCGGCCGCCCCGGAGGGAGCGCCGGAGAGGCCGGCCGCCGAAACGGAGCCGAAGCGGCGCCCGGCGGCGAGGCGACGCACCGCGAAGGCGTAGACGGGCGCACCTCGGCCCGAAAACGGAGCGGCGCGGGGGGGGGGAAAAA
>CASELE010000005.1 GCA_949288735.1 uncultured Alistipes sp.
TGACCGATAGAAGGAAGAAACCAACCGCTGCTATTGGCAGGGGCTTGAGCCTTGTTATTCTCATAATCCACAACCGCATAATAGGTGGCGGGATAACCGTATAGATCTGTGGCATTCAAATTCTCCTTGCCACCGGCGGCGGTGATGATTTTCTGTGTCCAGGTGTAGCCGCTCCAGTCGATGTCAGGTGTAGAGTAATTGTTCTGTTTTCCGCTTTCATCCGTGGGGCAGCAACCCAACTCGGTTCCGAAAACGCCCCACTGACAATAACCGTTTTTGGCATCCTGCAAGGCAACGGCATAGCCGTGGCACTTCTGCTGACCGATACCGGTGGCGGAGTAATCGGAACCATCGTTTGCGTGATGACCCGCATGGAACACGATGGCGATGACGCGCCGATTTTCGGTTCTGTTTCCGTGCCGTCATAGGTGATGGTTCCTTCGTCTGTACTGGTTTCTGTGTTTTCATTTTCAGGGACAGCATTGTCCTGACAGGAATAGATTGCAAGAAAACTCAGCATCGCTGCAAGAAAGAAAATCTTTTTCATTGCTTTTCGTTTTTTTGTTTTTTTAATTAGAAATTTGCTAATATGATGGATGCCCGAAGGCGTGTTTTAGCGATGAAATTGAGTGAAAAACCATAATTTTTCATACTCAAAATTAATCATAATCAGTTCCTGAGCTGCCGCCAAATAGAAAGAGGAGGTATTTCTGGGGGTATTTTGAAATACCGCGAAATTTGAGAAATACCTACCCAAATACCCCCCCCCTGTCAAACGGTATCCGAAAAAGAGAAAATCGCCCCTGACATGATCGGTATGTCATGTTAGACTACTTAACAACGATAGCCGCCCGACTTATGGCATTTGAGATGCTGATATGCCACAAATCGGGGAATGAGATGCCGTGTATTGTAAAAACAAACCATCCAGGGCAAAGATGTGGATAATCCCGAGACAGCAATAATACATTCTTGATCTGAACCAAGGTACTGATGTTATACCAGTACCCATCCCTTGTCGGTGGCAATGGCCTGCTGCTCGGCTGAAAGTCTTGCGAGATTCTTGGATCCGATGCGGCACTCCTTGTCGGTGACACCTGGTGCCAGCGCATTGAGCAGCGACAGCAAAGATGCGACCGTCAGTTTCGGACAGCCGTTCACGGCCACATCGGCATGAATGCTGCCGGCAAAGGTCACCTCCTCCAGTGCCGCGCAGGAGACAAATGTCGAATCAATCTGCGACTGGACGTTCGAGAAATCCAGTACGCCGCCGATACGTTGCAGATTTTTGCAGCCATGGAACATCTCCGATGCCGAGGTGATGAGCGAAGTGTCCAATCCGCCGATCTCGACTAAATTCGTACATTCATAGAAGATATACATCATGTTCCCGACAAGCGAGGTGTCGAGCGTCGGCACGCGCTCCAGGGCCGAACATCCGTAACACATCTGGTACATCGAATCAAATGATGCCGTATCGAATTCCGGAAATGCGACCATCGTCGTATTGTTGCGGAAGAGTTGGTATCCGTTGCGGATCTGGTTCATGCCGCTCGTGCTGTCCACAAGCGAGACTTTGCCAATCAGCACGGCCAGCGAATCGTCCGCTGCGGCATCGACACCTTTCGAGCGAAGTGTGGCGGACAGGGTCTGACGTACCGTGTCGAGCCTCGTAACAAGAGTAGTAAAGTTTGCAGCCATATGCTATCCGATAATTTGTTCCAGGGCCTCCATCACGCCAGCGAGTCCGAGCGAGTCGGCCATCGCTTCGACCAGATTTACGTAACTCACGGCGGCGCCCGTGCCGTTGCGGTCGATCTCTATCAGATCATTCGCAGCCAGGGTCGTTACCTTCGGTAACTGTGAGAGCGTGATGCCCTCGATGGTTGTCTCTGCCATAGTGTTTATGCTTCGTAGATTTTGAATTCGGTCATGTATTGATACGTTACGTGCCACATGCACTTGTCGGGATAGATCGTAGGCACGGCCAGCAGTTGCATGACCCCGCCGTAGGTCTCGATGCGCGGGACGGGTTCGAAGCCGTAAAGGCCCCATTTGAGAGTGGTTACGATTCCCGATTGCGGATCATCGGCTGCGAGAATCAGATTGGCGGCACTGCGGGTACGGATGGGCGAATCGTAGAGGTTGAGCACGCTGCCGATGAAGTCGGCCGACGAGGGCAGATTGAGCCAAAATAGGTACTCTTCATACCGCTCGCCGAGGATCACGAGATTGAAGTTACGGTCGACGGTGTATTTGCGGGTCGCGGCATCGTAGAGCGTACCCTCTTCGTCGAGTTGTTTGAAAAGTACCTTCGAGTAGCCGCTGAAGATGCCGCTGCCGACCTCCATGTGCCCATCCTCGTAGATGCGCGTTGTAGCCGTTGCCGCGTTGCGTATGCCGTCGGCTCCGGCGAAGAGCATCAACTTGCCGTGCTTCCCGGAGGCTGTTCCCTCCATCTCGGCCCCGGCCATGCCGGCCACAACCTTCGAATTGCCGGCATTCTTCACGCCGACGAATCCCGACAGCACCACGCCGCTCGTTCCGTCTATTTCGGTCGAAATATCGCGGAAGTTTTCCCGCAAATAGGCCAGATCACTCGCAGCCTCCGTTGCCCGGTTCAACACTCCGGCAATCTCCCGACGGGCGTCATAGTAACGCTCCAGCGCGGCGAAATCTTCGTCGATCGGGATGAACTCGGGCTCTGTCTGCGTATAGCGTTCTATGGCCGCCACAGCCGCCAGAAAAGCCTCCTCGTAGGGCGTCCACTCGTCGTTCAACAGTCGGACGACACGTCGTTGCCCGTTTGCGGTGAGCACCTTGCCATTAACAAAGCGATAGCCCGTCGTGCTGATATGCATGAGCGCCTCGGCACGGAGTTGTTCATATTCGTTACGGATATCCTGCCCGCGTTCGCGCAGAAACGATTTCTCGACGGGCGAAACGCAGGCATCGGAGTTGATCTGCCGCAGCACCTCCTGCGTCTCCGAGATGCTTTGCAGCAACGCATCGAAGTCGGTACCGCTGCCGGGCTTTGCCGGGTCGATGCGTCCGAGACGCAATACACCATCGCGGAACGAAACCCCGTAGCCGGTCGTGCGGTTGAAGAGCTGCATCTCGCCCGTGGCGGAATCGAACCACGAGTCGCCCGTGCGGTCGGATAGAAAACCAGTGAGATAGATATTTTTCAGATAGGCCGAATAGCCGGTCATGTCGAGTCCGTGCGCCGCAAGGTTCGAGAGGTCGCCGAACTGTGCGGCAATGTTCTCCGTGCGAATCTTCCAATCGTTCATACCGACCAGAAAGCGCATGTAGGTGCGGGTCTCATAGCGGGAGGTCTGACGTTCCGAATCGGAGGTATTGCCGAATGCCACGAAGTGCATCGCCACCTGCGGATGGACGGGATAACCGTCGCGTAACTCATAGCGCCATTCGCTGTAATTTATCGGGTCGAGGCACTCCACAAGACGGAAGTAGCAGGTTGTGAAGCCGGCATAGGTACGATTGCCGAACGAGTCGTCCGAATCGACAGTGTTATCTGTTATATTGTCTGTTGCAGCATTCAGAAAGATACCCATGCAGAGGTCGTTTTCGCGGAGCGTGCCGACTTCGCCCTCCTCCAGCTTGACGGTCAGCGTGCAGACCTCCCCGGCAACCGCTGCGACAATGCCGCATCCCGGAGCCGACCACTTGTCGCCGACGAGCGTCTCGACCCGGTTGTAACGGTATTCGGGAACCTCAAGAAATTCTTCCAGATGCAGCCGTCGCAGATAGGTGTCGCCCATGACGGAGAGATTACCCGCGATTGCGCCGCCCTTTTTGTCCAGCTTTTTCTCCAGTTCGCCGGTCAGGCCCGACACATCGGCAAGGGCATGAATATGCTGCTTGGGAGCCATTACGCCCTTGATCTCCTTGCCCGAGACCTTCATCGACGCCTCGGCCGACGGCACATCGACGATGAACTCGAACTTGTCGAATTCATCCAACTGCCCCGCGGCACTCGTCAAATCTTTGATGCGGATGTCGTCCATATAGGGTGAATATATAAATGCCAATATAATTTATATGAAAACATTGTCCTATATTTTGAAACCTTAATATTATTTCCTATATTTGAAAAAAGCGCCCATTATGAAATATTTTATCACTGTAATATTCCTCATGTTAGGAATATCATCTCAAGCCCAAACCTATAAATTATACCAAACGGACAATATTCATAATCAATTACGATTGAATACAAAAACAGGTGAGGTATATCAAATTCAAGATGACGGACAAAAATTTGTCATTAACTATGCTGTAACTCCGGACAATGAATCCGCCAATAGATACATGCTTTATAAGACTCGCAATATATGGACATTTATTCTCCTTGACAGATGGACCGGGAAACTATGGCAATGTCAATTTAGTGTTGAAGGAGAAGAATATATGATTACTATCCCTATCAATACAACAGCTCTTAGTTATTCTGCAAAGCCTGTATTTAACATTGAACCAATGACAAGCATGTTCCAATTTTATCTTATAAATGAGGAGAATGGGGAGATGTGGAAGTTTCAATGGAGTACAAAAGGTGATGATTACAGGTGGATAGAAAAAGTATAATGCCTTTACCCACCCAACACCTCTGACTTGAAGTTCTCCTTGCCGAGAACATAGACCAGATCACGACCCTTGGCAGTTAGTTGACCGCCAAGGGTTATTTGTATCTGTTGCGTGGCTCCTGCTGTTGGGAGCATTGACTGCAATCTCGACAGAGGGGCGATGACCTCGGGGTCGGTGCGGGCATTGAGGTTATCGCCGACCATGGCGTAAGTAGGTCCGTAGGCCAGACCTCCGTTCGCAAGTGCCGGGACGCTGTCGCCGGCGTTCTTGTTGATGAGTGCCGTCATCACGGCTGCGGCCGCCACCATCGCCGCACCGATGGCGATTGCCGCCCACGGATTCCACAGCACCGACCGCAACGCCGACTTGAAGGCCAGAATCATCACACCGAACTCGATGAGCTGCGTGCCGATGTTCTTCAGGAAGGATGCGAACTGCGTCAGAATCGCCTTCATCAACCCGCCGAATCCAAGATCCCCGGTGATAACCTGCCCGATGGCTTCGGCTGCTGCCACGATGCTGTCGGCCATGAACTTCGAGACCTGCTGGTCGAAGCGCTGCATCACCTCGGCGATGGCACCATGAACATGTTCGAGTGCCGCGGAGAACGACCATCCCCGGGCCGTCAGCGCCGTGGTGTAGTTGTCGACCATTGCCACCGTATCGAGAAGATTCTGACCGAGATGGCTCTCCGTATCGTCGGCCCACCCGTAAAGACCTTCGCGGACCGAAGCGAACAGGAGCTGCATCTGCCGTGACCAGTCGCTCGCTACGGGTGCCAGATCGGCCATCTTCAATTCAGGTGCGGGCAATTCGAGTTCCACACCTTCGGGGAGCAGCGGCCCGAAGGTCGGCCGGGCCAGTTGCCCGGGTGTAAGGTTTTGGATTCGCTGCAACTCTTCGCGCAGACGGGCAATCTCGGCATTTGCCGCGGCAGTATCCTCGAGCGTCGATTCGGGCAGAAGTTTGCGCTTTTCAAGGCCCTCTATCTGCTTCTGCAGTCGTCCGATGATGCCCGTCGTCCGTTCCGTACCGTCTGCTGCCGCATTCATCGAGGCCATCAGTTCCTCGGTCTGTTGCCGGGCCTGCTCCGTGATGCGGTCCATCTCTGCCTGCGCATCGGCCGCCTTCTTCTCCGCTTCGCGCTTCTTCTCGATGGCGGCCGTCAGCAATTCATACTCCCTGCGCAATGGAGCCAGCTGCGACTCGTCGGGAACTTTCTGGATGGTAAATCCAGCCACCAGACCGCCGAAGTTGGGCACAAGCCGCGTGCGGGTCGTTTCGTCGATGACGGCTTTCTGCCGGGTAAGGTTGTCGCGGAGTTTGCGTTCGAGTTCTTCGAGCGAGTCGCTCTCGGCCATCTCGTCGATCATCTTCTGCTTCTCGATACGGGCATATGCAAAGGCCGCACCCATAGCGACAATCGCCGCAACAACGAGTCCAACGGGTGAAAGCAGGGCGGTCAGTCCGGCCGAAAGCATCGGCAGCACCTTGATAACGGCTCCGACTCCGAGCGACAGCGGTCCAATGGCTGCTGCCAGTCCCGCCACGACGACCAGCACCTGCTTCATGGCGGGCGAGAGCGGCTGCAGCATCTGCACGACGACGGTCAGCGCCCGGGTTACCTTCGTGGCAAAGGGCATCATCGCGGCGCCGATCTGTTCGAGAAAATCGCCCCAGGCGTTGTTCAACTGACGCAAGGGTCCGAGCGCCGTCTGCGCGGCACTTTCGGCGAATCCTTTATAGTTCTCGAGGATGAAGTCCACGGCCTCGCCGTTCTTCAGTTGCTCGACGGTCAGTTCCTTCAGTTTCGGGATGCTTTCACCCAGTTCGCCGGTCAGACCGCCGAAGGTCTTGGCGAGATTCTTCACGGCGCTGTCGAGCGTCATTCCCGTAGCGGCGGACAACTGCGCCGAGGCTTCGATCACCCGGCCGATCTGCTCCTCGGTCATTCCCAGCGAAGCCAGATAGGCCTGCTGTCCGATGACCACCTCGTCGCCCAGTACGGAGCGCGACTGCAACTCGGCCGCCTGCGCGATAAGCCGTTGCTGGATGTCCGTGCGCCCCTTGAGTGCCGTGAGCAGACGCTGCTCGGCCTGCTGCTGCGTATCGGCATTCTTCAATGCCACGGCCCCGAGTGCGGCAAGCGGTGCCGTGAGTTTCACCGATAGGGACTTGCCGAGCGAGGTCAGCCGCTTTTCGAGCGAGCCGAGGTTGCGCTCGACCTGGTGCGCCTTCTGCTGAAACTCGTAGGAGTCGGCTCCGATCTTGATAAGGAGGTCGGCGATTCTTCGGGACATGGTGAGTCTATGGTTTGTGTTGAATGAAGAGTGTCCATCCGGCTTCGACATCGGACATCACGGCTTCGCGGCCGTTCTCCATGCGGCTCATCGCCGCCACAACGGCGAGCATGGTCGCCCGGTCGTGCGTGTCGAGCGGCTCGTCCGCATCGACGCCGGACCACATGGCGACGCAGCGGATGTAGTTTTCGGTATGATTCTCCACCGGCGGAGCGTAGCGTGCGATCATCTGACGCAGGGTGCCATATCCCCGGCGACGGTAGGAGTCCAGCAGCACGAACATCGCACGGTAACCCCACGCCATCGTCTCGAACTGTTTGAAGGCTGCGTCGCGCGAAGGTGTCACCTCGCCCAGATAGCGGGTCTTCGAGCGGCGGATATTGCCCGGATTGCGGTTGCGTAGTCCTCGTGTCATCTTACGGTCGTTTCGGTTCTGCGGTATCGTGTTCCTTGCGCCGCCGCTCCATCTCGGCCCGCTTGATCAGCACGGGACAGTGTTCGGGCGGCGTGTCGCACTTGTAGGCCTGACGGATGATGATGCGGCTGCGGTCGATCTCCACATCCTTGTGCTCGATGATGATTTCGAGTTTGTCGACCTTCTCTTCGAGTTTCTCCACGCGGCCGTCCAGCCGTGTGATCTGCTCGGATTGGATGGCCACGATCTTCTCGGTGTTCTCCAACTCCGCCGAGTCGGCTTCGGCCGAGGCCTTGCGCCGTTTCGAGCGGAAGAAGAGAATGGTGCCGGCCAGTCCGCTGGCCAGCACGAAGTTCAGAATAAGGCTCAGTGTCTCCATGATTCAGGGAATGTATTTGTGGATGGAGCGTTCGCGTATGAGGTAGAGATCGCCCCAGATATAGAAGAGTCCGGCAAGCGGCTGCCCGGCTCCTGCCCGGTTTTTCACACCGCGCAGCGAGCCGTCGTCGAGCCCGATGAGCGAGATGATGCCTTCGCGCGCTACGGCCACTTCGCTCAACGTCTGATCGGCACAGTCAACCAACCCGGCTCGGCGTTGCAGCAGCGTGCGTCCGGTAATCGAATCCCGACGATAGAGGAGAAACTCCTCGCCGAGATTCATTCCGAGAAGACGGTCCGAGATGGTTACGATCCGTGCGCCGACCTCCAACCGCTGCATCATGCAGGGCTTGTCGAAGCGGCGGTCGTGCAGATAGGCGTACTGCGAAGTATTGATTACGAGCGTGTCGGCCGTACGTCGCAGTTCGAGGATCTCGCCCGACATGGAGGTCCCCGTGGTGTTCGGCCCACGATGGTAGGCATCGTCCTCGTCATAGGGATACTCCGGTCGGTTCAGGTAGCGGTAGGTTCGCCAACAGGTGTCGTCGGAGGCCGAAGCCGATGTGCTGCGCGGCCCGACATACTGACGGTATTCCTTCAGGATATGAAAGCAGCCGTCCATCCGCGTGGCCGGGTAGTGATACGCCTCCCCAAGATCGAGGAAATGTTGTACGACGCCCCGGCAATCGGCAAAGCACAGCCGCGACCCCTCGACCGTGACGAACCCCTCGTCGGCCTCGTACATCGCAAAGGGTTCGTCGCGGCGGTAGATCTCGCGCACGGAGCGGGTCGCTGCATCGAAGAGATAAACCGTTCGTTGCGAAGCGTCCTGCAACAGCAGCAGGTTGAGACAACGAATCACCTTGCCGACCGTAAACGACAACGCGGCAACCTCGATGCAGTCGTCGCCTTCGGGCGGCGTTTCCGTCGTGAGCAACCCCGGCATCTCGACCAGTTCGCAATCGTAACTGTCGTCATTGAGTTCGAAAGAATTTACGGCATAGGCCGCATGGAGGAACTTATCGTCGCGCACGACGGTATTCATGTCCAGATGCGCACCGGTGAAGACCTCACCCGTAATGCGGCGACTCGGCCGCTGGCGGAAGCGCAGCGCTCCCTGCACGACATGCTCCACGAGCGTTCCGAAATCGCGGCGCCCCTTCGTGTGCCACGTGCGCGTGGGGTCGCCCGCCGCATCGAGGTAGTAGAGCGAGTAAAGCAGCCGGTCGTTCGGCACGGCCGGAATGTCGCCCACGGGGAACGTGATGCCCATATCGACATTGTTTGCCGGATTGACCAGCGCCTCGTAATGCAGTCCGGCGTCATATCGCTCCCCGGCGTCGATCGTAAGGCTCAAGTTGCGGAAAGCGACGCTTTCGAGATGTCCCGAGGTGCGACCCGACGTGGTACCGTCCTCCCGGTCGCCGTAGGAGGTAACGCGACCGATGAGCGTCTGCCGGAAGAAGAACTGCCACTCGCCGTCGCACGGGATGCCGTCGATCTCGATCTTCATATTCTCCTCGCTCCCGGTCTTCATCTCCCGAACTATCTCCCGGTCGCCCGCAACCCACGCTCCACCCTCGGAGAGCGAATAGGTTGCACCTTCTCCGACGATACGCACGCCGTAATGTACCTCGACGGCAACAGCCGTATTCGGATTGTGGATCACACCCAGTCCCCACTCGCTGTGATAGACCTGCATGCCACACTCCCACGTCAGCGGGAAGTTGCATTGCTCGACGTGCTCGCCGCGGGTCGCAATCTCCACGCCCTGATGGTCGTCGTCGCCGACGAACGATAACTCCGCAGCGCTCTTCTGCGAGATGAATCCATACGGGTCGGTCCATGCATCCCTGCGGTAGAATCCCAGATGGTCGATGAGGTTGGGCAGACTCTTGTTCTTCACGTCGATGGTCACCTGGCGCAGGGCCGGCACAATATCCAGCGTGGCTTCACCCGGAATATGCAGGTCGCCGTCCCACATGCCGTCGACTGCGGCCCGTGCGGCTGAGGTAATGACCTGCGCTCCGGTATGGATGACCAGTCGTCGTCCGCCGCCCGTGATGATCCGTCCCACGGGATACTCCGTACCGACGCGGTAGAAACTCATCGGACGCTCCGTGCGATAGAGCGACACGGCACGGCGGATATGCAGCGCACCGTTCGACTGGAAGATCTGCCCGGCGAACGGCCGCAGGGACGTAGTAGAGCCGTTCGAGGTCGAGGCAGGTCTGACGCAGCGGAGAGATGTTCTCGTCCATGCCCTCGGCATGCAGATCCATCCAGTCCGCCATGTCGAGATCGAGTTCCAACAGATCGGTACTGGCGCAGAGCAACTCCCACAGCGTGCGTCGACCCGTCGTGCCGATGCGCACAAGGTCGCGGAACGGGATGCTCGAAAGCAGGTTGAATCCATCGACGGCTTTAACCGAGACGGTATAGGGAGGCGCTGCAAAGGCCTCGGAGTAGAGATCGGCGGAGACGTAACCCCGCCAATAAAGTTGCCCGCTGCGGAGGATGGAGACCCGAAACTGCCGCGGGTCGGAGGTGAAGAGCGAGAGGTAGCGGAAGTTTTCGCGGCAGAGGATGTTGATGGTTGCCTCCGACGCCTTGACCGGAACGTAGAACTCGTCGCCGCGCTTCTCCCAGGTGATCTGCAGCGGTGTGCCGCCATCGAAAGCCATCTCCTCGGCCGTACCCGTAAATGCAGCTCCGCCCAGTATTTCACGCCGAATTCCGCCATACCCATATCCTCTTTCGGGATAAAGGTAGCGGCAGCGCCTTACCGCATAGGGATACTTTGTCTCGTATTATACCGCTATGCGGACTGTCTCAACTGTTGAAACACCTATTTATCCAGTCTCAACAACTCACGATGCGACTCTCCCCATTCTCATGGCATCTATGATGGGGAGCAGGGAGCGTCCCAGCTCGGTGATGGTATATTCCGACCGGGGCGGCAATTCGGGATAGATGGTCTTTTGCACTAGTCCGTCATCGGCCAGTTCCCGGAGTTGCATGTCGAGCACTCTGGGCGCAGCTTCGGGCAGCGCACGGTGCAGTTCGCTCGGACGCAAGGCCTTGTGTCGCAATTCGTCGAGGATGCATGATTTCCATTTTGAATCGATGAGGCTCATCGTAAGCCGCAGCGGACAGCTGAAGTCGATGGGGATTTTTCGTTCGTACATGTTGCTTGCCGGATTGTTATGGTGCAAATTTAGGTATAATGGTCCGGAATGGATATATAGCGATAAAATTTTCGGTATATGATAAATTTTTCGGTACTTGTACAATAGTCATCCTTGCCATAGCTTTGCACATACAAAACAACCTGATCAACGGAGCGATTATGAGAGCAAACATCGAAGAGTACAAGGCCGTCGAGGCGGCGGCCCTGAAGTTTGTAAAGAGCGTGGCCGAAGGCCGGAGTGCCTATGCACGCGAGCTATTCATCGACGAAGCAGTTCTTTTCGGCTATCTGGACGGCCGGCTCGAGCACGGCAGCATCGAGCAGTTCTACCACAACGTCGATACCGTGGCCGCAGGTCCGGATTTCAAGGCGCGCATCGACGTGCTGGATGTCGAGGAGACCCTAGCGGTAGTCCGCGTCCTGGAGGAGAAATGGGGCGGGCGCATCGACTTCACCGACTACCTGCTGTTGATGAAGATCGACGGCCAGTGGCGCTGCGTGGCGAAAGCCTACAACCAGAATTCGGACACGATCAGAAAATAGGAGGAGATTCATTATGAAAATCACAGTCATCACAGGGAGTCCCCGCAAACACGGCAACAGTTTTGCCATGACCGATGCGTTCATCCGCGAGGCGGAAGCGTGCGGACATACCGTCGAGCGATTTGATGCGGCCTTCATGCATGTCGGCGGATGCCACGCCTGCATGACCTGCTACAAGAGCGGCAAGGCCTGCTCGTTCAATGCCGAATTCGATGCCGTGGCCGCGTCGATACTCACCTCCGATGCCGTTGTCTTTACCATGCCGGTCTACTGGTATTCGATACCGGCACAGATTAAGGGAATCATCGATTGCCTCTTTTCGCTGGTGGTCGGCGGCAAAGCGGTTGCCGGCAAAAAGTGTGCGCTCATCACCTGTTGCGAAGAGGAGGACCCGACGGTCTTGGATGGTGTACGCATACCGATGGAGCGCACGGCGGCCCTGCTGAAATGGGAGATGGCCGGCGAGGTGCTCGTCCCGGGAGTGCTCGACGAGGGAGACATCGAAAAGACGGACGGCTGCGCACGGGCGGCGGCTCTGGCGCATAAATTCTGACAGGCCATGAAGGTATTGCTTATCAACGGCAGCCCCAACCGCGAGGGCTGCACCCATACGGCCCTGAGCGAGGTGGCAGCGACCCTGCAGGCCAACGACATAGAGACGGAGATGCTCTATCTGGGCAAAAAGCCCATCGCCGGATGCATTGCCTGCGGCAAATGCCTCGATACGGGCTGCTGTTTTCGCGAGGATCTCATGCAGGAGATTCAACGGCGTCTCGACGAATTCGACGGTCTGGTCATCGGTTCTCCGGTCTATTACAGCGGGCCGAGCGGGCAGCTTGTCTCTTTTCTGAATCGACTTTTCTATGCTACGGAGAGGCGGATGATGGGCAAGGTCGGGGCAGCGGTTGTCTCCTGTCGTCGCGGGGGAGCTTCGGCGACCTTCGAACAGCTCAACCAGTATTTCACCATCAGCAACATGCCCATCGTTTCGTCGCAATACTGGAACTCGGTGCATGGTTTTACGCCGGACGATGTCCTCAGGGACAAGGAGGGGCTGCAGACGATGCGTACACTCGGACGGAATATGGCCTGGCTGTTGAAGTGCATTGCGTGCGGACGGGAGAACGGGATTGACAAACCGGTTCCGGAACCACGCCTGCGTACTCATTTCATCCAGGACAAGTATTGAACAGCTATTTGTCCCGGTGACAAAAAATCGGATATTTATGACAGCCGTGTAACCTCTCGGGTTACACGGCTGTTGTTTCGGACTGTCGAATAATCGAACGGGCGTTCAGCTTACGGGCCAGGGCCTCCATGTCGTTGTTGATCTTCGTGTCGATCACGCGGGCATAGATCTGCGTTGTCTGGATGTTCGTGTGGCCGAGCATCTTCGAAACCGTCTCGATGGGGACGCCGTTGGCCAGCGTCACCGTCGTGGCGAACGTGTGGCGGGCCATGTGGAATGTCAGATCCTTGTCGATACCGCAGAGGTCGGCAATCTCCTTCAGGTAGGAGTTCACCTTTTGATTCGACGGTACGGGGAAGAGCAGACGGCTCTTGCCCCTGACCGAACCCTTGTACCTTTCGATAAGCCGCAGCGGCGTCTCCAACAGTCGTACGTGTACCGGAATATTCGTTTTCTGCCGTTTGGTGTCGATCCACAGGTTGCCGTCGGGCCAGCGCTGAAGCATATCGGAGGTGAGATTCTTCAGGTCGATGTAGGCCAGTCCGGTGTAGCAACTGAAGAGGAACAGGTCGCGGATGACCTCCAGACGTCGGGTAGTGAAAACCTTGCTCTCGAGACGACTCAACTCGGCATCGGTCAGATAGCCGCGGTCGACCTTCTCGAAGTGAATCTTGTAACCGGCCAGCGGGTCGTTCTTCGACCAGCCGTTCAGATGCCCGACCCGCAGCATGGTCTTCAACTGCCGCATCAGTTTCATCGTCGAGTTGTTGGTCAACTGATAGGTGATGCGCAGCCAGCGGTCGAATTCTGCGGCAAAACGGGGCTGAATCTCCTTGACCGGAATGTCCGGCATGCGGTAGCGGTTGCGCATGAACTCCTCGAGGCGGTTGCGCGTAAGCAGATAGCGCAGGTAGGTTTCGCGACAACACTGTTTGGTGCGCAGCAGGTCGGTATAATCCTCGATGAAGCGGTCACAGACGCCCAGAAGTGTAGAGGTGCTCTGGTCGAGCCCGGTAATGGCGTTTTTGAGCATCGCGGCCGTGATGGTCTCCTCTCCGCGCAGCATCTGGTCGTAGCGGCGTCGTATCAGCACACGCAGTTCATCGAGCGCATCGTTGATCTGTTTCTCCTCGCGGCTCTTGCCCGCGGTGCGGGAATCCTTCGGCAGCCAGCGGTCGGGGTGAATGTACATCCGCGTGGCAAAGTGCACCATTTCGTGATTGACCGTGATGCGAGCCACGATGGGAGCCGTGCCATCCTCACGGGCCTTGCCCTTCTGGAGCACGAAGATGATGGCGAAAGTGCTCTTGCGTGTAGCGGCTGCCTCTTTTTTCGGTCGTGCGGCGACGCTCTTCGGCCGCACCTTTTTCGTTGTCTTTTCCATGACGATACCTTAACTTTATCCGTTGTACAAAAATAGTCATGCGCAACTGTTTGACTGACAAACAGGTAAAGTCAATAAAGGACATGGTAGGGACAAGCGTGTGCAAGGTTACACGTACGTCGGAGCGAGGTTACGCGCAGGTTACGTTTCGGTGTCCCGGAATGTCTCCGGGATCGGAACCAGAACCCGGCGTCGAGCGACGCAAGCAGTCATTCGGAACCCGTGCAACGTTTTGATTTTCCGCTTGATAGTGGATAAATAAAAGAAAACGAGACGGTTGCTGTAACCATCTCGTTTTCTCGTTCTGCGGTGCGTAGGGGACTCGAACCCCTGACCCCGTGCGTGACAGGCACGTATTCTAACCAGCTGAACTAACGCACCGTTTGCTGATTGCGAATGCAAAGGTAGTACAAAAATCCGAAACTCCAAAGATTGCTGCGATTTTTTTAACCTTTTTTGAAGAATGAAAAATGTACGCTACCGTATACTCTTGATTGCCAGAATAGAGCGTGCTCCTCGAAATTGCGGCTGCCCGAGTGCTCGAAGATCAGCATGCCGTCCGGCCGCAACAGGTTGCCCTCGAAAACCAGGTCGATTACCGTATCGCTCCCCTCCAGGTCGTAGGGTGCGTCCGAAAAGATGAGATCGAACTGTTTGGGGCAACTGCGCAGATAGAGAAAAACGTTGGCCTTGACCGGATAGAAGTGTTCGAATCCGAGCGTGCGTGCGGTTTGCCGGATGAAGTTGTAATGCACCGGGTTGAGCTCTACGGCGGTGACGCTGCGGGCGCCGCGCGAGGCGAATTCGTACCCGATCGAACCCGTGCCGGCGAAGAGGTCGAGTACGTCGGTTTCCTCGTAGTCGATGAGATTGTTCAGCACGTTGAAGAGGTTCTCCTTCGCGAAGTCGGTCGTCGGCCGCGCCCGCAGATTGCGGGGCGGCACGATGGTTCGGCCGCGGTGTGTGCCGCTGATTATGCGCATACGATTCGTCTGAAATAGGGTTTCAGTCTCTTGCGGAGTTCCGGGATCTCGGCACCCGAGAGCCGGAGTGTCGAGTCTCCGAGTGCCGGAAAGGTGTCGCGCAGCCGCTCCATGAGATAGCGCAGGTCCTCTTCGCCGTCGCAGCGGAGCGCCTCGGCGAACTGCAGCCCGCCGTCGTACACTTTAATATATAAGAGTCCGCTCTTTTCGGCCCGGATAGATACCGCCCGTTCTCCGGTCGCGGCCTCCTCCCTGTCGTCCAGCAACGGCGAGGTGTGGTGCAGCCGAACGTGCGGACGGCTCTCCAACGCGCGCAGCGTCTCGCTGCGGACTGCCATGACGGCAATCCGCCCCTGCACGGGTCCGCTCCACACGATCTCCTCGCCGGTCGCCGGCGCGATGCCGGCAATCCGCAGCAGCGACGCCGCCAGACGGTACGCGGCGCTGCTGTCGGACAGCATCCCGCCCGGGAGATCCGTCGAGATACTCCGGCCATTCGCCGTCGTATCCTCCCCTGCCGGGTCGGGCAGGGTGTCGAAGAGCTCCTGCGGTGCGAGCGTCGTCTTCTCCGTCAGCCAGCACACCTGCACATCGACCGCCGGGCCGCTGCCATGCACCGCCTCGTCGAGCGGTGCGAGTGCCTCCTCTGAAAAAGAGTGTCCACTCAACGCAAGCTGAATGGACACCTTTTCGATCGTAGGGGAGGGGCTAGTCTTCCCAGTTGCCCGCTTCATTGTTCGGAGCCTCCATCGAGCCGAACTTGATGCCGGCGTAACGGTTGTAGTTGTTGATCTGGTCGTCGATGTAGTTCACCACATCCTGATGGTAGGTCACCGTGTCGAGGAAGTGCTTGTAGGGTGCGCGGCACTCAACGACCGGAACCTGCACGTTGCCCGTCATTACCGTACCGGCCTCGAGAATGAATTCCACCCGGTTGTCGGTATAGGGGATATAACGCAGATCGTATACCTGCTGGGCCGTCAGACGACGGGGGGCGAAGATGGTGTCGATCACGGCAATGTTGAACTGCTCCACATTCTTCAGTCCCAGCTGCTTGAGCCGGGCCATGGCGACCGAATCATCCTCGTCGACCAGTCGACGCTCCATGGTGAGGCTGTCGTTCAGAATGAAGTGGGCGAGCGTGTCGAAGTCGGCGGTAAAGCGCTGATACTTGGACTTGAACGCACGCTCTGCCGAACGGATGTCCTTGATGCGATCGATAACGACGGCCGAGCGCTGCTTGAGTTCGTCTTCGAACTTGATCGGGGTGGAAATCTGCTTGTATACGACGTATACGAGCCCGATAATTACCAGACCGAGAATGATTTGGAAGATTTTCTTTACCATGTGGATATTTGTTATTAAGTTTGTACAAACTTTTGTCCGATGTTTCCTGCGGATATTGCGACCCAAATTTACGCCAAAATTCGTTTCGACGCAACGGTTGGCCAAAAAAAAATCGTCGACATGCTCTCCCGCTTCGCCGCTTCGGAGGCGGACGGGCATATTTTTGTGCTCAACGGGTACGCCGGCACGGGCAAGACGACCCTCATAGCGGCCTTCGTCGCGGCGCTCCGCACGCTGGGCGTGCCGAGCGTGCTGCTGGCTCCCACGGGTCGGGCCGCCAAGGTGTTGGCCCGCTACTCGGGCGTGCAGGCGCTGACGATCCACAAGCGCATCTACCGTCAGCGGGTCAATGCCTCGTACGAGTCGCGTTTCTCGCTTGCGCCCAACATGGAGCGGGGGGCGGTGTTCATCGTCGACGAGGCCTCGATGCTCTCCGACGGCCCGTCGGACGGAGCCCTTTTCGGCAGCGGCTCGCTGCTGGCCGATCTGGTGGAGTATGTGCGCAGCGGCCGAGGCTGCCGGCTCGTGCTGGTGGGCGACAGCGCCCAGCTGCCACCCGTGGGGCGCGATACCAGTCCGGCGCTCGACCCTGCGGCGCTCGCCTCCTACGGCGGGCCGGTCTGTGCGACGCTCGACGAAGTGGTGCGTCAGGAGGCCGGTTCGGGTATTCTCTTCAATGCCACGCTGGTGCGCTGCATGCTCGGGCGCGGTCTGTTCGAGGTGCCGCGGTTCGACCTGGGCTATCCCGATTTCGAGCGGCTCGAGGGAGGCGAGTTTCTCGAACGGCTCGAGGAGTGCTACTGCCGTTACGGACGTGACGAGACCATCGTCGTCACCCGTTCGAACAAGCGTGCCAACCGCTACAACGAGGGGATCCGCCGCCACGTGTTGGGCGCCGAGGAGGAGATCGAGAGCGGCGACCTGCTGATGGTGGTCAAGAACAACTACTACTTTGCCGAACATACGGAGGGGTCTCCGATGAACTTCATTGCCAACGGCGACATCGCGCGTCTGAAGAAGATCCGCCGCTTCGAAGAGTTCTACGGATTCCGCTTCGCCGATGCCGTGCTTTCGTTCGGCGACTACGACGATGCGGAGATCCCGTGCCGCATCCTGCTCGATACGCTCGCCTCCGAGTCGCCTTCGCTGACGCGCGAGGAGTCGGCGCGTCTTTTCGACGAGGTGGAGAAGGACTACATGGAGATCGGGAGCCGCATCAAGCGCTTTCGGGCGATCCGCGAGAATCCGCACTACAATGCCCTGCAGGTTAAGTTCGCCTATGCCGTTACCTGCCACAAGGCGCAGGGCGGTCAGTGGCGGGCGGTCTTCGTGGACCGCTGCCTCTTCGGCGACGAACCGATGACGGCCGATCTGATGCGATGGCTCTATACGGCGCTTACGCGCGCTACCGAAAAGGTCTATCTGGTCAACTTCGACGAACGCTTCTATGACGAACCGTAACCGTGACGATCTCCGGCCGGAAGAGGCGGCCGCCGGGGCGGGTCCGGTCGAACGCCATCCGCTCGCGCCGTTTCTTCCGCCGCGGGCGCGCGTGCTCCTGCTGGGCAGCTTTCCGCCGCCGCGGCGCCGCTGGTGCATGGAGTTCTACTATCCCAATCCGCAGAACGACATGTGGCGGATTGCGGGGCTGCTCTTCTTCGGCGACAAGGGGTATTTTCTCGATCCGTCGCTCCGCGGTTTCGACCGCGACCGTATCGTCTCCTTCTGCCGCGAGCGGGGTATTGCGCTTCACGATACGGCGGCCGAGGTGGTGCGGTTGCGCGACAACGCCTCGGACGACCTGCTGCACGTGGTGCGCGAGAGCGACCTCGGGGCGCTTCTCCGGCAGCTGCCCGAGTGCCGTGCGGTGGCCGCCACGGGCGGCAAGGCGGCCGATACGCTCGTCCGGCGCCTCGGCTGTGACTCCCCGGCCGTGGGCGGAGCTGTGCGATTCTCTCTGGATGGCCGGCCGATGTCTCTGTGGCGCATGCCCTCCACCTCGCGCGCCTATCCGCGGCCGATCGAGTGGAAAGCCGAACATTACGGCCGGCTGTTCGCGGCGTGCGGTCTTCTGTGAAGATGCGCGGATGAAAAAAGGGTATCTGCGCGACCGCTCCGAACGCGGCTTTTGCGTATCTTTGCGGACGCATAACCCATATCCGATCAGAATTGGCTGCTGACAAGAAATATGTGGAGACCCCGCTGATGAAGCAGTACTATGCCATCAAGGCGGTCCATCCCGACGCGATTCTGCTTTTCCGCGTAGGCGACTTCTATGAAACCTTTGGCGAGGATGCCATCCGCGCGAGTTCCATCCTGGGCATCACGCTCACGCGGCGCGCCAACGGCGCCGCCTCGTTCGTCGAACTGGCGGGCTTCCCCTATCACGCCGTCGACACCTATCTGCCCAAGCTGGTCCGGGCGGGCGAGCGGGTGGCCATCTGCGAGCAGCTCGAAGATCCCAAACTGGTCAGGGGGCTCGTCAAGCGGGGCGTGATCGAATTGGTTACCCCCGGGGTGGTGATGGGCGACAACATACTCTCCAACAAGGAGAATACCTATCTTGCCGCCGTTTCGTTCGGCCGGCGATGCACGGGAGTCTCGTTTCTCGATATCTCGACGGGCGAGTTCTATGTGGCCGAAGGCACGGATGCCTATGTCGACAAACTGGTATCGAACCTCAATCCCAAGGAGATTGTCTATTCGCGCAGCTGCGAGGAGCGTTTCGGCAACCTCTTCGGGTCGCGCTATTACAGCTACCGTCTCGACGACTGGGTCTTCTCCGAGGAGAGCTGCCGCGAGAAGCTCTGCCGCCAGTTCGGCACCTCCACGCTCAAGGGCTTCGGTGTCGACGGCATGACGAGCGGCATCTCGGCGGCGGGGGCCATACTCCATTACCTCGAATTCACCGAGCACCGCCGGACGGGACATATCCTCTCCATCGCGCGGATCGATTCGGACGACTACGTATGGATCGACCGTTTTACAATCCGCAATCTGGAGCTCTTCGCCTCGAACGGCGGCGACGGACGCGGCGGATTTGTCGGCGCCATCGACCGGACACAGACCCCCATGGGCGGGCGTCTGCTCAAGCGCTGGATCGCCATGCCGCTGGTCGATACGCAACGTATCGGCCGGCGGCTCGATGCGGTGGAGCGCTTCACGGCCGACGCCGGACTGGCCGATGCACTGGGCGAACAGGTGGCCTTCATCGGCGATCTGGAGCGCATCGCTTCGCGTGTGGCGGCCGCCCGGGTCGCACCGCGCGAACTGGTGCAGCTGAAGAATTCGCTCGCGGCAGCCGGGACGCTGCGTGCCATACTCGAGTCGACCGCCGACGAGGAGCTGCATCGGCTGGCCGCCGACATCGATCCGCTCGAGAGCGTGCGCGAGCGCATTGCCCGCGAAATATGGCCCGACCCGCAGAACAATCAGATCCAGAAGGGAGGCGTGATAGCCGACGGGGTCGACGCCGAACTGGACGACCTGCGCCGCATCGCGCTTCACGGCAAGGATGTGCTGGCGCAGATCCAGCAGCGCGAGAGCGAAGCGACGGGCATCCCGTCGCTCAAGATCAGCTACAACAACGTCTTCGGCTACTACATCGAGGTGCGCAATGCCCACCGGGAGAAGGTTCCCGAATCGTGGGTCCGCAAGCAGACGCTCGCCAATGCCGAGCGCTACGTGACGGCCGAGCTGAAGGAGTACGAGGAGAAGATTCTGGGTGCCGAGGAGAAGATGCTCCAGATCGAGCAGCGCATCTACGCCGAACTGGTGCAGTTCGTCGCCGGTTCGCTTCGGGAGCTGCTGCGCGACGCGGCGGCGGTCGCCCGTATCGACTGCCTGCTCTCCTTCGCCCGCATTGCCTGCGAACGCCGCTACGTGCGCCCGGTGCTCGACGACGGCAAGCGCATCGATATCCGCCAGGGACGACATCCGGTCATCGAGACGATGCTTCCCGTGGGCGAGGAGTATGTGCCGAACGACGTGATGCTCGACGACAGCGAGCAGCAGATCATGATGATTACCGGCCCCAACATGTCGGGTAAGTCGGCTCTGCTGCGGCAGACGGCGCTCATCGTGCTCATGGCCCAGATGGGGTCGTTCGTGCCGGCCGAATCGGCCCGCATCGGCGTGGTGGACAAGATTTTCACCCGGGTAGGCGCTTCGGACAACATATCGCAGGGCGAATCGACCTTCATGGTCGAGATGCTCGAGTCTGCCAGTATCCTGAACAACGTATCCGACCGCAGCATCGTGCTGCTCGACGAGATAGGCCGCGGTACGAGTACCTACGACGGCATATCGATTGCCTGGGCCATGGTCGAGTACCTGCACGACCATCCGAAGGCCCGGGCCCGCACGCTCTTCGCCACGCACTACCATGAGCTCAACGAGATGGAGCAGCACTGTCCGCGTGTGAAGAACTACCACGTGAGCGTGAAGGAGGTGGACAATACGATTGTCTTCCTGCGCAAACTCGAACGGGGCGGTACGGAGCATTCGTTCGGTATCCATGTGGCGCGCATGGCCGGCATGCCCGCATCGGTAGTGGCGCGTGCGGGCGAGATTTTGCGCAGTTTCGAGCAGGCCGAGGCGGAGTGCGCGCCGGATGCCGCGACCTGCTCCGCGCAGTCGCCCGCGCGGCGGCATGGCCGTGCCGCACATCGTGCGGTCGGCAAGGCCGGTGCGGCATCGCGGCAGGGGATTCAGCTCTCCATGTTCCGGCTCGACGATCCGGTACTCATGCAGATCCGTGACCGCATCCGCGATCTCGACATCGATTCGCTTACGCCGCTCGAGGCGCTCAATACGCTCAATGAAATCAAGAAGATTGCCGAGCTTTGACTCCGGCCGGACGCATGCGGGGCTCTCTCCCGATGCCGCGTCCGATACGACGCACGGGCCTCACCTTTCGGGTGGGGCCCGTGCGTCGTCGTGTCGTTCTGCGGGACCTGCTGCGGACTATCGGAGCTGTCCTGTAGTCCGCAGATATTCGGTACGGTAGATGCGGTATTGCGTCTGTGCCTCGATATAGTTGCTCTGTGCCTGCTGCCACTGTGCCTGGGCATCGAGCAGGTCGGTCAGCGATGCCATCGAGGCGGCGTGGCGGTTCTGCATGACACGCAGGCTCTCCTCGGCCTGCCGCAGGGCGACGGCCGCAGCCTCGATGAAGCGGTATCCGTCCTCCACGTTCCGGATGGCCTGCTGCGCTTCGAGATCCATCAGCCGCGAGTTGCGCTCCAGATCGAGCCGGGCATTCTCCAGGTCGAGCCGTGCTCGGCGCGTCTTCTTGCGTCCTTCGCCCCAGTGGAATATCGGAATCCGCACGGCGAGCATGGCCAGACCCATGCCGTCGCGAAACTCCTGCGTGTAGGAGTAGGGCGTGCCGTCGGGCAGCTGGGTGGAGCCGTGTAGCTTGATATTGCCGAAATAGGAGTAGCCTGCGCTGAGACCGATCTGAGGCAGATAGTCGGCGCGCGTCATGCGGATCTGCTCTTCGCTTGCCTCAAGTTGCCGTTCGAGCAGATGGAGTTCGGGCCGGGCGCTGATGTCGCCGTCGAGTCTTCCCGGCGCTTCGGCTTCGAGAAGCGTGTCGGTCGGTACGATGCGCGTGTCGGGCCCGACACCGATGATGCGGCAGAGCGACATGCGGCACAGGTCGGCGCCGTTGCGGGCGCGGTGCAGCTGGTAGAGGATTTCGCTGCGGCGCGCTTCGACACGCAGCCGGTCGTTGTCCAGGGCCATGCCGCTCCGTACCGAGGCCAGTGTCTGGTTCAGCAGCGTATCCATCAGCGTCATGTAACGTTCGGTCATGCGTACCTTGCGTTCCACGGCAACAAGGGTCCAGTAGGCGTTGTCGGCTTCGGAGAGTACCTCGGCCCTCGTCATCTGCAGCTGCTCCTCGGCCGCCTCGGCGCCGATACGCGCCAGCCGTTGAGCCGCCGTGATCTTGCCGCCCGCATAGATGGGCTGCGTCAGCGTGATGCCGGCCATATAGCTCCCCCGCATGCGCAGTTCGGTGCCCATCATGTCGAAGTCGGGCAGCATGTAGGCTCCCATGGCCGAACCTTCGAGCGAAGGCAGCGAGGCCGTCGTGGCGATTTTCCGGTCGAGCTCCGCCTGCTGGAGTGCGTTGCCGGCCTTGCGGAGCTCTTCGCTGTGGGCGACGGCCATTTCGCGGCAGCGCTCCGGCGTGAGCTCGAGCGTCTGGGCCGGGGTCTCCGTACAGAGCAGGAGTCCGGCGAAGAGAGGCAGGATGTATCTTTTCATGACAGTGGCTATCTTTGGATGGGTGAGACGGTCTGTGCGGGTTTGCCTACGCGGAACATGGCCGTATAGAAGAGCGGGAGCAGCATGAGCGTGATGAGGGTACCGACCGTCAGGCCGCCCATGATGCAGATGGCCATCGAACCGTACATCGGGTCGCCCACGAGCGGTACCATTCCGACGATGGTGGTCAGCGAGGCCATCAGTACGGGCCTTACGCGCGATACGGTGGCTTCGATGACGGCGTGATAGGGGTCGACATGTTCCTCTGTCTGGAGCCGGTTGATCTCATCGACCAGGACGATGGCATTCTTGACCATCATGCCGATCAGACCCATCATGCCGATGATGGCCATGAAGGTAAAGGGCTGGCCCGTGACGAGCAGCGCCGGCGTGATGCCGCAGATGACGAAGGGGAAACAGAGCAGGATGAGCGCCACCTTGCGCCAGCTGTTGAAGAGGAACAGCAGGATGACAAGAATCAGGAAGATGGTGAGGGGCAGGTTCTTCATCACGTTGCCGGTCGCCTCTTTCTGCAGTTCGCCCTCACCGACCCAGCGCATGGCGTAGCCGTCGGGCAGCGGAATCGACTCGATCCGGTCGCGGATGGAGGCTACGACCTTGGCCGGTGTGGCGTCGTCGAGGTCGGGGTTGGGGTCGCACTCCGCCTCGATGGCGCGTCGGCCGTTGAGCCGGTGCACCACCTCTTCGTCCCAGTCGAGCCTGATGTCGTCCACGACGCTGCTCAGGGGTGTGGTGCGGAAGAGTTCGTCGCTCAGTTCGTTCAGATTGACTCCTCCGCCGAGTATCGATTGCAGCTCATCCGCCCCGAACCGCAGGTTCGCCATGCTCCATACGGGGATGTCGTCGAGATCGGTGATGCGGCTGCCATCGTTGTCGCGCACCTGCAGCTGTACCGTCAGCATGCGGTCCTGGTCGGTCAGTACGCCCACGGGCATGCCGTCGGTGGCGGCAAGCAGGGCGTTGCCTACGTCGTTGCGGCCGATGCCGGCACGCAGGGCATTGGACTGGAGATATTCGGCGACGAGCACCTTGCCCGTCGGCTTCCAGTTGTTCTGGACCGAATAGGGATCCACGTAGGGGCAGTCGCGCATCACCTCTTCGGCCCGGGCGCTCAGCTGCCGCAATACGGCGGGATCGGGACCCGTGAACTCCACTTCGACCGTATGCGAGGTCGAAATCGAGAAGTTGTACTTGCGGAAGCGGATGTAGGCGTCGGGATAGCGTTCGCGCAGCATGCGCCGGATGCCGGGTATCTGCTCCACGACGGTGCGGTAGTCCTTGCAGTCGACCGTCAGTTCGCCGTAGCAGTCGCCGCCCGCGGTCACCGGCCGCACCAGGCAGTAGCGGGCCGGGGCTCCGCCCATGCTGGCGGCCACCCGCTCGACGGCCGGATTTTCGGCCAGCAGTCCGCTGATTTCGAGCAGGTCTTCGCGTACGCGGTCGGGCGAGCTCTGCTCGGGCAGGTAGTATTCGATGACGAACTGCCTGTAGTCGAAGTCGGGGAAGAAGAGATTCTTTACGTGCGTCAGACCGAATATGCAGAGGGCCAGAAGCATGACGGCTGTAGCGATGGTCGTCTTCTTGTGGTCGATGAGCAGGGCGACGGTGCGTCGCACGAAACGGTGCACGGGCGAATTCATCACGCCGTTCTCTTTCCCGTCCCTGCGCCTTTCGCGGGCCGGAAGCCAGCTCTTTGCACAGACGGGGACCTGCACGAGTGCCAGTACCCAGCTGGCCAGCAGACTGATGCAGAGCACCAGGAAGAGATCTCCGGCATACTCGCCCGCCGAATCGGGCGAGAGATATATGCAGATGAAGGTGGCCGCGGCGATGACGGTGGCTCCCAGAAGCGGAAGCGCCGTATTATGCCCGATGCGGTAGAGATACGTCTTCGGGGCGAGCCCCCGCTTCTTGTCCACCAGGATGCCGTCCATGATCACCACGGCGTTGTCCACGAGCATGCCCATCGCGACGATGAAGGCACCCAGCGAAATACGCTGCAGCGTGGTGCCGCAGACGAACAGCAGCGGAAACGATACGGCGACGGTCAGCACCAGTCCGAAACCGATGATAAGACCGCTGCGCAGCCCCATGGTGAAGACGAGCACGAGGATGACGATGAGGACCGATTCGAGCAGGTTCCACATGAACGAGGCTATGGCGTCGCTTACCATGTCGGGCTGGAAGAAGATCTTCTGCATATGCATGCCGGCCGGCACCGACTCCATCGTCTCGGCCAGCCGGGCGTCGACCGCCCTGCCGACATCGGGGACTATGGCGTCCTCCTCCATGGCCACGCAGATGGCCAGCGCCGGCTTTCCGCCGACGAAGAAGCCGTTGCGCTGCGGCTCGGCATAGCCGCGCTCCACGCGGGCCACGTCGCCCAGCCGGATCTGTTTGCCTTCGGGCGTGGCGATGAGCAGGTCGCGCAGGTCCGATTCGTCCGCTATGTCCGAGTCGACGCTCAGCCGGATGCGCTCCCCGTCGACGGTGTAGTCGCCTGCTCCGACAGGCTTGCCGACCGACTGTAGCGCGGCCATGAGCCGCACGGGGATAAGGCCGTTGCGGGCGAGATCCTCTTTCGATACCACCACGTTGATCGTCTCGTCGCGGTTGCCGACGATGAGGATGCGCTTGACCCCCTTTACGTCGAGCAGCTGCCGCCGGATGAACTTGGCGTAGCGGTACATCTCGGGATAGTCGTATCCGTCGGCCGTCAGGGCGTAGAAGATGCCGTAGACATCCATCATGTCGTCGATGACGACCGGAGCGTAGCACCCGGCCGGAAGCAGGGGCGCCAGATCGTTCACCTTGCGGCGCAGCAGGTCGAAGTGCTGCTCCAGCTCGTCGATGAGTACCGTCATCTCGAATTCGACGGTGACGAGCGCCTGCCCGTTGTGGCATTCCGAACGCACCTTCTTTACGTTGGGCAGTGTGCGCAACTGCTCTTCGAGGGGCTGCGCCACCTTCAGCTCCACCTCGTGTGCGCTCGCTCCGGGATAGGGGACCACGACCATCGCCTGTTTCACCGGGACGGCCGGGTCCTCCAGCTTGGGCATGCTCAGGAACGAAAGCACGCCGGCAATCAGAATTCCGGCTATCAGCGACCAAAAGAGTACCGGCCGCTGCATGAAGAATCGGGCGATGCGTGTCATAGGATGCCTCCGGCGTTGGTTCGGCTCGGGGTGCCGATGATGCGTACCCGGTCGCCTTCATGCAGGGCCGAGACCCCGCCCGTTACGACCTGTTCATCTCCCGCAAGACCCGAGCGGACGACGGCCCGCCCCTCGGCGTCGGTATTTTCAGCCGTTACGGGCCGGCATTCGACCGTCGAGTCGGGACGCACTACCCAGACGGCGCTCTTTCCGTCGTGCCGGAAGAGCGTGCGCAGCGGCAGCGTGAAGCCTTCGCCTGTCCCGGCGGCTGCGAGACGGAGCGTCACGTTGGCGTTCATGCCGGCGGTAATCCGTTCGTCGGGACCCTCCTCGAAGGCGAGACGCATGCGGTAGAGCTGGTTGGCATCGGCGCGCGGCACGATGTTCAGCAGGCGCAGAGGCATCGTCTTGTCGCCCGTATAGGGCGTGGTGCATGCGTAGGATTCGATGCGGTGCCGCTCGACATAGAGCGAGGCCGGAATGTCGATCTCCACCTCGGGCCGCGTCGTGTCGAGCAGCGTGCAGAAGGGTGTGCCGGCATCGACCATCTCGGCCGTCGAGAAGCTCACGTGCTGCACGTAGCCGTCGATCGGCGAGTGGAGTTTCGTGTACTCCACCCGGTTGCGTTCGTTCTGCAGCTGTATGCCCAACTGGCGCAGTCCGGCCGTCGCCTTTTCGTAATCGTTGGGCGACAGGCTCTTTTCACGGTAGAGCTGCGTCATTCGTTCCACCTCGTCGTGCATGCGGTCGTACTGAATCTGTGCCGCTTCGAGCGCCAGCAGATAGTCGCTGTCGTCCAGCTCGGCCAGCAGCTGTCCCTGTCGCACGAAGTCGCCTTCGGCCACATGGACGCGCTCGATCTGTCCGGCGGTCTTGAATCCGAGTCCGATTTCGTGCGCTTCGCGTACGATACCCGAATAGACGCGTGTTTCGCCCTGTCCGGCCGGGAGGGGCCGGGTCACGGTGACACAGCGCAGCGGCGCCTCCGCACGGCGTTCCCCTCCGCAGGCGGCCAGAAGCGGAAGCAGCGCCGCCGCCCATAGAAATTTTCCGTTCATATGTTTGCCTCTTTCGTTTGGTTTCCTGTACGGATGCAAAGTTCCGTATTTTTCACTCCCGTTCATGTCCGATTCTTCAATGGTATTGTTCATAAGGATGATTCCATGACCTGTTTTGATGATAAATCGAACCGTTGCATGTTCGATTATGTATATTTGTGCGGCAAAAGATAGAAAAACGCGCTGTCATGAAAAATACGGACCTATATACCCAACTTTCGCTGGGCATGCTCCCGATCGACGAGCATTACGTGGTGTCGGGCAATGATTTCCTTATTATGGACAACTTCGACTTCCCGACGGTGGGTGATGCCTCCGATCAGGTTGTCGCCCAGTTCATCGCTCCGCACATGCCGTTCAAGATCCGGTTCCATCTTTTGCTCTTCTGCGTAGGGGGATTCATGCGGTTTCAGGTCAACCTGAGCGAATACGAGCTGCGTCGGAACGAGGTTCTCATCCTGTCGTCGGATACGATCGGGCAGTGCATGGAGTTTTCACCCGATTGCCGGATTGTCCTGATGGCCTTTAACTCAAATGCCTACAGCAACATGTCGAATACCGAGGGAATGGTCGTTATCCGCCGCTTTCTCTCGCTGCGGCCGACGCTTCCGGTGGAGGAGCAGACGATGGAGGATCTGACAGGTATCTATCGGTTCTTGCGCCGGAAGATCGCGTCGCCCGGGTTCCGCTACGGACGCGAGATGATCGCAGCCTGCATGCAGCTGATTTTTGCCGAACTCTGCCAGCACATGATCCCCTATGTGGAGGGTGCCGCCGCATCGGTGGGCGACCGCAAACGCCAGCTCTACGACGGCTTCATGCAGATGCTCTCCGAGCATTGCGGTTCGCAGCGGAGCATATCCTTCTACGCCGAACGGCTCTGTGTCACTCCTAAGTATCTGTCGCAGGTGGTTCAGACCGTGAGCGGCCGCCATGCGGGTGCATGGATACGCGACTATGTGATTCTGGAGGCCAAGGTGCTGCTGCGCAACCGCAACCTTACGGTGCAGCAGATAAGCGACCGCCTCAATTTCCCGAACCAGTCCTTTTTCGGATCCTATTTCAAACGCTCCGTGGGGTGTTCGCCCAAGGCCTATCGCACGGGTCACTTCGAGGGCCCGCATAAACTCCGGTGAGATACGACTCCGTGTGCAGCCTCCTCCAGAGGCGGGCAGGCAGGTCTATCGGCTCCTGTCGATGAGCGAACGGATGTTCTGTATGAGCATCGCCACGGCTACCGAATTGAAACCGCCTTCGGGGATGATGACGTCGGCATACTTCTTCGACGGCTCGACGAACTCCTCGTGCATGGGCTTGACCGTGGTGAGGTATTGCGTGATGACCGACTGCATGGTGCGCCCGCGTTCGCATACGTCGCGCAGGATGCGCCGGGCGAGCCGCACGTCGGCATCTGTGTCGACATATACCTTGATGTCCATCAGGTCGCGCAGCTCCCTGTTCTCGAAGATCAGAATCCCGTCCACGATGATGACGCGCGACGGTTTGACCGTGACCGTCTCCGCCATGCGGTCGTGCTCGACGAACGAATAGACGGGGTGGGCGACGGGGACGTTCTCCTTCAGCGTGCGGATGTGTTCCACGAGCATCTGCGTGTCGAAGGCCTGCGGATGGTCGTAGTTGAGCTTCGTGCGCTCTTCGTAGGTCAGTTCGGGATGGGCCTTGTAGTAGAAGTCGTGGCAGAGCGTCGCCACGTCGTCTTCGGCGAAGGCCTCCTGCAGCCGTTTGACGAGCGTCGATTTGCCCGATCCCGTGCCGCCCGCGACGCCGATTACCGTTACGTCCATGTTTGAGGTTTGTAGTGGGTTGGTGTTTATGCAGTGAGCGGGACCGGTTCGGCCGGTCCCGCTCTCCTGTCATGCGTCGATGTTGGCCGTATGTGCGTTCCGCTCGATGAATTCGCGGCGGGGCGGCACCTCGTCGCCCATCAGCATGGAGAAGATGCGGTCGGCTTCGGCCGCATTCTCGATGGTCACCTGATGCAGCGTGCGTGTCTCGGGATTCATGGTGGTCTCCCACAGCTGGCTGGCGTTCATCTCACCCAGACCTTTGTATCGCTGTACGTGGATGCGGCCGCCTTTCTGCGGTTCGTTCTCGCCGCCCTCCGTGTCGGACATCTCCTCGGTCGTGTCGGACATCTCCTCGGCCGTATCCGATTCCGGCTTGCTCCATTCGCGGATGATGCTGTCGCGTTCCTTTTCGTCCCAGCAGTAGTGTTTCTGTTTGCCCTTGCTGACCAGGAAGAGGGGCGGGGTGGCCAGATAGATGTGTCCTCCCTCGATCAGCTCCTTCATCTTGCGGAAGAAAAAGGTGAGCATCAGCGTGGCGATGTGGCTGCCGTCCACATCGGCATCGGTCATGATGATGATCTTGCCGTAGCGCAGTTTCTCCAGGTTGAGCGCCTTGCTGTCTTCGGCCGTGCCGAACTTCACTCCGAGGGCCAGGAACATGTTCTTGATCTCCTGGTTGTCCCACATCTTGTGCTCAAGGGCCTTCTCCACATTCAGAATCTTGCCTCGCAGCGGCATGATGGCCTGGAACTTGCTGTCCCGGCCCTGCTTGGCCGTACCGCCTGCCGAATCGCCCTCCACGAAGAAGATCTCCGTCTTGTCGCGGTCGCGGCTCGAACAGTCTGCCAGCTTGCCCGGCAGACCGGCACCCGAGAGAGGACCCTTGCGTTGGATCAGCTCGCGGGCGTTACGGGCCGCATAACGGGCCTGGGCCGCGAGAATCACCTTCTGCACGATGGCACGCGCATCCTTCGGATTCTCCTCCAGATAGTGGGCCAGAGCGGCCGAAAGGGCCTGATCGACGGCCGCCGCAACCTCGTCGTTGCCGAGCTTGGTCTTGGTCTGCCCCTCGAACTGTGGTTCGGCCACCTTGACCGAAATGACGGCCGTGAGTCCTTCGCGGAAGTCTTCGCCGTCGATCTCCTCCTTCACCTTGGCGAGCAGGCCCGAATCGTCCGCATATTTCTTGAGGGTACGGGTCAGGGCGCGGCGGAAGCCTGTCAGATGCGTACCGCCCTCGACGGTGTTGATGTTGTTCACATACGAATGAACGTTCTCCGAGTAGGAGTCGTTGTACTGCATGGCCACCTCGACGGGCACGCCGTTCTTTTCGGTGTCGAGGTAGATGATCGATTCGATGATGGGCTCGCCGCGCGATTCGTCGAGAAAGCGGACGAACTCCTTCAGACCCTCTTCCGAGTGGAAGTTGTCGCTGACGAAGGCCCCCGTCTCGTCCTTCTGGCGGCGGTCGGTGATGCTCAGCCGGATGCCCTTGTTCAGGAAGGCCAGCTCTCGCAGACGGGCGGCCAGTATGTCGTACTTGTATTCGGTCGTATGAGTGAATATCTCGGCGTCGGGCTTGAAGGTGACGGTCGTGCCGCGGTCGGTGCAGGTGCCGACAACCTCTACGCCCGAGGTGGGCACGCCCCGGCTGTAGGTCTGGCGGAAGATCTTGCCTTCGCGGTGTACCTCGGCCACAAGCAGCGTCGAGAGGGCATTGACACACGATACGCCCACACCGTGCAGACCGCCCGACACCTTGTAGCTTCCCTTGTCGAACTTGCCGCCGGCATGGAGCACGGTCATCACCACTTCGAGCGCCGACTTGCCCTCCTTTTCGTGCATGTCGGTGGGGATGCCTCGTCCGTCGTCGCGCACGGTGATCGAGTTGTCCTCGTTGATGGTCACCTCGAGATGGGTGCAGTATCCGGCCAGCGCCTCGTCGATCGAGTTGTCCACCACCTCGTAGACCAGATGATGGAGACCTTTTTCGCCGATGTCGCCGATGTACATCGCGGGTCGCTTGCGGACGGCCTCGAGCCCTTCCAGCACCTGGATGTTCGAGGCGGAGTATTCCGCTTCGGAACGTTTCACGTTTTCTGCTTCTGTACTCATGTATCCTTTATAATATTCGTACAAATATACGGTGTTTTTCCGACAATGCCAAAATCGGGCGCGGCCTCTCCGTCTCAGGCCAGCTCCGCCTCGAGATCCATCTCGCGGATATGACCCTGGGCGAAGAGCAGGGCGCGGGCCGGAAACTGCTCGATGAGCGAGGTGTTGTGCGTGGACATCACCACGGCGCAGCCGCGGCCGGCGATTTCGCGAAAGAGCCGCATGATGCCCTCGGCCGTCAGCGGGTCGAGATTGCCCGTCGGTTCGTCGGCCAGCAGCAGCTGCGGCCGGTTGAGCAGGGCGCGGGCTATGACCAGACGCTGCTGCTCGCCGCCCGAGAGTTCGAAGGGCATCTTGTAGGTCTTGTTCTGCAGCTCCACGACATGAAGCACCTCGTCGATGCGGCGGCGGATTTCGCTCTCGTTCCTCCATCCCGTAGCCCGCAGCACGTAGTAGAGGTTCATGAAGACGTTGCGGTCGGTGAGCAGCTGGTAATCCTGAAAGACGATGCCCAGCTTCCGGCGCAACCGCGGAATGTCGCGCCGGCGCAGCCGCCGCAGATTGAATCCGACCACTTCACCCTCGCCCACGACGAGCCGCGATTCGGCGTAGAGCGTCTTGAGCAGCGTACTCTTGCCGCTTCCTACACGGCCGATCAGATAGACGAATTCGCCCGTGGACACCTCGAAGTCGATACCCGAGAGAACCATCTCGCCCTGCTGGACGAGCCGGCGGGCGGAGCGGCGGCCGAATGGGTCGTCGGCATGGTAGAGACTGGCGTTGCGGAGTCGGACGACGGTTTGTTTCTCCATGGGAGGCATCTGATTTTGATTCGGACAAAGATACGAAAATCCGGCGTGCCGGGCTCTCTCCGGCAATGTTTTTTTGTGTTTCGGGCGGCGGAAGCGGTATCATCCGACAAAATTTCACTATCTTTGCACCGTTCTTACATCCGAACTCGGGGCTGACCGGTTTTGACAGCAGGCAGGGTTTGTCGGTAAGCACGCCGAGCGCTGTGTGGCGGCTCGTTAATCCCGACGCTCAACAATCAAATGGCAATAACAGCTACGCACTCGCTGCCTAATTTTCAAGGAAAATTGGCTTAATCGCGTGGCCCCAGGTGGTCGTGCGACGAGTATCCCGAACGGCGGTTCCGCCCTTTAATCGCTGTTCATACGGGGTATCATCTCTTTAGGGATAGTCCGTCGGAGCGCTCCGGCCGGCGGGCGAAATAAGGGAGCTGGGTCCCGTGGTTTGGCTGCCGCCTGCCGTGCCCGGGAAGGAGGACGAAACGGCGGCTAAGCGTGTAGAAAGCCTTCGGGCTCCCTGTTTGGACGCGGGTTCGACTCCCGCCAGCTCCACGGAATGCGGGCGGACACCGGCAAGGTGTCCGCCCGTCTCTCTTTTTCCTGCACCCCGGTTACCGTGCGGGCGGATGTTCCGTACCGCGCTCTGCGGCGAAGACTGCCGAAAACCGGCGCGGAGATCTCATTTCCCGCTTTCGGCGTGAACAAGTTCGCCGATTGTTTCCTACCTTTGCGTCCGCAATGGCCGGACTCTTCTGCATACTGCTTTGTTGGCTCCTGGGCAACGCGTTGAGTTATTGTACCGGAGGTTACGTGTCGGGCAATATCGTGGGGATGGTGCTTCTCTTCGCGGCGCTCTGTCTGCATTGGGTGCGTCCCGAGACGGTGCGTCCGGCGGCCCGCTTCCTGCTGGGATCGATGGCACTCTTTTTCGTGCCCTTCGGCGTGGGGTTGATGGTCTCTTACCGCGTCATTGCGGACAATCTGTGGGCCATCGTCGTTTCGGGCATCGTCAGCACGATCGTCGTGCTGGTGAGCGTGGGATGGACCTTCCAGTCGTTCAATCGCCGCAGACGGAAAAACGATGATACGGTATATCGTTCATAGCGAACTCTTTCTGCTCACGGCCACCGTGGGTCTCTACTGTCTCGGTACGGCGCTCTACCGCCGGGTCCATACGCCGCTGCTGCATCCCGTGCTGCTCACCTTCGTGGCGATGATCGGCGTGCTCCGTCTCTGCGGCGTCGATTACGGCGAGTACCGCGAAGCCACGGACATACTCGAATTCGCGCTGGGTCTCTCGGTCGTATCGCTCGGCTACCTCATGTACGAACAGATGGGGCAGATCCGCGGACGTCTCGTGCCCGTGGTCGTCTCGACGCTGGTCGGCTGTGTGTTCGGCGTGCTGAGCGTGGTTTATATTGCCGGGGCCTTCGGGGCCGAGCGGCAGATACTCACTTCACTTGCTCCCAAGTCGGTCACGGTTCCCATTGCCGTCTCGGTAGCCGAACCTCTCGGCGGCATCGTGCCGCTCACGTCGGTGGTGGTCTTCTGCGTCGGCATCTTCGGCAGCATCTTCGGCGAGTGGGTGCTGCGCCGCTGCGGCGTACGCGACCCCATGGCCCGCGGTTTTGCGCTCGGTTCGGCGGCCCATGGCATCGGCACGGCGCGTGCCATCGAAATCGGAGCCGTCGAAGGGGCCCTTTCGGGTCTGGCCATGGCGCTGATGGGTCTGGCCACGGCGCTGCTTCTGCCCCTCATGGAGCGCTATCTTTACTGATGCCCGTCGCGGCAGCGGCCCCTTTTGTCCGAAAAAGGGGCTTTGTGTTTTTTATCTATCGGAAAAATATTACTTTTGCGGACCCTTAAACGACTGACCTGACAAAACCGACCTTATGGAGTGGATCTATTCTCTCTTCCTCGGAGGCGGCGTGGCCCATGCCGTGCTGACCTTCGCCCTCACGATTACGCTCGGCATCCTGCTGGGCAAGGTGAAGGTGGGCGGCATATCGTTCGGCATCACGTGGGTGCTCTTCGTCGGGATTCTCCTCAGCCATTTCGGCATGACGGTCGACTCCCAGACCAGGCACTTCATCCAGGAGTTCGGACTGATTCTCTTCGTCTACTCCATCGGCCTGCAGGTGGGCCCCGGTTTCTTCTCCCTGTTCCGACAGGGCGGGTTGAAACTCGTGGGATGCTCCACGGCCATCGTGCTGCTGGGTGTCGCCGTCGCCTGGCTCGTACACGTATGTACGGATACGCCGATACCGACGGTGGTCGGCATCCTTTCGGGCGCCGTGACCAATACGCCCGGACTGGGTGCCGCGCAGCAGGCTTATACCGATGCTTCGGGGATCGCCGATCCCTCGATCGCCATGGGCTACGCCGTGGCCTACCCGCTGGGTGTGGTGGGTATCATTCTCTCGATGATCATCGTCCGCTATACGCTGCGCGTGAAGTTCGAGAAGGAGGACGAGGCGCTGAAGGCGTTATCCACCGAGCACAAGCTGGCTGACAAGGTGTCGATCGAGTTCACCAATACGCTGCTCGACGGCCGCACGGTGGAGTACATGCGCGATCTGGTGAAACGGCAGTTCGTCATCTCGCGCATCATGCATACGGACGGCTCCATCGTCATGGCCGATGCCGACAGTACGATACGGCTCGGCGACCGTCTCTGGGTCATTGCCGATGCGGCCGACATCCCCGCCATCGTCGCCTTCTTCGGTCATGAGGTCGAAGGGATGGACGATGTCGCCTGGCACAACAATACGGCCGATTCCGAGCTGGTGTCGCGCCGTATCCTGGTGACGCGTTCCGAAATCAACGGCAAAAAGTTTTCCGACCTGCGTCTGCGTACGCGTTACGGCGTGAACATTACGCGTGTCAACCGTGCCGGTCTCGACCTGATTCCCTATCCCGGTCTCGAACTGCAGATCGGCGACCGCGTGATGGTCGTCGGCCCGAAGGCGGCCGTGCAGCAGACGGCCAAGGTGCTCGGCAACTCGCTCAAGAAGCTCAACGAGCCCAACCTGATCACGATTTTCGTCGGCATCGCCCTCGGTGTGCTGCTCGGTTCGGTGCCTCTGTTCAACGTCCCGCAGCCCGTGAAGCTGGGCCTTGCGGGCGGCCCGCTCATCGTGGCCATTCTCATCGGCCGCTTCGGTACCCACTTCCATCTGGTCACCTACACCACGCAGAGTGCTAACCTTATGCTGCGCGAGATTGGCATCGCTCTCTTCCTGGCGGCTGTGGGACTCGGCGCGGGCGAAGGATTCGTCGATGCGGTCGTTAACGGCGGTTACCGCTGGATCGGCTACGGCGTGCTGATCACGATGATACCTCTGCTCATCGTCGCCTTTGCGGCACGTATCTGGCTCAAGATGAACTACTATACGCTCATGGGTCTGATAGCCGGCAGTACGACCGATCCTCCGGCGCTGGCCTATGCCAATGCGACGGCGGGCAACGACATGCCGTCCGTGGGCTACTCGACGGTCTATCCCGTGGCCATGTTCCTGCGGGTGCTGACAGCGCAGATATTCATCCTGTTCGCGCTCTGACGCCGGAGCGCAGCCGAAGAGAGAGCGCCCCGCAGGGATCCGGATCCGTGCGGGGCGCTCTCTCTTCCGTCTTTCACGCGGTCCGGGACGTTACCGCCGTCGATTCTCCCGCTCTCCGCATCCGTCGCACCGGCGGCGGCACTCCGGGCGGGATCCGCCGCACGAGGCGCAGCCGTTCCGTTTGCCGCGTACGATGCGTATGACGCGCACGATGGCGGCTGCAACGGCCGCCGTGCAGATGCATCCGACGGCTATCTCCTGCCAGTAGCTCTCCATCTTCGTTCCGTGTCGTTCCGGCCGCTCCGCAGGTCAGCCGAAGAGTTGTGCGATGTGGTAGGCGACATATCCCAATATCCAGGCCAGGGCCGTGCTGTAGACCACGCTGCCCAGTGCCCACTTCCATCCCGATTCGGCGGCGATGGCCGCCACGGTCGCCAGGCAGGGGAAGTAGATGAGTATGAAGACGAGGAATCCGACCGCAGCGGCAGTCGTCAGGTCGCCGCTTGACAACAGCCGTTGCGACAGTCCGGCGGTCTCCTCGTCGGCGGTTGCCGCTCCGGTCGAAGCCTCCTCTCCTGCGTCGGAATTCGCTGCATGTGCCTCTGCGGCCGTACCGTCGCCGCTGCCGGATGGTGCCGGCAAGCCCTCGTCGGCCGTCGTCGGAGTGTCGGCATAGAGGACGCCTAGTGTGCTGACGACGATCTCTTTTGCCGCCACGCCCGAGAGGATCGCCACGCTCGATTTCCAGTTGAGTCCCAGCGGCTCGAATACGGGCTCGCACGCCTTGCCCACGCGGCCGAGGTAGGAGTTCTCGTAATGCTGTTCGCTGCTCTGTCCCTCGGTGGCACGCGGATAATAGCTGAGCATCCATACGATGATCGAGGCCACGAGAATCAGGCCTCCCATCTTGCGCAGGTACTGCGCGCATTTGTCCCACATGTGCGAGAGGGTGGCCCTCCAGGTCGGCATGCGGTAGGGCGGGAGCTCCATGACGAAGGGCGTCTCGTCCACCTTGAAGAAGAAGCGGCGCATGAGGCGTGCCGTCGCGACGGCGACCAGAATACCGAGCAGGTAGAGTCCGAAGAATACCCAGCCGGCATGGTCGGGGAAGAAGGTGGCGGCGAGCAGCAGGTAGATCGGAAGCCGTGCGCTGCACGACATGAAGGGTGTGATGAGTACCGTGATGAGGCGGCTGCTGCGGCTTTCGATGGTGCGCGTGGCCATGATGGCCGGTACGTTGCAGCCGAAGCCCATAATGAGCGGGATGAACGATTTGCCGTGAAGCCCGATGCGGTGCATCACCTTGTCCATGATGAAGGCGGCACGTGCCAGATAGCCCGAATCCTCCATGAAGGAGATGAAGAGGTAGAGAATCATGATCTGCGGCAGGAAGACGATTACGCTTCCGACGCCTCCGATCACGCCGTCCACGAGCAGGTCCTTGAGCGCTCCGTCGGGGATCCAGTGCCTGATACCGTCGCCGAGCCATCCCACGAACGACTCGATCCACTCCTGTGGATAGGCTCCGAGACTGAAGGTGCAGTAGAACATGAGCCACATGAGGAAGAAGAAGATGGGGAAGCCCCACAGCCGGTGCGTGACGAAGGCGTCGATGGTCGCCGTCACACCCGTCTCCTCCTGCGGCCCAGGGGTATAAGTCTCCTTGAGCGCACCCGATATGAAGCCGTATTTACGGTTCGAGAGAGCCGTCTCTACATCCTCGCCCAGGGTCTCCTCGATGCGTTTCGCCTCGCGGTCGCGTATGGCTGCCCAGCGTCCGTAGCTCGGACAGTCGCGCAGGGTCGACTCGATCTGTTCGTCGCGTTCGAGCAGCTTGAGCGAGAAATAGCGTGGCGGGAAGTACTGCGGCAGTTCGGTGCGGTGGGCGCTGAGATCGCCGTTCAGCTCGTGCAGGCTCGCCTCGATAACGGGCCCTTCGTTGATATGGATGTGGCGTACGCGGCGGTCGCGGTTTTCGTAGACGGCTATCACCGTGTCAAGCAGCGCGTCGATGCCTCGGCCGCTGCGGGCCACGACGGGGACCATCGGGACACCGAGCATGCTGCCGAGGCTCTCGTAATCGAGCCGTGCACCGCTCTCTTCCAGTTCGTCGTACATGTTGAGCGCTACGACCATGCGTTGGCTCAGGTCGATCAGTTCGGTGGTGAGGTAGAGGTTGCGCTCGAGATTCGAGGCGACGACCGCGTTGATGATTACGTCGGGCGTCTGTTCGGCCAGGTGCCGCCGTACGTAGAGCTCTTCGGGCGTGTAGGCCGAAAGGGCGTACGTACCCGGCAGGTCGGTGATTTCGAAGCGGTAGCCCTTGTAGGTGGTGTAGCCGCGTTTGGCGTCGACCGTGACGCCGCTGTAGTTGCCCACGTGTTCGCGGCTTCCCGATATGGCGTTGAAGAGCGAGGTCTTGCCGCTGTTGGGATTGCCGACCAGCGCCACGCAGATGGTCTCCTCCGTGGCCGCCGCCGTCCGCCCGTGCTCTTCGGTGTCGGGCGTCTCGTCGCAGTTGCAGAGGCTCGCCTCCTGCTGCATCGTATCGCGGACAAGCCGGTAACGCTCGGCCTCTTCGGCGGGCACTACCACTACCATCTCGGCCTCGCTGCGGCGCAGCGAGATGTCGTAACCCATGATTCGATATTCGATAGGGTCGCGCAGGGGGGCGTTGAGTACCACCTCCACGTGTTGTCCGCGCACGAACCCCATCTCCATGATACGGCGGCGGAATCCGCCGTGCCCCGTCACCTTGAGAATCGTCGCCGATTCGCCCGTCTTGAGTTCGGATAGACGCATGTAGAATCGTATGTTTTTGCCGCAGCAAAGATAGCGATTCGTGCCGTTCGGCGTATCCCCACAAATAGGTATTTGTCGTGCCTGTCGCGCCGTATGCCGGGTGCGGATACGTTTTTTTCGGGAAAAGGGCGGCGGAAGGGATTTTTTTCTTACTTTTGCCGTTAGGAAGATAAAACCCAATCAAATCACAAAATTATGAAAGAACTGGTAGAACAGATCAAGGCACAGTACGACGCGTTCCTCGAGAATGCTGAGGCTCAGGTTGAGAAGGGCAACAAGGCTGCCGGCACCCGCGCCCGCAAGGCTGCGCTGGAGCTCTCGAAACTGATGAAGGAGTTCCGCAAGATCTCGGTCGAGGCATCCAAGTAGGAGACTCTTCGAATACGGGAGCGGAGGCGCATCGGCGCCTCCGCTCCTCTTTTTTGCTGCCGGTCTTTGTCTTGCGGGTATTCGCGGCCGGCATCCGTACTCCGGTCACGGCCGAACAGAACGCTATCGATAGAGATCCACGATACGGTAGAACTCTTCGGCATCCTCGGCCGACATTTCGCCCTTGTGCACGTAGACCAGTTCGCCCTCTTTCGATACGAGCAGCAGGACGAAGAGGTTGTTGCAGTCGCCCAGACCCCATGCCGTGCTCAGGACCCGGTCCTGGTCGGCCAGGATGACGGCGTGGTTCGACTCGGTCCGTTTGCGGGCGATGTTGCGGGCCATGCCGTTGGGGACCAGAGGGGCATCCTTGAGATTCATCACGCCGAGGCCGTAGATGTTCTTGCCCTGGGCGCGGCGCGTACGTTCGAGATCGTCGGTAAAGGACTCGCCCTGTTTCGGATGGTCGGGATCGACGTAGAAGATCATCAGGTTCTTTTCGCCGAAGTGGGGCAGCCGGGACGGCCGGCCGTCGAGGCTGACGATCTCTACATTCTCTACCTTGCGCGGCAGTTGCTCCTGTGCGGCGAGCGGTGCGGTGCCGCACAGGGCGGCAAGCATCAGAGCGGTGCGTTGTTTCCGGTTCAGCGTCATCATCTCTCTATTCGTTCTTCTCGTTATCGGTCGCTGTTCGGCCCGATGCGGGTTCCGGACACAAAGGTAGGGATAAATTCGGGAATCGCGCATCCTTCTCCGAGCCGTAATAGTGTTCTATAACTCCGAATTTTCCTGTCGGCAAAGGTTTCGTGCGGCGACAGCGGGTTCCGGTACGGATGGATTTACGGAATCGTTTGAGTATCTTTGCCGGCGCTTCGGCCCGTCGCCGGAGCGACAGAGAAGAAGCGATGAGCGAGAAATACCGTATTCTGTTCGTCTGTCTCGGCAATATCTGCCGTTCGCCGGCCGCCGAGGGGATTATGCGCAGCATGCTTGCTGCCGAAGGGCTCGATTCGACGGTCGAGGTAGATTCTGCCGGCACCTATGCGGGCCATGCGGGCGATCTGCCCGATCCGCGCATGCGGCGGGCTGCAGCCCGCCGCGGCTATGAACTGACGCATCGTGCCCGTCCGTTGCGGAGCGACGATTTCGAACGCTTCGACCGCATCGTCGTGATGGACGATGCCAACTACGAGGCGGCGCACCGGCTGGCTCCGTCGCGTGCTGCGGCCGAGCGCATCTTCCGGATGGTCGAATTCTGTCCGGAGAGCGGCCGTACCTATGTGCCCGATCCCTATTACGAGGGGCACGAGGGGTTCGAACTGGTGCTCGATCTGCTCGAGGAGGGGTGCGCCACGCTCGTGTCGGAACTCAGAAGTCGAAACCGAAACTGAGATTCCACAGATTGTGGCGCCACGTGTCGCGTCCGGCAAGAAGATAGGCGAAATCGAGCCTCAGATGCAGGAACCGCATTCCGGCACCCACGGAGACGTAGTCGGGGTCGACTGAACGTTCGCCATAGTGGTATCCGCACCGTATCTGTATGAGCTGCATGAGGTTGTATTCGATACCCGCCGAGCATCCGAATCCTCGTGCGGCCGTCTCCCCGAAGGCGTAGTCCAGATCGACGGCAACGGTCACCCCGTGGGCGTCGGTGATGAAGGAGCCGACAGCGGCGCCGGCCGTAAGGGTCACGGGAAGTTCATAGGCCGAATCGCCGAGATATCCGCCCAGATTGGCGAGTTTTGCTCCGATGCGCAGCGAGTTGCGTTCCGAAGCGCCGAAGGGCATCATGTAGAGGGCGCTCAGGTCGACGGCAAGCGCATCCTCGGGGGCCTGTGCCCGCCGAAGGTGGGTGTAGCGGCCGGTAAGAGCCGCCGCCCAGCGCTCTCCCGGACGGAAGGCGTAGGCTGCGTCGACCATCATGTCGCCGATGCCCCGTGCATGGCGGAACTGTCGCCATCCGGCCAGCACGGAGTGCCGCGGGGCGATGTTGTAATATCCCGATACGGCATAGCCGTCCTTGCCGTTCGGTGCGCAGTAGCTGCTTGATAGCTGCATCCGTACGGGTTGGAAGGGCGTTACCGCCGCATTGTTGTAGAGCGTGTGCGATGCGGAGAACTGCGTGACGGCGACGCCGCCCATCGCGAGGCTCTTTGCGTCGGGCGAGAATCCGGAGAGTTCCTGTTCCTGTGCGCGGACTCCGGCAGCCGCGAGACATCCGGCCAGGACGAGAAGAGTTGTCAGGCGCTTCATAGGGGCAAATATAATAAAAATGTGAAAAAGGAACGGGAGACAGGCATTTTGCCCGTCTCCCGCTGTCCGTACGCCCCGCGCGGCTATTTCGTCTCGGCGAAGTATTTGTAGAAGTAGGGGATGGTCTCGATTCCGCGATAGAACTGGTCGAGGCCGTAGCTCTCGTTGGGCGAATGGATGGCATCCTGTGCCAGGCCGAAGCCGATGAGCAGCGACTTGATGCCCAGTATCGATTCGAATCCGCTGATAATCGGAATCGAGCCGCCCGAGTAGAAGGGAAGCGGCTTCTTCCCGAAGGTGGCGACGATGGCCTTTTCGGCAGCGCGGTAGGCGGGCATGTCGGTCGGGGCCACATAGGGCATGCCCCCGTGGAGGAAGCGCACCTTCACCTTCACGCTGCGCGGGGCCACGGTGCGGAAGTGCTTTTCGAAGAGTCTGGCGATCTTGCGGAAATCCTGGTTCGGTACCAGGCGCATCGAGATCTTGGCCGATGCCTTCGAGGGTATGACCGTCTTGGTCCCCTCTTCGATGTAGCCGCCCCAGATGCCGTTCACGTCGAGCGAAGGGCGTATGCCCGTGCGTTCGATGGTCGTGTAGCCCGCTTCACCCTCCACGTCGCCGAGCGAAAGCGAACGTTTGTAGGCCGCCAGGCTGAAGGGGGCACGGTTGAAGGCGCGCCGTTCGGCCGGAGTGAGCTCGCGCACGTCGTCGTAGAATCCGGGGATGGTGATGTGCCCGTTCTCGTCGGTGAGCCCGGCGATGAGGCGTGCCAGTACGTTGGCCGGGTTGGCTACGGCACCGCCGAAGAGACCCGAGTGGAGATCCTTGTCAGGTCCGGTCACCTCCACCTCCATATAGGTCAGACCGCGCAGTCCGCATGTGATCGAGGGGGTGTCGAGCCCGATCATCGAGGTGTCCGATACGAGGATGATGTCCGCCTTGAGCAGGCGTTTGTTCTTGCGGCAGAAGCCGTAGAGGCTGGCCGAACCGATCTCCTCTTCGCCTTCGAGCATGAACTTCACGTTGCATGGCAGCGTGCCGGTGGCGCACATCGCCTCGAAGGCCGCCACGTGCATGAAGAGCTGTCCCTTGTCGTCGTCGGCACCGCGGCCCCAGATGCGGCCGTCGCGGACGACGGGCTCGAAGGGCTCGGTGTTCCACTCCTCGCGCGGATCTACGGGCATCACGTCGTAGTGGCCATAGACGAGTACGGTTTTCGCTTTGGGGTCGACCATCTTTTCGGCGTAGACCACCGGATTGCCCTCGGTGGGCATTACCTCGGCGCGGTCGGCTCCCGCCTCGACGAGCCGTTTGGCCAGATGCTCCGCGCAGCGGACCATGTCGGCCTTGTGTTCGGTCTGGGCGCTGATCGACGGAATGCGCAGCACCTCGAAGAGCGAGCGGAGGAACTCCTCGCGGTGGCTCTCGATGTAGTTCTTTACCTGTTCCATGTTATTTCGTGTGTTTGTTCGGGGTCGGATTCGGTCTTTCTATTGAGCACAGAGCGCATGCACTTCGTCGATGAAGCGCTCGGCCAGCGCGTCGGCCTCGGCCTGCGTGCGCGCTTCGGTGTAGATACGTACGATCGGCTCCGTGTTCGAACGGCGCAGATGGACCCAGCATTCCGGGAAGTCGATCTTCAGCCCGTCCCGGTCGTCGGTGCGCTCGCCGGCATAGCGGCTCTTCAGTTCGTGCAGGATCCGCTCCACGTCGATGGAGGGGGTGAGCTCTATCTTGTTCTTCGAGGCGTAGTAGGCCGGATAGGTGCGACGCAGTTCGGTCATCTTCATGCCCGTATGCGCCAGGTGGGTGAGGAACAGGGCCGTGCCGACCAGAGCGTCGCGGCCGTAGTGCAGTTCGGGGTAGATGACCCCGCCGTTGCCTTCGCCGCCGATGACGGCGCCCGTCTGCTTCATCGTCTTCACGACGTTCACTTCACCCACGGCCGAGGCGTGGTAGCGGCCGCCGTGTCGTTCGGTCACGTCGCGCAGCGCACGCGACGAGCTGAGGTTCGATACCGTGTCGCCGGGCGTGCGCGAGAGGATGTAGTCGGCCACGGCGACGAGCGTGTACTCCTCGACGAACATGCTTCCGTCTTCGCAGACGAAGGCCAGCCGGTCCACGTCGGGATCGACCGCTATGCCGAGATTGGCCCCGTTGCTTACGACCGCCTGCGACAGTCCGGCGAGATGGGCGGGCAGCGGTTCGGGGTTGTGGGCGAATTCGCCCGTGGGAGCGCAGTTGAGTTCCACGACGTCGCAGCCCAATGCCCGCAGCAGGGCGGGCATCACCGTTCCGCCCACCGAGTTGACCGCATCGACGACCACGCGGAAGCCTCTCTGCCGCACTGCTTCGGTGTCGACCGCCGGCAGGGCCAGCACCTGTCCGATGTGCCGCTCGTTGCATCCGGGATCGGTCGTCGTCCGTCCCAGCGCATCGACCGGAGGGTAGGGCGCCGAATCTCCGTCGGCCAGCTCCAGCAGGCGTGCCCCCTCTTCGGCGGAGAGGAATTCACCGTGTTCGTCGAGCAGTTTGAGCGCATTCCACTGGCGGGGGTTATGCGAGGCCGTGATGATGATGCCGCCGTCGGCGCCGTGGTGCGTCACGGCCAGCTCCGTGCCCGGAGTGGTGCAGAGCCCGAGCCGCACGACGTCGACGCCGCACCCCGTGAGCGTCCCCGCGACGATCTCTTCGACCATGGGGCCCGACAGGCGGGCGTCGCGGCCGATGACGACGAGAAGCCGTTTGTCCGGCCGTTTTTCGGCGAGAAGCCGCACGTAGGCGGTCGTGAAGCGTACGATGTCGGGCGGAGTCAGATTGTCTCCCGCGGCTCCTCCGATGGTACCGCGGATGCCCGATATGGATTTGATGAGCGCCATAGCAGGTGTCGAAAAATGGATACCTATATTAAAATAGGAAAAACGGATCGATTTTTTGTTATTCGACGTAAATATATTACTTTTATGCCAATTATGGAAATGAAAATAGCTGCCGTATGAGAACGATACCCTCTTCCGAGCTGATTATCAACGATGATGGCTCCGTATTCCATTTGCATTTGCGGCCCGAACAGCTGGCCGATACGGTGATTCTCGTGGGTGATCCCGGGCGTGTGGCCCTCATTGCCGCCCATTTCGACCGGATCGAATGCCGGGTATCGAACCGTGAGTTCAACACCGTGACGGGTTATTTCGGCGGGAAGCGTCTCACGGTGCTCTCGACGGGTATCGGCATCGGCAACATCGACATCTGCGTTACGGAACTCGATGCCCTGGCCAACGTGGACTTCGCCACGCGGCAGGAGCGGAGCGAGAAACGCCGGCTGACGCTGTTGCGGCTCGGTACGTCGGGGGCCGTCCAGCCCGACATCCGTGTGGGCGAACTGCTCTTCGCGCGCACTTCGGTCGGTTTCGACGGCCTGCTCAATTTCTACGAGGGGCGCGATGCCGTCTGCGATCTTGCGCTGGAGCGCGCCTTCGTGGCCCATACGGGATGGAACCCCCAGCTCCCGAGTCCCTATTTCATTGATGCCGACCGGTCGCTGCTGGAACTCTTCCGCGACGTGACGCGCGAGGGCATCACGATTGCCGCACCCGGGTTCTACGGCCCGCAAGGGCGGTGGGTGCGGCTGCGTCCGCAGGATCCGCATCTGAACGAGAAGATCGAATCGTTCGAATACGACGGCCGGCGCATCACCAACTTCGAGATGGAGAGCTCGGCTCTCGCCGGCCTTTCGGCCCTGATGGGACACCGTGCCGCCACGATCTGCACGATCATCGCGCAGCGTGTCGCCCTCGAAGCCGAGACGGACTACAGGCCCTTTGTCGAGCGGATGATCCGCACGGCGCTCGAACGGCTCGCCTCCTGCTGAGCGGGCCGGACGGAGTCGGAAAACAGAAGCAAACAGATTGAAGACTGAAGATAGAAAAAGATGAAATTCACCGTATCAAGTTCGGCCCTGCTGGCACTGCTCGCCGCCGAGGGCAAGGTTATCGGAAACAGCAGAAACACGCTGCCCATTCTCAATTCGTTCCTCATGGAGCTCAAGGAGGGCGAACTGAAGGTTACGGCGACCGATCTCGACACCACGCTCGTGGGGACGCTGCCGGTCGACTCCGTGGAACGGGAAGGTGCGGTAGCCGCCCCCTCCAAACTGATGCTCGAATCGCTGAAGGAGTTTTCGGATATTCCGCTGACGATCGACGTGGACGAGAAGACGTGGGAGATCCGTATCGGCTGGGCGTCGGGATCGCTCTCCATTCCGGGAGACAATCCCGTGGGCTATCCCGTCATGCAGCAGCCCGGAACCGACCGCAAGGAGCTGAAACTCGACGTGGACCTGCTGATGGGCGGTATCAACAAGACCATATTCGCCACGAGCGACGATGACCAGCGCTACGTGCAGATGCGGGGCATCTACGTGGTCTTCGACGAGAAGACGGTGACTTTCGTGGGTACCGATTCGCACAAACTGGTGAAGTTCGTCTCCGAGACGCCCGCAGGCATGAAGGCTTCGTTCATCCTCCCGAAAAAGTCGGCCAATCTGCTGCGTTCGATGCTCGTACGCGAAGAGGAGCCCGTCACGGTGCTCTTCGATGAGACGATGGCCTCTTTCGCCCTGAAGAACCATACGCTCGTCTGCCGTCTGACCGAAGGGAACTATCCCAATTACGAACGCGTGATTCCGGAGGACAATCCCGACAAGGTGCTCGTGGACCGCATCGGACTGCTGAATGCCATCAAACGCGTTTCGGTCTGCTCGAGCGTGGCGACGAATCTCATTCGCATGGAGATATCGACAAACAGCATTCGTCTCGAAGCCAAGGATATCGACTTCTCTACCTCGGCCTACGAGCACATCGCCTGCAGCTACGAGGGCGGGGGCGTCGAGGTGGGTTTCAAGTCCACCTATCTGGTCGAGATTCTCTCCAATCTAGAGACACCGACCGTGCTCATCGAGCTGGGCGACCTCTCGCGTGCGGGCGTCTTCAAGCCTGTCTACGACGAACGGCAGAACAGCTCGACGCTGATGCTGCTCATGCCCATGACCATCAATTGACGGAAACTCTCCGCAGATGAAGCTGAAACTCAAACGGCCGATAGTATTTTTCGATCTCGAGACCACCGGCGTGGATACGGCACGCGACCGTATCGTCGAGATATCGATGATCAAGGTCATGCCCGACGGCGAGGAGATCACCAAGACGCGCAAGCTCAACCCCGGGATGCATATCCCGGCCGAAGCTACGGCCATTCACGGTATTACGGACGATGACGTGAAGGATTGCCCCACCTTTGCGCAGGTGGCACGTTCGCTCGAGCAGTTCATCCGCGGCTGTGATTTCGGCGGATTCAACTCCAACCGGTTCGACCTGCCGGTGCTCGTCGAGGAGTTCATGCGCGCGGGTATCGACGTGGATTTCAAGCGCCGTCGTTTCATCGACGTGCAGAATATCTTCCACCGTAAGGAGCAGCGTACATTGGTGGCGGCCTACCGTTTCTACTGCGGTAAGGAGCTCGAGGATGCCCACTCGGCCGCGGCCGATACGGCGGCTACCTACGAGGTGCTGCAGGCGCAGCTCGACCGCTATCCCGACCTGGAGAACGACGTGGAGGCCTTGGCCGAATACTCGGCCCGCGGCGAGACGGTGGACTATGCCGGCCGTATCGTCTACAACGAGCGGGGCGTGGAGGTCTTCGGATTCGGCAAGCACAAGGGGCGTCCCGTATGCGAGGTTTTCGAGGAGGAGCCGAGCTACTATTCGTGGATGATGAACGGCGACTTTCCGCTCTATACCAAGAAGGTCATCACCGAACTGCGTATCCGCGGCCGCGATGCCACGAGGCAGCCGTCTGCGGCGCCGCACAAACCGACAAGATGAAAAGAGTCCTCTGTCTGACGCTGCTCCTCTTCTGGAGCACCGTGCTTCTGGCCGGCGGCCGGTCGCGTACGATCGTGGTGATCGACGGCGCGAAGTACTACATCCATACCGTCGACAGCGGCGAGACGCTCTACGGTCTCGCCCGCAGCTACGGGGTGGGCGAACAGGTGATCGTCGGACTCAATCCGACGGCTGCCGAGGGCCTGCGGGCCGGCGACCGGCTGAAGATACCCTGCACGGCGGCCGTATCCGTACCGCCTACCGAGCGTAAGCTGCGCCGCACCTTCGACCTGCATACGGTTGCCGAGGGGGAGACGCTCTACGCCATCTCACGGCGTTACGCCCTGTCGCTCGGGACGGTTATCGAGGATAATCCCGAAGTCGATCCCATCCGGCTGCATCCAGGCGAGCGCATTCTCATCCGGCGCAAGGAGCGCGGTACGACCGCTCCCGACGCCGTGCAGGCGCAATGGGAGCGTTACCGCGACGATCTGAACAGCGTCATGACGGACGGAACCTCCTATCATCTGGTGCAGCGGGGCGAGACGCTCTACGGCCTTGCCCGCCGCTACGGTACGACCGTGGAGCGTATCTCGGCACTCAACGCGGGGCTGACGCCCGAGTCTCTCAAGGCCGGCGCCATTATCCGCATCCCCTCCTCCGGTGCGGCATCCGTGCCGGTCGACGTACCGGTCGACATACCGCGGGCCGAAGAATCCCGGACGTCCTCCGAGAAGCCGCTCTTCGCCGAGCTGCCCCGCACGGAGTCCGAAGAGAGTGCCCGATACGGACAACCGGCCGATACCTCCGCACGCCGCGTCATGCGGTCTCTGCAGACCTTCGATCCTTCGCATGAACTGCGTGTGGCGCTTCTGCTGCCGCTCTCGGCGGGCGGACGCTCCAACCCCAACTACCTCGAATTCTATCAGGGGTTCCTGCTGGGCCTCGACAGCGTGAAACGGGCGGGCTACTCCGTGCATGTGGACCTCTTCAATACGGAGCGCAGTGCCGAGACGACACGCCGCATCGTCGAGGAGGACCCCGCTTTCCGAGCCGCCGATCTTATCGTCGGACCCGTCTACGAAGAGCCGATGTGGCAGGTGCTCCGTCATGCCGAGACGCGCGGCGTGCCCGTAGTGAGCCCTCTGGCCGACATCGCGCACCTTTCGAGCGACGTGCTTTTCCAGATGGCTCCTCCGGCCGACCGGAAGTACGACAAGGCCCGGGCGCTGGTGGACAGCTGCGAGCGCATCACCTTCATCTATTCCGAAGAGGGCACCGATGCGGAGTTCGAGCGCGAGATGCGGGCGCTGGCGGCCGGACGCTCCTGCCGCACGCACCGCTACCGCTACGAACACGCCTCGGAGATCGAGGCCCGCGGCGACCGCAGCGTCAGTCCGAGCGATCTGACGCCTCTGCTGCATAACCGCGACCGCAATCTCTTCGTGATTCTGTCCGACAACGAGCTCGAAGTGGACCGCATTCTTGCCGCCCTTGCATCGGCCCATACGAGCATCGTGTCGCGCGGCTATACTCCGCCGCGTTTCGTCGTACTGGGCAATGCTCGCTGGAACCGTTACAACAATATCAGCCGCGAGATATTTTTCAAGGACCACGTAGTCTTCTTTTCGACCTATCATGCCAAGCGTGACTCGGAACGCATCTGCCGTTTCGACAGCGACTACGTCCGTGCCTTCGGCGCTCTGCCGACGCTCTACTCCTACCGCGGGTACGATGCGGCGCTTATCTTTGCCCCTGCCATGTTCGGTGCGATTGCCGACCGCTTGGAGGGGCAGAGCTACACGCCGCTGCAGACGACCTACCGGTTCGGCCGCGCTGCCGTGGGTAGTACGACGGTCAACGGTAACTGGACCCGCGTGAACTACAACGACGACTTCTCGATAACGGTCGAGTGACCGGTTCCGAAGACCTCCGAACGAACATGGAACACGCCATACCCGAAAAGACCATCGAGCGGCTGAGCGAATACCGCCGGACCTTGCGGTCCTGTCTCAGACAGGGCATTACGCATATCTTCTCGCACGTGCTGGCGGGCATCCACGGCATTACGGCCGTGCAGGTGCGCCGTGACCTGATGCTCATCGGATTTTCGAGCGATACGAAGAAGGGGTACGACGTGAAGGTGCTCATCGACTTCATCGGCCGAATCCTCGACAGCGCCGAGCCGATGAATATCGCCGTGCTCGGCATGGGGCATCTCGGACAGGCTATCACCAAATACTTCAACGGCAAGGGGCTGAAACTGCGTATCACGGCCGCATTCGATGTCGATCCGGCAAAAGTGGGACACACGATCGACGGTATCTGCTGTTACCACATGGACCGTTTCGAGGAGATGGCCGAGGAGCTGGATATCAGCATCGTGATAGTCTCGTCCCCCACGTCGGTAGCGCCGCAGCTGGTTCTCCCCATCATCAATGCCGGCATCAGGGGCGTGCTCAACTTCACCTCGACGCCGCTCAACTTCCCGCAGGGTATCGTCGTGGAGAACTACGACATCACGACACTGCTCGAAAAGGTGGCCTACTTTGTCAAGGAGAGCGAGGATAACGTGCAGGGCTCATGAAGAGATGCTGCGGTCTTGACAATCTCCCCCGGCTTTGTCACCCGGCCGTTACGGTGGGCTCGTTCGACGGAGTACATGGCGGCCACAGGCAGCTGCTCGACCGGGTGGTGGCCGAAGCGCGTGCCGCCGGAGGCGAGAGCGTAGTACTCACCTTCGAACCCCATCCGCGCGTGACGCTCGGCCGGGCCGACGGCCTGCGGCTCCTCTCCTCGACCGAAGAGAAGGCCTGGCTGCTCGAACGGGCCGGCATCGACTGCATGCTGGTCGTCCCCTTCGACCAGGATTTCAGCCGTATGACCCCCGAAGCCTTTGTCGGGGATCTGCTCGTAGATCGTCTGGGCGCCGAGACGCTCGTCGTGGGCTACAACCACCGCTTCGGTCGGGGCAATGCGGGTGACTACGATTTTCTCGAGCGTCTGCGGCTCTCTCGCGGCTTCCGTGTGGTGCGGGTGGCCGAATACGGCACCGGGACGGAGCGCGTGAGCTCCACGACGCTGCGAGGCCTTGTCGCTGCCGGACAGATGGCGCGGGCCGCGCGGATGCTTACACATCCATATCTTCTTATCGGCGAGGTACGTGCGGAGGTGCTCCGCAACCCCGAGCCGTTGAAGCTGTTGCCGCCGTCCGGCACCTATGCCGTGAGAGTCGACGGGCGGGCCGCCGGTCTGCACATCGATGCTGCGGGTACGGTACGTCTCCCGGGTGCGGACGATGGACCGGCGGTCGTCGAATTCACGGGCGACGGCTCTCCGGATATTCCGACCGACAACAAACCGATGAAGCCATGATCGCATATGAATGCAAACTCCGTGTCTGGTACGAACATACGGATCAGATGGGTATTGTCCACCACTCGAACTACATCGTCTATTACGAAGCGGCGCGCAGTGAATTCCTGCGCGAGGCGTGCGGCATGTCGTTCGCCGAGGTCGAGCGGCGCGGCATCATGATGCCGATTCTGGAGGTCCACTCCCGATATGTGAAACCGGCACTCTACGACGAATTGCTTACCGTGCGCATCCGCATCGAGGAGATGCCCCGTGCACGCATTACCTTCCTTTACGAAATCAGCAACGAGCGCGGCGAGCTGCTCAATACGGGTTCGACCGTACTGGGCTTCATCCACAGCGATACACGGCGTCCTTGCCGCTGTCCCGTATGGTTCGTGCAGATGCTCGAAGAGCGCTGGCGGTAGCGCTTTCTGACGGATAGCGGCGGGACGGCTTCAGGGCTGTCCCGCCGCTACTCAGTCGTACCGGTATCCGTTCAGTCGTACCCGTGCTTCGGGTACAGGCGAAGCGACGGGCAGAAAAAGAGAGCGGCCGCACTGCGGCCGCTCTCCGATTCCGACGGTAGAGGTCGCCGTTACTTCTCGATGAGAGCAATCGAACGCTGGATGAACTCGGAGAGATGTTTGCCCTTCAGCATGCCGTTCGAGAGCAGCGCGAGGTCGATGATCTGACGGACCAGCCGATTCTGACTCCCGATCTCGGTGAGACGCTGCGTGCGCTCGTCGCGCAGCGTGACGATCTTTTTCGACAGCTCTTCGCGCATCGATTTCTCCTCGGATGTGAGTTCCTCCTCCTTCTTTCCCTTTACGGTCTCGTCGAAACGCTTCTCCTCGGCTACGGCCGCGTCGATCTTCTTGGTGATGGTCTTCAACTTGTCGCCGTACTCCTTCTCCACGTCGGCCAGTACGTCGATGACGATGGGGTGGTTGCCGTTTACGGCGATGGTGAACTGGTCGGGCATCTGGCCGTAGAACTGGCTCATGCCGCCGCCGCCCGCCGCCGCCATCTCCTTCATGCGGCGCATGAATTCGTTTTGCGTGATGACGACGGGAGCTTCGTCTGCGCTCATCGGCTCGAACGAGATGCTGTAGTGTATCTTCTCCTCGCGGGGCATCTGGCTCTCGAATACGGGGCGCAGCAGCTCCTGCTGAGCTTCCGTGAGCGACATCTTGAGATTCTCCTCCTTCGAGATGAGTTTCTCGACCACGTCGCTGTCCACCCGGGCGAAACGCTCCTCCTTGTGGCCGTTCTCGTACCAGCCCATGTAGTGACTGTCGAGCTGGCCGTCCATGACGAGCACGTCGTATCCCTTGCTGCGGGCCGTCTCGACGAACGACGACTTCTCCACCGGATCGTCCACGTAGAGATAGACCACCGTCTTGTTCTTGTCGGTCTGCTGCCCCTTGACGAGCTCGCCGTACTCCTTCGAGGTGAAGTACTTGCCTTCGGTATTTTTCCAGAGCATGAAGTTTCCGGCCTTCTCGGCGAACTTCTCGTCGGTCAGAATGCCGTATTCGATGAAGATCTTCAAATCGTCCCACTTCTCTTCGTAGTCCTTGCGCATCGTATTGAAGAGTTCCTGCAGACGGTCGGCCACCTTGCGCGTAATGTAGCTCGAGATCTTCTTCACGTTCGAGTCGCTCTGCAGGTAGCTGCGCGAGACGTTGAGCGGGATGTCGGGCGAGTCGATCACGCCGTGCAGCAGCGTGAGGTACTCCGGTACGACGCCCTCTACCTGATCGGTCACGAAGACCTGGTTCGAGTAGAGCTGGATCTTGTTCTTCTGGATCTCGAAGTTGTTGTGAATCTTCGGGAAGTAGAGGATACCGGTCAGGTGGAACGGATAGTCGATGTTCAGATGGATGTAGAAGAGCGGATCGTCGGCCAGCGGATAGAGCTCGCGGTAGAACTCCTTGTACTGCTCCTCGGTGATGTCGGTCGGCTTGCGCGTCCAGAGCGGGTCGGTGTTGTTGACGATTTCGTCCTTCTCTGTGTCGACGTACTTGCCATCCTTCCACTCCTTGACTTTGCCGCAGGCGATGGGCACGGGGAGGAAGCGGCAGTATTTGCGTAGCAGTTCGCGTATGCGAGCCTCGTCCGCAAATTCGAGGCAATCCTCCGAGAGGTGCAGGATGATTGACGTCCCGCGGTCGTGCGCCTCGTCGATCTCCTCCATCTCGAATTCGGGCGATCCGTTACAACTCCAGTGTACGGCCTTGGCCTCCGGCTTGTACGATCTGGAGATGATCTCGACCTTGTCGGCCACCATGAACGACGAGTAGAAACCCAGACCGAAGTGCCCGATGATGGCCTGGTTCTGGTACTTGGCCATGAACTCCTCGGCGCCCGAGAAGGCGATCTGGTTGATGTACTTGTCCACCTCGTCCATCGTCATGCCCATGCCGCGGTCGGTGACGGTGAGCGTGCGGGCCTCCTTGTCGACCTCGATGCGGATTGTCAGGTCGCCCAACTCCTCCTTCATCTCGCCCGTCGAGGCGAGCGTGCGCAACTTCTGCGTGGCGTCAACGGCGTTCGATACGAGTTCGCGCAGGAAGATTTCGTGGTCGGAGTAGAGAAATTTCTTGATTACGGGGAAGATGTTTTCGGTTGTCACCCCGATTTTTCCGTTTTTCATAATCCGTGTATCGTGTTTTGGTATTTTCCGCCCCAAGGGGAACAAACGGTGTGCCATTTCTCCGCATCCGACATAATGTCAGTCGGGCCTGCCATCCGCGCGGCAAATGGAACGCCCCGGCCTGCTTCGGGCCGGGGCGTCGCACGTCTGGAGCGAGAAGCCTCTCCTTAGAGCAGTTTCTCGAGCTTTGCCACGAGGTCGCCCTTCTTGCAGGCACCCACCTGCTTGTCGACTACCTCTCCGTTCTTGAGGAAGATGACGGTCGGGATGTTGCGCACGCCGAACTTTGCGGCGATCTCGTCGGCACCCTCGACGTCGCACTTGCCGATCACGGCCTTGCCTTCGTACTCCGCGGCCATCTCTTCGATAATGGGGGTCAGCATGCGGCAGGGCCCGCACCACTCGGCCCAGAAATCGATAACGACAGGCTGATCCGTCGCAATGATCTCGTTGTAGTTCTCATTCGTGATTGCTAAAGCCATAACAGTAAAGATTTAAGGTGAGTAATTGGTTTTACATGATTTTATACTTTATCTCGTTTCCGTCGAGCCACTCGATGAGAGGTGAACTCAGGCTCACCTTGTATTTCTTCGAGTACAGATTCAGCCCGACCTGCGTTATCGGGTCATACAGACTCAGATGCAGTACGGTCGGTCCGGACGACTCCTTGACCTTTTCGGTCAGCTCGCCGATCAGCTGGTCCGTGATGCGGTCGATGGTGAGTTGGATGTGCATCTCGCGGATCATCGTGTCGCGAAGCTCTTGCAGCTGTACCATCGACACGATTTTCAGTTCGAGCTCCTTCTCGTTGTAGGGCCGGGGCTGTATGCGGGCGCGGATGAAGAGAAAATAGTCCGTGTAGAGGTATTTGCGGAAGTTTTCGTAATCCTTTCCGAAGAGGGTGAACTCGTGTGTGCCGTTGTAGTCCTCGAGCGTGAACCGCCCCCAGGGTTTTCCCGTCTTGGTCGTCAGGTTCTGCACCGCGGTGACCATGCCTGCAACTGCCACCTCCTGTCCGCGAAGTTCGTCCAGGTGTTCGAGTTGCCCGAGTTCGGTCTTGCACATGTGGTCGATGATCGTCTTGTAGTCGTCGAGCGGGTGGGCCGAGAGGTAGAGTCCCACCGTCTCGCGCTCCTTGGTCAGAGTCTCGAGCGGATTCCAGTCGGGGCAGACGGGCACGGCGGGGCGCTGGATGTCGACCTCGCCGTTGCCGCCGAAGAGGCTTTGCTGCGCGCTGTTCTTCTCGCTCTGGTAGCGCTGTCCGTAGCGGATGAGCTGCTCGATATAGGTGGCTCCGTTCGGATCGCGCGTGTCGGTCCCGAAGAATTTGCTGCGGTGGAACCCCGCTATCGAGTCGAATGCCCCGGCATAGGCCAGATTCTCCAGGCATTTGCGGTTTACGAGCGAGTAGTTCAAGCGTTCCATGAGGTCGTACGCATCCTTGAAGCGGCCGTTGCGCTCGCGTTCGGCGATGATGCTTTCGACGGCTGCTTCGCCGACCCCCTTGACTGCGGCGAGCCCGAATCGGACATCGCCTTCGCGGTTGGCAGAAAAGGTCTGTTGCGATTCGTTTATGTCAGGACCGAGCACGCTGATACCCATTCGTTTACATTCGTTCATGTAAATCGTCAACTGATCCACGTTCGCAAGGTTGCGGCTCAGCACGGCTGCCATGTATTCCGACGGATAGTTCGCCTTGAGATAGGCCGTCTGGAAGGCGACCCACGAATAGCAGGTGGCGTGCGACTTGTTGAAGGCGTAGGAGGCGAACTTCTCCCAGTCACTCCATATTTTTTCAAGCACCTTCGGGTCGTATCCGTTCTGCTGTCCGCCGTGGATGAATTTGGGCTTTAGGGCGTCGAGCTTGTCCTTGAGCTTCTTGCCCATCGCCTTGCGCAGCGTGTCCGACTCGCCGCGCGTGAAGCCTGCAAGCAGGCGTGAGAGGAGCATCACCTGCTCCTGATAGACCGTCACGCCGTAGGTGTCCTTCAGGTACTTCTCCATCACCGGAATGTCGTACACAATCGGACTCCGGCCGTGCTTTCGGGCGATGAAGTCGGGGATATAGTCCATCGGCCCCGGTCGGTAGAGGGCGTTCATGGCGATCAGGTCCTCGAAGGTGGTGGGCTGCAGTTCGCGCAGGTATTTCTGCATGCCGGCAGACTCGAACTGGAAGGTGCCGACCGTGCGTCCCTCGCTGTAGAGCCGGTAGGTGGCCGGGTCATCGATGATGGAGAAGTCGTCGATGTCGATCTTGCGGCCCGTTGTCCGGCGAATGTTCTCCACCGCGTCCTTGATGATCGACAGGGTCTTAAGACCGAGGAAGTCCATCTTGATGAGCCCCGTCTCCTCGATGACAGAACCTTCGTACTGTGTGACGAGTATCTTTTCGCCCGTCTCTTTGTCATCGGCCGTCGACACGGGGACCCAGTCGGTGATGTCGTCGCGGCAGATGATTGTGCCGCAGGCGTGTACGCCCGTGTTACGTACGTTGCCCTCGAGCATCTTCGCATAGCGGATTGTATCGCGCAGTATGGGGTTGTCCGACTCTTCGGCCTCCTTCAGCTCGGGCACGTAGTCGATGGCATTCTGCAGCGTGGGCTTTTTGTCCGGTATGCGGTCCGGAACGAGCTTGCAGAGCCGGTCCGATTCGGAGAGCGGCAGCCGCTGTACGCGTGCCACGTCCTTGATGGCCAGCTTCGCGGCCATCGTGCCGTAGGTGATGATATGGGCCACCTTCTCCCTGCCGTATTTCTGCGTCACCCAGTTCAGAACACGTCCGCGCCCGTCGTCGTCGAAGTCGACGTCGATATCGGGCAGCGAAATGCGGTCCGGATTGAGGAATCGCTCGAACAGAAGATCATAGGCGATGGGGTCGATTTGCGTGATTCCCAGGCAGTATGCTACGGCCGATCCGGCGGCCGATCCACGGCCGGGGCCCACCGATACGTCGAGCTCTTCACGGGCTGCGCGGATGAAGTCCTGCACGATGAGAAAGTAACCCGGGAAGCCCATCGTCTTCATTATGTGAAGCTCGAACCGGAGACGTTCTACTACCTCGTCTCCAAGTTGTTCTCCATAGCGCTTGCGTGCTCCTTCCATCGTGAGCTTGGCAAGATAGTCGGCCTCCAGCTTGATGCGGTAGAGCTTGTCGTATCCGCCGAGCTTCTCTATTTTCTTGCGACCCTCCTCTTCGGTGAGGACCACGTTGCCGTGTTCGTCGCGCGTGAACTCGTCATACAGCTCCTGCTCGCTCAGACGGGCGCGGTACTCCTCTTCGGTCCCGAAGTCGGCGGGAATGCCGAAGGTGGGCATGATGGGGGCGTGATCGATGGAGTAGTGCTCTACGCTGTTGCAGATATCGACGGTCGTGGCCATGGCCTCCGGGTCCGTCTCTCCGAAGACGGCGGCCATTTCGGCCGTAGTCTTCAGCCACTCCTGCTTGGAGTAGAGCATCCGCTTCGGGTCGTCGAGATCCTTGCCCGTCGAAAGGCATATGAGGCGGTCGTGCGCCTCGGCGTTGTCTTCGTCCACGAAGTGCACGTCGTTCGTGCAGACGGTGCGTATTCCGTGCTTGGCCGCCAGTTCACGCAGATGGCGGTTTACCTCCAGCTGCATGGGGTAGGCTTCGTGATTGGCCCGTTCGACGGTCGCACGGTGCAGCTGGAGCTCCAAATAGTAGTCGTCGCCGAAGAGGTTCTTGTGCCAGAGTATGGCCTCCTCGGCCCGGGCCAGGTCGCCGGCCGTGATGGCGCGCGGCACCTCTCCGGCCAGACAAGCCGAGCAGCAGATGAGCCCTTCGTGGTACCGCTCCAGCTCGCTGCGGTCGGTGCGCGGACGCATGTAGAATCCGTCGGTCCACGCCCTCGATACGATCTTGACCAGATTGTGGTAACCCTTGAGGTTCTTGGCCAGCAGGATGAGATGGTATCCGCTCTGGTCGGGCTTCCCCTCCTTGTCCTGCATCCGCCGCCGTGCCACGTAGACTTCGCACCCGATGATGGGCTTGAAGTCGGGTTTTGCCATGAGTCCGGCAATCAGTTCGCTGGCACGTTCGGGATCGAACCCGAATTCGCGCTCCATTTCGGCCACTTCGTCTGCCCGGCTGCGTGCCGCGGCATGGCGTTCGGCCGCCTCGGGCGAAGCGTTCTTCTGCTTCCCGAGAGCCTCGGCCTCGGCGCGCAGACGGGCCAGGTATCCCCGGGGATCCGCTTCGCCCGCAAGCAGTTCGTCGAGTGCCGTGCGCAGGTGCTCGAGCCGTTTGATCCGGGCATGCTTCTTGTCGTTCTGCTTCTTGACATAATTGTAGAACTCCTTGATGCCGAACATGTTTCCGTGATCCGTCACGGCGATGCCCGGCTGTCCGTCGGCCATGGCCTTGTCGACGAGACGCTGCACGCTGGCCTGGCCGTCGAGGATGGAGTACTGTGTATGTACGTGAAGATGTACGAACTGCGACATGAAGGGACGGAAACTCGTTAGTAAATCCATACAAAGGTAGCAATAAATCCCGAAAAAAAAGAGGGGGACATGTTTGCTTTTTTCGGGCGCAATGGCTAACTTTATACAGCCGATAACCTAAAACCGCAATACCATGAAAGACGAAACGCTGGTTGTACTGGAAGAGTACAATACTCTTGCCGAAGCACAGATCGCCAAGTCGATTCTCGGCAGCGCGGGAATCGAATCCATGATCCGCAACGAATGCATGTCCATGAATTTCCCGGTCGCCACGCCGGCTCAGCTCGTCGTGAGCGAATCGGATGTGGAGCGGGCCCGGGCCCTGCTGCGTCACAGCTGATTCCGGGAGTGAGCCCCTCTCGTGCCGGAGCGCGCGTCAGACCGTGCGCTCCGGCATTTTTTCGTCCGTCTGCGCTCTGCCGGAGTTCCATGTCGTCCACGAGGCTTCGGCCTGCGTGCGGAACATGACGGCGCCGTTCAGTATGCGGGCGCCCCTTTCGCGTCCGAGCGCGAGGAAGCGGGTGAGCGGCGGGTTGTAGACGAGATCGAGCAGCCGGTGCCGCGGCCCGATAAGGTCATAGCGGAGCCCGGGAGCCTCCTCCGTGCGGGGCCACATGCCGAGCGGGGTAGCCTGTACGATAAGCGGTGTGCCGGCCACCTCTTCGGGCCGGAGCGTACCGTAGGTGCAGTCGCCGCGCGCGGGGTCGCGCGAAACGATGCGTGCGGCGATGCCCCGTTCGGCCAGTACGTGGATTACGGCGCGGGCCGCGCCGCCGCTTCCGAGTACGAGGGCCCTTTCGGGCCGCTCTTCTCCGAGCAGACTGTCGAACGATGCCCGCAGTCCGGCCGCATCGGTGTTGTAGCCCGTGAGGCGCGAGCCGTCGCGCCTCACGCAGTTTACGGCACCGATGCGTGCGGCTTCGGGGGAGAGCCGGTCGAGCAGCGGGATGATCGCCCTCTTGTAGGGGATGGTCACGTTGAAGCCGCACAGTTCGGGCAGCTCCTCGAGCAACTTGGGCAGTTCATCGATGGAGCCGAGTTCGAAGGCGTCGTAGCGGGCGTCGGCAATCCCTTCGCGGGCGAACTTCTCCGCGAAGTATCGGGCCGACGCCGAGTGGGCCAGCGGCCGTCCGATCACACCGTACCGTCTCATCCCCGCCGCTTGACGACGTAGGCGGCCAGAGCCTCGATGGCAAAGATGAGCGCAAAGCCGACAGCCACGAAGAGCACGGCGCCCCAGACGTGGGCGTCACTGCCCGTGATACGTTCGAATGCATCGGGCAGGATGTTGCGTTCGACGATCGGATGGACCTCGCCGTGGCTGTCCACATAGGTCTCGACGGCGGTTTTCCAGGGCCATACCTTGTTGAGCGAGCCGATCATGAAGCCCATCAGAAGGGCGATGGTGCAGTCGTGCCAATGCTTGAGCATCCACGACAGTACGTGCGAGAAGGCTATGATGCCAGACACGGCTCCCAGGGCGAAGAGCAGCAGGATGGGGATGTTCAGATCGGCGACAGCCTGCATGATGTAGTGGTATTTGCCCATCAGCAGCAGGATGAAGGCCCCCGAGATGCCGGGCAGAATCATGGCACAGATGGCGATGGCCCCCGAGAGGATGATGAACCACCAGTCGTCGGGCGTCTGCGTGGGCGATACCACCGTGATCCACCAGGCCACGGCGATGCCGACGACGAGCGAGACCAGCCGTTTCCAGTCCCATTGTGCCACTTCGCGCGCCACGAGCAGTGCCGAAGCGACTATCAGTCCGAAGAAGAAGGACCATATTTCGATGGGATGGTTCGTAAGCAGATAGGTCATCAGCCGTGCGAGCGAGAAGATGGAGATGCCGATGCCGAGCAGTACCGAGCAGAGAAAAGCTCCGTTTACATGGCGCCACAACGCGGCGAAGCGGCCCCGGAAGAGCAGCCGGAGCGCTTCGAGGTTGAAACGGCGGATCGAATCGAGCAGTTCCTCGTAGATGCCCGATATGAAGGCGATGGTGCCGCCCGAGACGCCCGGTACGACGTCTGCCATGCCCATGGCGCACCCCTTGAGGGTGAGCAACGGATAGCGCGAAAGTTTCATGTACGGAAACGAATTGGTCCGTGCAAAGATAATGCAAAGGTGTCACATCGGCAAGTTGTCCGCCTCTCCGGCCGGTATCGGGGGGGGGGAGACTCCGTTCCGTGACATCGCGCGCCCGGACAGGGCGGGGGATCAGAGTGCGGCGAACTCTTCGTCGAGCTGCTGTTCGGCTTCGATCAGCTCCTGCCGTTCGAAAAATTCGGGTTTGCTGCGTCTGATGAAGTCGATGACTTCGTGGAATCCGTTGCCGAACTTGGCGAAGTCCTCCTTGTAAAGGAATATCTTGTGCCGATCGTAGGCGATGCTTCCGTCCGGATGGGTGATCTTACGGCTCTCCGTGATGGTCAGGAAGTAGTCGCCGGCACGCGTCGATCGTACGTCGAAGAAATAGGTTCGTCGTCCGGCCTTTACGGCCTTGGACAGGATTTGTTCTCCGAGCTCTTCGCCTCCCTTCTCCGATGCCGGATTCATGGGTGATGCCATGCAGTGGTTCAAATGTTAGTGGTCCGTTGGTATGACGAATATACGGACAATCCGGCAATCGAGCAAATTTCAGCGGTTATTTTTCGTATCCGATGAGTTTCTTACCCTCTGTATTCCAGGCTTCGAGCAGCTTTATAGAGCGCTTGTATACCATTGTATCTGTGTTGTTTGCGATACGAATAGCCCCCTCCGTTCCATAGAGCAGCCGGGCCAGTTCGATTGCGACGAGCCGACGCAGCCGGGGCGCCGACCGCGACTCCTCGGCCACGGAGCGGGGCAGACCGCGCGTGGCGCCGAATGCAGCGAGGTCGTCGAGCATCGTTCCGTCGACGGCAAACTTCGCGGCGAAGCACCCGGCGTCGGGGTAGAGCCGCAGGAGCTCCCCGCGCTGCCGGTCGACGATGCCGAGCAGGAAGGCCTCGAGGGCGCCGTTGCGCACGAGCCGCGACAGCCAGGGTGTCGTGGCGGCCGTGTCGGGCGCCGTGAGCAGGTCGGGCAGGATACCGCCGCCGCCGAATACAGGACGCCCCGTGCGGAGTGTCCGAAAACGCGGAGCTCCGGTCGTTAGGCTGTCGGGCGGGAGCGTGTTGCGGCGCATGAAATCGTGCAGGTATCTTTCGCGTTCCCCTTCGGTATAGGGGCGCTGGATTATGCGTCCCGAAGGGGTGTGATAGCGGGCTATCGTGAGCCGCAGCGCCGAACCATCGGATAGTGTGAATTGTCTTTGTACAAGACCTTTGCCAAAACTCGGACGGCCGATGATTACGCCGCGGTCCCAATCCTGCAACGCTCCGGCGACTATTTCGCTGGCCGAAGCCGACCCTTCGTCGATCAGTACGGCGAGCGGTCCGTCGGTGAGCGTTCCGCCCTTTTTCGCTTCGTAAATCGTTTCGGGTATGGCACGTCCCTCGACCGAGAGGAGCCGGTTGCCGCGCGAAAGGAAGAACTCTGCCAGGGCGAGGGCTTCTCCGAGCAGTCCGCCGCCGTTGCCGCGCAGGTCGAGGATGAGGGCCCGCGGTGAACCCAGCCGTTCATAGGCAGCGTGAAACTCCTCCGTCGTGGTGCGGCCGAATCGGCCGACATGTATGTATCCGATTCCCGGCGCTGCTTCGTAGGCAGCATCGACGGTGCGGAGCGGAATCCGGTCGCGTATAACAGTGAAGCATACCGGTTTATCCGCTCCGTGGCGTAGCGTTTCGATACGGACCCGGGTGCCGCGCCGGCCGCGCAGCAGAGACGGGATGTCCGTCGGTACAGCCCCCGCGACACGGCAGGAGTCGATCGTTACGATGCGGTCGCTGGCCCTTATCCCCGCCTGTTCGGCCGGCCCGCCCGGCAAGGGCCGGATTACGACGGGTGTGTCGGCGATCACTCCGAATTCGATGCCGATGCCGTCGAACGAGCCTTCGATACGCTCCCTTGCGCTGCGCATCTCCTCGGCCGTAAGATAGGCCGAGTGGGGGTCGAGTTCGGAAAGAATGGCCCGCACGGCCGTCTCGGCGAGAGATCCGGGGTCGGGCGTATCGACATAATAGGCGTTCAGATAGCGGAATACACGGTCGAATTTCTGCTGCGCGGTCACGGCGTCCCGTGCATTGCGGGGAGTCTGGGCCGTACAGCAGAGTGCGACGGACATCGCGACGGCGAGAAGCGGCAGGTGCGGACGCATGTCCGGAACGCGCTACCCGGCGATGTGAGCCGTCAGTTCGTCGAACGGGACCTCGTACTGTTCGCCCGTCTGCATCCGGCGGAGCGTGACGACGCCGCGGGCCAGTTCGTCGCTGCCCACGATGGCCACCAGAGGTACGGCACGGCGGTCGGCATACTCGAACTGTTTCTTCATCCGTACGGCTTCGGGATAGATTTCGGCCGCAATGCCCGCGTCGCGCAGCTGCCCGAGCAGTCGCAGCGAGGCGCTCTCCTCCTCTGTCCCCAGATTGACGAAGAGCACCTCGATCGAGCTGTCGAGCCCGGCGGGGAAGAGCCCGAGTCCGGTCATCACGTCGTAGATGCGGTCCGCACCGAACGAAATGCCGACGCCCGGCGTGTCGGGCAGACCGAAGATGCCCGTCAGATCGTCGTATCGGCCGCCTCCGCAGATCGAACCGATGGCGTAGTCGAGCGCCTTTACCTCGAAGATGGCCCCGGTGTAGTAGTTCAGTCCGCGGGCGAGCGAGAGGTCGAGCTCCACGTCAAGCTCCACACCCATCCGGGCAGCGTAGCCGAAGAGGGTGCGCATCTCGTCGATGCCCCGTTGTCCCGTCTCCGAGCCGGCGAGTATGTCGGCCAGCCGGTCGAGCTTCTCCGCGTTCGAGCCGCTCAGTTCGAGTATGGGCTGAAGCCGGGCGATGGCCTCGTCGCCGAGTCCCCGTTCGCGCAGCTCCTCCTTCACGCGGTCGAGGCCGATCTTCTCGAGCTTGTCGATGGCTACGGTGATGTCGGTCATCTTGTCGGCGTGGCCGATTGTCTCGGCGATACCGTAGAGTATCTTGCGGTTGTTCACCTTCAGAAGAATGCGGATGCCGAGCGCCCGGAAGACGCGGGCCACGATATCCATCAGTTCCGCCTCGCAGAGAAGCGAGCGCGAACCCACGACATCGACGTCGCACTGGTAGAACTCGCGGTAGCGTCCCTTCTGCGGCCGGTCGGCCCGCCATACGGGCTGTATCTGATAGCGCTTGAAGGGAAGGGTCAACTCGCCCCGGTGCTGTACCACGTAGCGGGCGAAGGGGACCGTGAGGTCGTAGCGGAGCCCCTTTTCGGAGATTTTCGTCGCCTGACGCACCTCCTCGTCCGAAAGGCCGGCGGCGTAGTCTCCCGAATTGAGGATGCGGAAGAGAAGCCGGTCGCCCTCGTCGCCGTACTTGCCCAGCAGCGTGGAGAGGTTCTCCATGGCCGGGGTTTCGAGCGGTGCATATCCGAAGGAGCGGAAGATGCGGCGGATGGTGTCGAATATGTAGTTGCGGCGCAGCATCTCCACCGGAGAGAAGTCGCGCGTGCCCTTGGGCAGGGTGGGTTTTTGTGCCATCGGTTCGTGTCTCGGTCATGCGGTGCGGTCGGCGGAGTGCCGCGCTGTCGCACCGCATTGGGTTTATTCCATCAGTTTGCGGTATTTCACGCGGTGGGGCGTGACGTCTTCGCCCTGGGCGCGCTTCCAGGCCTCGTACTCGCTGTAGGAGCCTTCGTAGAAAACCACTTTCGAATCCCCCTCGAACGAGAGAATATGGGTGGCTACACGGTCGAGGAACCAGCGGTCGTGCGAGATGACGACGGCGCAGCCGGCAAAGTTCTCGAGACCCTCCTCCAGTGCGCGGAGCGTATTGACGTCGATGTCGTTGGTAGGCTCGTCGAGCAGCAGCACGTTGCCCTCCTCCTTCAGGGCGAGGGCCAGATGCAGACGGTTGCGTTCGCCGCCCGAAAGCATGCCGCACTTCTTCTCCTGGTCGGCTCCCGTGAAGTTGAACCGGGCGACATAGGCGCGGGCGTTGACCTGTCGGTTGCCCAGCGTGATGAGGTCGGCACCCTGCGAAATTACCTCGTAGACAGTCTTTTCAGGATCGATCGACTGGTGCTGCTGGTCCACGTAGGCCAGTTTCACGGTGGGGCCTACGCGGAACGAACCGCTCGTGGGCTCCTCCAGCCCCATGATCATGCGGAAAAGCGTGGTCTTGCCCGTGCCGTTGGGGCCGATGACGCCCACGATGCCGGCCGGCGGCAGCGAAAAGTCGAGGTGTTCGTAGAGCAGCCGGTCGCCGAATGCCTTCGAGACGTCGTGCGCCTCGATCACCACATCGCCCAGACGGGGACCGTTCGGAATGAATATTTCGAGTTTCTCCTCCTTCTGCTTCGCATCCTCATTCATCATCTTGTCGTAGGCCGACAGACGGGCCTTCGACTTGGCGTGACGGCCCGAAGGCGACATGCGCACCCACTCCAGCTCGCGCTCGAGGGTCTTGCGGCGCTTCGACTCCTGCTTCTCCTCGAGAGCCATGCGCTGGGTCTTCTGCTCGAGCCAGCCCGAGTAGTTGCCCTTCCAGGGGATTCCCTCGCCGCGGTCGAGCTCGAGAATCCAGCCCGCCACGTTGTCGAGGAAGTAGCGGTCGTGCGTCACGGCGATGACCGTACCCTTGTACTGCTGCAGGTGCTGTTCGAGCCAGTCGATCGACTCGGCGTCGAGGTGGTTCGTCGGCTCGTCGAGCAGCAGCACGTCGGGCTGCTGGAGCAGCAGGCGGCACAGTGCCACGCGGCGGCGCTCGCCTCCCGAGAGCACCTTCACGCTCTGGTCGGGATCGGGGCAGCGCAGGGCGTCCATGGCCCGCTCGAGCACGCTGTCGAGCTCCCAGCCGTTCACGTGGTCGATCTGCTCGTAGAGTTCGCCCTGACGCTCGATGAGCCGGGCCATCGCCTCGTCGTCCATCGGCTCGCAGAGTTTCTGGTTGATCTCCTCGTACTCCTTGAGCAGTGCGACCGTTGCGGCGCACCCCTCCTCGACGACCTCCTTTACGGTCTTCGCGTCGTCGAGCCTGGGCTCCTGTTCGAGATAGCCCACCGTATATCCGGGCGAGAAGACCACCTCGCCCTGGTAGTTCTTGTCGATGCCGGCGATGATCTTCATGAGGGTCGACTTACCCGATCCGTTCAGGCCGATGATGCCGATTTTCGCGCCGTAGAAGAACGAGAGGTAGATGTTGTTGAGTACCTTTTTCTGGTTGGTGAAGGTCTTGCTCACGCCGACCATCGAAAAGATGATTTTTTCGTCTGCCATATAGCTGATTCGTATCGCTGTTGTTTTCCGATTCGGACAAAGATACAACGTCGCGGCGAATTTGCGAAATAATCGTCCGAAAATCGGAGCCTTTGCCCTGCCGGCAAAAGCCCCCGCCATGTCATGGCGGGGGCTTTCGTCGATGGTCGCGGCCGTTCGGGTCCGTCAATAGTTCTCCTTCTTGGGCTCGAAATAGGCCTGCGGATGGTGGCAGGCGGGGCAGAGCTTCGGAGCCTCCGAAGCTCTGCAGACGTAGCCGCAGTTGCGGCACTGCCACCAGATCTCGCCGTCGCGCTTGAAGAAGTCGCCGTCCGTGAGGCGGCTCAGCAGTTTGAGATAGCGTTTCTCGTGTTCGGCCTCGACGGTTGCGATGGCGCGGAATGCGGCGGCCACCTCGGCGAATCCCTCCTCGTCGGCCACCTTGGCAAATTCGGGATAGAGTACGTCCCACTCCTCGTTTTCGCCCCGGGCGGCGGCGAGCAGGTTCTCCTGCGTGGTGCCGATGCGGCCGGCAGGGTAGCTGGCCGTGATGGTCGCGTCACCCCCTTCGAGGAATTTGAAGAAGCGCTTGGCGTGCTCCTTCTCCTGTTCGGCCGTCTCGGCAAAGAGGCCCGAGATCTGTTCGTATCCCTCCTTCTTGGCCGCGCTTGCGAAAAATACGTAACGGCTGCGTGCCTGGCTTTCGCCGGCAAAGGCCTTGAGCAGGTTCTGCTCCGTGCGGGTTCCCTTGATGCTTTTCATGGTTTGTGCGGTTTTGAGGTTGTTGCTTTTCCGTTTCATAGCAAAGGTACGAAATATCGTGCCGTTTTGCCAAGAAAAAACCATTGTTTGTTTTTATGCGTCCATAAGTTCCTCCTATGCGCCGTGCGAACCGAGCGTTTGCCGCGTCTCTTCGACGAAGCGCAGGTACGCGGCGCGTTCGTCCGGCCGCATCGCGGCCGTGTCGGCCGCTTCGGGCGGCAGGATGCGGTAGTGAGGCAGCTGTACCCAGACCGGGAGGGCGTCGGCGCTGCAGCGCAGCGCGCCGTCGTCGTGCACGACGACCGTCACGCGGGCCACGATGCCTCCGTCGCTGTGGAGCCGTCGCTGGTTCGAGACCAGGTTGCCGAGCGAATAGAAGACCGCTCCCGAAGAGTCGGTTTCGAAGGGCTGCACGACGTGAGGATGGCTGCCGATGACCAGATCGGCGCCGTTGTCGCGCAGAAAGGCGGCGAGCCGCCGCTGTCCGGCGTCGGGACGCCGGTCGTATTCGTTGCCCCAGTGGACCATGACCACGATGCAGTCGGCCAGTCGCCGTGCCTGCCGCAGGTCGCGCCGCATGACGGCCGTATCGATGCGGGCTACGGCTGTTCCCGGAGGTGCGGCGATGCCGTTGGTCCCGTAGGTGTAGGCGAGCAGTGCGAAACGGATGCCGCCCGCCTCCGTTACGAGCGGGCGCTCCTGCGCCGTACTCTTCGTTGCGAGACCCGTGTGGCCCATGCCGCAGCGGTCGAGTGCGGCAAGAGTGGTCCGTACCCCTTCGGCGCCGCCGTCGAAGCAGTGGTTGTTGGCCAGCACGCATACGTCCACGCCGGCCTCGCGCAGGGCGTCGGCCAGTGCCGCGGGCGAGCGGAAGCGCGGATAACCCTTGTAGGGACCCGTATCGGCGAGCGTCGTCTCGAGATTGACGACCGTGAGATCCGCCGCTTCAAAGAGCGGTCGGATGCAGGCGAACGAGAGGCCGAAGTCGTAGCTCCCGTCGCTTCTCCGTGCGGCGGCGAGTTGCGGCGCATGCTGCATCACGTCGCCGGCGAAGAGCAGCCGGGCCGTGCGCGGACCTCGCCGTGGCGGATGGGGCGGTCGCTCGCCGGCGGACGGGACGGGCCACCGCAGCGATTGCGGCAGCGTATCGGCCTGTGCGGAGGTGAACAGTTCGTGCGGCCATACCGCTGTGGCGGGTCCCTCCGTTCCGGCCGGCGAGCAGCAGACCGTTCCGACGGTGCAGCAGAGAACTGCGACAAACCATGGCGGACGGCGGCTCTTCATCGGCGGATTCGGCGGGACGAACGTTCGGAACCGGGAGTCACCCCTTTCGTTTCGGGTTGCTCGGGAACCACCCCTTGGCCACGCGGCGGCGCTGTTCGAAGAGCTCGCCGATGCTCCAGAACGACGAGGCGCCCCATACGGCCAGCAGCGTGGACCACAGGATGTGGCGCACGATCAGCGCGCCGGCCATCGCCGCGATGCCCATGACAAGAAAGAACCACCAGCAGCGTACGCCGAAATGGTATTCGCCCCGAATGACCATCGGGTGGAAGAGTCCGATAATAAGAAAGGTGGCTATGCCGATTACAATGCCCGTGAGGTTGTGTTGTTCCAGAAATTCCATGATGTGTCGCGACTGGTCGTTTGCGGTGCAAAGATAGTGAAAACGGGACAACTTCCCGTAACGTATGCCTTGTGGGACATGCCGGATACGGCAAGATGTATGCCGCGGCACGGATGCGCGACGCCGGCGGAACGGGATTTTCACTATCTTTGTCCACTCTACCTCTCTTCTATGGTCTGGCTTGTTCTGGCTTTCGGTCTTCTGACCCTGCTGCTCGATCTGAACTACTTCCGCCGCCGTATGGGCGGACGGCCGCGCCGCGTGCGCCGTCTCTTCATCCTGCTGACCGCGGCGACCGATCTGCTGCCTCTCGTCGCATGGGGACTCTTCCGGTTGCTGCCCGACAATCCGGGGCCGGTCGTCACGGCCTGCATGTGGCTCTTCTTCGTCTATCTGCTGACCGTGTTGCCGCGCTGGGCCTTCTATCTGTTCGACCTCTTCGGCCGGCGTCGCGCCGGAAGCGTCGCGACGCTTTGTGTCGCTGCGATTCTGCTCTGGGGGGCCACATGCGGCCGGACGCACTACCGGATCAACGAGGTGGAGATCCGGTCGGAGCGTCTTCCGGCCGGATTCGACGGCGTGCGCATCGTGCACTTCTCCGACCTGCATCTCGGGTCGCTCGTCCGTCCCGCCCGCGAGACCGAACGGCTCGTGCGCCGCATCGAATCGCTCCGTCCCGACATGATCGTATTCACGGGCGATCTGGTGAACATCCGCTATACGGAGCTCGACGGCAGCCTCATGCGACAGCTTGGCCGGCTGCGGGCGCCGCTGGGCGTCTGGTCGAATATCGGCAACCACGATACGGGGGTCTACATCCGCGATTCGCTTGCGCTTCCCGTTCCGGTCAATATGGACAGCCTCGCGGCGCGGCAGCGTCGCATGGGATGGCGTCTGCCCGATGACGAGACGGTGTGGCTCGTGCGCGGCGGCGATTCGGTTACGCTCACGGGCATTTCGTTCGATCCGGCCTTCAGTATCCGACGCCACGATGCCGAGATAGGGATGGAGATAGCCCACGCCTATGCCGGCGTGCCGCACTGTTATTACAATATCACGCTGTCGCATCTGCCCCAGCTCTGGCCCCGTATCACGGCGCTCGGCTACGGCGATCTCACCCTCTCGGGCCATGTCCACGCCATGCAGGCGGCCGTGCGGCTCGGCCGCTTCCGCTTCTCGCCGGCACAGCTCCTCTACGAACGGTGGAGCGGCCGATACGATGAGGGACGGCATACGCTCTACATCAACGACGGCATCGGGTACGTCGGTTATCCGATGCGGCTCGGTGCCCGTCCCGAAATCACGATTCTTACGCTCCGACGACGATGAAGGTACATCTCTCTGCCGCGGTAACGGCCGACGGCGCTCTCGACGACTGCACCGCGCTGCGGCTCCGAATCTCCGACGAAGCGGACTGGGCCGCCGTAGAGAGGCTGCGTGCCCGGTGCGACGCCATTCTCGTGGGCGCCGAGACCGTGCGGCGCGACAATCCGCGACTCGTGCTGCCCGAGGCGCTGCGGAGCGAACGCCTGCGCCGTGGCGCGTCGCCCGATCCGGTGCGGATCACCGTGACCCGCACCGGATGCCTCGATCCCGGCGCACGGATCTTTACCTGTGGCGAAGGACCGCGTATCGTCTTCGCGGAGCGCCCCGTGCCACGTCTCGCCGGCGTGGCCGAGACGATTGTCACCGGGCGCCTCACGATGTCCTTTGTCGTGACCGAACTCGAAAAACGGGGCATCGGCGACCTGCTGGTCGAGGGCGGTGCGCAGGTGCTGCGCGGCTTCCTCGTCGAAGGGTTGGCCGATACGCTGCGGCTGGCCTCTCGTCCGTCGCTCCGCGTCGCGGATGACCGGGCTCCCCGTTTCCCGTTCGATGCGCTTCCGGCCGGAGTATCGCACCGCGATTCGACCTGCGGTGCGCTCCATGTCGCCGAATACACGCTGCGTCCCGACCGCCGGGACGAGGATCTGCCGTTGTTGCGGCAGGCCGTGGAGCTGAGCCGCCGATGCGAGCCGTGTGGGGGCTCGTACCGTGTGGGGGCGGTGGTCGTCACGTGCGACGGAGCCCGCTATACGGGCTATACACACGAAAGTTCGGCTACGCATCACGCCGAACAGGAGGCCGTGGCCAAGGCGATCGCCGCCGGTGCATCGCTTCGCGGTGCGACGGTCTACTCCTCGATGGAGCCCTGCTCGAAACGGGCGAGCGAGCCAGAGAGCTGTTCGGCCATGCTGTTGAGGTTGGGCGTGGCCCGCGTGGTCTTCGCCCTCTATGAACCCGACCGTTTCGTCCGCTGCCGCGGGGCGCTCGACCTGCGCGAGGGGGGTGTCGAGGTGACGGCATACCCCGAGCTGGCCGACGAGGTGTTGCGTGTCAATGCCCATCTCGGTATCTCTGCCGATAGGTAAAAAAGACCTTTTTTTGGACGATTCGGAGCCAAAATGCGCCGAAAGCTCGCCCGGATTCGGAAAAACGGATGAATCCGCCTATATTTGTTCCGATCATTTCATTTCTCGGAACGAATCATGAGACGAATAGTACGAACGGTCGTAGCGGCCCTCGGCTCGCTCTTCGCTCTGTTGCCCGTTGCGGCACAGGAGGAGCGCCTGTTGACATTCGACGAGGCGCTGGCGATGGTCGATGCCAACAATCCGGCGCTGCGTGCCGCCGATTATCAGTTGCGTGCCGCCGAGCAGGAGCGTCGCGCGGCCATCGGCCTGCGCATGCCCCGCATCGGCATCACGGGCGCCTACGCCTATCTGGGCAAGGATATGGATATCGATCTGAACGGCGCGAAGGGCGATGTGAACCGGCTCGCCGGTCAGTTGCTCGCGAGCGGAATCGTGCCGACGGAGCTGATACCATCGCTCCAGGGCCTCATCTCGCCGATGCTCGGCGCCGACTGGTCGCTTCGCCTGCAGGACCGCAGCCTCGGTTTCGTGGGCGGCGAGGTGACCGTACCCATATTTATGGGCGGCAAGATCAATGCCGCCAACCGGGCGGCGCGTATCGGGCAGCAGGAGGCCGAGGCTTCGGGTGCGGGGACGCGCAATGCGCTGGTTTCCGAACTGGTCGAACGCTACTTCGGACTGGCTCTCGCAGAACAGGTGGTCGCCGTGCGCGAACAGGTGGCCGAGGGCATGCGGCGCCACCTGGCCGATGCCGAAGCACTGGAGCGCAGCGGCATGATTGCCAGCAGCGAGCGGCTTTACGTCGCCTTCAAGACGGCGGAGGCCGAACGCGAACTGGCCAATGCCCGCCTGCAGCGGAAGACCGTGGCCGATGCCCTGAACAATACGCTCGGCGCCGAGGGGGGCTTCTGCCGCCCGGTTACGGGCATGTTCCTTCTCACGGAGCTCGAGGGGGTCGACTACTACCGCCAGCAGGCCGTGGAACGCAATCCTCTGCTCGCGCAGGTGGAGCTGAAGCGCCGGTTGGCCCAGGAGGGAGCCAAGGCGCAGCGGGCCGACTTCATGCCGCAGATCGTGGCCATGGGCGGGGCCTCGTTCTACAACTACCAGGTGACTGGCATCCTGCCCCGATGGGCCGTGGGTGTCGGGGTCCGTCTCAAGCTCTTCGACGGATTGAGCCGTGAGTACAACTATTCGTCGGCCCGCCATACGGTACGGCGCGTGGAGGCGCTCGCCGTCAAGGCCGAAGAGGATATCGCGACGCTTGTGGGCAAGCTCTACAACCAGATGACCGATTGTGCCAACCGCATCGTCTCGATCGACGCCTCGATCGCCTTTGCCGAGGAGTACCTCAAGGTGAAGAATGCGGCGTTTCTCGAAGGGATGAGCTCCTCGTCCGATCTTATCGATGCCGAACTCAATCTTGCGGCCGTGCGCGTGGAACGCATGCAGGCCGCCTGCGAATACGATCTGCTGTTGGCCAAGCTGCTCGAGGCGGCGGGCATGAGCGACGAGTTCTCCCGTTACATCCGTCGTCCCGATGCACGGCAAATCTCTTTCGAATAACCGTTGAAAATACCAGATCCCATGAAAAAAGGCAACAATATCCACACTGTCGGAATCATCGCGGCGATAGTCGTGCTCGTCGCCGCCATCGTGCTCGTCGGCCGTTTGCTGGAGGGGCGCGAGCCCATGCTCGTGCAGGGTACCGTCGAGTGCACCACCTACAAGGCTTCGTCGAAGGTGGCGGGCCGCATCGAGAGCATGAAGATAGTCGAGGGCGAACAGGTCTCGCGCGGCCAGTTGCTCTATACGCTCTCGACACCCGAACTGGAGGCCAAACTGCGCCAGGCCGAGGCGGCGCGCAGCGCCGCGGCGGCACTCGACCGCAAGGCTCTGACCGGTGCGCGCCGTCAGCAGAAGGAGGCGGCGCTGAATCTCTGGCAGAAGGCACAGGCGGGACTCGAACTGGCCCGAAAGACCTACGAACGTGTGCGGAGCCTGCACGAGCAGGGGGTTGTTCCGGCCCAGCAGCTCGATGAGGCTTCGGCCAACTTCGAGGCGATGAAGGCGACCGAGCAGGCGGCGCGTGCACAGTATGACCTGGTGCGCGACGGCGCGAGCGCCGAGGAGAAGGAGGCCGCCGCCGCACAGGTGCGCCAGGCCGAGGGAGCCGTCAGCGAAGTGGAGGCCTATATCGGCGACGCGATGGTATATTCGCCTGTCGACGGCGAGGTCTCGACCGTCATCGCCGAGGAGGGCGAACTGGTGGGAAGCGGTTATCCCGTGGTGGCCATCATGGACCTGAACGATCGCTGGGTGGTATTCAATCTGAAGGAGACGCTGATGCCCGACATCTGTGTGGGCACACGCATGACCGGCTATGTGCCCGCGCTGGACAGCGACGTGGAACTGGAGGTGAGCCATATCGCTCCGCAGGCCGATTTCGCTACCTGGTCGGCCACCCGTACGCGGGGAGGTTTCGATATTCGCACCTTCGCGGTAAAGGCCGTTCCCGTCCGTCCCGAAGAGGGGCTGCGTCCGGGGATGAGTGTCGTGGTGGACTGGGAAAGGCTCTCCGCAACGGAGAAGCGATAGCGTAGAGAAGAACGACGATGCGCGGTTTTCTGCACAATGCGTGGGCGGCGATGCGCCGCGAGGCGGGACGTATCCGCCATCAGCCCGTCTACGGGGTGATGATGGTGATTCTGCCGTTGGTATCGTTTGCCCTCTTCGCCCTGCTTTTCAGCCGCGGTGCGGCGCGCGACATGCCTGTGGCCGTCTGCGACGAAGACCATACGCCTCTGTCGCGCCGACTGGTACAGATGATCGACGATACCCCTTCGGTGCGCGTGGCGTATGACGTGCAGTCGATGATCGAGGGCGAACGGCTCGTCCGCGAGGGTAGGGTATACGGTGTCGTGTTCGTTCCGGAGGGTTTCGAGAAGCAGATTCTCAGCAATGGCCAGACTCATGTGGAGAATTATGTGTCGGGTACCAATATTACGGTGAACGGTCTGCTTACGAAGGATATACAGACTGCCGTGACGACCTTCTCGGGCGGAGTGCAGATCCAGCTCCTCACCAAGCTCGGCCTTACGGAGCGGCAGGCCATGGCGCAGCTTATGCCCGTGCGCTTCGACAGCCACGTGCTCTTCAATCCCTATCTGCACTACGGATACTATCTGCTGCCGAGTTTCATGCCGATGATGCTGCTCATCTTTGTCATCATGACGACGGTGCTCGCGCTCGGTACCGAACTGAAACGGGCGACGGCCTCCGAATGGCTCGCATCGGCCGGAGGGTCGATGTCTGCGGCCCTTGCCGGCAAGATGGCGCTCCATTTCGTCGCGATGTATATCGTCTCGGTCGTCATGCTCGCCGTGCTCTTTCTCGTGTCGGGCGTCCCCCTGAACGGGAGCCTCGGCATCATTCTGGTGGCCAACGCGCTCTTCGTGGCGGCCTATCAGTCGATCGGCGTCGCCATCGTGGCGATACTGAGCAATCTTCGGCTGTCGCTCTCGATAGCGGGCGGTTATTCGGTACTGGCCTTCACCTATTCGGGCTTCACCTTCCCGGTGATGGCCATGTGGCCTGCCGTGCGCCTCTTCAGCCTGCTCTTTCCCTATACCTTCTACGCCGATCTGTGCGTGGACCAGATGCTGCGCGGCGCCCCGGCGCTCCGTTCGCTGCCCGATCTGTGCGGCATGGCCCTGTTTATCGTCTTACCGTTTCTGTGCCTGACACGGTTGCGCCGTCTCTGCACCGAAAAAACGTTTTGGGGGAGGCTCTGACATGCGTACCATCCAACGTCTCGTCCGTCAGCTCCGTTCGTACGGAGTACAGTTCCGTCGCGTGACGGTCAACGAATACCGCATGCTCTTCGGCGATGCGGGCGCCATGCTTATCCTGATCTTCGCCCTGCTCATATACGCGACGCTATACTCGCTGGCCTACGGCCCCGAGGTGCTGCGCAACGTCCCCATCGGTGTGGTGGACGAGAGCCAGACGCCGGCGAGCCGCGCTCTGATCCGCACATTCGATGCAGGTCCCAACGTCTACGTCGCCTACGAACCCTCCGACATGGAGGAGGCCGAAAAACTCTTCTACGATCGCGAAATATACGGTGTGGTCTATATCCCCGAGGAGTATGAACGCCGGCTGCTCGGCGGCGATCAGGCCACGGTACCGATCTATGCCGATGCGAGCTATTTCCTCGTCTATCGTCAGGTCTTTCAGGAGCTGGCCACCTCCATCGTCCGTACGGGTGCTCTGGTCGAGTTCCAGCGTCTCGTGGCCCGCGGGGCGCAGATTCCCCAGGCCATGGCGATGACCCAGCCCGTGGTCTTCGGTTCGCACAACCTTTTCAACCCCTATCTGGGTTACGGTACCTTCGTCATGCCGGCCATTTTGATGGTCATCATCCAGCAGACCCTGCTCATCGGTCTGGGTATGGTCGGCGGTACGTGGCGCGAATTCGGACTCTACCGCAGGCTGTGCCCGCCCGGCCGCACCCGAATGTCTACGCTGCCCGTCGTGGCTGGCCGGACCCTGGCCTACGGTTCGGTCTATACCGTGACGACACTCTATGTCCTCTGCGTCCACTATCGTCTTTTCCACTATCCGATCGAGGGATCGCCGGCGACACTCGCCGCTCTGCTGGTTCCTTACCTGCTCGCCTGCATCCTGCTCGGAATAGCCGTCTCGACGCTCTTCCGCTATCGCGAGCAGTCATTGCTCTTCCTGCTGTGGACCTCCATCCCCTTCCTGCTGCTGAGCGGCATCTCCTATCCGCGCGAGGCGATTCCCGAATGGCTCTTCTCGCTCGGGAAGCTGTTGCCCAGCACCCACGGCGTGAACGGTTTCATACGTATCCGCTCGATGGGGGCCTCGATCGGCGAGGTGATGCCGGAGATCCGTGCGCTGTGGATGCTCGTTCTCCTCTATGGCGGCATGGCCTGCCTGGGGCTGCACCGGCTGCTCCGCCGTGAATGCACCTGCGGCGACGTGAAGGGTGATAAGCTCTGACGCGTTCCGTTTGCCGGGCATCCGCACCGATGCGACAGACGGTCCGATAGCATGAGAGCCTCGCCGACATCGTACGGCGAGGCTCTCTGTCTGTCGCGGATGCGGCGTCAGCGATGCGGAGGGGGCATCATGCCCGGACGGAAGGACTTTGTCTCCATGCCTTCGTAGTCGCGTATGTTCGTCGATCCCTTCTTGCCGAAACGGCGCAGGTTATAGGAGAAGGTGATCAGATAGTAGCGGCCGATGACGCTGTTCGTGTCGTTCTGCGTCCAGCCCGAACCCGTCGTGCGGACGAAGGCGGTGTTCTGGTTGAAGATGTCGTTCACGCCGATGCTGATCTCGCCGCGCTGGTTGCGGAAGATCTTCTTGCCGAGCGAAGCGCTGCACAGCAGGTAGGAGTCGTCGTAGTCGTTGGTGATGCCCTTGTATTGCGTATAGGCGGCCGAGGCGGTGAAGGTGAAACCTTTCCAGAAGACGAACTTCAGATCGCCGCGGGCCGTGTGGTTGAAGTAGCGGTTGTCTCCCGAGACGAGAATCGAGTTGCGCGCCACGTTGTAGGTGCCGTCCCACGAGAGGGTGAAGTCTATGTTTTCGGAGATGTTGCTGCCCAGCACGGCCCGCAGGTCGTAGCCCATGTTGCCCGCATCGTTGCGCAGGCCGTTGATCTGGCTCGGCGTGCGCGTGTAGGTGACGCCGCCCATGACGTTGAAGTTGCAGCGCAGGAAGCCCACGGGCAGTCCGTAGCTGATGTGGGTGCGGACCATCCAGTAGCCGTCCATGTTGACCGGCCGCGAGAACTGCAGGTAGTTGTAGGTCGTGCCGTCGATATCGACCGTACCGTTGTAGGCTACGTTCGAGGCGATGTAGTCCGACGTGTTCTGCACCATGCCCATCCACATGAAGGTGCGTCCCTTCTCGAGGTTCGAGTGTACGTAGTGCAGGCGCAGATTGTGCGAGTAGGAGGGATTGAGCGCCGCATTGCCGCTCGTGATGTACTGCGCGTCGGAGACATCGAAGACGCTCTGCAGGTCGGTAATCGAGGGGTTTCGCGTGTAGGAGCGGACGAAAAGCCGGAGCGAGTTTTGCTGGTTGATGTTGAACTGCCCCATCAGGAAGTAGGTGATGTTGTTGTAATTGTGAGCGATGCGTTCCGAACGGCTGTTGGCTACCTCACCGTCGAGGGTCGACCTCTGGTAGTAGATGTTGGCCACGATGCGGTTCTTGTCCTTCGCGTAGCGGAAGCCCGGGCCGACGCGGTGAATCATGTATCCGCTGTTGTAGGAGTTCGAGAGCGAAGGGTCGGGGTCGATGCCCGTCAGGTCGTAGCTCTCCCCCGTGACGTACGACCGTTGGTCGCGCTCCTGGTATTCGTATTCGGCGCGATACTGGGCGCTCAGCTGCGCGTACCGTGCGACAGGCTCGGTATAGGTGAAGTTGCCCTCCACCTCGTATTCGCTCGACGGGGCGTCGTTGTACAGATAGCGCATGTCGAGATACTCCTCCGAGTCGATGAATCCGTCCGTTGCGGGGTCTCTTTCCGGGGCGATGTCGGAGATGGGCGCCGTGTTCGACGCCGAACGGGAGCGGTTCGTCCGGCTCCGGTAGCGGCCCGACGCATCGACGGTGATCGTGCGGCCGTCCTTGCCCAGCTTCGCGCGATAGACGGCGAAGAGACGGGCGTTGTAGCCGCGGCTCACCTCGTCGCTGAAGGTATGCGTCCGACTGTAGCCGCTTTGGCCGAACTGCCATCCGTCGACCGTGGAGTAGGGGTCGTTGGCCTGGTAGCTGAACGAGGGGCGGAGCATGAGGTTCTGATTCTCGGAGATGTCCCATTCGATGCGGGCGTTCAGACGATGGTTGCTGTTGAGCGTCCTGGATTCGCCCGTAGTGGAGAGGGTGTCGATGGCCGGATATTCGTACCATTTGTACCGGGTCGAGTGGTTGGTCGTGCGCGTGTGGTTGAAGAAATAGCTGCCCTGGAACGATACCTGGTCCCGTTTGCCCCACGTGTCCGAATAGTTGGCTCCGATGGCGTTGACCTTTGCCACACCGCTCTGCGGCCGTGTCATGTAGGAGTGCATCTCACGGTTGGGCGTGCCGCCGGTCACGCCGAGAATGTCCTCGAAGGAGAAGTTCTGCTGGTTGACGTTGTTGAAGAGTCCGAGCAGCGAAATCCGGCTGTCGCCCTGAAAGATGTTGACGTTTCCGCCCGCATTGTATCTGAAGCGCTCCCCGCTCTGCGTGTCGGTATCGTAGCCGAAGGCGGCATAGAGCTTGCCGAACTGCCCCTGACGCATGTTTTCGTGGGTGACGATGTTGATGGCCTTGTATCCTTCGCCGTCGTCCATGCCCGAAAACTCGGCATTGTCACTCAGTTTGTCGTAGACCTCGATGCTCTTCACCGCCTCGGCCGGCAGCGACTTGATGGCCGTGGCGACGTCGTCGCCGAAAAACTCCTTGCCGTCGACGAATACCTTCTGCACCTCTTCGCCCTGCACCTCTACCGTTCCGTCCGATACGGTGACGCCCGGCATCTTCTTGAGCAGCCCTTCGACGTCGGCATCGACCGAGACCTTGAAGGCCGTGGCGTTGTAGCTGAGCGTGTCGCCGCGCTGCGAAGCCCGCAGGGCCTTGGCCTCCTTCACCACGGCGGCGATCTGTTCGGCTGCGGGTACCATGCCTATGCGCCCCAGATTGCGCTTCGGGGCGCTGACGCGGATGCGCTGTTCGAGGTTTTCGTAGCCGAGAAACGAGAATACGGCGCGGTAGTTGCCGTAGTCCAGCCCGGCGATGCTGAGTGAACCTCCGTAACCGGTTGTATGGTAGCGTTTTTGGTCGGTGGCATTTTCGGGCGCTATCTCGACGATGACGCCCGGCAGTCCCTGCTGCGTCTCTTCGTCGATGATCGTGGCCGTAATCGTCCCCTGCTGGGCGTAGGCGCTTGCCGCGCAGAGAAGCAGTATCAGGGCGGATGCGAATCGTTTCATCTGCAAAACCGAGTCTTGAACTTGAGAGTAAAAATGCGTCGAATGCCGCGAAGATACGACAAATCCCCGTCATTGCCGCATGCGTGCGGGCGAATTGTCCGAATCGGGGGGTCAGACGACCGCGGGGCGGAACTTAGGGTTCCACCCCGCGGAGGTGCTACCGTCCGCAGCGGGCGTGCCGGTGCGGGCCCCGACCCTCTTCCGGAACGGGCGCCGGAGCATCGTACCGGTGCGGATGGCAGGCCGGAGCGGAACATGCGGGCGCCGGTGCGCCGCAGGGGCACGCCTCGGGCCGGTGCGCCGATGCATGGCGGCGGTGCGGGTGGTGCGGACGATGCCGCATCTGCTGCCAGGTCGCATACTGCTCCTCGTCGAGCAGGCTCTTCATCCGTTCGTCGTAGGCGCGGCGCTCCTCGGCCATGCGTTCCTGCTGCTCGGCCAGCCGGAGCTGCTCCTTGCGCAGAGCACGCGTCTGCTCTTCGTCGAGCGAGAGGATGCGGGCCAGGTGCTGCGTGCGTGTCTCGGCAATCTCTTCCGCCGTGGGGCGCGGACGTTCGGCTGGTACTTCACGATTCTGGGCGGACGATTCCGCGGCTGTCAGTACGCAGAGTGCGGCGCAGACTGCAAACAAATTTCTCTTCATCATGACGTTGTGTTTTTGTCCTGTGCGGGATTCCGGACCGCACCGGAGCGGTTCGGGTCCCGATGCAAAGATAGCGCCTCGTGCCGCAATGACGACCGGTGCGACGGTCCGAACGTCCGTATCGTCGGGCGAAACGGCTATTCGGCGGGGTGAAGCGACCGCAGCCATACCTTGAATTCGGGCACGCGTGCCTTCGGAACGACGATGCGCTCGGGTGTATCGACCGTGAGCCGCAGCGTGAGGCGGCCGCCGAACCAGACGGCGATTTCCTGTACGGCCCGGCGGGCGACGATGAACTGCCGGTTGACGCGGAAGAAGTCGTCGGGAGGCAGTACCGCGTGCAGCGCTTCGAGCGTGCGGTCGAGCGGATAGAGCGTACCGGCGAGGGTGCATGCCGTCACCTTCTCGTTGGAGGTGTAGCAATAGGCGATCTCTTCGCGCGGAAGAGGGACGATGCGGTCGCGCACGTGTATCAGGAATACCCGTTCGGTTCCGTTGTCCGAGGCCATGCGACGGAGCCGCGAGCCGTATTCCGTGCGCTCGGCGCCTGTCAGCCGGCGCCACTTGCCGATGGCGCGCGCGACATCGTCCGCATTGAGCGGCTTGAGCAGGTAGTCGATGCTGTTCACGCGGAAGGCCTCGAGGGCATAGCGGTCGTAGGCCGTCGTGAATATTACGGGTGCTTCGACCTCCGTCTGGTCGAAAATCCGGAACGAAGCCCCGTCGGCCAGATGTATATCCATGAATATCAGATCCGGTGTGGGATGGCTGCGCAACCAGGCCACGCTCTCCTCGACGCTTTCGGTCGTCGCGAGTACCTCGATGTCGGGCTCGGTCTGGCGGAGTATCGCCTCCAGATTGCGGGCGGCGGCGGTTTCGTCCTCTATGAGCAGTACCTTCATCGTCCCGATGGTTTTTGCAGCGGCAGCCGCACGGTGAACCGCTCCTCCGTCCGGCTCACTTCGATGCTGTGTCCGGTAATCAGCTCCCAGCGCTTGCGCAGGTTTTCCAGTCCGATGCCCGTACCGGGCTCGGGGCTCAGCTTGGGAACGACCGGATTCGATACCACGAGCGTCCCCTCTTCGGTGCGAATCGACACGTGCAGCGGATGGCTGCGCGTGATGGCGTTGTGTTTTACTGCATTACCAATCAACGGCTGGAGCGACAGCGAGGGGAGCAGCCACTGGCGGTAGCGCTCTTCGATATGGATGTCGAAGAAGAGCTTGTCCGCATAGCGTATCTTGAAGAGGTAGGCGTAGGCTTCGGCGAAACGGATCTCCTCGTCGAGCGTTACCAGCGTGCTCTGTCCGTTCTGCAGGATGTAGCGGAAGGTGTACGAGAGCTGGTCGATATAGGTCAGAGCCTTCTCGTCCTGCTTCTCGCGCACGAGCATCGCCAGCGAATTGAGCGAATTGAAGAAGAAATGGGGGTTGACCTGGCCGACCAGCATGTGGTAGCGTGTGATGAGGTTCTCGTTCTTGAGCCGTTCGTTCTCCACGGCCATGGCCTGCCGTTGTGTCCCCAGACGATATATCCAGCCGTACAGAATGGCTGCCACGAGCGTGAAGGAGCATTTGAGGACCAGCACGAAGTCGAAACGGTGCCCCCCGTTGCAGAAGTTCATGGCGATGCGTCCCGTGTGCCAGTCGATGGTCGGGGCGACCATGTAGAGCGCTACGGCGGCCGCCAGACACCAGATGCACCGTACGACGAAGCGGCGGGCCGTATGGGGCCGTCCGGCCGTCAGAAACGCGAGCAGAATAAAGGCGAAGACGAAGTAGTAGAGCAGCTGATAGATGGTCTCTATGCTCTCCGACGGACGGTTGAAGAGGGCCCCGTAATCGAAGTCCGCGCCGTTGCGGCGCCGTATTTCACCCAGCCGATGGTGCGCACCGGCATGGCGCGGACCGACGAGATCCGCGACCAGCCGGTCGCCGTCCTGCAGTCCGAGGCGCCGGATGCGTGCGGCAGGAACGTACACGCTGTCGATGGGTGGCTCCGCATAGCGCAGGTAGCCGTGACCGTCGGGCGTGACGACGAGGACTCCTTCGCGCGGGTAGGGCTGCCGGAGCGTCCGGTCGTGCTGCGGATCGCTTCTCCGGTCGACGATAAGCAGCAGCAGATAGGAGAAGTTGATCACCAGCGTGAGGGCCAGCGCTACCAGCAGGTTGGCTATCCAGACGGAGGTCTTCGGCGAGCGGCTCATCTGTGACGGGCGGAGTTTGCGGCGGGATTACTCCTTCCCGTCGGTATACCACGAGGCGTAGAGCCGGTAGTCGTGGGCCGTACGGAGGATGATTTCGTCGCGCTGTTCGGGAGTGATCTCCTTCACCTTGCGGGCCGGTACGCCGGCGTAGACCGAATTGGGCTCCAGCTTCGCGTTGGAGAGAACCAGGGCGTTGGCCGCGATGATGCAGCCCGAGGGGACGACCGCGTTGTCGAGAATGGTAGCCCCCATGCCGATGAGGCAGTTGTCGCCGATGACGCCGCCGTGGATGATGGCGTTGTGACCGACCGACACGTCGTTGCCGATGATGGTCTGCGAGGGGTGCTTCGACCCGTCGTAGAGGGTGTGGAGCACGGCGCCGTCCTGTATGTTGGTGCGGTCGCCGATGACGATGCGGTTTACGTCGCCGCGCAGTACGGCGTTATACCATATCGAACAGTCGCGGCCGATGGTCACGTCGCCCAGGATGACGGCCGTTTCAGCCACGAATGTGTTCTCTCCGATTGCAGGTTCGTGCCCGCGGACTTTCCGAATGACAGCCATATCTATATTTTGTTGCGTTTGTTACTCTTCCCGTTTGGCCTGCTGCCAGAGAGCTTCCATTTCGTCGAGCTTCAGTTCATGAAGCGTATGACCTTCGGTAGCAGCATGTTCTTCCATGTAGTTAAAGCGTCGTATGAACTTCCGGTTTGTCCGTTCGAGGGCCGATTCTGGATCGATGCCGTAGAGACGGCTGGCGTTGACCAGCGCGAAGAACAGGTCGCCGAATTCGGCTTCGAGCCGTTCGTGGTTCTTCGATTCGATTTCCGCCTCGACCTCGGCCGTCTCCTCCTTTACCTTGGCCCATACGTCTTCGCGCCGCTCCCAGTCGAACCCGGTTGCCGCGGCCTTTTCGCCGATGCGCAGCGCCTTGACCAGGGCCGGCAGCGAGCGGGGCACACCGCCCAGCGTACCGCTCTTGCGCTGTTTCTTCCGCAGTTTGAGCGCCTCCCAGTTCTCCTTGACCTCCTCGGGCGTGTGTGCGTGTATATCTCCGTAGACATGCGGGTGCCGATATATGAGTTTGTCACACAGAGCGTTGACCACCTCCGTATAGTCGAAGGCCCCGGCCTCTTCACCCAGCTTGGCATAAAATACTACGTGGAGCAGCAGATCGCCCAGCTCCTCCTTGATACCCTCCATGTTGTGATCGAGCAGAGCGTCGGCCAGTTCGTAGGTCTCCTCGATCGTATTGCTGCGCAGCGAGTCGAATGTCTGTTCGCGGTCCCAGGGACACTGTTCGCGCAGGGTATTCATCACCTCCAGCAGCCGTGCCGTGGCTTTCAGTCGTTTGTCCTCTTCCATTCTCGGATGTCGTTTTGGTGCCCCAAAGTTAGCCATATTCGGTCGAAAAAGTTATCTTTGTGCGGAACAAAATCCGCTCTTCGCATGAAAAAGCTCTTCGCTCTGATGCTCTTCGCCGCAGCCTTTTGTCCCCCTCTCTGGGCGAAGATTCTTCCCACTCCGCTTGCCGTACGGAACCTCGGCGGCAGCTTCGAACTCGATTCGGCCACGGTCATCGTCTGCGACACGTCGCTCGAGCCGTTGGCCCGTTATCTGGGTCGGCGGCTCGGAGTGTCGGTCGACGCCACCCGTTCGTCCGGCTCGCCGCTCGTGCTGCGGCTCGCCGAGGGGCATGCGACCGAGGGTTACGTGCTGCGGATTCTTGCCGACCGTATCGAAATCGAGGCTTCCGACTATGGCGGTGCCTTCAACGGCGTGCAGACCCTCCTCCAGCTCCTGCCTCCCGGGGTCTATGCCGGCGAAGCGGTGCTGCCCGTCCGGCTCGCCTGCCGCGAAGTGACCGATGCACCCCGTTACCGTTATCGCGGCATGCACCTCGACGTGGCCCGGACATGGCAGGATGCCGATGCCGTGAAACGTTATATCGAACTGCTTTCCTATCATAAAATCAACAAGCTCCATCTGCACCTCACCGACGACGAAGGGTGGCGTATCGAGATTCTTTCCCATCCCGAACTGGCTGAAGTGGGCGGTTTCCGCGGCGGCGATTCACCTGTGCGTCCCGTCTACGGCAAGTGGAACGAAAAGTACGGCGGGTTCTTTACGCAGGAGGAGTTGCGCGAACTGATCCGCTATGCCGCCGTGCGCAATATCGAGATCATACCCGAAATCGACCTCCCGGGTCACAGCCGCAACATTGCCCGCGTGAGGCCCGAAATACTGTGCCGTTACATGCCCGATCTGTCGGCTTCGAACGGCTACGACGAGCGGTCGGCCTGGTGTGTGGCACGGGAGGAGAACTATGTGCTGCTGGACGACATCCTGGGCGAGGTGTGCGACCTCTTTCCCTCACCATATATTCATGTGGGCGGCGACGAGGTGGAGGTGTCGCAGTGGCGCCGCTGTCCCGACTGCCGGGCCCTCATGCAGCGGTTGGGTACGGACGATCCGCGCCGTCTCGAGGACTACTTCATGGAGCGGACGGTCGAAATCCTCGCCCGTCACGGCAAGCAGCCCGCCGTCTGGAACGAAGCGGCGCGCAGCGGGCGCCTGCCGCGCAGCGTGCGCGTGCATGGTTGGGAGGATACCCGAGCGTGTCTCGCCTCCCTGCGTGCGGGCTATCCGACGGTGGTGATGCCGGCACAGTACTTTTATTTCGACATGCGCCAGGCACCGCGCGAGGAGGGACACAGCTGGGCCGCCGTGTTCGATGTGCGGGCGACCTACGAATTCGAGCTCCCCACACCCCTTTCCGCGAGCGAACGGGCCTGTGTGGAGGGTCTGCAGGGGGCCTTCTGGAGCGAGATCTACGTGTCGCACGAACCCGAACGTCCCGACTACATCGACTTTCTCTGCTATCCGCGCATCTGTGCTTTGGCCGAGCAGGCGTGGCACGGCAACGACGAAGGCTGGCCTGCATTCTATGCCCGGCTTCGTGCCCATTACGACCGCCTGACGGCCATGGGCGTCGGCTTCCGACTCTTCCCGCCGGAGGTGCGCTACGACGACGGTTTGCTGCAGGCCGGGGCACCCGATGCGGGAGCCGTGCTCTTCTACCGTGTCGAAGGCGACACGACGGAATACCGCTATACGGGCCCGATTGCGACCGACGAGCCGCACCGCTATCTCTTCCGGACGCGACTGGGCACGGGCCGCAGCGCCGAGGTGGGTGCCGAGGCTCATTACCGAACCATCACACCGGCTCTGACGCTCACCAGTTCGATGGGCGAGAGCCGCCGTATCCCGTGGTCCAACGTGGAGCGTTACCGGACCTTCGCCCGTACGGCCCGTACCTGCCGGGAGGGCGACTGGATACTCTACCGTTTCTCCGAACCTGTGCACTGCCGCGAACTCTTTCTCCAGACGGGCCATCTCCAGTTGCCGAAGACCATCGTGACCACGGGCTACGCCGAGATCTCCTTCGACGGCGAGCACTTCGAGCGGGCGGACGAGCTGGTGCAGGGCAGCGTCACGCTCCATCCCGACCGTCCGGTACGGGCCGTGCGCATCGTCTCGACCTGCAGCGACAACGGATGCTCGTTCGTCACCATCCAGCCGCCGCGTATCAAGCCCGTGCTCTGAGTCCGGTTTCGGGCTCGCCGTACGACGAAGGGCGGAACCCGACCGGGTTCCGCCCTTCGCACGTATCGGTAGTATGCTACCCGCGCACCTGGGCGCCGCAGCGGCTTTCGAACTGGCGTATCAGATTGGACATCGCCTTCTCGATGCTCTTTTCGTCGAGCGTGCGCTCGCGGTCCTCGAGCACGAAGCCAAGGGCGTAGGACTTCTTGCCTTCGGGGAGCTTGTCGCCTTCGTAGACGTCGAAGAGCGTCACGCTCTTCAGCAGACGGCGCTCGGCTGCGAAGGCCGTTTCGCGCAGTGCGGCGAAGGTGACCGAACGGTCCACCAGCAGGGCCAGGTCACGCCGTACTTCGGGGTATTTCGACAGTTCCTGCGCCACGATGCGGTGCTTGCGAGTCGAACGCATCAGAGCCTCGAAATCCATTTCGAGGAAGAAGACCTCCTGTTTCAGGTCGAAGCGGCGGCGGAGAGCCGGCGCGACAGGGCCGAGACGCATGAACTCCTTGCCGTTAAGCTCGACCGAAAGGCCGTCGGCATAGAGATCGTTGCTGAGCGGCTCGGCGCGGAGTGCGGCGAGGTCGATACCGAAACGGTGCAGCAGCCGTTCTGCGACGGCGCGCAGCGTGAAGAACGAGCTGGGACGCGCCTTCTCGTTCCACGAGGGGAGGATGTCGGCGCCCGTTACGCAGATTGCGAGACGGAACTCCTCCGAGTAGGGGGTGAGGGCATCGTCGCCGTTGCGACGTTCGCCGTCGTAGAAGTAGCAGTTGCCCAGTTCGTAGAGCTTCAGGTCCCCGTTGCGGCGGTTCACGTTGAGCTGCACGGCTTCCAGCATGTGGAAGAGGAGTGTCTGCCGCAGTACGTTGAGATCGGCGCTCAGCGGGTTGAGTATGCGCACGCATCGTTCGGCCGGGCAGGAGACGAGCCCTTCGTAGTACTCCGCCCGGGTCAGCGAGTTGGACATGATCTCGGTGAATCCGTTGTCGGAGAGGAAATCCGATGCGAGGTTCACGAGCCGTTCGCGATCGGGTTTCGGGGCGTAGGAGAGGGTCGAACGTACGCGCTCGGGAATCTCCACACGATTGTATCCGTAGATACGGAGAATCTCCTCCACAAGGTCGGCTTCACGCCGGACGTCGACACGATAGGGGGGGACCGATACGGTCATGACGCCCTCTTTCTCGGCGAGAATCCGGATGTCGAGTGCGCCGAGAATCGTGCGCACGGTCTCTTCGGGGATATGCTTGCCCACCAGGGCGTCGATACGTGCGAACGAGGCGTCGAAGACGAAATCGGGGACCGTATCCGTACCTGCCACGATCAGGTCGCTCGAAATCTTGCCGCCGGCCAGCTCCTTGAAGAGCAGGGCGGCGCGTTTGGCGGCGTAGATCTGCATGTTGGGGTCGATGCCGCGTTCGAAGCGGAACGAGGCGTCGGTGTTCAGCCCGAATCGCTTGGCCGTCTTGCGAACCCATACCGGGTTGAAGTAGGCGCTCTCGATGAAGACGTCGGTCGTCGTGTCGCTGATGCCCGAGTCCAGACCGCCGAATACGCCCGCGATGCACATGGGGCGCTCGGCCGAACAGATCATGAGGTCCTCGCTGCTCAGCCGACGCTCTGTGCCGTCGAGCGTGACGAAGGGGGTCCCTTCGTCGCAGGTGCGTACCACGACCTTGCGGCCCTCGATTTTCGAGGCGTCGAAGGCATGGAGCGGCTGTCCCAGCTCGAAGAGTACGAAATTGGTGATATCCACCAGGTTGTTTTTGGGATGGATACCCGCGGCGCGCAGACACTTCTGCATCCATTCGGGCGACGGGCCGATCTTGCAGCCGCGTACCGTGATGCCTACGTAGCGGGGAGCCGCCTCGGGGTTACGCACCTCGACGCCGATGTTCAGGTCGCGGTCGTCGATGCGGAAGTCCGAGACATCGGGCATCTTCACGCGCGTGGGGGTTCCGTGGGCGGTGAGGTACGCGGCAAGATCGCGGGCTACGCCGATGTGAGACGTGGCATCGGAGCGGTTGGGCGTGAGACCTATGCCGATGAGCCAGTCGTCCTCGATGCCGAGGAAGTCGCGTGCCGGCGTGCCTACGGGAGCGTCGGCCGGCAGCTCCACGATGCCTTCGTGCGAGGTGCCGATACCCAGTTCGTCTTCGGCGCAGAGCATGCCGAGCGACTCCACACCGCGTATTTTGCTGCGCTTGATCTTGAACTCCTTCTCGTCGCCGTCGGGGTGGAGTACTGCGCCGACGGTGGCGCACAGCACCTTGAGTCCGGCACGGCAGTTGGCTGCGCCGCAGACGATCGGAAGCGGTTCGCCCGATCCCACGTCGACCGTCGTGACATGCAGGTGGTCCGAGTCGGGATGGTCCATGCAGGTGAGCACCTCGCCCACCACGACGCCCTTCAGACCGCCCCGTACGCCTTCGATGCGTTCGAAGCTCTCGACTTCGAGGCCGATGTCGGTAAGGATGACCGCCATCTCTTCGGCCGACAGGTCGGTGTCGAGATAGCGCTTGAGCCAGTTGTAGGAGATATTCATGTTACGTTCTTTTTTGCGTGGGTTTGCAATGGGGCAAAGATACGAAGAAGCTGCGAAAATCCGACTCTTCGGACCGATTAAAATGACGGTCCGCCTCCGAGACGCTTCCCGCAGGGTTTCGGCGGTGCAGCGTGGATGCGTTCCGTCCCTCCGTGCTTTCGGTGCCGCGGTCGGGGGCGCCCCCGCGGGTTCGCGCTCCGGTCGCGCGAAGCCCGGATTGCTCCGTTTCGGCCCCGGCCTGACGGCCGATACCGCCGAGGCATTTGGTTTTACGGCGCGGCCGCGTTATCTTTGTGCGGAAATTTGCGCGAACGAAGATGAAAAACATTCGCAACTTCTGTATCATTGCCCATATCGACCACGGCAAGTCGACCCTGGCGGACCGCCTGCTCGAAAAGACCCATACGCTCACCGAACGCGACATGCAGGCGCAGGTGCTCGACGACATGGAGCTCGAACGGGAAAAGGGAATCACCATCAAGAGCCATGCCATCCAGATGGAGTACCGTGCCCGTGACGGCCAGACCTATGTGCTCAATCTGATCGATACGCCGGGACACGTGGACTTCTCCTACGAAGTCTCGCGCGCCATCGCCTCGTGCGAGGGCGCCCTGCTTGTCGTGGATGCCACGCAGGGTATTCAGGCCCAGACCATATCGAACCTATATCTGGCTGTCGGACACGATCTGGAGATCGTCCCCGTGCTGAACAAGATCGATGTCGATTCGGCCATGATAGACGAGGTTAAGGATCAGGTGATCGACCTCATCGGTTGCAAGGAGGAGGAGATTCTGCTCGCCTCGGGCAAGACCGGACAGGGTGTCGAGGAGGTGCTCGAGGCCATCGTGCACCGTATCCCCGCACCCAAGGGCGACGAGAACGCCCCGTTGCAGGCGCTCATCTTCGATTCTGTGTTCAATCCGTTCCGCGGCATCATAGCCTACTACCGCGTCTTCAACGGGGTGCTCCGCAAGGGCGACCATGTGAAGTTCTTCAATACGGGCAGCCGTTACGATGCCGACGAGGTAGGCGTGCTGAAGCTCCGCATGCAGCCCCGTGACGAGATACGGGCCGGCGACGTAGGTTATATCTGTTCGGGTATCAAAACCTCGTCCGAGGTGAAGGTGGGCGATACGATTACTTCGGTCGAACGGCCCGCATCGGAGGCCATCGCCGGATTCGAAGATGTGAAGCCTATGGTCTTCGCCGGTGTCTATCCCGTCGAAGCCGACCAGTACGAGGACCTGCGCGCCTCGCTCGAGAAACTGCGGCTCAACGACGCGTCGCTCACCTTCGAGCCCGAGAGCTCGCTGGCGCTGGGCTTCGGATTCCGCTGCGGTTTTCTCGGGCTGCTGCACATGGAGATTATCCAGGAACGGCTCTACCGCGAATTCGACATGGATGTCATCACCACCGTACCGAACGTTTCGTACCGCATCACCACCACGCAGGGCGAGGTGGTGGAGGTCCACAACCCTTCGGGACTGCCCGAGGTGACGAAGATTGCCAAGATCGAGGAGCCCTGCATCCTGGCGCAGATCATCACCAAGGCGGAGTTTCTCGGCAACGTCATCAAGCTCTGCATCGACAAGCGTGGCGTGCTGAAGAACCAGACCTTCATCACGCAGGATCGCGTGGAGGTCAATTTCGACATGCCGCTTTCGGAGATCGTCTTCGATTTCTACGACAAGCTGAAGAGTATTTCGAAAGGGTATGCCTCGTTCGACTATCACCGTACGGGTTTCCAGCCTTCGAAGCTGGTCAAGCTCGATATCCTGCTCAACGGTGATCCGGTCGATGCGCTCTCGTCGCTCATCTATGCCGACCACGCCTACGACTTCGGCCGCCGGATGTGCGAGAAACTCAAGGAGCTCATTCCGCGACAGCAGTTCGATATCGCGATACAGGCTGCCATCGGTGCCAAGATCATTGCCCGCGAAACGGTGAAGGCCGTACGCAAAGACGTGACGGCCAAGTGTTACGGCGGCGACATCACACGTAAGCGCAAACTGCTCGAAAAGCAGAAGCGGGGAAAGAAGCGCATGCGGCAGATCGGTAACGTCGAGGTGCCGCAGTCGGCCTTCCTTGCCGTGCTGAAGATGGATTGACGCCCCTCGTCCGGATTCCCATACCGTCGCCGGCAGGGCGGGGCGGAGTGGAGTGGAGTGGAGTGGAGTGTCTCGGGAGACGGATAGGGTAGCGTGCGGAGCGGTCCCATGCCCGGTTACATCGCCGATGCGGTTTCGGCGCATTGCCCGGATGAAAAAAGAGGGTGGGAAGTTGCAAAATTCACGATTTGCACCTATCTTTGCACCCGTTCCAATGCGGAAGTAGCTCAGTCGGTAGAGCATCAGCTTCCCAAGCTGAGGGTCGCGGGTTCGAGTCCCGTTTTCCGCTCCAGAAGGCAGTCTGAAAAGGCTGCCTTTTATTTTTCACACTTATATACTTTAATGTACCAACCTTAAAATTCTGGTTTAATACATATACAAAGATATGTAATTTAGGTACACATAGGTACACATAGGTACACAATGGAAACATTAAACGAAAGCCTTGGTAGAACACCAGTTCCATTGGCGGAATCAATAGTACAGATAAATCCACAGAATTCCCAATCCTCAAAACGGCTGATGGTTCAACCTGATTTGTCCAAACTTGACAGCTCATCACTCGCAGTCCTTTGGAACGATTCATCTGTCAATTGGTCAAAGTTGAACAAGTCGGATTTGCGAAAACTTTACAATGCTTTGGGAAAGACAAAGACATCATTTACAGAGTGGATGAAAGCAAATGGATTTTGATTCCACACTGATTTATCTATTCAATTCTTTGATACTTCTTGTTTCCCTTCGTGGCGGGAATGGTACCAAATAATGGTATTGAGAACTTCTGGTCACACTTGAAACGAATGATACTCGGCATATATCACAAAGTGTCGGCAAAGCATTTGTACTGGTATTGTGCAGAATGTGTATATAGATACAATACAAGATGTCTTAATGACGGAGAACGATTCCTCTTTTTCATAAGAGAAGCC